>JBAXSX010000001.1:0-159971 GCA_037130495.1 Candidatus Roizmanbacteria bacterium
TCAAAATCAAAGTAGTAGATGCACAAGGCAATCCCGTCGAAGGAGCTGAGGTCACTCTCCACTCAGCAGTACAGATAGCACAGACAGATAAGGATGGGATAGCGAGGTTTACTGCTGTAGAGCCTGGACAGCATACGGTATCAGTGAGCTATAACAACTTCTCAGGTGAGCAGTCGATTAGTCTCGTTGGCAATACCAAGGAATATGACCTTAAAATTGTCGTAGTGCCGCAAAGAGTGGTTATCTCACCAATCGCTTATGTGGTCATTTTTGTCATGGGATTTTTGATTGCGGCATTAATCGTGCTCATTATGCGTTCAGATCTAGTTCAGAACATATATTATTCTATTGCCAGACCTGCGATGCATGTCCGTACGCGACGGTCATAGATAGTTTGGGCACGTATATTTCAAAAAATATTTCTCATGCATGAATCAGAAGGACTCCATATCGAATCCAGAAATATACTCTCTGCTGCAGCGCTGACGAGTTTGTTTTTGATACCAGGATGTACTGTTGAGCGCCCTACAAATCCACTAATAACTGTTGAGAAGTCATCTGCTACTCCGCTCGCCATTCGCACTATTTCACATACTCCGATACCTCATGACGAAACAGCATTTATCACGTCCACTGTTACTCGACTTCCCACATCTACAGCGCGGCCTACCTCGACGGCAAATCCCGAAGCTACTCCATATCCTGAGCCAGTATGGAATCGGATGGCATATGAAACGAGAGGATTTCACAAGACTGAAGTCCGCGATCGAGATCAGTATCAACTCATCCTTGACTCTACAGATCATCGCAACAGCAAGATCGTACGTGATAGTAAGGTGGGCACTGAAATGCCCCTAAGTGAGGTGATTGATCGATCTGTAGCTCGTGCAATGAGTATATGGAGGTTGTGGGGTTTTTCAACTGAGTATGATGGCAAAAAAGTGCAGATATTCATCCATGAGGAAGGCGGGGGCAATGGTACAAGTAGCGCTGATCCACACTGGCCAGAAAAAGTCGATCCGCTTCATCCTTGTGGTGTTGAGTCATATATAGTAATGAGCAACAGCTTTAGTCCTGCTCCAGAGTCTGAGGATGAGTATGTAGCCGTTGTGCTGCATGAGCTCATGCACTGGTATTTTCGATCGACTATTGGGCAAGTTTCTCGCATGCCCACAAGTAGTCCTCAGGCGTTGCGCTGCTGCGATGCGCAAATCTCACTCGAGGAATCGATAGGCAGATTGACTGAAATAGTTCTGATGCTCTCTCAGCTGCAAAACAACTCAGAGCTATCGCTCACTGATTCTGCTTCAAAAAATCGGCACTATGCCAAAAGTATCGAAGAGATTTTCGCAAACCAAAATATGGGGGTGGGTGATCCATATACGTATGGACAGTGGGGATTTTTGACATACGTTATTGACCATTATTCCAATGGCACATCATTTGTAGATAAATATTCACATTTTCTACATCAGTACACCGATCGTATTGCACTGTTGCAAAGCAAAGCATACAAAAATACTGGTACACATCCCCAACCCATACCAATAGATACTGAGGCAGTGTTACTCGATATTATTCATACTTCAACTGATCCAGAGCTTAGGAAAGCCCAATCTGTTCAAGAAGCTGCTCTATATACGATGGCATTAGCATCGGTTGATCAGAAATCATTTCCTGGTGCGGATATATATGCTCAAATGTGGAAGAAGCACCCAGAAGTATCGCAACACATTTCGTTTGATACAAACCAAATGCAAATTGTTATGATTTCTGATAGTGATGGCACATTTGGCTCATTTACCTTTTCTGGCTCTGCTGAACGTCAAACTGTGGCGATCGAAGTCAACAGGGATAGATTTAATGTAATTGAAATTAATAAAGATGGCATGCCAAGCATCTTATCACCATCAGAAAGTGACGCAAGTTTTTCAACCTATCATGTTGCGTCTGACTCTCAGGTATTCCTAGCAGCAGTATCTTCAAAAGATGTGAGTGGTGGGATGGGTTCAGACTTACAGATAGTTATGTCACAGTAGAATCAGATCGCAGGATAAATGTATTGGAAATGAGTAATGGATATAGATGATGTATATCCGACCGCAAAAAAGAAATTTGTAGTTATCAATACACCGAGGTGTGCTACCGACCCCCATGGGTCGGTAGTACTGTAGCTTAGTAACCGGGGAAGAAAAGTCTTCCCCCAAACTCGGAGGAGGAACGCCTTTGAGGCTGTTCCCTCTGTGGATGTTGTTGTTATTATCATTGCCTTTCTTAGGGGTTTTATCCCCTTAAAAATGCAGGTGACAGTTGCAGTTGCCCACGCATCCACAATATATTCTCCTGACACAACCTCATGTGTATAATCATATGCAATACTCCTGGTCAAACTTCCGCCAGAAACCTTGCATACACCACCTGATCTCGACGTGAAAGCAATATAGGGGAATTCGAGTTGAGTTTCTATTGTATTATCAACCGCCAGAACATATTCAATGTTCTGACTTGTTGATGTGTTGTTTGTAGTTGACGTTACATACATAAACGGCTGGTCAACCACACCATCCTGAACAACGGTAAATGAAATAATTTCGTTTGGATTTGCGAGCACCTTTTCAGGTGCGAAGAACCCAAACAACAATGACAGAAGAACAAATATTCGAACTAGCATTTTACTCCTTGAGTCGGGTATGATTTTCTCTTTCGAGATACCCTTTGGGATCCGTATTCACCTCGAATACGAGTGCGGAAAGGTACCTCGAAATTTTGCGATCGGATTATAAAAGTACTGCTCTGCAACATATATCACGAAGCTGTTCCATGGATATGGTGCGCAAGCAAGCCGATAGTATACCCTATAACTGTCATTAAGTCAATACTATGGGTGCATCATATAAGGTCTTTCATGGTCACTTATTGAGCCCACTTTTCGCCTAAACGTGATGGTTTTCGCCCACTTGGCATCTCACCATCCATGCACATAGGGGGAGATCATTGGCAGATTACGACATCTTCTGATAGAGAGCGCACACGACTGGTTTCGGGTATATGGAGTGATATATCCGTGGAATGAGCTCAAATCCGAGATTGGTAAAAATAGCATGAGGAAAGGATCTCTGCATAGCCTCTACCTCATCTCCACCTGTCATTTGTAAGGCAGATTGATATGCAGCAAATGTATCTGATCCCGCCTCAAAATCAGACAGAAGCTGAGTGACGTGGCTCATTTCGTATGCCTGTAGCGCCCACGATATGAACTCTCTGGCTCGTAGTACAGGATGGTATACACCAAGTACTTTTGTATGAATATTGAATCCAACTGTCACCGCATCATCAGGGATATCATCGAGAAATGGAGCATTTTTGAATGAGTTTTTGAAGAAGTCACGCTCGAACTGAAGCGCCTCCATCACGTATCGGTTATCCTTAGGAGCAATACGTATCACCTGATTATACGCGGGAAAATTCTCATACTTTGCCACCATTACGGGGTACTGTATGGAGCGTTTATGTTGTTCATTACCTGTTTTGACATAGTACACAGAAGCAGAGTTGAGTGGCATTTCGGCAACGAGAGCAGGATCGAGTTGCGTGGCATCTTTGCTAACACGCATGCCATGAATTGTCTGATACAGATCCAGCTCAAAATCGGGTTGCGAATGTGATTGTCTTTCACCCATAAGCACATATTATAGGTGCTTTCCAAGATATTTCAACTGCGTGTGGATGATGACGTTTGAAGTGTATCGAGTCGTCATTGCCAACACCAGATCAGAATGCAGTTCTTTTTGGGAGCTATGGTTGGAGCAGGCGCTGATGGTTTCACGGCAGCATGGGTGATTTGGGGTATAGGCGTGTTGCGCGGGGTGGAGATGCCAAGAACAGTTGACTCAGGCGTAGGCTCAATATCTACATTGATATGCAGGACGGGATTGCCTTGCTTGTAGTACATCGCACTATTTGACTGGCCTTTTGGCGTAGTTTTCACCTTGATGATACTACTCCACTCGCCTGGCATACAGCCATTTTGACCTCGTACTTTGAAGTAATAGGTCGTCTGTGGCTTGAGCATATGTACGGTATAGTTTTGGACTCCTTCTCGTGCGAGCGTGATCTGTGCCCCATGCTCCTCTGCGGTAGGCATGGTAGAAAAGCTGACATAGTAGCCGTCACTATTGGATATAGGAGTAAAGAACACCTTCGCATCAGTGTCGGTCACGTTAACCTGGAATAGATCTGGGATAGATGACGGAGCTGTATCGGTACACATAGGAGTAGATGCGTCAGATGATGACGACTGAGATGGGGAAGACGTATGATGTGATGTATCAGCAGCGACTGCCTTGTATGACGTAAAGTGTGCTACATGGAAAGTGAGAGTGTGGGCAGTTTTGTCATAGACGATATCGGTGACGATGCCATGAATATCAGTTTGTCCGTTCACGAGGATGACAGGGTTATCAAAAGTGACGTTGTATAGCGTGATCGTAGCTTGAGTATCGATGAGAGCCTTGATCGTCTCGGCATCGAGACTCACTTGGTTGGGTACGGTCAAGTCGAGTTTCGAGCCAAGATCTTGGAGCCATGCGACTACAGCAGGATCAGTCAAGTCCAGGGTGGATCCAAACTCAATCTTGCCAAAGCCAGGCTTGTAGAAGTAGAGATGTGTCGCTGATGCGGGATCGAGGATTTCACCGATATTCGTGTCGATATTCTCAGTACCAAGATTGGCATCTACCGTAACGTACACGTTAGTAACCAATTCAGGATAGCTGGTCATGATTTTCCACACGCTATCAAAGTTCCAATTGTTGACAAATGGTGCAACTGCAGTGACACCAGCTCCCTTGAAATAGTCCGCAGACTCGACTTTTGTAGCTGAGGATGACTCGTTGCGACCATCAGCTATTCCCATGGACTGAGTCGATCCATACCAATAATCATTGCCGCCCTCATTTGAAGAATAATCAAACTCAGTACCTTGACCGATAAAGCCACCAACATAGTTCGCTCCATCTGCACTAGTCACATCTCCTGTACTAAATGAATTAGACACTCCACTTCTATCATTAGCGATAAATCCTCCGGCATAATCTAATAGTGCGGTTACATTACCCGTTGAATAGGAGTTGGATACTTGGCCATAGTTTTGACCAGCAAAACCACCTATAAATTCGAATCCACTTACAACAGAAGTGGTATATGTATCAAAGATATTCCCGTTGTTATATCCAACTAAGCCACCTACGGTGTACGAATTTTCACTACCTGTCACCTTTCCTGTCGCATAGGAATATCTAATCACGGCATTTTGATTATCATTTTCACCGACGAGTCCACCCATATTTGAGCCGTTCTGACTACTTGTCACTTTTCCTGTGGCGTATGAGTTTCTGATTTCGCCAACATCTGTATTGAATCCTACCAAGCCACCTGCAGCATACCCATTATCCAGCGTCACATCACCAGTCGCATAGGATCCCGTAATCAATTTTTGATTCCATCCAACCAGTCCTCCGATATTATATTGACCATTGACTGCAGCACTTGAGTGAGAGTTGATGATCGTACTCCCTATTTTTGTACTACCCAATATGGTGCGTGTATTCCATGTCGCGAGATATTCCTTGTTGCTATCGGTCAGTGGATATGCCTGTGGTGAAACAAGAGGGTACTTGGTCATGCCTTTGTAGGGCATAGGCTCTACAGAGCGTCCAGCAGAGCCAAGCTTCGCGTGTTTGAACATATCGTAGTTGTATAGCACAAAGTCTCGCTCCATGCCATCAGCAGGCGCTACATAGGCAAACTCTGCACTCATCTGATCCCCATGATGCATAACTACAAATTGATCGTTGGTACTTTGCAAGAGTGGAGACACATCACCATACTTGGTAAAGTTGCCGACCTGATCAGCAAACACTTCCTTTGGTGTTGAGGATACGCTGTAATAGTCATGGTCAGCGAAATAGTCGTTCTTTATAGCCGTGTATCCAAAAAAGTGCAAGTCTGCACGAGTTGGATGATAGGTCGTCTCGGTATATGTCTGTTGAGGAGTAGTGTCTACAGCAAAGTAATTGATGCGGGTTCTCGAATATCCGACGCGGACATCGTAGTTACTAGTGGGAAATTTGCCCGTCAAATCAAACACTTGTTTTCGTGGAGCGCCACCCATGGCTGTGAGTGTGCTATTGTCGTATACATCCACCCAGTTTCCTTGTGCGTCTTTTACCTGAACAAAGTGTTTATTTTTGGCATACCCATCCTCTGCTCCTTGTACGATGAGAAGTATCCGTGGCGCATCGACAAGACTACCAAAATTCATCGTCCAATAGTTTTCTTCAGATTGACCTTTTTTGCTCCATAAATCATCGTTGTTTTTGAGATTGGTCACACAATCGTTGCCAAATGCATCAACACATGAAATGAGTGGGTTTGTTGGAGCATCTTTGACTGTGTAAAACTGACCGCTCTTACTCTTTTGCAAAGAGGTAGCTATCCCGTATCCTGGAGCATGATCAAATGTCTTGAGTGCGAGCTCATCGTAATAGACAATCTCATTGTATTCTTGGGAAATATTCACCGAATATGTGCCATCTTTCGGGGCGAGCCTGCTCCCATCTATCGGCATATAGTCATTTCCTACTACATTGCGTGCCAGACTCTTTCCAACATCGCCAATATAATCATACTTTGTGCCATTCCATGTGTATACAAGCGGACTTGATTGGAAGTTTCCCGTGTCTACATGTCTACCTACGAGACCTCCAATCTGGTTATAACCATTGATTTGTCCAGTTGAATAACAATTGGTTACTGTGCCCGCCAATCCTCCAGCCAATATACCTGCATAGTTGGAAGCAGTGACATCTGCATTTATCAGCCCTAGATTGGTTATGGTGGATTCGGTGTCAACGGTTCCAAATAGCCCAATATAGTTGTATCCATTTCTATTGATGTACAAATTGCTTATTGTGTGATTGCCTCCCTCAAAAGTACCGTTGAAATAAACAGAAGTATCGCCGAGAGGCTCAAATCCAAAATATCCACCTTCTCCATTTGTATTCCATGTTGATGTTTCTGCACAATCTATGTCTTTTGTAAGTGTGTAATTGCCATACAAATCATTCTTTATATTTTGCAGATCTTGGCATGAGGATACATTGTAAGAGGGTGCAACTGGAAATGTATATTCATATACTTCAGAAGGTGTGCTGTAGCCGATATCGTTGTACGAAACGACTCTGAATTGATAGGTGTGAATGGGGCGAAAATAGCCCGTACTAAAGGAGTAGTTTGTCACATCAGTCTGAGTTGAGGGATACCATTGGGGATACCAATAAAAATCATTTATGTCGGTGGCATCTCGATACTCGACTGCATAGTTTGAGATACTTCCACCATCATTCACCGGACGAGTCCAACCGAGCACAAAATCAGCATATCCACCGCTCACTCGAGTTACATTGGTAGGAGGGTCTGCAGCTGTCATCTGAGTATAGACGAAGCTTGCATCAGTGTCACCATAGTCATTACATGCGCGTGTATATAGAGTACTGCCGACCGACACGCTAATATATGAACTGTAGCTACTAATAGCTTCATTTGCAGTGCAGTGACCTTCTACTGGAATTGGCGATAAGGAGTAAACCATCCCATTTTCACGCAAAGATGTCAGGGTGACCGACTGTGATTCGGTGTATGCTCCGCTTCCTGGTGAGGCTATAGGTGCTTTGGGTGGTGAGTTATTCGTAAATGAGCGAGTGTCAGAAACATGCAGGCTCCCATTGAGTGAGGATAAATGTGCCTTGATCGTGTTGCTACCGAGAGGCAAATCAGTCAGTGCAAAATGATATGCATGTGTTGACGCATTATGGAGTGACAGAACTTCATCGCTCGACAGAGTGCGATTAAACAGTATCGTGTCATCAATATATCCAAGCCAGTTATTATCACTATTTTCACCCGTCACTCGACCAATAACCAATTCATGAGTATTGGGCACTATCGTATCTACTTGTCCAGATCCCGTTTTCTGTATACCATCACAATACACGGTGACGCCAGTTGGCGTATACGCAGCTACAATGTGATGCCATCCACCAGATGTCCAATTAGTGCCAATACAATTTGGCACATGAAGACTATTTGAACCCGATCCAGAAATATATACGTCAGACTGCGTGCCAGACCATAAAGTGATTTCCCACCCATCATTGTCAGAGCTATAATTTTTTTTAGATAATATCCGATTCCACCCTACAGTGGCTCCTTGAAAATTCGCCCATGTAGAGACGGTGAAAGTAGATCCGTCAAGCGTATCGGAGTCTGGTATAGATATGTAATTGCTTCCATCGAAATGAAATGCTTGTCCATACTTCCCTACGATATATGCGGGTGTACCAGACCAGACAGCAGTGCTACCAATGCTCGAATCATCCGATCCATTGTTCTCTCCACGCCACCAACCAATAAGTGAGCTGTTGATATCATTGAACACGTAATGCTCAGATGAATCAGTAGAATTGATATTGATCGTTGGATCAGATGTGACCGTCGAGCCATCAAGAGGCGATGGAGAAGTGAATGTTACGGTATTGTCTGTAGCAAAAACGCTCGTTGTACGTGTTGCCAATAGGACAATGGCAATAACGAATATACAGAATCTCACAACTCGATTTACAAAGAAGTGAACAGGGCAGATTACACCTTGTTGTTTATAATACATATTGATATGTTTTGTAATACTATTTGATTCGGAAGTCAAAGTCAATATCTACATTGAGTAATAGATTCATATTTTGATTAATTATGTCCAAAATTAATATTCGTATCCTCTTCGTTTTCAATTTTTGTATTGGCTTCATATTTTATGCGCCTCTGGCGATCATATATTTTGCACATGTTTCTGGCTCGTATACATTGGGCACGAGTATTTTTGGCATCATCATGCTGAGTGCAGCCTCATTTGAAGTTCCCACTGGCGTATTGTCAGATACAGTCGGCAGGAGAAGAACATTGATTTTGGGGTCATGGACGCGAGTGGCTGCATTTGTTTGCTATGCTATCGGAGCGTCATATTGGTTTTTGGTCATCGGTGCAGTGCTCGAGGGTATTTCTCGCGCGTTCTACAGCGGTAACAACGATGCACTTTTGTACGATACACTGTCTGACACAGGAGATACATCAAAGTACAAGGAATACTTAGGCAAAACCAACTCGGCAGAGTTTGTGGGACTCACTCTATCGTCAGTCATTGGCAGCTTAGTCGCTACTATTTCATTTTCCTATGTGATGTGGATGGCAGTGGCATCTCAAATCATATTGCTTATCGTAAGTTACCAACTCATCGAGCCTCGTTCTCATCGTAAAAATGATATGGGTATATATACTCATATACGCGAGGTACTCGCTCTCTTTGTCTCCAACAGAAAACTTCGCCTATTGAGTATAGCTACCATACTCGACAACTCTTTAAGTGAGCTCGCGTATCAATTCAGAGGGGCATTTTTTATCAGTATATGGCCAGTGTGGGCTCTGGGCATTTCGAGCCTCATATCAAATGCATGTGCAACAGTTGGTATGTATATGAGTGGCAAAATCCTCAATACCATGAAGTCCGAGACTGCTCTGTTGTTCCGCAGTGTCGCAGATCGACTCATCAATATCATTTCACTTGTATTCCCTACTATTTTGTCACCCGTTCTCATGTCAAGCACGTCATTTATGTATGGCGTTGGTGTGACTGCCGAAAACGATCTGAGACAGAAGGAGTTTACCCATCATCAGCGTGCCACGATGGGATCTTTGATATCGCTTGGGAGAAGTATCGGTGCAGCAGGCATGACTCTCGTGCTCGGAAAAGCCGCCGATATATATGGACCTCGTATCGCTTTGCTTCAGATGACTATACTCGCACTGTCAGTCACAGCAGTATATGGTGCAATCTATCGCGATCATCGATTGGCTATTATTGATGGAAAGGAATATACTTTTCCGAGTAGCTGAGCTCGTTAACACATTCCGCAAGGATATCAGCACAAAAAATATGAGCAAACGCTTTCTTATTTCAGAAATACTGTATTTGGGGATTACAGTATTGTTCAATTATCTCTCTTATCCTTTGGGTGAACTTTTTTTCTCACTTCTTGGACAACCGCAGGGATCTTATAACAATCCAAATCAAATTAATTATCTTGTTGGATCGTTTATTTGTTTTATATCAATATCGATAGCTATTTCAATTTTCTTTGTAGTTGACCACATCATCTCGCGCATCAAGCAAAGGAAACCGTACAATCAAAACAGTTTTATTAAATTAAGTAATATACCGTATTTCATATTTCTGAGTGTTTTTTTTGGATTGTTTTATCGAGTGATTCTCCAAATAATCTATACGGGTGAAAGTAGCGGTGACCCTTCGTCAATTTTCAATCCAAAATATAATTTGATGGTGAATATCATATTTATGGTAACTTCATCAATTGCCAATGCATTAATCAAAAACGAGAATGATCCCAGCCCAAAGTCAAATCCAGAACTTACAACCTTTGTTGTTGCCAACTTTTTTGTTCTTGTAGCTGGTGTGCTCGGAGTAGTTGTTTATACGTCTCTAGTGAAATGAGAGTGTCTGATTGTCAACCCACGTCATCGTGATTCATGCTTTCATTGCAATGCGAAGTTCAATACTGCACTATATCCAAATATTAAGAACAGCATGTCAGCGAAGATGGTCGTCAATACGAAAACGAGATATTGACTATCTGTCTGGACTCCGTTATCCCTGCTGGTAATCATCGCTTGAGGAGTATACGTAAGAGCAAGCAATACTAGGTCTTCGTGGGGTATATCGCTTAAAACAGTCAGGCTGAAGAAATAGATAAACAATATGAGATTTCCATCAAAATCGGTTCATTATAACCATGACACGAGCAATAGATTATTTTTTTAAATGCAAATATACTCGGTCAGAACCTGGTCCATACACATCTTTTTTGAAATTGTAAATTACAAATTGATTATATAAGTAAAGCAATAATGCAGATATATTTTCGGGATAAACAGTTAAATATATTTCTTTATACGTTTGATTCTTTTTAATATCGTCAACAATTTTGTGGAGTAATTGTTTACCAATTCCTTGTCGACGATATGATTGCCGCACAACTAATGTGCTCACCTCATATACACCATCACGCACGTTTCTGTCTTTCCACTGGGTTCGATAGGAACCCCAACCGACCAAAATGTTATTGTCATACATGCCGTATGCTTTACATGTTTTTGGATTATCAAAAATAAAACTCAAGGCTTCGATATCATATTTTGAGTAATATGGTTTATTGGGAGCATTATCTTTTTCTAAATCAAGCACCTCAGTGATATTACTACTTGAAAGTTGACAGATCTCCATATGTCAAATTATAGCAATTGTAGGTTAATATTTTACAATAACGATACATATTTCTATCTTATGAAATAAAAACTGAGGAGAGTTGAACTAATTTGAGCTAAATATGCTAAATGGATGAGTGATCACGGTATTAATGCTTTAAAAGCATATCGGATAAGCTCGTTATCACTACACATTCATGACTTTGAAGCTTTGAGTACTCCTTTGGTGAGCCTACTGACCCGATTTTGGAACCCCTAATAAATAGTATTCTTCAGCTTCATAAATTGCTAAATAAATTATCTGTATAATAAAATTTACTGATTTTTGTTACCAGAGAAAATATTCAAAATAAATTGTTTTATCGATTGTAAAAAATTATGCGGTTTGGCCTTAATTGGTTCAGGTAATCTTACACCTCCCACAAAAATACCAAATTGTTTATATCCAACGGTACCTGGCGAAGCAACAACGCACCCATCTGTCAGCTCAGGATACATTGACACTATGCTATTTTTATCGGCGAAAGTTAAATCTAGATATTTATCATCCATGAATGGTTTTCGTTCTAGATTTTGGAGTTTCACTAAATAATCATTTGTCGAGATACCATCGGCACCGATTTTAGAAAAACCCTTAAAATATTCTTTATACTTAGGATCATTTACCCCTAATATACTTTTAGGATATTGGTGCTCTTGTTCAGTTGCGACTAACTTAGCCAATGAACAAAGTTGTTGATTCTCGGATATTTGTTTTAAACCCAATCCCAACCTTGTCTTATTAATACTTGATAGAGAACTTGAAAATGATCTCGCCTGACTTTCTTGACCATTAACATGGATAGCAAAAACAAAAAAAAGGGGAATTATTAACACTAGATATTTAGCGTAATTTTTCATAATTAAGAAAACTATACTACCTATCTAATGGCAATTCAACATTTTGTGATCCCAACGGGAGTCGAACCCGTGATTTTCGGGATGAAAGCCCGACGTCCTAGGCCACTAGACGATGGGACCAGAGGCGATACGTATTGTAGCAACAAGCAGTGAATAAAACAAACCCCGCGTGTATCCACCGAAGTGGGTATAACGGGGCTGTTTTGGTAGTTGAGAGGACTTTGTATCGGGGATCTGCTCCCCTTGAGTCACATATTGATCGATAGATCATCGTAATGATCGATATGCTTGACAGTCATATCCGGATTCAAGATGATCGATATGACTTCGAGTGAGAGTTTACGCTTTTGGTACTGATTATTCAACAGATAGAACTGTATCGATTTGGATAATCGATGAAGTTTGCTTTTTGTGACTGATTCGTACGGCATACCATGACGCAAGTCTTCGCGGGCCTTCACCTCAATAAATGCGATTGTGTGATTTGATTTTTCGGCGATGATGTCTATTTCTCCACCTCGGACATAATAATTTTGTTCGAGGATACGGTACCCTTTCTTTTTGAGAAAGAGTATGGCGTGTAGTTCGCCAATCGCTCCTTTTGTGCGATTTTGAGCATGATCATATGCAACCATATATTAATATTATCATGAAAAGTTACTTAATTCTGCTATCATATATTCATGATGTTATTTACATTTGGAGCAGTTATCGGAGCTATTACTGCATACTTTACGTACAGAAAAGCAGTAGAGAATGCTCAAGAACTAGGCTTTCTATACCCAAAAACACCTGAAGAAAAGAAAAAGGCAGGCGAATATAAAGCCGCACACAAGACATCGTACAAGTGGATTCTACTGTACTCTGGAATCGGGTACATAATCTATTTCATATTGTCTCGTCTATTCCCAACAGCCTTCTTTGACATTTTCGTACCGATTTTGATTGGCTGGTTAGTAGTATTCTTCACTTCAATAAGCATTGCCGGAAGGCTGAGCGATAAGAAAGTGAGAGCTGAGTTTTTAAAGAAACATCGGTCAACCTGAGGCGGTAGTTGAGATCCTAATAATGCGGAAGGCGCATTATGCTTTTGGAGCTTTTGTCTCTTCGATTTTGACTGCTTTGGCTGCTGATTTTGTCTTTCTGGCTTTTTTTGGTGCAGCAATCTTCGCAACAGACTTCTTTTGCTTATAGAGCTTCTGTCGCGTTTCTTGTTCAGACAAATTCTTGAGGAAGTAGAGCTTGGCCTTCTGGAATGTAGACTTTTTATCAAGACGAATATCTGAAATGAAAGGCGATGCAATAGGGATGATGCGCTCAACTCCGACGCCTGCTTTGGACATCTTGCGTATAGTCATCATGCGTGAGGTATTTGATCCACCTTTGAGTGCCATCAATATGCCTTGGTACTCCTGGATACGTTCTTTTTCGCCATCTTTGATGCGATAGTCTACGGTGATCGTGTCACCGACTTGTAGAGTTAGGTCTTTGAATGAGAATGAGTTGGCCATAGATATGAGAACTTGAGGGTAATTGTATCATTTAGACGCTTTTTTACAAGCTTCAATGTAGGCTACAAAGAGCTGATGAGGCGAAAGTGGGCGAGATTTGTACTCAGGATGACCTTGAGTAGCTATATAAAATGGATGTACTGATGGTGGCAGCTCGATGAATTCGACCAGTCCCTCTACTTTTGAACGACCCGAAATGATCAAGCCATGGGATTCAATCTCTTTAGCAAAATCATCGTTGAACTCATATCTATGTCTATGACGTTCAGAAATGAGCTTTGAGCCATTTTTTTGCACAGTATGGGTGTCAGGATCGGCATAGATCTTAAACGTCTGTGTATCGGGCTTGAGCAGTGCTTCCCAGCTTCCTAGGCGCATCGTGCCACCATATGCACGTCTTTTCATCAACTCCTCCTGGGATTTGATCATATGTATGACAGGATGTGGTGACTGTAGGGCATTTTCAGTGGTATTTGCATCTTTCCAGCCGACTACGTCCCGCGCAAAGCTAACGACAGCCAACTGCATGCCATAGCACAGTCCAAGGTAGGGTATTTTCTGGTCACGCGCATAGCCAGCTGCTGAGATCATGCCTTCAGCACCTCTCTCTCCCCACCCAATAGGCACGATGATACCGTTGGGACGTCCAATGCTCTCTGCACCATTTTTCTCAATATCTTGAGCACTGATCCAACGAGTTTTTACCTTTTTTCCTACCTGCCAGCTTGCGTGATCAATAGCGTCAAACAATGCTGCGTATGCATCTCGCAGGTTGTATTCACCTGATCCAAAATACTTCCCGACAATTACTACATCGAGAGGATCGGCTTGTTTGTTGACATGAATAATGCGCTTGGTCAGGTCATGCCATTGACCGAGGTCGGTGCCCAATGGCTTGGCCAAGAGTCCGAGTTTTAGCAATATTTTGTTATGCAGGTCTTGCTCTGCAAGTATCTCGGGTATTCGGTATACATGATCAACATCCGGGTTATTGATGACGGCATCAGGCGCTACATTGCAAAATAAAGCCAATCGCTCTCGTCTACGCAGGTCGAGTGGCTTCTCGGCACGAGCGATGATGAAGTCGGGCTGTATCCCCATGGCGTTCAAAGTGCGAACCGACAATTGAGTCGGCTTGGTCTTTGGCTCACCAAGATGACTTGGAGTAGGTACATAACTGACATGGATATGAATAACACTCCCCGGTTTGCGTAGAGTGAGCTGGCGAGCGGCCTCGTAATAGAGTGCATTTTGGTACTCTCCTGCCGTGCCCCCAAGCTCAACAACGATGATGTCTGAGTCATGTTTTCTTCCAGCCACTTCAATACGGGTGAATATTTCATCAACTATGTGAGGCATCGCCTCAACATCTTCACCCTTGTATTCGAAAGCTCGCTCCTTATCAATAACCGTTTTGTAAATCATTCCAATCGTGCAGTAATTCTCTTTACCCATATCTTGATTGAGATATTTTTCGTATGTACCTATATCCATGTCTGCCTCGGTACCATCATCACAGAGGAATGTGTCACCATGCTCAATCGGGTTGATCGTTCCTGCATCTACATTGAGATAGTTTTCGAACTTTATCGGAGCCACAGTGTATCCACAGGATTTGAGTAGAAGTGAGATCGACGCAGAAGTAATACCCTTGCCAATGCCAGATATAACACCACCGGAGATGAATATATATTTACGTGCTCTCACGGGAGTAGAGTATGCAGTATCTTTCAAGAAAAAACAAGCTGAAATATATTAATGTTTATGCTAATTTGGTTGCTTTTTGGATTTCGCGCACCGTAGGATAGTCTGGATGTGCCCAAAAGAACCCGTATTTGCCACTTCTCAGCATCATTGTCTTTCCATCATTGGCAGTTGGTGCAGGTCCGTACAGCTTAAGTATCAGAGCAGCGGTGTATCTGAGCGGTTGTGCATCTTTGACAGTAGGGTAGTCAGGATGTGCCCAAAACTCTCCAAACCTCCCTTTGCGCAATAGGTAGGGCTTGTCGTCAGTTGTTCGTGGTGCTGGTTCATACTGCGCAAGAAACTCAGGGCTAATCGACTTTGCATCAAGCTCCGCATTGACGACATCCTGAGATCGACCATCTTTGTTAATACGCATGATCCCCTTGCACGTTGGATAGTCGATGCAGCTCCAAAATTTGCCGAATCTGCCTAACTTCTCCATCATTGGTTTTCCACAAATCGGACATTTGCTATTTGGCACGATTGCTCCGGTGTTGGCTTTGGTAGTATCTGCCATGTTCACCTTGAGTATTTTTTCAAACGGTTCATCAAACTCACGCATGACATCGATGAATTTGCGCTCACCCGTACTGATGTCGTCGAGTTTTTGCTCAAGGTCAGCGGTAAACTGATAATTCATGATTTCCGAAAACTTTTCGTTTAAGTATTTCGTCACCATGATGCCCGTATCAGTAGGATGCAGACGTCTTTCCAGGATCTCAACATACTTCCTCTCTACTATGGTTGCCAAAATACTGGCATAGGTGCTTGGCCGACCTATCCCCTGTTCCTCAAGAAACTTGATCAGGGTTGCCTCACTATAGCGAGCAGGTGGTTTGGTGCTCGTCTGTTTTGACTCGATTTTGTCAGGAACAAATGACTCACCCTTTTTGAACGGATTCTGCGATGTCTCTCCAATATCTGTCTGATACAGTTTTGAAAAGCCCGCAAATCCAATAGATTGAAAGTCAGCCCTGAAAGAAATGTCAGCTAAGTCCACAACCTGCGCCATAACAACGACTTTATTCACCTGTGCATCGCTCATCTGACTTCCCACTGTACGAGAAAATATGAGCTGGTATAAACGTGCAGCATCTGGATTCATTTGTGAGGCTATATCTGGGTCAAGATTGGTCGGTCTGATTGCCTCATGTGCTTCTTGAGCGTTTTTACTTTTTGTTTTGTAGATTCTTTTTTCGAGATACGTAGGACCGTATTTTTGCGTAATATATTCAGCAGCTTGTGAGACAAATCCTTCACTAAGATTGACACTGTCTGTACGATGATATGTGATAAATCCGGCCTCAAATAATTGCTGCGCGAGACTCATCGTGCGCTTGGGTGCATATCCGAGTCTTGCACTGGCTGTTTGTTGCAATGTGCTGGTTGTGAATGGAGTAGGTGCAGACCTACTACTGCTGCTCTCGACTATACTTTCGACAATGAGAGACCTACTATCTAGTTTTGAAATCAAATCTTGTGCTTCTTTTTCGGTTTTGAGCGTGGCGAGATTTTTATCTTTTTGCACATATTCAAACACAATCTCTTTCACATGTGCAAATACTTGAAACCAACTGACAGGTACAAATGAGGCAATTTCTTCTTCTCGCTCGACGACAGCCTTCAGTGCAACACTTTGTACACGTCCAGCTGACAGACCCATGAAAAACTTTCTCCACAACAATGGAGATACTTTATACCCTACTAAACGATCAAGTACTCGACGTGCTTTTTGCGCTTCAACCAAGTTATGATTTACCGTCGTAGCCTGTGCGATCTGAGATTTGATCTCTTTTGGAGTGATTTCGTGGAAGGTAACTCTCTTAATCTTTTCAGGCGCATCTATGATTTCAGCAATATGAGCTGCGATACTCTCACCTTCGCGATCTGGGTCCGTCGCTATCAAAACTTCTTTTTCAAGAGCGCTCAGTCTCTTGATGTCCGCGACAATCTTTTTTCCTTTTTCAGACACAACATATATTGGCTCATATGTTTTGGTATTGATCCCGAGGCGGAGATCCAAGTCAGGATTATCGAGCTTTTTCGATACTTTTGTTTTTTTGGATGTAGACTTTGACTTTTTTATCGATGTGCCCCGTTTACTGTCAGGCAAATCCATAATGTGGCCATAGCTGGCGATAACAGTATAGCCAGAGCCTAGGATCCTGCTGATCGTACGCGCTTTGGTGGGTGACTCAACTATTATCAGGGACATATATCGGGAATATTGTGTTTTTGAATAGTACGGATTGTTTTGCTGATTGTCAAAGAAATACCCCTCACTACATCAGTGAGGGGTGTGACTGGATTGTTGCAAAAATCAATGAGTATATCGATCTTTTACTTGGAACCAGATATATAGCCCGATGGTTAGACCAACGAGAGATGGCACTAGACCAAATATTATTGAACCAATTGAACGCATTGACAAAAGATTACTCACTACACTGAGGAGGTATCCAAGGTACACGAGATGCCATGCCTTCCGAGTAAGGGTCTTGAGGCCGGGAATAGCTTGAAAATATATTTTAACACCGAGTATGCTGACGCCTAGCTGTAGAGCAGATAGGATCAGTCCTATTAGATTAAACTCAGCAATTGCCCCTGTTCCTGCAAAGGGAAGTGCCAGTCCACTAATACCCAAGGAGAGCAAAACAACGCCAACCGCAGTAACGATAGCAATGGCCATGAGTACTGCCCCGATGATAGCTAGGGGGTATGCAAGCTTTACAATAATATCCTTTACATTTTCAGGAAGACTAAATGGGGCTTTTTTTACGAGGTACTCGTCACAGATACCTTCAAGTTGGTTCACATAAGACATGATATCCTGTGGTTTTTGCTGTGAATTTGGTGCTGCGTGAGTTTCGTTCATAATAATAGAAAATAATTAATATTTGTACATTTACAGTGTAGTACTGATTTTATGAGAGTCAAATCAGAGTGTTCTGTGAGCTCGTCGTTTGAGCAATTTTGAGTCTATGATTGAACGCCTTAGGAGCGATTGAGCCTCAACTCTATTTGTCGCATCAGGAGCAGATTTAAGTAGATCCTGCGCCCTGGTGATAGCCTCCTGAGTCAACTTCTCATCTATTTCATCCTGACCATATGCTCGGGAAACAAGTATCTGTAGGACTTTACCATCTGTTTGTAGATAGCCCCCTCCGATCGACAATGATTCTTCAACAGCTCCAGAACGATATGTCACTATACCTTCGACCAATAAGGCTAATAATGGCCCATGTTGTGGAAGTATGGTGATTTCACCATCTGCTGAAGGAGCAGTCACTGAACTGACTTCGAGGGATCGAACTATCTTTTTTGGTGTAACGATACGTAAATTAATCATTGGTATGTCATATCAAACTACTTCCTCTATATTGCCTTTCATGTAGAAAGCTTGCTCTCCTTTGTCATCATGTTTTCCTTCTAATATTTCTTTAAATCCTTTGATTGTGTCCTCACGCTTTACATAACGTCCCTGTCGACCAGTGAATGCTTCGGCTACGTTCATGGGTTGGGTAAGAAAGCGTTGAATCTTACGAGCACGTGATACTGTTTTTTTATCCTCTTCGGAAAGCTCTTCCATACCGAGTATGGCAATGATGTCTTGGAGGTCCTTGTATCGCTGTAAAGTCTTGAGCACATCTCGTGCAACTTGATAATGCTCCTCACCGACTATTTCTGGATCAAGCGCACGACTTGTAGACGTGAGAGGGTCAATAGCTGGGAATAGTCCCTGTTCAGCGAGAGATCGCTCGAGAGATATTGATGCATCAAGATGTGAAAATGTCACTACTGGAGCTGGATCTGTGTAGTCATCAGCAGGTACATACACTGCCTGAATAGATGTAATGGATCCTTTTTTGGTTGATGTGATGCGCTCTTGAAGAGCAGCCATCTCGCTCGCCAGAGTTGGCTGATATCCTACAGCCGACGGAATACGACCAAGAAGTGCTGATACTTCAGAACCTGCCTGGGCAAAACGGAAAATATTATCAATGAAAAGGAGCGTATCCATGCCTTTCTCATCACGGAAATATTCAGCCATAGTGACACCAGTAAGCGCTACTCTGAGACGATTGCCTGGTGGCTCGTTCATCTGTCCAAAGACAAGACATGTTTTATCGATAACCTTTGTGTCTTGCATCTCGTGCCACAAATCATTTCCTTCGCGTGTACGTTCACCTACACCGGTAAAGACGGATACACCAGAATGCACTTTCGCGACATTGTGAATCATCTCTTGGATTGTAACCGTCTTGCCGACACCTGCTCCACCGAAAATGGCCACCTTCCCACCTTTGATAAATGGAGCAATAAGATCAATGACTTTGATACCTGTTTCAAACACCTCTACCTTGCCAGACTGCTCAGCGAGGCTTGGGGCATCTCTATGAATTGAATACTTTTTCTTTGTTTTCGGCGCTGGCATCTCATCTACTGGCTCACCAAGTACATTGAATATGCGACCAAGTGTCTCATCTCCAACAGGCACCTCAATAGATTTGCCGGTATTAATCACTTCCATGCCTATTGTTAGACCATAGGTAGTACCCATTGCTACAGTACGGACTGCACCAGGGCTCAGAACAGTTTCAACCTCAAGAGTAAGGATAGCGTCACCATTTTTCACGTGCAATGCATCATAGACTTTGGGTGTTTCGTTTTCTGCAAATTGAACGTCGACCACGACGCCCCTGATAGATAGTATGGATCCTTTCATAAACGTAATTGAGAATTAACAATTAATAGTTAAGAATTATCATTCTCAATTATTAATTATTCACTATTAATTATTTACTATAAATTATTCATTATTAATTGTTAATTATTAATTCTGTTCTACGCTCTCCTTTGCCGTTATCATATCTAACAGTTCACCAGTGATTTTGGTTTGACGCAATTTGTTACCGATAAGTGTAAGGCTGTAGATGACATCAGTGGCGTTATCAGTAGCATTTTTCATCGCCATCATCCGCATGCTGTGCTCTACGGCAGCAGATGATATGACTGCACCACGAATCTTTTCTTCTACGATGCTTCTTAGGAGCGGGCCGACAAGCGATGCAGGTGAAGGCTCAATAAGATATTCTACTTCTGATACAGCAGATGTTTCGTCATTCGCATTTTTTGACTCAAAAGGAAGGAGCTGATCCATGACAACTTCTGACTTGGTCGCCGAAATGTATTGTGTATATAGCAACTTAATTGATCTGTAAGAACCAGCCGTGAACAAAGAAATTACTTGATCAAAAATCGCGGTCACTTGTGAAAGTGGATGCCCTGATGAATAATCAGATATGATGTCTCTATCGAAATGACTGATTAACTGAGCCCCTTTCGTCCCAAGGGTAACAAACTCGGTTTCCTTAAGATTAATGTTCTTGACTGCATATCTTAGAAGATTCATGTGAAAGGCACCGCACAAACCTTTGTTTGCCGAAATGTAGATGACCAAGTCTTTTGAGCTATTTTGGGGTGGCGATTGAAGCAGTGGTGAGTGACTAATATCGATTTTCGACGCAACAGATTGCAAGAGTTGAAATAGACTTGTTCGATAAGGTCGCCCCTCGGTCTCCTCAACTACTGACTTTTTCATTTTGACTGCAGAGACCATTTGCATGGCCTTGGTAATTTTCTTGACGTTTTTTACAGACTTTGTCTTTTTGCGGACTGCTCGGATGTTCATTTCTATACAAAATGTGAATATTTCTCAGTACTACGTATTTTATTAATCTCAGCATTCAACTTGGCAATGTCATCGTCATTCAGTGGCTTGAATTCATCATAAAATCCCGTCGATCGATCAGGCAAATATACTGATTCTGGAAATGGCTGATGTTTGGCGCCGAGTACTCGACCAAATATGTGATAGTGCAAAAAAGGCTTTTTTCCTTGCTTATAGGACCAATTCCCCATGTCTTGATAGTTAATCTTTACTACTGGTATACCCTGACTATTCATGACCGACATCATAGCTTCGCCGACAATCATTGATAGCATGATATATTCTATGGCTACCTTTGACGATAGTTTTGTCCTATCTGTAATAGACTCATCCTTAACCTTTATACGGATGTGACCACCTTCATCTCTCGAGACAAATGGCTTTTTATGAGCCTCGATAATGAAATTTTCAGTCTCGTAAATCAATCCTTGCATTTCTTAAATAGACTTAACAATATCCAACAGTGCCTGTTCATCTTCCTTATCAAGGATCTTTTTTTCATTAATTTTTACAATAAGTTTTTTGTGTCCATGTCTAAAGGATTCAAGGAAAGATTTTTCCCATGTCTCCACATCTTTGACGTCGATGGCATCCAGATGTCCATTATTCATTGCCCAAAATACCGCTACTTCAGAGGCGAGATCGTACGGATTATTTTTGTTTTGCTTCAAAAGCTGCGTTGCTTTGGCACCTCGGTTCAAGAACTTCTTTGTTTCTGGATCAAGGTCTGACTCAAACTGTGAAAATGCAGCAAGCTCACGGTATTGAGCAAGATCAAGTTTAAGCTTGCCTGCTACTTGCTTCATGGCTTTGGTTTGCGCAGATCCTCCAACGCGTGATACAGAAATTCCCACGTTTACAGCAGGACGCATACCGGCATTAAAGAGATCCGACTCGAGGAATATTTGTCCATCTGTGATAGAGATGACATTCGTAGGTATGTAGGCCGAAACGTCATTTTCAAGTGTTTCGATCACGGGAAGTGCAGTGATAGATCCGCCGCCAAACTTCTCATCACGGCGACACGAGCGCTCAAGAAGTCGAGAGTGCAAATAGAAAATATCACCTGGGTATGCTTCACGACCTGCTGGTCGACGAAGAATGAGTGATATCTGGCGATATGCATAGGCCTGTTTGGTCAAATCATCATAGATTACGAGCACATCCTTGCCCTGGTCCATAAAATACTCAGCAATCGCACAAGCCGAATACGGAGCAAGATACTGGAGAGCTGCAGAGTCAGATGCTGAAGCTTTCAAAACAACCGTATAATCCATCGCTCCGTGGGATTTGAGCAGCTCAACTATCGATGCGATCTTCGAATTTTTTTGGCCTATTGCACAGTAGATGCATATAACATCTTGACCTTTTTGATTGATGATCGTATCTGTACAAATCGTAGTTTTTCCTGTGCCACGGTCACCGATGATCAGCTCTCTTTGTCCGCGACCGATTGGAATAAGTGCATCAATAGACTTAATCCCTGTTTGAAGAGGAACAGACACTGACTTCCTCGAAACAACTCCTGGAGCAATTTTTTCAACAGGATAGTACTTCGTAGCCTTGACTGGGTCTTTAGCATCCTCAGGTAGCCCGAGTGTATTCACAACTCGACCAAGTATTTGATCCGAAACACCTATGGAAAGCTGCTTTCCTGTCGCAGTGACTCTACTTGAAGAAGTGATATCTTCATATTTTCCCAAAACCACAATGCCTACATTGTCAGGCATAAGATCTACGATCATGCCATCTACTCCTGTTTCAAATCTCACCAGTTCTCCAAAAGAAGCCTGTGACAATCCACTTGCTATGACCACTCCATCCTTGATTTCTTGAACTACACCAACTTCCTGCACATTTCCGGAAGATCGATCTTGCAAGGCAAGCTCTTTCTCAAAATCTTTTATGATCTGATTGATCTGGATAGTTGACATAATTGGTGGATAACGATTAAGCAAAAATAGTATCGATCCTTGACTTGACTGAGCAATCAATTCGTTGTGATCCAACTTCGATAACGAATCCAGCTATAAGCGAGAGATCAATATGTGTTGAAATAGTCGCACTTGCAAGGAGGGGGTATCGCCCCTTTATTTTTTCAACCTCATCAGAAGTGAGCTCGTAGGGAGCATACACCTGAGCAAGAACAGACTGATCCGTCAAACGTGACTTCAAAAAGTTTTTGAGGTCTTGCCGGAGAGCTGGTGTAAGTTTCATAATGAAATTATTTACTCGATAAAATCTGCTTAGTAATTTCTTTTTGTGCTGTCGGTGATAAATACTCACTCAAGCCTTTTTCAACTACCAGTCTCGCCATGCCCTTGACCTGTTCATTGATTTGTTTTTGGACTTCTTTTTTTTCTACCTCGATCATATCTCTACCTGCAGCCACAATATCATCTGACTGCTTGTGTGCCTGAGCAATCAAATCAGCCTTTGATTCATCTGCGGCCTTTTTTGCTTCAGACATAAGCTCCTTTTGTTTATCTTTCATTTCCTTCAGCAACTTGACTTTTTCTGATTCCATCGCAGTGTGTGATGTTTGTAAATCAGTAGAAAGTTTTTGTCGCTGCACCTCTTCATCTTGCTGTTTTTTAAGGTATGCAAGAAGGGGCGCAGCAATGAACTTGCGAAAAATGAAATAGAAAATACCAAAATTGAGTATTTGAGCTATTAGTAACTTTGGGTCTATACCAAGTGCTTCCATAATGTGGAAATAATGTATTGATTGGAATCAGATTAAACAAACTTGATCATGAGTGCTACAACCAGTGCAAAAATTGCTAGTGACTCTGCAAATGATATGGCAAGAATCATATTGGTTTGAATAGTTGATGCAGCCTCAGGATTACGACCAATTGATTCCATTGCTTTTGATCCAATGAGTGCGATTGCAATAGCAGGTCCTATCGTACCGATAGCAATAGATAACGCGGTGGCGAGCACTTTCATTGTAGCTACGTCCATAGATATATAAATAAAATAATAATATTAATGATGAGCCTTTGTAGTTGCCATATTGATCAATACAGCAGAAATCATCGTGAATACAAGTGCTTGAATAGCCCCGGCCATAAGCTCTAAGACATAAAACGGTACGAGGAAAAATGATGCAGCAGATGGCAATAAGAAAGCAACGATTGAGATCAAGACCTCACCTGCAAGTACGTTACCAAAGAGACGAAATGAGAATGAAAGAATACGAGATACCTCTGAAATGAGCTCAAGAATGCCGACAAAGAACATGATTGGACTTGTAAAGTTAAAGAATTTTTTGAGGTATCCGCCGACCCCATTGTATTTCATACCATAGAACTGAATAAGTGATACGGTAATGAGAGCAAGGGCGAAAGTCGTGTTGAGATCAGCATTATTAGCACGCAGAAAAGGTATTTTTCGATGTTCAGATGCTGTCTCGTCAGCTGTGGTGTGGCCTTCTGTAGTAATTGGCTCGACCGACTTCGTCGAACTCGGATGAGTGACAAGCTCATTCGCCTGCACTCGACCTGCTTCAAAAGGTCTGATAAGTAAACTACCGACTGTTGGCATCAAGCCAAACCAGTTGTTTGACAAGATATAAAAGAAATATGCGGCAAGAAGCGGAAAGAATACTTTTGTTTTTTCGTGGAGTATTGATGAAAGGAAGTTGTAAATACCTGTAAAAAGAGAATTTAGCAAGTAAAAAAATGATGATTTATGCTTTCGTTTCAGCTGACTCTGATAGTATTTTCCGATCAAAATACAGATGACCAGGACTATCCATGACAAAATCATCGAGTTTGTAATAGGAAAACCAAAAAGATTAAGGACCTCTTCGGCCTTGATACTAATATGTGGCATATGATCGATAAGAATTGTACCAAATAGTTGATTCTCGTGTTACGGCAAGTTGATGTATATCAAACCAAGTCATGGTTTTAGTGACTTCTGCAAATTGATTGCATTGTCGATCATGAGATTGAAGCTATCTTCACGTTGGGATACGGTTCCTTTGACTAGAATCGCTGCATGTTGGGCAAATACTGACTTGATGGACGCATATGTTTTGGGGAAAGCAACCATTTCGAGTGATCCAGTGCCGTCGTTCAGGGTCATGATAGCCATTTCACTCTGATCTTTTTTGGTCCTCACCACTTTCAGCGTAGAAATGACACCAGCCAGAATGAACTTTTTCTTAACATCTTCAGGCGTGATGTCCTTGATTTTGAGCGTCACTTTTTCATCAATAATCTTTTGAAATCGAGAAAGAGGTGATGATGAAATTAGAAATCCAATGAGTTCACGTTCAAATTCAGCTATCTCATACTCTGCGTACTCGGGCAATACCGGCAACTTGTCTACTGTATCTGCGACTGGCTCAGTCCCAAATAGATTGAACTGTCCCATTTGACTCGTTTCCTTTGTTTTTGCAGCCTGCTCAACAAGTTCAGGGAAAGCCGCAATGAGTGATGCCCTATTTCCAAATGCTGCAAAAGCTCCGACTTTAATGAGACTCTCGAGTGTTTTTTTGTTCACCTTGCGCAAATCGACTCGCTGCAAAAACTCGCTAAAGCTGAGAAATGGCTTGTCTCCGCGTGCATGTATCACAGACTCAATGGCCGCAGAACCTACGTTTTTGACAGCAGTCAATCCAAATCTAATATCGCCATTTTCTATAGAAAATCCATCCTGTGACTTGTTGATGTCAGGTGGAAGAACTGGTATCTTCATCCGTTTGCACTCCTCAAGTGCTGCTCCAATCTTTTCATCTTTGAATGGTCCTGTGGCGCCATTGATTTCAGCTGTGAGGAGTGATGTCATGAATTCGACGGGATAGTTTGCCTTGAGATAGGCTGTCCAATATGCAATAAGTGCATACGACGCAGCATGTGATTTGTTGAAGCCATATGAGGCGAATTTTTCAATAAATCCAAAGACATCCTCAGCCAAACGACGCTTGTATCCATGCTCAACACATCCCTCGATGAACTCAACTTTCCCCTTTTCCATCAGGGATTTCTTCTTTTTGCCTACTGCCATGCGTAGCAAGTCTGCACGAGATTTGGTAAAGTGAGCCATCACAACAGCGATATCAATGACCTGCTCTTGATAGACAAGTATTCCGTATGTTTCTTCAAGCACCTGCTTAAGATCTTTGTGTGGGTAGGTTACTGAGGCTGGATTTAGCTTTCCTTCGATAAATGTCGGTATGAGGTCCATCGGGCCAGGACGATAGAGTGCCACCATGGCAGTAATATCAGTGAGCTTTGTCGGCTTTAGCTCTTTTGCCAATCTGCGCATGCCTCCTGACTCAAGCTGGAATACTCCAACCGTATCACCACGAGCAATCAAATCATAGGCTTTTTGGTCATCTAGTTTGACCTCATGTATGTCGATTGTCTCGCCATGAGTTTGCCTAATGAAGTTCATCGCTGACTCAATGATACTCAAGTTTCTCAAACCCAATATATCTGCCTTAACCAGTCCGATCGCCTTGTTGTCTGAGACAGCGTTGAGATCGAGAGAATACATGTCGTATTGAGTAATGATTTTATCCCCTTTTGGTTCTCGCTGAACTGGAATGTGATCGGTGATTGGACGATCTGCGACAATCAGTCCAGCAGCGTGGACTGATGCATGTCTGGGAAGTCCCTCGAGTTTTCTTGATACATCAATGATCTGTTTAATCTCTTCTTCACCATCATAAGCCAACTTCAGTGCAGGCGATTGTTCGAGAGCAATATCAAGGTTGACCGGGAACCCCTGCTTGCTTGGCGGGATCATTTTAGCGATGCGGTCACCAGTTGCATAGCTATGTCCGAGGGCACGACCAACATCACGGACGACCATACGCGCTTCCATTGTCCCAAATGTGATGATTTGGGCTACCCGATCTTCTCCGTATCTTTGAGAGATGAATTTCACCACTTCTTCTCGACGAGTGTCGGCAAAATCGATATCAAAATCTGGAGGAGTTGGACGCTCCGGATTCAGAAACCTTTCAAACGGAAGATTGTAATCAAGCGGATTGATATCAGTGATGCGCAGACAATACGCGACGAGTGATCCTGCACCTGATCCACGACCAGGACCTACAGCAATACCATGATCCTTCGACCAATTTACGACATCTTGTACAAAGAGAAAGTATGGTGCATACCCTTTGTTATTGATAATGTCGAGTTCATAGTTTATTCGGGCTGTTATGATTTTTTGGTCGTACTCCTTTACTCTACTCCTCCGCTCTTGGACAAGATGAAGGAGATGTTCAGGTGGCGTGGAACCGTCTGGTATAGGATATTTTGGCAAAATCAATTTGCCGTAAGGTATCTCAGCATTGCACAAATCAGCAATTTTCTGAGTATTCTCTATTGCTTCGGGTAGGTCAGAAAATAACTGACTCATCTCGGCGTCTGTTTTAAAATAATAATCAGGAGTATCAACCATAGTCAAAGGACGGTCTTTTTCATAAATCACATGTTGGCTTCCTATGCAAAGCAGCACTTCATGGGCGTTTGCATCGTCCTTGTCTAGATAGTGAACATTTGCTGAGGCGACCAATGGCACTCCGTGACTACGAGCCAGCTTGATAAGTTTTTGGTTGATTGCCTCGAGCTGTGGCATATCGGGATGTCGCTCGAGTTGAATGTAAAAATTTTCTCCAAACAAGCTGACATATCGCTTTAGCACAGTCTCCGCTTCTTTTGGCTGGTCATCACGGAGCAATGTCCCCAACAGACCACTCAAGGGCGATCCGGAAAGTACGATCAGGTCATCTTTATATTTTTCGAGCATCGGAAAATCTATCCGTGGTTGATAGTGCATGCCATCCAGAAAGCCAGATGTCACAATTTTGATTAGATTCTTGTACCCTACGGTTGTTTTCGCCAGTAATATCAGCGAGTGTGCGTCTCTAAATTCACCGGTTTGCAAATCCTTTTGGCTCCCCGCAGCTTGGTATACCTCACAACCAATGATTGGTTTTATTCCTGCATCTTTGCATGCAATATAAAATTTAAATGCCCCATACATCGATCCATAATCAGTAATTGCGAGGCTCGTCATCCCCAACTCAATTGCGCGAGCAATGGTTTTTTTCATCCGAGCCATACCTCGCATGAGCGAGTATTCTGTATGAAGCTGTAAATGAGTGAATGGCATTGTGTGTGTTGATCTAGATTAGCATTTTGAGGATTTGCACCTTCGCAAAAACGCTATCCGCAAACAGAACATAAAAAAAGCCGTTGCAACGGGTAAACCAAAAAATACGATAAACCATGCGGTATATATTTTTTGAGGAGAATATATCCAATAGTCGCCACAATACTGGATAGTTGATCCTATGGTACAAGTGTGTACGAAGGGTGGTATTGGAAGCAGATAATCAGTGCATACATACCACTTGCCCACAACCATCATCCCCCAGTATATGGCTCCAATAACGGTGGTAAACAACAAGTAGCATATTGGCTTGATGAGATACAAAAAATATTTCCTCATACAAGTTTGGTTCATGAACTGAGTAATTTTTCGAGTGTTCGACGGACTTTTCCAGCATCTGCCTGACCCTTCATCCCTTTCATTACTTGACCGAGTAAGAACATTATTGCATTTGTTTTCCCTGAGCGATAATCATCAACTGACTTCTGGTTAGATGCTATGACTTCCTTTGCTATCTTTTCTAATTGACCAATGTCTGTTTCGATTGGTTTAGATAACTCGATAAGTCTGGCGGCGAAGTCACTTGGGGTTAGGTCTGAGGAGATTTTTTTATTGATCAATGCATTCGCCACTGCCTGAGCATCTGGCGAGACTACAGATCCCTTTGACATCTCAGAGATTTTTACTTGAACCTGATCAAAATATGTACTTATCGAGATTTCCCTCGTTAGCAAAATAGCGTCTGATTCTTTTACTCCAATTTTTTTGAGTCGTGATACTTTTTCAATGGGAAGTTCTGGAATAGTTTTCTTGATCATTTCGAGATATATTTTTTCAAAAACCATTGGGGGTATATCAGGTTCTGGGAAATATCGATAATCGTGAGCATTCTCCTTTACCCTCTGGGAGTAGGTAATATTTTTCGTATCGTCCCAACCTCGCGTCTCTTGGACTGGTGTCTCACCCTTTTCTAATATTTCGGTATGTCGCTTCACTTCAAAATCAACTGCTTTTTTGACGTAGTTGAATGAGTTGATATTCTTCACCTCAACCTTGTATTTTGGCAAATCATCCAGATCTAGTCGTTCGACGTTCGACTTTGGACCCTCGACGGTTTTCACTGATATATTTGGCTCCATACGCATGCTTCCCTGCTCCATATCAGCCTCAGAAATGCCCAAAGTTCGGATGATCGCATGTAATTCCTGCAAAAAAGCTTTGACATCATCACTTGATCGAAAATCCGCCTCGGTAACAATCTCAACAAGTGGTACCGACGAGCGATTGAAATCTACTACTGTGTCAGATCCAATGTGTGAAAGTTTTCCCGTATCTTCCTCGAGATGGACACGATGTATCCGGAATGATTTTTGCTCGTATGACTTAGCCATCTCATCGAAAATGAGTACGGGTATTTCGCCATTTACGCCAATTGGCTCATCATATTGACTGATCTGGTAGCCTTTGGGGAGATCTGGATAAAAGTAATGCTTGCGATCAAAGTGTGAATGCTCATTGATTGCGCAACCTAGTGCCTGTGCGAGCTTGATGGTGTATTCGACGGCTGTTTTGTTCGGAACTGGGAGCGCGCCAGGCATACCGAGACAGACTGGACAGGTATTTTCATTTTGTTTGTACTTTTGCCACGCAGCATCACACCCGCAGAACATCTTTGATTTTGTTGCTAGCTCAACATGGATTTCGAGACCAATGATGGGAAGGTAGGTGGACATAAAATATGGCTATCCAATGATAATGAGTTTTGACATCCATGCAAGTATATATCCTGCGCCAAGCGTAATGCAGAGCACGATAACCTGGCACATGAAACCAAGCATCGACGCTCGGACCCACTCAATCTCACCAATTGCCGCAAATAAGATAACAATAAATAGATCTTCAACGCCGCCCAAATAGGTATGGAGACCTACGAGGACTCCAGCAAAGCCAATGACTGCATATATCAGTGTGTATTTGAGCAATGAGCGATCATCGGGACTTGCAACAGTCAAATGAAATAATGCCTTCATGCAAAAAAAGGTGGCTATAGACGAGATGATGACTTGAATATATGGATTGAGAGTTGGCATAGGATCAAGATGACCTGACAAATTGAAATCGAGCAACCTCTTTTCCCTCGTATTTGACTTTTTCTGACCACATAGTCAATGGTCTGACCCAGAATTTACCCAGGGGCTTATCATAAAGGGCTTCATAGACTACCATATCTTCCAAGGTTTCAGAGTGCTTAGCAACAGAAATGAGTCGATAGAGTCCTCCCTTATAATGACGATATATACCTAGAGTAGTCATGCTCCTTGGCTATTGATAAACTGCACCCACCCGTCTTTGATGATGAGCGCCTGATCGTCACGGATGAGCACCTTTTTTGACATAGATTCGTACGACTTAATAAATCGAATGATATTGCGTTTAAAGCGTTTTGGATCACCCATATGCACATATGGCTCGATATCTACTAAACCCAGGCCATTCGTTCCTTGTAGATCTGGAGCTTCGGCTATTTTATTGGTATTGTATGCGAAGTTAGTATCAGGTGCTGCAAGGATAGATCCCGCAGATGAACCTATGTATACACAACCATCCTCAACTTTTGACCGAACGATATCAAGAAAGCCTGATTTTTGTGCTTCTTGGAGTAGATAAAAGACATTTCCTCCTGCCACGAAGATAATAGTACAAGCTTCAAGCTCATCAGTAAATTGCTTAGAAACTTTCCCTTGAATATCTATATTTTTTACCTTGAATCCTAAGCTCACAAATGCTTCTCTATCTTTATCTAGCCACGGAGTAGGCTTTTGTTTGGCAATGTAGGGATTGCAGGCCGTTGTAACACATGCAACAAGATGATCACTAGGCACAAGTCCAGTCGATTTCACCACTTGGGCGAGGACCTGGTATGCGGTTGAAGTAAGTATGATAGTGGACATATGATTTAGGCCCATTTTGACAATCCTTTTTCTATGATTCCATCGAATTTGTTCGTCTCACGTTCATATTGATATGCCAGGTCTAGGATGCGCCCCTCTTCGAACTGTGGCCCCATGAATTGGAGCCCCACAGGCATACCAGATTCGTCAAGCCCACAGGGAATAGATATGGCTGGTAACCCTGCAAGAGCAGTCGGCTCTGCTAATCGATCCATAAGCTCACCAAAAAATGGATACTTTTCCGACTCTCCCAGGAGCATAGCGGTTACTGGTGTAGTTGGTCCGGCTATGATATCAACCTCGTGAAAGGCACGGGCGAAATCATCAATGATGAGTGTTCTGACTTTCTGAGCATTTTTATAGTATGCGTCGTAATATCCGTGCGCGAGTGTGTACGTGCCCAACATGATACGTCGCTTTGCTTCTTGACCAAATGTATCGCGACCCGCCCCGTATCGGATACCGTCATATCTCCCCAGGTTTGATGAGACCTCTGCTCTCTGTAAGATCGTATAGACCGATATTGAATAAGCAGGATCGAGCAGGTGAATTTTCTTCACTGAGTGCCCTATCTTCTCAAGAAGTTTGAGCGAGGCATCTATTGACTGTCTCACGCCATCTGGAAGCCCTTCTAAGTACTCTTGAGGTACACCAATTTTGTACTTCTTCCCTGATTTCATCAACTCCTGATAGTTGGCAATGGGTTTTTCGCTAGAAGTAGCATCATAAGGGTCGTGACCTGCAATGAGCCCAAGTAAATATGCGGCATCCTCTACCGTGCGTGTCATAGGACCTGGACAGTCGAAACTTGATCCCATCGCAACCACTCCATATCTGCTCACTCTGCCGTAAGTAGGCTTGAATCCGACGATACCACACCAACTGGCTGGTAATCGTATTGATCCTGCAGTCTCACTGCCGATCGCTGCCACGCTCAATCCAGCCGCTACGGCGACCGCTGACCCGCCAGATGATCCACCCGGCATTTTAGATGTATCCCATGGGTTTTTGCTTGGTCCATAATCAGACGTTTCTGTACTTGAGCCGTGAGCCCATGCATCCATGTTTGTTTTGCCAAGGAGACTGAATCCATGACTATTTAGTCTATTTGTCACTGTTGAGCTATATTCAGGCACAAATGCATCAAGAACTTTGGATGATGCCGTCGTTCTCATGCCTTGGGTGCAAAAGTTGTCCTTGACGGCTAACTGGATACTGGCAGTGTCTATCTCAGGCGAAAGGGTAAGATATGCATTGAACTTGCTGTTCAATTCGGCAGAGCGTTCGCGGTACAGTGCATTAATCTCAGAAACGGACACTTCTTTATCCTTTACAGAACGAAGTAAATCGACGAGAGAAGCTGAAAGAATACTTTTCATAGTTACATGATTCGAGAAACTGAGTACACCTTTGCCTTCAAATTGCGTTTTGGATCTACGACATCATCACGGTATACATTTGTTGTACCTGTAACAGATGAGGTCGGAAGAGTTTTTGTCGTATCGAGGAGATTCAGGTTCTTTATGTATTCTATCGTTTCTTCTGCCTGTCCAGCTAATTTGGACTCCTCAGCATCAGTAAGTGTTATCTTGCTTAGTTGTGCAAGATACTTCATGTTAATTTTGGTCATGATCAATAATATTAAATATTAATACGTATGAAATATGTTGTTATGAAAGTGCAAATATTAGTTTTTGTATAGATAGTAGACAAAATATTTTTCCACTTATGTTCAAATTAATACTTACTTATAGTCATGAATATCTCATTTGTATGGGTTATATATTTTGTCATAAGTAAAATATACTTCTTGCCTGTCAATAATACCATCAATTCATATTCAAGTACATACTCACTGACGTTTGGGTAAATTAAACAACTGACTATCAACGTTCACGATTTTTAGCTTTCTCAGTATTGTTCCGGTGAAAGACATCATGCAAATTTTGTATAGATCAATCTGGTGATCAAGTAGTTTGGATACCATGGACGCAAGTCTCTCATTATCTTTGATGTTGTTCAGTTCAGAATAGCGCTGAATAATGCTCTGTTTGCACTGCATAATTTTACGATACATACTAATGAGGTGTGAGATGAGCAAGTATCCAACTAATACGAGACCGAATAGAAAACTGAGAATAGTTTGAGATGACAGATTGTATATCATTTTGATATAGAAGATACTATTTGTCTATGCTTGTGCATTTGTTACGATATCTCCTAGTACATTATAAGTTTTACTATCTATGAGCCCACCACATGAGAGCGATAATGCATATGTCTCAGAACTCAAGTCTTTACTAAAAGACAAGTTCTTTATGATGTTGTTAGGCATATCTGTCGCAATAGTCATTTTATCAACATTTTATTCCTTTATCAGGCCAAAAAACACTGGAACATCTGAGTTGACTGCACAATCTGCAAGTACCGAGGTGGTAACGCCTATGGTAGTTGCAAAAGAAGAGTCCACAAAGAAGGATGCCACTGATGCAAATGTCGTTGTTCAGGCAACTATAAAGCCCACGTTGGCTGCCCAGATCATCGTAACACCAACATCCAGCGTCTCCAATGATTTCGTTGGACTTGATTCAGCTCTAAGTGTTGATGAGTTAAACGGTCTTGACAAGGTAGTTAGTCCTACTCAAGCACCAAAGCTAGGCTTATTCGACAGAATCAAAGGTCTATTTGGCAAATCAAAACCTGAGGTTACCTCTACCCCAGCTGCTGATATGTCACTCGAACCAACCACTAGTGTGACAGGAGCCCAAACCGCAGTGAACGAGCCAGCTGTAGTCAAGCCAGTCGTCGGCAAACAATACACCGTAGTTGAAGGCGACAGTCTCTGGAGTATCGCTGAGAAGACCTATGGATCTGGCTATAACTTCGTCGACATAGCCTCGGCTAGCAAGCTGGTAGACGCAGACAGTCTCGCTGTTGGACAGAAAATCACACTTCCAACTGTGCAACCAAAAGCATCTACAGTCATCGGCAGTATCAACGGTAATGGTGCTTCAACGAAAAACGCTGATAGCATCCCTGCTACATACACTGTTTCTCAGGGAGATAACCTCTGGAACATTGCAGCAAGCCAATATAACAACGGCTATGAATGGACCAAGATCGCAACGCTCAATAACCTTAAATACCCCGACTTTATAAATGCAGGACAAGTACTGAAGCTCAAATAGAACACTTTTTCAAATGAGTTATAGCTGACTCAGGCGAAAACAAAAAAATCAAACCCAAGCGTAGGAACCGCTTGGGTTTTTTCTTTGCTTTGCTATACTTGCACCAAGCGAGGCCATCGAATGCGTTCTGTGACGCTTTTCGAGGGCGAAATTGCTCGCACGCTGGCTTTGTGTGATAGCGGGCGTAGTTTACCGGTAAAATGTCTCTTTCCCAAAGAGAAGACAGAGGGTTCGATTCCCTTCGCCCGCTCATGTGAAACAGTTGCTTACGAACGAGTGATATTCGGCCCTTTTAGTTCAGTGGTAGAACGACGGTATCGTAAACCGTAAACGGCAGTTCGATTCTGCCCAAGGGCTCTGAGATCTGTGTAAAACGTACAGTTTATAGTTCAGAGTTGGAAACAAATGGTGGTTTTGTTGTGAAAACCAAGATAAATGTAAGTAAGACGAGCGGGTGGAAAACTACATTGTCAAAGACCCCAATGATCGATACCCAGATTAGGGGATATACGAGCTCCTTCTTCCATATAATCAGCTTGAGGATCAAATAGACCAAGAGCCCGCATCCTACGATACCCGTTGTTGCGAGCTGGGTGACCCAAAATGAATGAAAGGCCGAGTTGGCATGATTATCCGCGGATATGCCACGATATTGTGAGAGTTGGGACTTATACTCTGCGACCCGCCCATATCCTATACCGATGATTGGGCTCGTCAGCCAGGCTGCTATACCTTCACGGATCTCCGTAATACGCGAAATAGATGTGGAGGATCGATCAAGCTTTGCACTCTCGAGATTCATCGTTGAGGGGATAGTCAGCGGTGCAAGGGTGATGGCAACCAAAGTGACCCCAACAAACAGCACAAGCAATATCCACCTCTTCTTCGAAATAAGAAATATCGACGTGACGATCAACAGTGCGACATAGGTGCTCCGAGAATAGAGAAAGATTATGCTCAAAAACAGAGAAATAGCAGAGAATACATATATTTTTCGGTTATGAAAAAGCACATGGTTTTGACGAAATAGTAAATTACACCAAAGTATCCCAAGCACGCCACCAACAACCGGGGGATCAAATATGAGACCAACAGCGCGATACATGTGAGGATCCCAACCATATTGCTGCAAAAATCGCAGATCCGGAAATAAAACATACTGCAGTAGACAAATTATGGGAATGAAATACAAAAGGAGCGCCTGTCTGGGCGTATGCTTACCAGCAACGATGTAAGTTGCAGCGCATAAATACGCCAGCAAACGAATGATGTATAGTCCTGACTGCAAGGATGGAGCCGATCCTTTACTCAATCCGTTGATCGCCCAGCCTGCTATTATCCACCCAAACCAGAGCAATATATATCTTTGCTTAAGCAGTCTTACGAATGGGGACCATCCGGTTGTTATTATTCCTGCCAGGACAATCAAAATGAGGGCGGGCTCAATGAGATAAAAGCGTACTCCGGAGCCAAGATCTATCCATGCTAGTTGTCCAAAGAGCAAAAAAATCGTGACTAAATAGGTCAATAGGAGCATCATAATGATTGATTTTCACGAGAAAGTATCTTTGCTCTTACGAGAAAGCTATGAAAACTCATCATAAAGCTGTACACGAAACCTGCAGCACCATCCATGAAACCTAGACATACAAAGTAGGTGTATATAAACTTACCAGGTGGCAAGAGAACCATTTCAAACATGGTGCGTATTCTCGATTGATTTACAAGCTCTTGAGCACGGATATCGCTAAAGTAGTTGACTCTTTCGATAAAATCACTAATTGATTTGTGAGAGCGATGTTCGATCAATCCCGGCAGGACTCCTATGGTCCCTGTGGGAATGAATCGTTCATGGACCTTCCCAACCCACTCGCCCTGGGTACGGTTAATGAGTCGAATTATTCCCGTTTGGTACGCCGATTTCACTTCTCCATGGCTGACCCGTTGATTCCAAAAATAATCTACTCGAGATATACGGAATCCAGCGTCTTTTGCAGTGTGCAGATTGAGCTTCTTTATTGAGGCGACAGCATCCGAATCAAGAGTCTCATCGGCATCTAAAAATAGTACCCAATTGTATTTTGCCTCGTCCATGGCAAGGGTGCGTGCCGATGAATAGTCATTTTTCAGTTCATGGACAATCGACCGTGCACCTGCTTTCTGAGCCAAGTCAACTGTAGCATCAGATGAATTGTCATCTATAACCAGAATATCACTTGCCCATGAAAGTCCATGTATCAAATGCTCTATCGATGCACTATTGTTTCGTGTCAAAATTGCGATTGTGAGCATAGTAAGATGGCGGTGGTCGCTACAGGACTTGAACCTGTGACATTTGCAATGTGAATGCAACGCTCTACCAGCTGAGCTAAGCGACCCTGATTCATTATACCAATCTGCCACTCATCTGTCCCCTCTTGTTAATCGATTGCAAATCAATTATCATCTCTGGATGAGATTGATTCAAAGCGTCATATATTTTGTAATGGATATTTTGGAAACGGTCGTTTTTGTAGGCTCGATTTTTATGGTCATGTATATTTTTTTGATACAGCCCAATCAAGTCAAAGGCCAATCAATGACCCACACATTCGAAGATCAAGACTACATATTTACAAGCAAAATCACCTATAAACTCCGCAAGCCAGAAAGGGGCGATGTTGTTGTTTTCCATGCCCCGAAAAAACCAGGCCAGGATTTCGATATCGAGTATATTAAACGTGTTATTGGACTTCCAGGCGATACTATAATGTTCAAAAATTGCAGCGAAAACTTTGGGGAGCCAGTCAATTGTGACCTTTTTTTGAACGGCGAGAAGCAAACTGAATCCTATATCCGTGAAAAATCCAAGCTATTTAGCAACTCCCTATACAAACAGGATGAGCTCGTCAAAGTTCCTGAGGATACCCTCTTTCTCATGGGCGATAACCGACCTGGATCTCTTGATAGTAGAGTTTTTGGCCCAGTCAAACAATCGGAAATCATTGGTGTCGTTTTCTTCAGATATCTTCCTGTTGCTTCTGCCGGGTGGATAAGTCATCCGACACCCTCAAAATAGCGCTATCTAAGTGGCTCATCATCTTGTGTCGATTTGACCTCGTCTCCCATATCAACTCGATCGGCAGATTCAACTTCTTCATCTGTGTGTGTATTATCGATCAATTCAAGGGTATGTTTTTCATATCGAGGTGGAGACTGTATGAATCCCTTTGGAAATGAGCTGGGCATATGAATCGGAGTGTGATGATGGATTTGTGGTACTTCAACGCTGTTCTCATGATGTGAAACCGTTTGGTTAGATGATACATTATCTTGAACAAGCGATGGATCTGAGTGAGACGCATCAACTTTTGGCGTTGACTCGTCGAACTTAGATCTTTTTCGTCGGAAACGTGCGCCGAGATCAATAAGGTACTGGGTGGTCGTTGCAAGATTTCCTGTCATTTCAATGACAACACGGCACTGTATCCTCGTTTGCACGATCTTGACCTTTCCAGCACCTAAAGCAGATGTCAGACGCTCCTCGTACATTCTCAATGTATCAGAAGATACATACTCTCCCTGTGCATCTACCTGATACAGTATTTCACGAACACGATGTTCTGTTTGGGCTATCGTAAGTGACTTTGACAGGATCTCCTCATACAAAGCGATTAACTGATCAGTATCAGTCACCCGAGACATTATGATGAGATGAGTGAGTGATAAGTGTTTTGCAGCATAGCCATCAAGAACAATCTCAGGTAATTTCAATATTCGAACTAAGTGAGATAAGTGGGAAGGTTTAACACCGAGCATCTCGGCAAGTTTGATATTTGAAACAAGATTTAGAGTGCGTAATTCGGATACGAGGTAAGCTTGGCGGAGTGGATTTTTCTCAGCTTTAATCTCATTAATTTTGACTTGGAGGTCTTCATTTGTCATGTGTTGATTATACACTAATTGAAATTAATACAAAATATATATAGATACAACTGACCAAAAAAGAAATGACTGGAAGAACTGAGTTTGGAAGGAGGGGGATCAAACTACACTGACGTATTGCTTGCCTTTTCGTACGTAGAATTTCACCGTACCATCTTTGAGTGCCATGAGGGTATAGTCGACACCTTGAAGGACATTCTTACCTGCAAAATACTTATTGCCACGCTGACGAATGATGATATGGCCAGCCTTTGCCATCTGATCTCCAAAGATTTTGACGCCAAGTCGCTTTGAAAAAGAGTCTCGATTACCTTTTGTGGCTTTTTGTGCTTTTGTATGTGCCATATATGTATATGTTTAACGTTGTCAAAGTATAGATACGTTAGATCGAAAGTATTTTAAGTTTAGAGAGCATAGGTCGAAACCCAGTCACTCTTCGGTAACGTACTTTCGCCTTGAACTTTGCCACTCTGATTTTTGTGCCTTTGCCACTTTCGACGATTTCTGCAGAAACGGCAGACTTCATATGGGGCATACCCAATTCTACTGCGGAGCCATCTGTCGATATATTTGCAAGCTTAACGAGCTCAACCTTTGCACCAACTTCACCGTCAATCTTGTCCACGGTGATTACATCGCCAGCCTTGACGATATATTGTTTTCCGCCTGATTTGATGACAGCAAGAGTGTTCATGAGTCAATATTATACCTGAAAAACGACTTAAAACAATCTCTATTTAGTCGACAAGTTTAAGTGTGTCACCGAGAATGATTTCGGTTATGCGTGCTTGTTTTTTGATTTCCTCAGAATACTCCTTATAGTCACTCGGAATTTGAAGCTTAACCAATTGACCAATGGCGATTTTTGCATCTTTTCGAAGTGCTTGTACTTCACGAATGATGTCCCTGACTTTCCCTTCATAGGCAAGCTGCTCGTCTGTCACCATATGCTCTACTTTAGGATAACTTTGCTTTCTATTGACAACTATGTTTTTGACATTGAGCTCATCCAGTACTACTTGCCACAGATTGTCCTTGATGGTCGAATAATCCTTGTCGATAACCACCTCTAGCTTTCGTAGGGGCATACGAACTTTCCAGTTGTTCGCTTTGCGTATTTGATGACCTGCTTCGCATACCTGTCGGGCAATTGCAGTATTTGACTCAAGTTCAGTATGAATAAGTGATTTATCGGCTACTGGCCACGACTCAAGGTGTACCGAGTCTCTTCCTGTCAACTCGCGGTACAAATAATCAGAATGAAATGGCACAATCGGGGCAATCAGTCGCAAAAACTGTTCAAATACATATTGCGTGGTCTCGTAAAATGCTGTTGTGTCTGCAGTAAGGACTCCTGATCCGGCTCGATCACGACTCCGGCGCACATACCACTTTGACCAATCATCTACAAACGACATGAGGGTTGCCACGGTTGTCATCGTATCAAATGCTTCAAGCGAAGCAGTGACTTTGACAATCGTGGTGTGCAAGAGTGATATCAGCCATTTATCTAACACATTCATTTTGTCATCCTGAACTCGTTTCAGGATCTTTTTGGATGCTTCGTCGGGCTCGTTGCTTGCAGCTTGTAGCTTGTATCCATCAACCTCAGCATACATTTTTGCGAAGTTCCATATATTCAGAAGGGGAATGATGAACTTGCGAAGCTGATCGCGCCAATCGCTTTCTGACATATTGGCATCCTCAGCGTTCGTGATAGTAGAACTCAAAAGATATAGACGCAATGCGTCGGCACCATACATTTCAATGGCTTCACGTGGATCGGGGTAATTTTTGTAGTTTTTACTCATCTTACGACCATCAGTACCCATCATCACGCCACTAACCATCACGTGTTTGAATGCTGGCCTTTGGTAAATGGCAGCAGATATGACATGCAAAACATAAAACCATGCACGGATTTGGCCCGTATACTCTGTAATGAAGTCAGGCGGCAAGATCTCATCCAACTTGACTGTTTTATCAAATGGAAAATGCCGCTCAGCAAATGTTGCGGATCCTGCCTCTATCCAGCTATCGAGCACCTCAGGGACTCGCCTGAGTTTGATTGAGGAGTCTTTTTTACTTGGCACGGTGACTTCATCTATCTCTGGCTTGTGTAGATCAGTGATCTTCACACCCGACGCATCCTCCAGCTCTGCAATTGAGCCTGGGACAAATCGCTCAATCTCTCCGTCAGTATGAGTGTGCTCCCATACCGGTACGGGCGATCCCCAGTATCTACTGCGCGATATACACCAATCAGGTGCACCTTGCATGCTTTTCAGATATCTGCCGTGTTTGAAATGCTGTGGATACCAGCTCACCTGTTCGTTGGTTTTCTCCATGGTTGGCTTGAGCTTTTGCACGTTTACGTACCACGCCTCTTGAGGATTGAAGAAAAGCCGCTCATGACAACGCCAGCAATGGGCAACACTGTGCTTATGGTCTCGATCCTCGTGAAACATCAGGCCTCGATCTGTCAGATCTTGATTAATGAGCTTATTTACCTTCAAGTAGTACATTCCGGCCCACCCATTTGGATTATCAGGCGTCATGTGACCTTCTTGATCGACATTAAGCACAATCTGTATCCCATCTCGTGTCATGACCTTCAAATCCTCTTCACCATACGGAGCGATCGTGACGATACCAGTACCTTCATCAGCCGATACGAAGTCATCACCTACGATGATGTGTATTTTCTTGTCTTTTTCGGGTTTATAGAAAGTATAGTGGCCCTCATATCTCATCCCAAGCAGCTCTTTTCCCTCTCTCTTTTCGATCAAGGTATATGGTCGATCCTTGAAAACTTTCTCAAGGGTTGTCTGGGCAAGTATATATTGCTCTCCCCCACTTTCGACAGTGACATAGGTAAGCTTTGGATTGATGGCAAGAGCTGTCGTAGTTAGTTTAGTCCAAGGAGTGGTTGACCACGCGAGGAAGTATGTGCTAACCCCTTCACCCGCCTCAACTGGCGGGAGCTTCCCCTCTGGGCGTAGCCTGAGTTTATCCTGAGCGTAGTCGAAGGGGGCGGAGCCCAAGGAAGCATCTGGTTCGACTTTGGACTTTGGACTTTGGACTAATTTGTACTTATACGTATTCGCTGGTTCAGCAACTTCTTTGTAGTTTTCACCTGCATCCATCGCTACTTCGAAGTTCGAGATAGGAGTGCTGCAGTGAGGGCAAAAAAGAGAGACACGAAGTCCTTTGTAAATGAACCCTTTTTCATACATCTGCTTGAAGACCCACATCGTTGACTCCATATATGGGGTATCCCAGGTCTTGTAGGCATCGGTGAAGTTCACCCATCGTCCAATATGGTCGATATACCACTCCCATTCACCTGATACATCTTTGACATACTTCTTGCATTCTTCAATAAAAGCCTTCATCCCTACTCTCTCAATGATTTCTTTTTTCGACTTGATTCCAAGTGCTCCTTCAACTTTGTTCTCGATGGGCAGTCCGTGGCCATCCCACCCCCATACTCGTCTGACACGGTAGCCTTGCATCGTTTTGAATCGAGGAAATACATCCTTGAGTATAGAGCCAATGATATGGCCATAATGTGGCAATCCAGTGACAAAAGGTGGCCCATCGAGGAAGTTCCATGGTTTCGACTCAGGGCGCTCCTCGACTGATCGCTCAAAAATACGATTTTTCTTCCACAGATCGATCATCTGCTGTTCAAGTTTGAAATATGCTGAAGGTTCCTTGTTCGCAGACGCACCACTGTCATCCCGGGCTTGTACCGGGATCTTTGCATGTTTCGACTGTAGCTTATCACTCGTTGCCAAAGGTATTTTGGAAGGTTTAGAAGAACTATGTATATCAGACATAAGACAAGTATTGTATCAGTGCGCCTTGACAACAACAACTTCAATTCTTGATATAATTGCCAAATGTCAAAATCTATATCTGTTGAGTTTCGTCCACCCGATCTTGCTCGCACATTTACTGACGCCATCCAATCTAACCCTAATGGCGATAGGGTTGATGATATTCGAGCAAAACATGTTGCAGTGATTACAAGTTCCTTTGGTCGTCCAATAGAGGGTAACGTAGTTATATTTCAAATAAGTCCTAAAGTAAGTCACTTAGATATTCTAGATACTTTTGGTCCTCTTCCCACAAATGCCACCATCGATGCTGGCTATGTGTGTCTAGATGAAGGAGAAGAGGAAGTGAGGCTTGATGGCGAGTCTACAAGCATAGGAATAAATACTGTCAGTAAGTACAGAGGAGAAATAGAAGGTGAAATTAATGCAAGATTGAAAGGAACAATTTATTCAGAGCAACTCAGATAAATTGAGTGAGAATTCTCCTATTTCTTTCTCAAAAACGCAGGCACTTCGAAGGGGTCATCATCGAGATTGACATCCTGATCGAGAGGAGTAGTTGATGAGGTGATTTGAGCAACACCTTTGGCAAGATTTGACTGCTCAATTTGGGCAGAAGCATCAGCCTGTTTAAAAGAGCTCAACATGCTTGAATCACGCATGTAGCCAAAGATATTTTGGAACCTTTAGAAGAAATATGTGCATCAGACATAAGAACCACATTGTATCAAGGCTTCTTGACAACAAAGAAACAACCCATATAATACTATAAGTAATTATTATTTCATATGTCAGACTCTTACTTCGAATCCCTACGATCCCCTCTTGTTACTCATTGGGATGAATTGAGTGTTTTCTCTGATCGCACAAGCTTAGCTACTTATGCTGGAGAAGAGCTCGGTAGATATTTACCCGATATCGTTCATGGAAATACGACTCTAGCGGGCACCATATATCGTGCTCGCAATATCGATTTAAAAGGTGGATATGACAGGCCAGGCCCTTCTGATTTATTTAAGTGTACATTTTTGGATGAAGGCGGTGATGCAGTGACTGTGCGATTGTTTGCCAGTGTTAATAAAAGTGATGAAGCTAATATGGGACTACGGGTGCAATATGCACATCGTGAGCTTGCGACTCTGTCTCATGAATTCAGCCCTAACCCGTATCCTTTTTATCATTCCGCACATAAACGGACGGATGGTGTTGATGACTTTGGAATAACATTAACGAGAAATACACCCGGCATCATGAACGAATTGACTATAACTCACAATGACGCGGTGCAAAGAGGGATTTACTCTTTCGATGGCTCCGCAGAAGCTCTTGGTCATCCGCGTAATAGCTACGATCCTTCGCTCCTGACAGAATATTGGACCATGTGGAGCAGGTTCTTTTTTCAGGACAGTATACCCATGTTACAAGCACATATAGGTAATAAGGAAGAAAAAGGATTTGTGGCTGATGAAAACCACATGCAAGAATTTAAAGATTGGCTCAGACAAACGCAGCTTGAAAAAAATATTCCAGGTAGGATAGAACTCGATTTAAAAGATGGAGTAGTTAAACACTCAGTAAGAAGTCCTAACAACCGATCCATTATGTTTACTGATGTATTACCTCAGTCTGTCGCGGTCGCTTATCCTGATACCGCACCCGCCTTACCACGACTCTTAAGTAGAACATAGATAGGTGTGCTACCTAAATGTTCTGATTATGCTATTTTTTCCTCAAAAACGCAGGGACTTCGAAGGGGTCATCATCTAGATTGACATCCTGATCGAGAGGAGTAGTTGATGAGGTGATTTGAGCAACACCTTTGGCAAGATTTGACTGCTCAATTTGTGCAGAAGCATCAGCCTGTTTGAATGAGCTCAGCATGCTTGAATCACGCTTGAGGTCGTTGCGCATCTTATACATGGATGTGTTATCGTCGAACTTTGTCGCAATCAGGGTGACTTTCACGTGACCTTGGAGCTCAGGTCGTACCGTAGCCCCAAAAATAATGTCCGCATCAGCATCAACAGTCTGATTGACTAGATTTGCAGCCTCATCGACTTCGAGCATGGTCATGTCGGTACCACCTGATATGTTGATGAGAACACCTTTGGCACCATTTATGGTCGAATCTAAGAGTGGTGAGGTCATTGCTTCTTGTACTGCTTTTACGGCACGCCCATCGCCTGTTGCAACACCAATGCCCATAAGCGCTGTACCAGAATGTGTCATGATCGTGCGAACATCTGCAAAATCGACATTGATGAGTCCCGGCTCAGTAATGAGCTCGGCAATCCCACGGACCCCATGATGTAGGACACTATTGATCTTGCGGAATGCATCGAGAATGGAAGTTTTATGGTCAACTATTTGGAGTACTCTCTGATTTGGCACGACTATGAGGGTATCTACGTGCTGATTAAGCTCATCAATACCCACTTTAGCTGCGATCATTCGCTTGCTACCTTCGAATAAAAAAGGCTTCGTTACAACAGCGATGGTGAGAGCGCCACATTCTCGTGCAACTTTTGCGACGGTTGGTGAAGCTCCCGTACCAGTACCTCCACCCATTCCTGCGGTGATGAAGACGAGATCAGCTCCAGTGATTTCCTCCTTAAGCTTTTCAATAGATTCTATGGCGGCCTTTGATCCTGTGACAGGATCGCTTCCGCTGCCCAATCCGCGAGTTAGAACATCACCTATTTGGACCTTGATCTGCGCTTTGTTGTGCAACAAGGCTTGGACATCGGTATTCACTGCGATGAACTCAACACCTGATATGCCTCCCTGTGCAATCATATCTTCGATCGCATTGCAGCCACCTCCGCCAACACCGATGACTTTAATGTTTGCGATTTGACCAGTACTTGGCTTAATAAACATAGTAACTGCGAGATGAAAAATAGACTATAAACTATAGAACATGAATTATGAAATATTAGCAGCAGCAAATCAATGTCACCACTTATTTTTTTAATTCATATTTTATAGTTTATATTTCATAGTTCATATCTACGCTCATGGCAAAAATTGATGAAAAAATGACTTAACTTTTTTCAGAATACTTCCCATCTGTACTGATCCAGAACCGCTCATTAGTTTGGAGATACTTCTTACGTCGCCACGACCACGTGCAGATAAGCGCTGAGACTGCTCACTGTTGTGGGAGAGCAATCCGAGAGCACAGGCGTATTTTGGATCCATGAGATCGCCACTCAATCCTGTCAACTTCATATTTATTTTCCCTATTCGCACTGGCATACGAAGTACTTGCTTTGCAACATCAAGCAAGCCTATGGTATTTGCCCCTCCCCCTACAAAAACAACTCCGGCTGGGAGTGATTTTAGGAGGTGAGTTTTTTCCAACTCAGATTGAACGAACTCGACTATTTCTTCAAGTCGGGCAGTAATAATATTTTCATAGACGCTCTTTGCTGTATAGTCTGAAGCCTCACCCTGAGCTAGAAAGGATGAGATGTCGGGCAGCTCAAGCGCCTTGCGCCCATCAGATGGTATATAGTGCTTAGACAAGTATATTTTCAATTCTTCTGCGACCTCCAGTGGCAAACGAAGGCCAATGGCGAGATCGCTCGTAATATGCTTGGCACCTATTGGCACAGACAAGGTATGGTGAAGTGCGCCTTCGATATAGACACACATATCAATTTTGCCTGCACCGACATCGACGATACATACGCCCAAATCCTTCTCAGAATCTGTGAGGACACAATCTGCTGATGCCACTGCAGAAAAGACAAAAGCATCATTTTGCACATCGACTGTCTCTAGGACGCGATCAAGATTGCGGAGATTAGTAGATGATGCGGTGATTATGTGACAGTCTACTTCCAAGCGAACTCCATTCATACCGATTGGGCTTCGTATTTCAGCCTGGCCGTCGACTGTATACTGTTTCGGTGAAACGAGTAATACCTGCCTATTTGAGGGCAAGGATACTGCTTTTGCAGCCTCGATAACTCGCTCAATGTCATCAGATGATATATCACCTTTTGGGTCTGCTATTGCCACGATCCCATGCGAGTTCAAAGATGCTATATGCGGACCGCCCACGCTCACAATGACATTAGTCGCAGCTACGCCAGCCATACGCTCCGCTTTTTCAAGACAATCTTCGATACAGGCAGTAACTTGATCAATATCCACCACTATTCCTTTTTTGACACCACGAGAAGGGACCGTCATATGGCCGAGTATCTTGTACTGAGACAAGGTCGGATCATACATAGCGAGAATTGACGTGATATTCGAGGTTCCGATATCAACAGAAGTTATAGTAGCTGGTTGCGCCATGTATACACTATAGATAGAATGATCAGGAAAATCAATTAGATCTGCATCGCACAAGAAGGATTCATGCCAGCAAATTACTTATTCAGCCGAAGACATTGTGTGGATACTGCCAGTTATTTTTCAGTGATCGCCCTATCGAAGCGAAAATCAACTTTCTTGTATTTTTCTGTTGAGCGAGTGAGTACCCTCATAAACTCATCCATCGAGTTGATTTGGCGTGAAATGTCTGACTTGTTGCTGAGTATGAGGTGCACCCCTTTCCAGTTCACATCTATCCGAGCTGTGTCATCAATCTGAATCGAGTAATCAGCATAGCCATACCGAGCCAAAACAGAAGCGATTTGTGCTGAAGCGCGTATATCTGAGTAGGACATATGAGTGCCAATCTCATAATCTGTACTCACCAGTTTTTGGTAATATGTCAGGGTTGGGAGATCAGCAATTGGTTCAAAAACTATTTTGACAACTTTTCCATCAGCATCAAGCAAAATGTATTGCAAGTCATTTACTTTGATCGAGAGAACAGGATGTGCAAGATGCACATTAATATACAGCGATTGAGGGAATGTTCTTTTAACGGTAATAAGCGAAATCTCAGGGTTATTTTTCAACAGTGCATCTTGAATAGCTTGATCTGATGAAAATATGATGCTTTTCCCAATGAATTTATCAGTATTATTCAAATGGACCTGGCTTGTAACATCATTTGTTACATATATTTTTTGAATCGTAAAAAAACTATATCCAAAAAATAGTATTATCGAAACAATAATCGATAGCAGGATATACAACACTATCCTTCCATTAGTAGAAAATATGCCTAAAATACGAGCAGATGCTGAAGTAAAAATGTGTGAAAAGAAAGTGAATGGATTGGGGATATGAAACTTTTTACTCGACTGATTAGATTGAAGATATTCGGATAGCTTACGTTGTCGGGAAGACAATGGCCTCGATGATGGCATGCGCCGCGTCTGGAACATATAGATGCTGTAGTGTAGGATACTTTTCTAAATATTTCGAGCGATTATTGAATACATGCATTATAACCTCATGTAGTTTTGCTGTCCCAGCGGTCTGTTCGCACACCTCACCAACCCCAGCATTGGCAAGAATTTGCGCATGTTTTCTCTGCTCTCCATGTGCCGACCATGGCAAAGGAATAAGAACACATGGCTTTTGAGTCGCGATGAGTTCAAAAAAAGTATTTGCTCCTGATCGAGAAACAACCATTGAGCTCTTTGAGAAAACGTGGCTTAACTCTTCCGATGAGAGATGCGGAACCGGAATATATGCATGTCGATAGGTATCTTTAGTGCTCTTTTGAATGGCTTTACCTTTTTCTAGATCGCCATACTCTGCTACATTTCCAATCTGATGGACAATCGTAAATGTCTTGATCAGCTTAGGAATCAGTTCAAAAATCATTAGATTTATTGAGTGTGAACCCAAATTACCACCAGTAACAAATAAAATAGGCTTATCTGATGGAATCTCAAAAGAAATTTGTGAAGGAGGTTGCAGGATCTGATTCCGAATTGGATTTCCCGTGTAGATATATTTTGATGAAACTGTATCCAAATTTTTCTCACGGAAAGATACGAATACTTTTTTTGCTAATGCACAAATGAACTGGTTAGCGGTCCCCATAACAGCAGTTTGTTCATGGGTATATACAGGTATGCGACTCAGCCAGGCTGCACAGACAAAAGGTAAGGCTATATATCCACCAAACGACAGTAAGGCTTGGGGACGATATTTATTTAGTATTTTAAGCGAAGCAAACAGCGCTTGAAGAAAAGTGATTAGCCCTTTCCATCCTCTCAAATATGAAACGGGAACAAACTCAATGCCACGTTTGGATACCTCATCATACTCGAACGTATGTGATGTCTCAGAGGCATTCATGAATTTTCTCCCAGCAAAAATAATCTTAATCTGTGGAAAGTGTTTTGAAGCTTCGTCTATGACGGAAAGAGCAGGTGTTGGATGTCCACCGATGATTAGGAGCGTATGAGTTCTCATGGTGTGTATTTGGAAGCAGTTGAGTGTCTGCTAACGCTAATAACGATGCCAACAAGTATATACGAAACGAGCAAATTCGTTCCTCCACTTGATATGAATGGAAGCGGTACTCCGGTGAGTGGGGCCAATTTGGTCATAGCAGCAAGATTGAGAATAGATTGTATTCCAAAGAATATCAGCACACCAGACGCGAGCATGAAGCCATACTTATCCTTCGTTTGCACAATAACACGATAGAGATAATACAGAAAAAGCGCGTACAGGATGATGAGCCCTACTGCACCAATGAACCCCATTTCCTCAACGAATATCGCAAAAATGCTGTCAGTGTGTGCCTCAGGCAAAAAAAGATTTTTCTGTTTTGATGCTCCAAAACCTAGTCCGAGTAACCCACCGTTCTGTAGGGCTATAGTAACTTGTCTCACGTGATAGCCAATGCCCAAAGGATCGAGACTTGAATCAAACAACACTCGCAGGCGATGTAATCTATATGATGCTGATTGAGCAGTTACTACTGCAATACCTCCAAAAACTGGCAGCACCCACAACAATTGGCGGATTTGAATCCCAGCTATGAAATACATACCCAATGAAAGTACGATTATGATGATTGCCGTACCCATGTCAGGCTGCAACATGACTAACCCTGAAAGAATCAGTAACAATGCAATGAATGCGAATATCTTTTGTTTTTCACGTTGACGAAACCAGGCGGCAAGATACAAAACGACTGATAACTTCACAAATTCGGCTGGCTGGAATCCAAATAAGCCAAGATCTATCCAACGATTGGCGCCATTCACCTTCGAACCAATACCAGGAATAAGCACGGCTATCAGTGTGATCACACTAAATATGATTGCGGGGAGTGCGAGAGTACTGAGTCGCCGATATGTTATGCGGCTAACCACAATCATGCTTGTAATCCCGAGAGCACACCACAGTATTTGTCGCTTTAGAAAGTACAGATCATCCTTATATGTTTCTAGTGCCCTGATGGATGATGCCTCGTATACGAAGTACAAACCAATCAATGATAATATGATCGGGAGCAAGTATAGATTGTTGTACCAAGCCGTATTAATCTTTTTACGATCCATTATTTGATTATATCAGAGATGACCGTGTTAAATCTAGTTCCGCGGTCAAATTCATTTTTAAATTGCGCAAATGAAGTTGCCCCCGGCGAGAACAACAGATATGACGGTTCATTGAGCTCACGCGCAGTTTGAACTGCTGTGCGTACAAGCAATTCAAAATCAGCGATGAGGACACCATGAATGTGATCTATGACCTCATTAGAGAAAGAGCCCGGCATACAATAAATTTTTCTGATATGAGTTGAGCTCTGAATAGTAGATATAAGTCCTCTATATGGAAGGTTTTTTGCATTTCCACCCATTATTAGAATAATTGGTTTATCAGTAAATGTTTTCAGGGCAGTCTCAAGAGCTATTGGCGTTGTCGATGTTGAGTCATTTATGATTGTTATGTCGCCAATTTGCCCAACAACTTGCTGTCGCATTGGAAGTCCAGGAACCATTCTCAACAGCTCATCGATGCTGGAACTATATGATGAACCCAAAAGTGCGATGCATGCAGCTTTTGCGCACTGTGCATTGTGATCATGGTGGCTTGAGCTTTGGATCTTCCGACCATCTATGAATACTTGTTCGTTAGATTGGTATTGAAATATGGCATTTTTATCATATTCGTACTCAACCATGGTTGGATAGTAGTTGAGATGGTCTGGATATATGTTGGTAAATACGGCAATATGTGGAGATACGTGCTCATGATGAAACCCTGATAGTTGCCATGATGACAGCTCAAGCACGGCTACATCTTTAACAGTGACAATATCGAGCAACTCAAGTGCACATGCTCCTGGCACATTGCCTGACATATATACTTGACCCTTTGTATACAATTTTTTCAGCACCTGATAAATAGTATGGGTAGTCGTCGACTTGCCGCGTGTTCCGGTGATACCTATTGTTTTGCAAGGCGCATATTTGACAAACAGTGCTGTTTCCATAGCAATCTGTATTCCCGCTTTCACAGCAATTTGAATGAGTGCATTGTCCCAACGTACAGAAGGCCCCTTAATGATCAGATCAGCATTCAAAAAATCCGCTTCTCTGTGTCCATCTAGATGAAAAGTAATACTTGGAAATTTACTCAATGCGTCGACGGATTGAGAAAGCTCATTGTGTTTTTTGATATCTGTAACGGTGACAATGCATCCATGCTGAGCAAAGTATCTAGCAACACCAATGCCACCACCCTGCAGACCAAGACCAACGACGAGAACTCGTTTCCCCTTAAGTGAGGCTACAAACAAGTCATATGATTGAGATGTGCTCATCGTATTAGTGCGGCAGCAATCCCAATAATGAGTAATAGGATCGCCAATATCCACATTCTGAAGACAACTTTCGGTTCTTCCCAACCCTTGTGTTGAAGATATAAATGAAACGGTGAAACCTGAAAAATCTTATGATTGAGAAAGCGCTTAGAAAGCAACTGAATCCCAGATGACGTCACTTCAAGCACAAACACTCCACCTATGATGAGTAGAGCAAATGACTTACCCAACATGAGACCAATGACAGCAAATGTTGCACCAAAAGCCAGGGCACCTGTATCACCGAGCCAGATTCGGGCAGGAAAAACATTAAAATACAAAAACGCGAGTATCCCACCCAGCCATATCGCAATAAATAGTGAGGTTGGGACATCTATGATTGAACGAGATATGATCCAAAAACCAATGAGCGCAATCATAAGAGTCCCGCCTGATAGTCCATCCATGCCATCAGTGATATTGACAGCATTGGCGAAAGCGACTATGACAAATGTGGCAAAAAGTATGTACCAGAACGACAAATGAAGAGTGCCAATAAAGGGGATGTGAATGAGATCAATACCCAAGAAGTAATACATCGCAGATGAAATGACAAATGCGATCAACAATTCTAGAATGAGTTTATTTCTCATTCTTAAGCCAAAAAACTTACTTTTGCTCCAAAAGAATATCTTAGATAAATCATCGTACAATCCAATTAACCCAAACCCGATCATCGTTACCGTTAATAAGACGACACCAGAAATAACTGAGGCGTAATTTGACGTAACTACTCTTCCGGCATAAAAAAACCACAGAAGATATCCGATATAGACCAAAATGGTTACACAGATAATGAGGATGCCTCCGCCGATTGGCGTACCTATCTTATGCCCATTAAATTTGTCAAATATTGGAGTACGTCTACCAAATGGATCTATCGTCTCCTGATGCACACGCTGCATTTTTTTAACATATAGGAAGTTAATGAACGGTATGAAAAGAAAAAAATGCAGGAGAAATGAAAAGACCGTGGCTAACAAGTATATGGCTATATCACTCATAGAGGAAATAAATACGGGATGAAAATACTTAATCCGATTATAGCTGCAGCACATGCGTAGATCAGCATACCGGCAGCCGCGACATCTTTCGCGATCTTAATATCATCTCTATGACTCGATGAAACACAGTCAAGCGTTTGCTCAATCGCAGAATTCATAGTTTCTATTGCCAGTCCTCCACCTATTGTCAGCATGATGATCAGCCACTCAAACTTCTTGATTCCAAGATATAAACCGGCAAGAATACAGAGAAGAGATAGAAAAAGATGAATGAGATAGTTTGGTTGAGTTTTTAATACCCAGCAAAGCCCTTCAAATGCATAATGAAAAGAGATGGTATGCCTGCGGATCCGGTGGTGTATGTGTGTAATCATATGCTATTACTTTAGCAGGTCTTTCAGACATAATTCAAGTTTATGTTCATCATGACGCACGATGCTATGTGAAAAAGTTGCTGAAAGTGACTCAACAGTCGACCTCGGATGTACAAAAGTATCCAATAGTGATGCTCGAACAATCCTGCCCTTAAAATTTACTTCTGTGAGATCATCTATGACTTGTGTTTCATGATGAGTAGCATATAAAGCTGACATGGCTGGACTTACCGTATCAGTATTTACAATACATATATCTGGCTCTCGGCCAAAATATTTAATAAAATCACTAATATGCTTAGATGCGGGGTATTTGAAAGTTTGAGACGCCTTAGTCATAATATTCATGATATAAATCAGTTTGGCATGAGATTGTTGCACTGCATGAGAAACTCCATCAACAAGTGCAACGGAGATGATGCTCGAATACAGGTCACCAGGACCAGCTATGATGTAATCAGAGGAAAGAATGCGAGTAGTGGCTTTCGGGTTTGCGACGACGCTTGGTATCGCGGTAGCGTTGACAATAGTTGCCTCATCAGGATTTGACTCATCAAGGAGTTTTTCTGAGTTGATGACTCTTCCTGAAGTGTATGTGACCTGGATATCTGCATTTGAAAGTGCCGCAGGATACACACGACCCACACAGTGCATCAGATAATGCAATTCGTCCAATACTTCATCGTAATTTTTAGACACTTTCTGTAGTGCGGAAATCATGATATTTCCAAAATTGTGACCTGCTAAATCTCCTTTTTCAAATCGATACGTGAAGAGTTTGCGCCATAGTTTAGGAGCTTTAGAAAGCGCAACGAGACACTGGCGCAAATCGCCTGGTGGTAGGACTCCCAGTTGGTCTCTGAGTCTACCCGTCGATCCGCCAGAATCCATCATGGTTACTACAGCTGCAAGATCAAGACCCTGCTTTTTGAGAGCTGTAAGCACGACAAATGAACCTGTTCCGCCACCCAGAATTGTGATTTTTTTCTCTGACATATTTGGAATGAAAGATTGACTATCAGATCAACTAGACGGATCTGTCTCACCTGGTACAATTATAACATCATGCAACCCGTTGTGGTCATCCTTGCAGGTGGGTCAGGTACTCGTTTTGCTCCCTTTGTGACCAACAAAACGATGTGGCCCATAGGTGGACTCCCCCTTATACGACACACAATCAATTCAGTTATCCAGGGGGGCTTTCGCTCGATCATCGTCATAACTAATCTAAGTAATGATGCGTACGTCAGGGGCATAGCCACACAATTTGATGGAGCACAGATTGATGCACATCTCCAAAAGGAATCAAATGGCATGGATGATGCACTCAATCAGATCAAGGATGTGCTTGGAAATAGGTCGATTTTTGTCGTAAATGGCACCGATGTCCTTGACGTTACCTTATTTAGGCGCGTATTTAGCGAAATACAGTCGTCACCACATCTGCTCGTATGTGGGCGCCATACCGATCTCCATCTGCCTGTTGGGTATTATGTTGTCAAGGATGAGAAGGTCATTATGACAGTGGAAAAGCCAAATCCTACCGAAAGACCAAGCAACGTCATGAGGCTTGTGGCAGATTACTTTCAAGACGCGAGTGAGTTTATTCGCCTATTTGCACAATTTAGTGATGCGACAAACAGTGATAACGTGTATGAGCAAGCTCAAACGATACTTTTGCAACAATATGGCGCGAAACTTATCATGTATGATGGTCCCTGGGCGAAACTCAAATATCCACACTATGTACTTGATGTAATGAATATATATTTGGATTCAGTCAAAGATGGTACTTTTCAAAGAGGGTCCAATATACACCCGACAGCTGTGATCGAGGGCCCCGTATACATTGACCCTACGGCTCGTATCGAGGCATATGCCGTCATAAAAGGCCCAACGTATATTGGGAAAAATGCAATAATCGGCAATCACACTCTCGTTCGTCAAAGTATGATTGAGGAGGGAACTACGGTCGGATTTGGATCAGAAGTAGCTCGAAGCTATGTTGGCCCAGATTGTAATCTACATCACACGTTCATTGGCGATTCTGTACTTGAGAAGAAAGTGAATATGAGCTGGGGATCGGTAACAGCAAATCTCAGACTCGATAGCAAAACAATACGATTAACACTTGCAAATGATACCTATCACGACACATTAAGGAAGAAATTTGGCGCCTGCATTGCCTCGAATGCATTTTTGGGTGTAGGTGTTTCTACCATGCCCGGTACGGTCATCGGACCATTCACAAACATACCTCCACACACCGTTGCGAAGGGTATTGTCATCGACAATAAAACTTCTTAACAACTCATTGGCTCATCGTCTGTGCTTTTTCTACAGCATCTTGGATATATGTTTGGACTTGTTGTTGAAATAGTCCAATAGATTTATTGGTTGTCTTTTGACTTATTGTCATAATTTCGGGGAGTACAAATGCAAAATATCCATAAAAGAACAGTGCGAACATGGTAATAACAGATATAGCCGATAGTCCTATCCAGATCTTTGGTTTTTTGGGAATATCTGGGACAGGGATGAGGAGATACATCTCAAACAAATACGCTGTGTACATCGGAGCAATAATTAAAGGCACGATATACCCAAGTGAGTTAACAAAAAGACTTACTATCGTTTGCAATGTTGATAAGGAAGACTGTGCAGCTTCAGGGTTGCCTCTTCCAATCAAACTCACCAATCCAACCCCAAAAAGTGAAAGCACAAAGCCAATTAAGGCAATGCCAGCACTAGTCAGTGTACTGATAAGGATGGTTAAAAGAATGTATCTCCCCACAATGCCCCAAAACTTAGACAGAATCATGTCCTTACTGGCCCACAAAATTGAAGCCCCTTTTGTTGTACTCGTAATCAAGATAAAATTTGCAAATGAAAATAACAGTGACCACACAACGGGCACAATAAAGGAAGTAACTAACCCTATGGGGAGTAGGCCAAGCATAAACAGTCCTTGCCATAAGGTGAGGGTAAGATAGGGATTGAGTAGCTGTCGAGACATTTTGATCGTATCAAGAATTGGATCTTCGGTTATGATCGATCTGACCGAGGCTATTTGGAACAAACTGCTCACATATACAGCAATTATGACGATAACAAGAAAGAGGAGAAGGCCTACGACTAACGCGACCATTTGTTGACCAGCAATGATAAGTACCGCGACGATTGCTACACTTATCCCTAGCGTGACTGTGAGAACAGCACTTGATACCATCGAGGATATAAGCTGTAACAGCAGATACGTCAACATCCTTGATTTTGTTCGGAGAAAGGCCTTTTTGATGAGCAGTTCGATACTCCATGGGTCAGGTATGTGGAGAGCTACACGGTCAATAGGAACGGCATATGGGTCTTGAGATGACGAGTTATTTTGAAGAGTATCACTCATATATTCATCCTACTTGATCTAAAGTGAGAAGTCACTTCGAATCAATTAAACGAGCTGAATGTCTCCACCCAGTTTTCTAATTTTTTCGGTCAGTTTTTCATATCCTCGTTCGACATGATTTGCGCCAAGAAGGATTGATTCTCCTTCAGCAGACAATGCAGCAATAGCCAATGCCGCTCCTGCTCGTATATCTACCATCTTGAGCACTCCACTATGGAGCTGATCAACTCCAATTATATGCACGCCCTGTTCATATGTTTGTTCCGGATCATAATTGAATTGATATATCGTCTCGGGATCTGTAACGTGTGGCTGAAATGAATCAATATGCGCTCCAACCTTGCGTAGTTCGGGCACCCAGTTAAGCCTCGACTCAAGCATCGTTTCGTGTATCGTACTTGTTCCCTCAGCAGTGGCCATCATGATACCAAACTGTGGTTGCCAATCGGTCATATACCCAGGATGAGCACTAGTAGTGATGTTTGTGGCATGCAGCCTCTGTTTCCAGTAGAATCTCACCGAATGATCATTTATGACGTCTACTCCTCCACCTGCTTCTATCACCTTCTCAATAAATGATTTGATAAGTGTCGAATGCAAATTAACAATCGTAATGTCACCGTGTGTTGCATAGGCCATTGCAGCAAATGTAACTGCCTCGTTGCGATCTTCAACAACGTCAAAGGGTTCTGTGCAATTTAGGTTCTTACTCCCTCGACAGATGATGTTCGCTCCATCTCGCTTGATATCTGCCCCGGCATGATTGATGAAGTCGATCAAATTGTCTATTTCGGGTTCAAGTGCTGCGTTGTGTATCACAACGGTTTCCGGCGATCTTGCAGCAAGGAGTATCACTGCCTCGGTTCCAGTGTGTGTTGATTTTGCAAACCTGCATGATCCAGATGGGGATTTTGGCAAGGTAGCATCATAATATCCTGTTTCTGATGAGTAGTTGATAACTGCACCAAGTTCCTGGAGCGCATCAGTGATGCGGTCGATGGGTCGTGCACCAATGCGGCAACCACCAGGATTCGGGATACGACAAGTACCAAATCTGTGTAAAAGTGGCCCAAAGAGCAAAAATGATGACCTGATCTTTGATCCGTAGAGCAGGCCAACCTCAGATATCGAAATCCCCCGCGGATCGATCGTGACCGTATGGCCTTCAAGCGATACGACACAACCTAGCTCGCGAAGCAACATAATAAGGTTTTGATTATCTTCGTTGTGGGGCACACGGCGCAAGGTAACTGGACCATCACACAGTAATGCTGCAATCATCAATTTGATTGATGCATTTTTGGCGCCAGAAAGGACAACCTCTCCCTTGAGCGGTTTTCCACCGTTTATGATATATGAGTCTTGCATGTAGATCAGTTTACAATATTTATTTCAGGCTCAATCATTATACCTGTTGCAATAAGAAAATCACTCTGCATAGCTTTGATATAATCCAAAATTGGCTTTGGTGTTGATGCTGTGTAGTTACACACTACCAGTGCATGATTCTTCCATGTACCTACGCCGTCTATTACCTTTCCCCTCCATCCCAACTGGTCAAATATGTGCCCCGCAGCGATTTTATACATACTTCCATCATGCAGAGGGATCGTTGCAGTATCAGCATACTGCATTTTTTCAACATGATAATACTGTAGTCTGGGAAATTTCAGCAAGAGCTCCTTTACTTTTTCTCCTGAAATTATGGGGTTCATAAAAGTGCTGCCATTTGTGCCGACTGTGGTCACTTCTGGGAGCTTTTTTTTGCGAAGAGATGTGACTGCATCAAATATGTGACGCGACGTGTATGGGCCATCTGTAGGCAATTCCTGCTTCAAACTCTCATAGTTTGAGTGGTAACTGAATTCCGCCTGATGCTTACTGGGTTTTTTCAAAGATACTGTCGTACTCAAGATGATGTAACGGTCGCGAAAATCTCGTGACTTGAAGTAACTTTGGCGATAATGAAATGCACCTTCTAATTTAGAAAATGTTCGTGATTCTAATGTTACGATATCTATTGCTCTCAGCTCTACAAATACATCTTCGAATGTTTGGCCGTATGCAGCAACATTTTGTATCGCGGCGGCACCAAAGGTGCCAGGAATATAGGCCAGATTTTCCATTCCGCCCAGCCCATATTCATTTACAAACTTCCTAATCATTTCATGCCAGTTTTCTCCGGCCGCAACTTCAAATATCATAGTCGAGTCTGTCTCGCCAACCAGATGCAATCCCTTCAAATCGATTTGTAGAACAAACCCATCATAGTATGAACTCGAAAATAAAGTATTTGCTCCAAGTCCGAGAACGTATCTCTTAGTACATGAGGTAAATTCCTTACTCAAAAGGATTGATTTGAGCTCCTCAATAGTGTTCGCACAGGCAAAATATCGTGCCGTACATTCAACTTTCCATGTAAATTTGTCACCAATAGGATGCTCATGCTTGATGATAGTACTCATATTGATTATTAGAAACAGTTTAGGCGAATATTTTATAAAAATCTCTGATTACGACGTCACCATCCTGGATCAGATTGTACATCAATGCTTGCTGTGGAGTCACCCAGACATGTGCAGAAAGAGCGCTCATATCGAGATGGATCTCGGGATATGATGGAAGCGATATCGTGTATACGTGATACGCAAAATCATATAATCCAATATTCACATAGTATGTCTGTGAATGAATTACTTTTTTAAGATCAAGAACTATCCCAGTTTCTTCAAAACTTTCTCTTACCAGTGCATCAACAATCTCTTCTCTCTCCTCCACTTTCCCACCCGCGAGAGCCCAGGTACCTCCCTCGGGCTTGTTGGGAGCACGTTGAATTAAGAGAAATTTTCCGTCTACGCATACAAAGCAGCCAACGACATCGTTCTTTTTATCAAACCCCTTCCATGGTGTTTTTGAGATCATTTTTTTTGGTTTTCAAATAAGTATGTCCTGAAAAAAAGCCAGGCTGCGAGGGTGAACCCACACATAATCTCACCACTTCTGATCATTTCTTCTATTTTTGACAGGGTAAAAAACGCCACTTTCATCCCTATTTCAGAGTGTTCAAAGTGCTGCTTGCCATGTGTAAGATCAGTGGCTACGTAAATGGTTGTTTTGAGGCGTACTAAACCAGGTTCAGCACATGTTTGTCCAATCATACGTAGTTTGCCTGCTATCAGTCCCGTTTCCTCATTGAGCTCTCTTAGGGCAACCTCATCGGATGATTGTTCATCTTCGCCTGAACCACCGGGAAACTGCCAAAAGTAGCCTGTATTTGCATGTCGGTATTGATTGAGCAGGTAGACTCCCCCGTTCTCATAGGGAACGACTACAACATCGTGCTCAGGATGAGGCTTAGTCACGTATGCTTGCTCCCATTGTCTGCCGGATTTACTCAGAACATCAGCATGGGCAGCAATATATCGATTTGAGTAGACTATATGCGAACTCAAAACTTTTACAGGAGCCTGGCTCATACTGATTGAAGTAATTGAATAGCCTTGTAGATATCTCCCGCTCCGAGAGTCAGCACGAGATCACCCGATTTTATGGATGATTTCGCCTTCGCAAGCAGATCGTCACGGGAAAAACAACTATGAATATGCACGTGCCCTTTCTGTCGAGCCAATGTTTCTAGATCAAGAGATGAAATTTTATTTACTTCAGGTTTTTCGCGTGCGCTTGGAAATACTTGGTCGAGATATACCAGATCTGCTTTAGACAATGCGTCAATAAACTCATTTTTGAGTGCCTGAGTACGAGAATATGTGTGCGATTGAAACAAAACCACAATACGCCGATCTGGATACTTGCTACGCAATACATTGATCGTTGCCTCGATCTCTGCAGGGTGATGTCCATAATCGTCCATATAGATGATTCCACCGTATTCACCGTAATTCTCAAGGCGACGCTTTGCTCCGCCGAAGCGTTTGACAACATTCTCGATATTTTCGCGTGGTATGTGCTTTTCGAAAACACCTTCATTATCGAGCTGATCTATGAGGGCATATACGCCACGTTTATTTTCATCAATACTTCGTGAATTACATTCGTATACCCACCCACAACGTTTAAAAAACGACTCAAACACTGATCGAGTGTGTTCCAAATCACGATATACATCTGGATGGTCAAAGTCAATGTTAGTGCAGACTGCATGTGTTGGTGAGTAAAATACAAGTTTTGGAGTCAAATCCTGAGGAGGAGAAACAGCATATTCATCACACTCATACACAAATAGTGACGATTCTGGATCAAAGTGTGCACCAGCGTATCCAACCGTTGCGCCCGATTCATCAACTCCAAAAAAGGATGAAGTGCCCACAAGCCAACTGACTGGCAGACCGAGTTGCAACAGTGCAAACACAGTAAGTGCTGTCGTCCCCGTTTTTCCATGGCATCCGCATATCGCAACTGAGCGATCGAACATCTCAGAAACAGAGCTGATAACTTGAGCCTGATGCAATACGCTGATTTTCTTTTCCATTGCCTCCTTGACCTGTGATGAATGGGAGCCTCCATGTGCAGCAGAATAAATAACCAGATCAATATCTTCGGGTAGTTGAGACTGCAAATCGTAGATCTGCATTGAACTATTGCCAAGCATTTGGTCTGTGATTTGGACTTCAGTAGTATCTGAACCCGAAACCTTTTTACCCATTTGCTGAAGGATGGTCATGATCCCAGCCATAGCAACTCCCTTTAGCCCAATGATGAAGATATGTTCAGCTGTTTGTACTGTTTTCATAGCAGTCACGTGACACAAACTTTGGAATACTCCGAAACATCACGCCCCTTCCTTTAGAAGGGATAATTGATTATACACCTTGCAATATGCTCAAAAATGATCTAGATTGATCCTATGAAGCTCATTGATATAGTAACCAATCCGAAAAAAGAGGATTATGCTGCTTTTGTAAAAAAATATCCCAAGTTAGATGAGGAAATACTCCGCAAGATAAAAGGGAGTAATATCCGCATCGAGCTTCACAAGCATGAAAAGTATATTTACCTCATATTCTTTATACCTGAATATATACGGGAGGAGCATGCGGTCAAATCAATCGAGGTAAATGTCTTTTTTGATAAAGCAAAACATAAAGTAACAATATTCGGTTTTAACACATCGCATTTTTTTAAAAAATATAAAGATGAGCTTGAGTCAATCTCTCATTTTTCATTTGGTTCATTTATCGATCAATGGCTACAAATAGTACTTGAAGATGAAGCTCGAATAATTGAGCATTTATTGCAAGATACCAAATCAGTTCGAGAAGAGTATAAAAATGATACAAATTCAACACTTATCATACGACATTTGACGAGCAACCTCATCAACATTACAACCCTCCGACTCATCATCAATAATCAGCAGAAGCTGCTCGAGCATGTCGAGACATATATACGTGATTTTGAGGACTCGATTGTGAACTATAAGCGTGCATACATCACTGAAGAATTGGAGTATGCGAAAGAATTCTGTGAAACGCTGATGAATTCTATAAACACTAAGTATCAGGTCAAACAAAATGACACGCTCTATGCATACACAAAATATACCTATATTTTCTTTTTAGCCGGCGCTGTCTTCCAGATTGCATATGCATTCATAGACGATCCATCGCCCATCAAAATCACCTTTTGGGTAGCCTCAATGGTCACTCTCCTTGGCACGCTTCTCATGTTCAGGAGATTTGGATAACCAGCTTATTCCCTTGTAGGTTCAGCTCTCGACTATATCCCATTAGGCCAATCACTTTGGAGTTAATTTCCTTTGGTCAATCGATTTCACGAGGGCATCATGTTCACTGTACGGATATTCTGTTTTCCCTCGGCAGAGCGTTGTTTCATGAGCCTTGCCAGTAAGCACTATGACGTCTCCTGGTACCGCGCTGTCTACAGCCAAGCGCACAGCCTCGGATCGATCGGCAACAAATGTGTATAGTTTATCAGTCATGTTTTTTCGAATACTTTGCATCCTATCTGGCGCTACAAATGTAAATCCACCCATGCGCAAGCCACCAGCAATCATATCTGCGATATGTTGAGGATCTTCATTCCGATAGTCTTCCTCGGTTAAGATGACTCGTGTCGCATAGGACGCGGATGATTGGCCCATCTCTGGGCGTTTGCTAGTGTCGCGTTTCCCTGCAGCACCAAACACATGGACTATCCTTCTATCTGGAAATCTGGTCTGTATGGCAGACAATGCTTCGTGTATTGCATTTGGTGTATGAGCAAAGTCAACGATGGCAGTAATGTCTTCATCGTAGACTACTTCCATGCGGCCAGCTGGAAAAAGAAAGGATTTGATTGCATGGGCAAATTGATCATCTAACACGCCTAGATGATGGCATATGCTATATGCAAGTAGAAAATTGTATTTGTTATATGACTCTAAAACAACATTAAATTTATTTGATACGTCAATGTTTATATCTGCGCTCTGTGCAAGTCCATATGTCAATATCTTGTGACCTTTCGACAACTTTGCGAGCTTCTGAGCAATATCTACTTGGTCAGCATTAATAAAGGTAAGTTTTGAAAGACTAACTAATTTTGCTTTTGCGGCAATATACTTGTCCATCGTTTTATGGTAGTCAAGATGCTCGTGAGTGACGTTTGTAATGCCTGATACCTCAAATCGAAGCGGCGCTGCCCTATGCTGGTCAAGTCCATGTGATGTGATCTCAAATACCATATATTCATCACCATTCGCCACGGCCTGAGCAAGAAACTTCGGAATTTGGTGCGGATCAGGTGTAGTAACATGAAAGCCCGTATCCTGACTAACTCCACCTATTGTTGCTGACACAGTGGTAATAACTGACACTTTTTTACCTACGCTTTTGAGCACATGATAGATGAGTGATGATGTTGTAGTTTTTCCGTCAGTGCCGGTGATCCCGATCAGCTTCAATTTACTCGCAGGAAATCCATAGTATGCATGAGCAGCCCATGATACTGACCAATGGTACAAATTTTTTAGTTTTCTCCACATAGGTGAATTATCTAACATTTAACTTTGAATACTAGTGCAAAACTTACATGTATTAGTACTCTGGTGGTATGCCGAAATAGGTGATTAATTCCTTAGCCATTTCAAAAAAGAGCGGCGCAGCAGTCTCAGATCCCCAAGATGATGTTGAGGGCTCCTTGATAACAATCAGGGCGATGAATCGAGGTTTGTCAACTGGAGTGAATCCTATAAATGAAGCGATGGTTTTGCTTGTATCGTACTTGCCATTTACGGCTATTTGTGCTGTGCCCGTTTTGCCTCCAAAACGATAGCCCACAGGCTTCTGCCATCGATATTCTGCGTTGTCTATCGTGTATTCAAGTATACGGCGCATGATTTGACTTGTTGACTCGCTCATCACTCGACGAACAACAGTTTTCGTATGCTGATTGTTAACGTTGATGCTGTCTGACACTCGCTCGACGACGTAGGGTCTCAAGAGCTCTCCTCCATTGATCACACTCGAAAAAGCAGTAATAAGCTGCATTGGGGTCACTGCAAACCCTTGTCCAAATGTCGCCGTAGCATAATCTATTGGATACCAATATTGCTTTGGTTTTATACTTCCTGATACTTCACCTTGTAAGTCAATCCCTGTCTCTGTCCCAAAACCATATTTAAGGATGCTGGTATACATGCTCTCATTGCCCATCTTTGCACCCACTTCAACCATGCCGATATTTGACGACTTGGCAAGCACATCTGGAATAGCGATTTTTCCGCGCGATTTGCCATCCCAGTTCGTGATAGTGTAGTCGCTCACATCAATTGAGTCTGGCTCAGGCAGAACCTCAGTCGGCGTAATTGCGCCCGATTCAAGTGCCTGACTTACAATAAGGGGTTTGAATGTTGACCCAGGCTCATATGTATCGCTTACTGCTGAAGTATTGTATGAATGTGGTGGGAAATCTGCATATGATCGTGGATCATAATCAGGCAAACAAGAGAGGCCTAATATTGCCATTGTATTTGGCTCAGCAACGATGATGCACACTTCTTTTGCCTGATACCTCGACATTCCCTCTACAGCTTTTCGTTTGATAATCTGTTGGACTGATTTGTCTATGCTCAAATAGATATCTCTACCATCTTGACTATCTAGTTTGTCTTGGAGTCCAAACAATAGCGGTCTTTTTGCTATATCACGCTCACCAATATATATACCCGACAATCCACGAAGCTCATCCTCATAATACCCTTCGAGCCCATAATACCCTATTTGGGTGCCGTCATCTCTCTGTCCAACAAATCCGAGCACTGACGCAGCTAGTGATGCTTCTGGATAATCACGTTTGAGTTTTTGATCCCAGGAGACACCCTTAACGGGCAGGAGTCTCAATGCTTGCAGTTTTTGAGCTGAAACATCCTTTGATAACATAGCCCAGCGAGCCGAACCAGACTGAAGACGGGCAGATATGCTCGCGACACTGACATCAAGTACCGCTGCAACCTTATCCAGAGTTCCTTTGTCGGGAGTAAAAAAAAGTGGATCTACCTGAACATCATAGGAAATTGAACTACCCGCTAGTAACTCGCCATTCTTATCATAAATAACACCTCGACTTGCTGGGATAATCTGCTTACTGAGATAGTCTGCCGTATCGGCATCTTGATCTGATGTGAAAAATTGTATCTTCGCAAGAGACAATAGAATAGCTACATAAGAAATAAGGAAACCGATGAAAACAAATTTAATTTTGATCATTCGTACGTGATTTTATTGTTTGATAATCGATGTAAATTGGGAAAATACGCAAAATACAGTGGCATACATTCTATGGCTATGCGAATACACTGATTATGCGTGTGAGCTCACTACTCTGTCAACAGGAGTTAGTTCCGATTCATCGAGCTGCCACTACGGCTGTTCCGATCCATTTTACAGCAGATTTTGGAGCTGCATACCCGTTTGCTTCGAATATCTCTGAGAGAGAATGTACTGACGATTGTGCAACAAGTTTTTCTTCGAGTTTCATATTTTCTTGCTTATATTGTGTGATTTCTTGTTCATAATACATTGCTTTATTCGTCATGCTCATGGCCCTCACACTTACGGTCATATTTGCTCCAATGAGCAGCAGGACAACTAAACACCATATCAAACGATTTTTTGTGAAGACGAACGATTTAAGATTGAACATAAATACGTAAAATTGATGATCTTTCAAATGATTTATCCGATACTTTTTTTCCGATTACTCTTTTTTCTTCCTTTAATCCTTTTCCTCTTGCCCAAAGTTTAACTATCCTGTCTTCTCCTGAGTGAAACGTGATAACAGCTAACTTACCACCTCGACTCAATACTTCAACTGCTCCGTTTAGTCCTTTTTCAATTTGCTCGTATTCGTGATTTACTTCTATTCTGAGTGCTTGAAAAAGAGCGGCTTGCTCATTGCCAAATAGTGTTCCTTCAAGCCCTGTTAGTAAATCTCCGACTGTATTAAGCTCATGGGTGCTTCGGTATCGTACGATTGCTCGTGCGATATCAGATGCTCTTTTAAGCTCACCATATCTCATAAATATGTTTGTCAGTCTTTCTTCGTCATATTCAGTTACTACTTCAGCCGCCCTCGCCGCCCCCTTTTGTTTTGATTGCGAATCTATTACTAGATTCAGCGGCTGAAGTGGAAACTGATATGAAAAACCCTCTCCGTGATACATCTGATTCATGGACAATCCGAGATCAAATATGACTACATCTACTTTGTCGAATGAATGCTTTATAGCTATTTCCGCTATGTCTGCATAGTTTCCCTGAACTAATTGCAATTTTTCATTCTTGAGTTCATTGCTACTGCTATTTTTATATCTATTAATCTGATCTTGATCTGCATCAATAGCAAGTACTGAGGCTCCAAGTCCCAGAAATGCGTGAGTGTGCCCACCTTCCCCAAAGGTTGCATCTATTATCTTCATCCCGGGTTTGATGTTAAGGTGCGCGATTACTTGTTCGAGCAATACAGGTGTATGCATTTACTGATATCAGAAACTCAAAAGGTATTCGATAAACTGTGTAATTTTTTTCATTATTATTTTCATACTTCCTTGACTGACGATTTGTAATTATTCCAAGCTTCTTCATCCCATATCTCAAAATGATCACCTACGCCTACAATCATCACTTTCTTCGATAGATGAGCGAAATCTAATAGATTTTTTGGGATTAAAAATCTACCCTGTTCATCAATTTCTGCATAGATCGTAGATGCGAACAGCAATCTACGATCAGCAAGCTTCGTATTGTCCAAGATCGATACTGCAAATAGTTCTTTTGCTTTCGTCTCATATTCAATACCGTCATATCCAGAAAGGCATCGATCAAAACCTCGAGTAAGTACAAATGTTGTTCCTTTCAATAACTCTCGGATTTTCTTCGGGAGGAGTACTCTTCCAGGTCCAGAGAAGTTTACTTGAAATTCACCTAAAAACAACATATGTAACCATTCTTCACCATTTTTCACCTTATGTCAAGGGGTATTTACGTATACATTGATACGGATTGTTCTGATAGTCTATTTTGATTTTGGTGAACATCAGACGCTTCAAAAAATTCGAATCAGTGATGCCACGAAACGACGAGCTGGATCATCAAGGTGAAATGAGGTGATTCCTAGTGTATTTATGATGCAAATCGAGGAGAAACTGGCTCGTTGACTTACTCCCCAACTCAACAGTCAATAGATCACTATTTAACTAGATTATTTGGGTATTCATGGTTTAGAATAGATATACATGAATCGATTCATCGCAAAAACACGATCCTTCATCTTCGCTCAACAGTCAGGAATCGTATCTACTACCCTTCTTATTTCAGGAATGCTCATGCTTGCCCGCGTATTTGGACTTGTTCGATATCGCGTGTTCAACAGTTTCTTCTCAAAAGAGGAGCTCGAGATATTTTTCGCAGCATTTCGAATCCCCGATTTTCTTTTTGAGCTCCTTATTACGGGAGCCTTGACTACTTCTTTTATTCCTTTTTTTCTGAAATATCACAATGACCAAAAGAAGCAAAATGCGATCATTTCCTCGGTAATCAACCTGATATGCATAGCACTTGCAGTGCTTATAGGCGTTTTATTCATCTGTATGCCTTTGGTCGTGCGGTTTACGGTACTTGGATTCGATGAGGCTTCTCTTGAAAAAGTCGTGTACCTTTCTCGTATTTTGCTCATTGCACAACTTCCCTTTTTGGTACTTGGTAATATCGCTACGGGCCTATCTCAAGCTTACAAACGATTTATCATACCTTCCTTCGCTCCTGTCATGTACAACATTGGAATCATTGTCGTAACGGTGCTATTAGCTCCAACGTACCACATGAATGGCGTTGCCATCGGAGTTATTGCAGGAGCCATCCTTTTTTTCTTTGTCCAAATACCTCAAATCTTGCAATTAAGTTTCCAGTATGAACCGATTATCACCCATCTCAAGGAAATCAAAGGATTTTTAAAGACGATCACTCCCCGGCTTTTTACGGTGTTAGTGGCGCAGATCGAGGTGACTATCGACCAAACACTGTCAACACTAGTGTCAACGGGCTCATATACCATATTCTATTATGCCCAGACCTTACAGCTTGTGCCTGTTTCTATCATCGGCATGGCGTTTGGGCAAGCATCTCTCCCCTATCTTTCTGAGATATATCAAAAGAAGCAATTCGTAGAACTCAAAAAGATTGTCATAGACTCCATATGTAATGTCCTCTTCGTCACAGCGCCAATTATGGCGTTTTTCATTATTGCACGCACACCCATCGTGCGACTCGTCTATGGAGGGCATAAGTTCGACTGGTCAGGCACTGTATCGACAGCAGAAACGATGTCGTACTTTGCTTTTTCTATTCCGCTGCATAGTTGCTACTACTTCATAACTCGATGTTTCTACGCGACTCTTGATACGAAGACTCCTTTTGTGGTCAGCATAGGATCAATCATCTTCAACGTTGTTATGAGTTTCTTCGCAGTATCTGTATTCCGACTGCCGGTTTGGTCCCTTGGCATCACCTTCAGCATTGCGATTACTGTCCAGGTGACCATTTTACTCATATTATTTCATCGTAAGGTGGGGGGGCTGGAGCTGTTCTCACTTTTGAAGGAAGTCATCAAGATCATTATGGCGGCTATTCTCGCAGTTGCAGTCATGTATCCAAGTCAACGTTTGCTTGATGGACTCATTTTTGATACCACTCGCACGATCAACCTCGTCTTTCTCCTAATAACTACTGGCGGCATACTTCTGATCACATACCTATTTGCCTGTTGGACACTCAATGCAAAAGGACTCTATTTCATAATACACGCCATGCGCAATATCCGGCGATCGAAAAGTCGTGTTGTGGATTCATTTATTTCGGTTGATATGCAATAATTATCTATTTTTTGAGGCTTTGTCCTTATGAAAAAAATCCTGTTCATCATCGTATTTTTAATAACCATAGTTGGAAGCGCGTATATCGTTTATCGGGAAGGGGTTCTCCCCGTTAACTCAGTCGATACCGCGCCACTTACGTTCATTGTTCACAAGGGTGACACGATCAATACGATCATCAACAACCTTGCCATGGATCGATTGATTCGCAATCGGATCGTCATGTATGGAATCATACGGAAACTCGGAATCGAACGCGATATACAAGCTGGTAGTTTCAAGCTCACCCGATCAATGGATGCATACGAAGTCGCACAGGCACTCACAAAGGCAACTGATGATGTATGGGTGACGGTGCGAGAAGGCTTGCGTAAAGAAGAAATTGCTGATGTATTCGCAAAAGATCTCCCAACATTTGTCCCCTCTGAATTTATTAGTAAAGCAGATGAGGGATATCTGTTTCCTGATACATACCTCGTCCCACGATCAGCAGATGCCGACTTCATGATCAGCCTTATGACAGATACGTATAAATCCAAAGTCAATCAATCCCTAAGAGATAAGATGAAGACAAATAATCTCACCGAAAAAGACGTGATTATCCTCGCATCCTTAGTCGAGCGCGAGGCGATTAGCACAGTTGACAGGCAGCCCATTGCGTCAATATTACTCAGAAGACTACAGGAGCCGATGAGGCTGCAGGTCGATGCAACAGTCCAATACTCACTTGGGTACCAAAGAATCCAAAAAAGCTGGTGGAAGAGACCACTCCTTCTCGATGACCTGAAGGTCGAGTCTCCATATAACACATATACTAACGATGGACTGCCAAAGGGCCCGATCTGCAACCCTGGTCTTGCAGCAATTGAAGCAGTAATCAATGCAGATTCATCTACCCAAAACCTATTTTATGTGCACGATGCGAAAGGCAACGTGTATTTTGCGAAAACATACAACGAGCACCTACTGAATGTTGAAAAATATGTAGATGCAAAGTAACGTTCTCATTTACCACAGTGAAATATGGCACAGCACATCAGCATTGAAATTACTATAAGTAGTGATACAATCGCGAGATGAATGAAAATGTTCGTCGATTGCACGAATCACACCCACTTTCGTGTTGTGTGAGGCCTGCTACACTGCTCTACTCGACGTTTTCCCATCCTCACAATCTCAATAGGCGTCTTGCAAGGGGAGTTGCTACGAAAAATGATGGATCCTCTGTCACTCCTCTTGACTATCTTATGCAACAAATATATGTACGAGAAATTCTGAAACAGCATCCAAGTGCTCATATTATTGGTGAAGAAAAAGTGTACCAACAGCATACCGGTGATTCGTCAATCAGCGGGACACTATTTAGTGAGGGGAGAACCTACTTCATCGATCCCGTTGATGGCACATCAAATCTGGGCACAGACCATGGGAATATTAATACGCAAGTGGGCATGTGTGATGATGGTTTGTTCGCGGGAGGACTTATAGCTCAGCCTGGGGTACCCTCGAACGGAATGTTTGTGGGTGAAGTAAACAATGGAGCATACAGACTTGATGAAAAGGGAACTATTTTGGAATGTCTGCATCCTCCACCTACTATATCAACTATGGAAGAGGCAAAATGCTACGTGCGCTGGCCCAATGTAAAAAACATACCTGCAAGAGCCAAAGCCCTCGGATACACAGTATGTGAAGCGCTTTATCCCGTATTAAAAAGGCGCACGCTCAGCGTATCAGACTCACTCAATGAATCAGATGCACTCAAGCGATTGATTTATGGAAAACAAACAAATCTAGTACTACTCCCACCAGTTGAACCACATCACGGTCCACAAGCGTGGGATATTGCGCCAGGATTGGGACTGGTTGCTTCGCTTGGAGCTACTATGCGCACCTGGAGAGGTGACAGTCTGACCATAGATAATATATATCAAGGAGCAATAGTGTCCTTTAGCCCAGGTATAGTGGATAAACTTGTGGAAATGACAGAACCACTATGCAGATAGCGTGAGATCAGAGCGTGTCTGTTTCAGGAGATGTCGTATCAGTCATTGCTTGCAGGATCACCTTTCTTGGTTTTGAGCCCTCAGCAGGGCCAACATACCCTGCATCATGCAGCTCATCGAGTATGCGGGCAGCACGTGCATATCCCACTTTAAGACGTCGTTGGAAAAGAGATGCAGAAGCAGTCTCCGATCCACGAATCAGTTGGAGAGCTTCATTAAACATCGAGTCTCGATCTCCGCTATCATAACCCCCATTTGTTCCTCCAACAAAATCATCCTTTGGAGCCTCAGTGACCTCTTCAGTATATGACACAAGAGGATTGTGCTGTTTGATAAAGTTAACCACAGCAGTGACTTCTTTATCAGACACAAAGGGACCTTGTATGCGCTTTGGACGTGGAGTATCAGATGCAGAATAGAACATGTCACCTTTTCCAACGAGATTCTCAGCACCAGTTGTATCGAGGATAACCTTCGAGTCGATACCTGAGGCGACATTAAAGGCTATACGCGTAGGCACATTTGCCTTCATAAGACCCGTAATCACGTTCACCGACGGTCGCTGAGTCGCAAGTACCAAATGGATGCCCACAGCGCGTGCTTTTTGAGCAATACGAACGATAGGGCCCTCAATATCAGCTTTTGCAACCATCATTAGATCAGCAAGCTCATCAATAATAAATATGATGTATGGCTTCTTTTCTACATCAGGAAGTTCGTTATATCCTTCGAGATTGCGGACTTCATGTTCGCGAAGTATTTTATACCGAGCATCCATCTCTGCGAGAGCCCATCGAAGAGCATTGATTACTTTTGCGGGGTCGGTGATAACTTCAGTCATCAGATGTGGAACACCGTTGTATCCCGTCAACTCAACCTGTTTTGGATCAACTAAAATCAATCTGACCTCAGATGGCTTTGTTCGCATCAAAAGGGTGACAATCCATGCATTGATCGCTACAGATTTTCCAGATCCGGTCGTACCTGCAATGAGTGCATGGGGCATTTTCGCGAGACTTACCGCCTGTGTTTCACCTGCAACATCTAAACCAAGCGGTACAAGAAGTGGATCTTTGCTATTCTGGAATATCTTTGAACTAAGCAGTCTCTTTATAGTCACGAGCTCTGACTTTTTGTTAGGTATTTCTATCCCAACGAGTGATCTACCTGGAATTGGGGCCTCAATACGTACGGTACCAGTCGATGATGCGAGAGCAAGAGCTAAGTTTGAGGACTTTTTCATGATCTCGGAAATATTTGTCCCGACGGCTACCTCAAGTGCATATTGAGTCACGGTTGGGCCAGGATTCATCTCGGCAACACGAGCTTTGATGCCAAAACTACGAAGCGTACTTTCGATGATTGAGGCATTTGCTGATGTATCACCACGGTCAGCTGGGGAAGTGACATCTTGCAAGATATCGAGGCCAGGATGAACCCACATGATTGACTGGGCATGAGAAAGTTGATTGACATGCATATTTGAATTGGCTTCCGCAGTAACCATCTGCCTTGGCTTGAGCTTTTTTCCATCGGTAATATATGCGTCTTCTAAGGGGGCCTTAGGAATTGGGGCCACCTCATCTTTTTTCAGCTTAGCCGGCTTATTGGCAAGATGCTTGTCGCTGATATATTCCCCTTCGTCAGCCGCACGACTTGAGTTCCGAGAAAGTTTATCTTTTGGTGGAAACAGTTGAGATGTTGCACTATGTGTCCATTGCACGATGGTGTGTGGCTCAATATCAAAGAAAAGAACAATGCCTATTAAACTCATCGTCAAAAATATCAATCTTCCTCCAAACTCGGTGAAGCCGGTATACATAGTCTGTTGGATGGATAGCCCAACGGCCCCTGAGGCAAATAGGCCCAGTACTCCACCCATCGCAAAAAATATCCCAACTGACGTGTGCCAATGTATGAGAGTAAGTTTTTTGGTATTAAAGCAATGTCCTGCTAAAAGTATGGTGAGAAAGGGAATCCCAATAGAAACTCCCCCAAAATTGGAGGTGAGATATTGATTAATGAGGGTCAAAAGCCTACCTGTCCCTTCGCCGGATCCAAACAACTGGAAGAAAGATAGGAGAAGCAGGATGGTAATGAAAACCAAAAGTATTCCGATGACAGTGATCGTGACACCGCTGGTGATGTCAAACTTTAGCCCACGTTTTCTACGAGACATATGTGGTCATCGTAGCAAATCTACTTGCCAAAGTCAAAGAAACCTGTGGGGCATTTGCCCACAGGTTTCATGTAGTCAGACATTACTCATTTATCTTCCGCCGCGTCTAAATCCACCATGGCCTCGGAAGTGTCCTCCACCTCCACCTCGATCGCCACCTGAGTGTCGATCCTCTCGAGGTCGTTCACCATAGGAGCTATGTGGCTCACCTGTCGATGGTTGAGCTTGAGCTGGGACTTGATAGGGTGTCACTGGTTTAATATTGATGCGACCCATTTCATCGATTTCATATACTTCAACTTCCATTTCATCACCAACTTTAACGAGGTCGCCTGCATCTCGTACGAATCCATTGGCAAGTCGTGAGATATGAACGAGTCCTTGTTTGCCTGGGACAATCTCTACGAAAGCTCCATAGCTCTCAACTCTCGTAACCTTCCCCTTGTGGATCTCACCAGGCAAGATATCACGAGTCATATTGGCAATATGTCGCGCACAATCATCTACACCTTGTTTGCTAATACCACTGACGAATACTTTTGCGTCATCCTCTACATCGACTTGGACTCCGTACATTTTGATGAGACCACGGATAGTCTTGCCACCTGGCCCGATCACTTCGCCAACTTTATCTTCGGGGATCGGAACAACCACTATTTTTGGTGCAAATTCAGACACATTTAAGCGTGGTTGAGGAATTGCCTGATTCATGACATCTAGTATTTTAAGTCGTGCAGTCTGAGCTGCGGCGATAGTCTCATGTATCATTTTGTCGGTAAGTCCAGCATTTTTGACATCAAGCTGTATTGCGGTGATGCCCGTTGCTGTACCAGCGACTTTGAAATCCATTTCACCTGAAAAATCCTCAATTCCCATGATATCGGTGAGGATGATATAGTCATCATCAGAGTTACTGACTAGGCCCATTGCCAGTCCTGCGACCGGTGCTTTGAGCGGGACACCTGCATCCATGAGGGAGAGCGAAGATCCACACGTAGATGCCATACTCGTGGAACCATTTGATCCAAGCACTTCAGACACGACTCGGATGGTATAGGGAAACTCTGCTTGTGTTGGTAGTACAGGCTCGATAGCTTTCTCGGCTAGTGCACCATGTCCAATCTCGCGTCTATTCGTGAATCCTATTCGACCTACCTCACCCACTGAATATGGAGGGAAATTGTAGTGATGGATATAATGCTTACTTTCCTGACCATCTGGTCCCTCAAGCAATTGTTCCATACTTGGCGTGCCTAACGTAGTTATTGATAGAGTTTGGGTATCTCCACGTTGGAAAAGACCGCTTCCATGGATACGTGGAACAACGCCAACCTCTGCTGATAGTTGTCGTATTTCATCTAGCGCTCGTCCATCAAGACGCTGATGTTTCGAAATCATAAATTCTCGAATCTTTTTTTTGACGATGTAGTCGACTGCCTGAGCAACGATCATTGCATCATACTTGTCAGGTTCTTTTTCTTGAATACGTTTCACAAATCGGTTCACTTCGTCAGGATCATGATTTTCCTTTGATGTTTTGGATTTGATCATTGCATCTATATCAGCACCAAATTGGCCTGAGATGAGCTCGATGAGCGCTGGCTCGAAAGCTGCTTCTGATACCACATCTTTTGGCATCCCTACCGCTGATCGCATCGTTTCAATCATCTTGACTACCTTATTGTTCTCTTCCTTCGCTAGCTTGATACCATCCTCGATGATGTGCTCACTGAGTATCTGAGCTTTTGTTTCAATCATATTGACTCGATTGTCAACAGATGTCACTACGAGATCCAGCCCAGACGTTGCTTGTGTTTCCATCGTTGGATGCGCAATCAGCGTGTTTCCTGCATATCCGACGCGAGAAGTTGCTGTTGGTCCTGCCCATGGCGCATTCGATAGATGCAAAGCAGCAGAAACAGCATTTGCCGCGAGTATATCCGCACTCGTTACCCCATCTACAGACAATAGCATAACAACAACTTGCACTTCTTTTCGATATGACTTTGGGAAAAGAGGCCGAATTGATCGATCAATCACACGGCCCTTGAGCACTGCTTCGTCCGTAGGCCTTCCCTCGCGTTTGACCCAACGAGACCCTTTGATGATACCACCTGCATACAGCTTCTCTACATATTCCACTGAAAGAGGAAAGTAATCGATGTCGTCACGCGTTTTTCCTATAGTAACGACAGCCAAGAGGGTTGTGTCTCCCCATTGTGCATGGACGGAAACGGTAGATTGCAATGCAAGCTTGCCCACTGATAAAGTCAACGTCTTACCACCGAGCTCGATAGATTCTGTGTGTTTTGAAACCATAAAAAAATGTAATAAATAATGGCGAAATGTTTTGAATACAATACAATCAATATGATTGGACGTGTATGAGATGTATTGGAGATCGAAGAAGTGATTTTTAGAAGTTGAACTATCTACCTAGGTACTTAGTGCGAGTAAGTAAATAGTTCAATGCATACTTCTAAAAACGTATTTCTCAACTTCTTGACGACATACTACCTGAGTTACTTCTTCAAGTCAAGCTTTTTGATGAGGGACTGATATCGTGGATCATCTAGTTTTTGTAGATACCCAATGATACGGCGTCTTTTTGCAATGACTTTGAGCAATCCTCTGCGTGAATGATTATCTTTCTTGTTCTCGGTCAAATGTTCTGAAAGCTTTTGAATTTTTTGAGAGAGAAGGGCTATTTGAACTTCAGGTGAACCGGTGTCGCCCTTGTGTTGTGCATATCCCTCGATAATGAGTTGTTTGTCTTCAGGAAGTATGATCATAGAATAGTCGAGATTATACATGATGATAGATTTGATTTCCACTATAAACTTATTATCGTACAAATTGCCTCAATTTCTCCTACGCCCCATCAGACTCAGTCAATCTGCTACAATGCTCACCGCCATCTTAAATACGACCTTTCATCTATGTCCTCGCACATACATATCCAACATCATCACAAAAATCACTCGAGCCTGCCCAACCATACCCCCTACAAACCAAAGCAAAAGCGGTGGTATACACAATCTCGCATCATATTAGTACTCCTATTTGTTTTTTTTGCTGGCGCAGTCACTCTTACGGGATACTATTTCTTTTATAATGAGATCCTAAAAGATCTTCCCAATACGGATAAGTTGCGAAATTTCCAATCTACACCGCTCTCCTCACATATATATGATAGGAATGGCGAGCTCCTCTATGAAGTATTCAGTGATCAAAACAGAACTCCTGTCAAGATCAAAGACCTACCGAAGTACGTCGGCCAGGCGTCAGTTGCGATCGAAGACAAGGATTTCTACACTCATTCCGGCGTATCCCTCTTTTCTGGGGTATTGCGTGCAGTCAAGGAGAACGTCCTGAATAGATCTGGTTTGCAAGGCGGTTCTACGCTCACCCAACAACTCGTTAAGCTTGCTTTGTTGACACCAGAGCGCACCTGGAAGCGAAAAGTAAAGGAAATAGTTTTGGCAATGTCTGTCGAAAAAAAATATAATAAGGACGAAATATTGGAGATGTATCTGAACCAAATCCCCTATGGAGGATCAGCGTATGGCGTAGAAGAAGCTGCAAATGCTTACTTTAACAAAAAAGCGAAAGATCTCACTATTGCTGAGGCTGCTTTACTTGCAGGATTGCCCCAGTTGCCAAGTAAATATAATCCATTCGTGAATCCGGATGCGGCAGTTGCACGGCGCAATGAAGTACTTCAAAAGATGTTTGAGCAAAAGTACATCACCCAAGCTCAATATAAAGAAGGTCTGGCGACAACCTTGGTTACGAACCCTCCTTTTGTCAATATCAAGGCTCCACATTTTGTTTTTTATGTAAAGGCACTTCTCGAACAAGAGTTCGGATCTGAAGTCGTTGGCACAGCCGGTCTCAATATCTATACCTCAATTGATATGCCAACTCAAAATGAAGCGCAAAAGATACTTCAAGAAGAGTTGGATAAAGTTCGCTATTTGAGCGTTGGAAACGCAGCTGCTTTGGTAACTCGTCCTGTCACTGGGGAAATACTTGCTATGGTGGGGTCTTACGATTACTTCGCTTCTCCATCTGGTAGTTTTAATGTTACCACAGCACTCCGACAACCTGGTTCATCGATCAAACCCGTCAACTACTCCATTGCACTTGATCGTGGGCTCATAACTCCCGCAAGCGTACTTCTCGACGTGCCGACCTGTTTCAAATCGCCTGGAAAACCGTACTGTCCTCAAAACTATGACGTTGCGTTTCGTGGACCAATGAAAGTCAGATATGCACTCGCCAACTCAAACAACATCATCGCTGTTAAAGTGTTGGCCCTTAATACGGTCGATTCGTTTATCGCATCATCATCTGGTTTTTTAATTGATTCATTTCAAGAAGATCCTAGTCGATACGGACTTTCTCTCACCCTTGGAGGAGGAGAAATGCGTATGACTGAGCTCGTGCAAGCATACTCAACATTTCCCAATCGAGGAAAGCCACGCAAACTACAGTCCATCCTCAAAATCACTGATGCAAATGGGAAGATCTTGTACAAGTATCAAGACCCAAATTTTGTACAGGATATTCATGCTCCTATCGAGATGCCAAACTATCTAGCAATGGGTGGAAAACGAGTGATATCTGAGGAAGCATCGTTTCTCATATCACACATCCTGTACGACAATAATGCTCGCAAGGATGCATTCGGTCCATCATCTCAGCTAAATATTAAGGGCAATGTTCCCGTTTCAGTTAAAACGGGTACGACAGACTCAAAAAAAGACAACTGGACAGTCGGATATACGCCCAATTTCATGGTAGCAGTGTGGGTCGGAAACAATGACAATACTCCAATGAATCAAGCTCTTGCTTCAGGAGTTACCGGAGCAGCACCAATATGGAATGGTATTATGTCCAAAGTGCTTGAGGGACAACCAATATTGTACCCAGTCAAACCAGAAGGCGTTGTAGGACGACGAGTGTGCAAAGATGGTAGGCTTGAGGGAGCTGACGGTGGGGCATGTGGCGACACTGAATATGAATATTTTAAAGTTGGGACTGAAAACGTGCGGACAGCACGAGTTACTCAAGGCAAAGTTTGGGTCAATAAGGATACTGATAAGCAAGCCAAACAAGGTGATGAAAACACAGAGGAGCGTGACAAAACGGTGATGAAAGATATGTTCTCAGACGGATGCCTTGATTGTGCAAAATGAGTTTGTATCAATATGCGTATGAATATCCTCGTTTTGTACGGCACACTCACTGGGAACACAATGCTGATGGCTGAACATCTCTCTGCATACATTCAATCCCTGGGACACTCAGTAACTTTAATCGATCAATCTCAAGGCGATATCCAGAAAATGAAAGCGTTCGATTTGCTTATTTTGGGCGCTTCTACTTGGGGAGATGGAGATCCTAATCCAACAACAGATTCCTTCATCACTATACTGAGAGACACTACAGAAGATTTGTCAGATATCAAATATGCTATCTTTGGACTCGGAGATCGAAATTATGACCACTTTTGCGGGGTTGTCGATAAGCTAGAATCTATTTTGCAATCCAAAAATGCAAAGGAAGTCTTCGAGTCCCTGCGACTCGATGGATTCCCTGATGAAGAAATGGAAAAGACTATAGATATATGGATCAATACTGTCCTTAATGTGTATTCACCAAAGTCGTAAACAGTCATCCTTCTCCCAGTCCCCCACTCGTGTGCGAACGAGATGGTAAGTAAAAGCGATTTGATCCATATCATGGGCCAAGTCCTCTATAAGTACTCGCACATATGTACCTCCTTTTTCACAGTCTATTTTGAGAGTGAATAGGGGAAACAATCTGTCCACATGATATTGAGATTCCCATGCACTGATGATGTTGTGCTGACGAAAGTCACCAGACACTTCAGAAACACGACGAGTAATATCAAGAATTATGTCCTTCAGTTTTATCACAGACTTAGAAACGATTTTAATATCGGAAACGCATACTCGATGAGTTGGTATCTTGATCGTGTGGATTAACTCTTGCTTAGACCAGTAAAACAATGGTTTTCCATCGATTATTCTGGATGAGTAGGGATGATATCGTTGTTCAAATGTTCCAATGTATTTACTCAGATGAGTACTGAGCTGAGGACGAGTAATCTCAGGTTTCATTGCGAACGAAGGAATCCCCATCCCATCTCCACTATCAGTGCTGATCCCAAAAACACATGCCACCTCATATCTTTTATTTAGATGTTCAAAAGTGCGCCTATCTTTGTTCTCATCTCCAACAAGTAGTAGTAACACTCCCTCTGCCATCGGATCTAGTCGACCGGCATAGCTGACAGGCGCTTCAGGAGGGATATTGTACTTATTACGATATAACAAAACACACTCGTAGGGAGTTTTAGAAGCAGGTTTATATACAGCTACTGGCATGGATATGAGTCATTACACCAGGTGAGATGAGAGTTCGTACTGCTTCCATGTTGTCAGTGATATGCCCGCTTTATCCTTATCACTCATCGAAGCTGTTTGAAGTAATGTATGAATACTATTTTGCATATCTTTTGACAAGTAGGTCCAATTTAGTGTTGAGTCTTGAGGTGTAATAGACACCTCACCTGCTCCATTCCAGTATCCCGTTTGGACATACTGCACTCGACTTGGTTCTAAGATAAATAGTCCATGTGCGAATCCGAACGGTATCCAAACCATATCTTCAAATGCTGCATTCGTGTCAGCAATCAACTCATATGCACTTGCCACACCAAAAGTGGCGGAGTTCGGTCTCACATCAATGGCCACATCGATAATGTGACCCTCGATCAACCGAACGAGCTTACTAAGATTGGGATTAACTTGAAAATGAAGACCTCGGATGATTTTACCCTTCGAGATGCTTTCATTGGCTTGCATAAACCGGGTGGTTGGGGATAATTTAAGCTCAGGATTGCCGAGGATCTCATCATCTCTGTAGACTTCAGTAAAATACCCCCTACCATCATGAAAGCGAGCGTTTCTAAAAACTTTGACATCGGGGACTTGTAGAGATGTGACTGAAAGGATTTTCATATATTCTTGTGAATCAGTATACCAAGCTCATTCTCACTTATAAGTCTATTTATTTTAACCTTTGCAGAGGTGAGAAACAAATTATTTGTATATTTGCAGCTTGATTCTACTGGCTAGATGTGCCGCCGGGGAGAATCGAACTCCCGACCCAACGCTTATGAAACGTTTGCTCTACCACTGAGCTACCGCGGCAAGACAGATAGATAAGAGACTGCACTATCGAGGATATGCATCATCTTTTCACCCAAAATCGTGATTATATAAGTACAATACATAGTATAACATGAGCGCCCACTTCCTCTCCTTCAATATGGTGTCATATAACACCAAAGATCTGACCTTGCAAGCATTGTATAGTTTGGATCGCAGTGTGCGTAATGCATGGATTTCACACACTCCCGTTGATGATATTGAGCTAGTCCTCGTCGATAATGCCTCAAGTGATGGCACGGTATCAGCGATACAAAAAATAACACATGAGTTGTGTTATACAGTCAAAATCATTTCGCTCACAGAAAATATTGGATTTGGTCGAGGTCATAATCGAGCCGCCAAAGAGTCATCGGGTGAATACCTCCTGCTGCTCAATACCGACACAATCGCCTTGAAGGATGCCGTATCAAAGCTTTTCACTCAATATCTTTTGCGCAACCCTCCGAATACATTTAAGACACGTTTGGCTTACGTCAATGATGGCACCTCAATGCACTTCCTCGGTCCCAAGCTGCTCAATGATGATTTGTCTCCTCAGTCTTCCTGTGGGCCGTACTACAATCTCCTCGTCATTTTTGCAGCGATCTTTCTTAAGGGTGATTATTGGGGGCTAACACGATCGTCACCCAAAATACTCAAGCAGGTAGATTGGGTATCAGGAGCGGCTATCATGTGTAAAAAGGAATATTTTGATCAGTTGAGTGGTTTTGACGAGGGAATATTTATGTATATGGAAGAAATAGAGCTTTTGCATCGTGCGAGTTCAAAACATATGTCGACATGGTTTTACCCATCAGCCGAATGGGTCCATATTGGGTCAGCTTCGAGCAACAAGACCTATCCAATAGTACAAGTATTCCGAGGATTCACTTATCTCTATAGAAAGCATCATAGCAAGCTAGAGCAAGCTCTGGTACAATATATACTCATGTCCAAAGCATATCTCGCTATAGCTCTAGGGACGCTCATCCGAAACCAAAGAATCGTCGAAACATACAGACAAGCACTTGCAGTTGTTATCAAACAATAATATACCCTATGCGAAAAATCATCACGTACTTTGACCAACATATTCTTCGAGTTCTCACCGTTCTATTCCTCATCATTATTCCACTCTATCCAAAGTTCCCGATCGTGGGTGTGAACAACACGCATATTGCAGTCAGACTCGAGGATTTCTATGTCGGATTCATGTCTTTGATATTTGGGATACAGGTCTTGAGGAAGAAAGTGACATTTGACCGATTTTTTCTCAAATATATTTTGATTTTTTGGGTGGTCTGTATGTGTTCATTTCTGCTTAACGCATTTGTTACAAAGAAAATCCCCTTTACAAATCAAGGACTCTTACACACTCTACGCAGAGTTGAGTACATGATCCCCTTCTTTGTCGCCTATGCAGCTTTCATATCAGAAAAGGCAGCTGATATCAAAGGAAGCATCATTAAAAATATTGATCGGTATTTTTATATTGTTTTGTCGGTAGTGCTTATCGTTTGTCTCTATGCATTGGGTCAAAAATCATCTGAGTTATTCCAGCCAGTTCGAGATGTGTTTGAGTCTTTGTACATGAAAAATACGGGAATCGTTTCGAATGTTGCCTATTTCTTTTTCCGATTCTTTGATTTTCCAGCTGTACAAACCATGAACGCCGAGTTTGCAAAGGGATCCTTATTGATTTTGACGCCATTTGCCCGTGTTTCATCAACATTTGCAGGACATTATGATCTCGCTGCATACCTTGTATTTTTTATTCCTTTTCTGGCAGCATATGTCATCCGAGGGACGCATCGTGTCAGAAGTGTAGTGACATATGTACTCGCGATCTTGACGCTCATTTTCACTGCTTCACGGATATCTTTTGGCGCATTTTTCGTATCTATCGTAGCGTTTGGTATCTATACGCGTAAGTGGAAACTGCTTATTGGAACCATCCTCCTCACAACGATACTCATGTATACCAACAGTGACATGACACAACGATTCAGAGACATGTTCCAACAGCGTCAAGTATTTGAAAATACCCGGACAGGTGAAGAAATCATCCATCAAGATCTCAGCAAAGAAACGCTCCCTGCAGGATCACAATTTATCAAAACTGGCAAAGGATCAAGTATATCCAACAATACAAAGGCATTGAACGAATACAAGCAGGAACTTGTACGCAAAGAAATTGATGAAGCCCGAAAAGATGGTCGCATCATATCCCAACAGCAAGCAGCTGACCTAGTCGCCAAAAAATACTTGGATGATTTTAAGGATGTTGTTGTAAAAAATGTTGTAGCTGGAGACACATCGCTTGCTACTCGTACTCAAGTAGAGTGGCCACGAGCACTCAAAGCATTTCTGAGCAATCCTCTATTGGGCACAGGCCCCAGCTCAATTACCGAGAGTACCGATGGGGACTTGTTCCGTTGGCTCGGAGAGACTGGACTATTGGGAACGGGTCTGTTTATATTTATCCTCGTTCACCTTTTTCTCCGCATTTACAGACATATTTTGACTATCACAACTCATGATAAATACTTATTTATCGGAATATGCGCTGGCATGATTGCTCTGGCGATTAATGCCACCTTGATAGACGTGTTTGAAGCTTCAAAAATAGCATTTACTTTTTGGACAGTGATGGGGCTCGTCATCGCGACTATCGAAAAAGAAGCCCATCGAAGTGGCGTGCGCGTTTAAACCTGATTGTTGAACTCGTGCTTCAATTTTTTCGTCATGTACCCATGACTATTCACAAATGCACTATACTCACCGTATGATCAATTTCTTACGCAAGCAGTGGATACTCCTGCTCATACTTGTTATCTGTGTGGGTGCACGAAGCTACAAACTAACTTCTCCACTCATTGAGTATCACAGCTGGCGTCAAGCTGACACTGCTGCTGTTGCTCGCAATTTTGCACGAAACGGAATAAACCTTCTTGTCCCTCGGTATGACGACCTGTCTTCTCTGCAATCTGGAATAGCAAATCCTCAAGGATATCGGATGGTCGAGTTCCCGATTTACAACGCATTGATTGCGCTAACTAATATTGTTGTCCCCCAACTTTCGATAGTTGAGTGGGGACGTATTTGGTCAATCATATCCGCATGCGTAGTACTGTGGTGCCTATATCACCTAACTAAACGGGCAGCAAACGAGTGGGCAGCAATTATAGCTTCGATCGTTTTTGCGACGTTTCCTTTTTTTGTATTTTATACTCGGGCCATACTTCCAGAAACATTCGGTCTCGCACTCGTGATGATCAGCGTATATGCCATATCTACTCATGTCACTACAAAGCGACTTGTAATTTCGTCTATCTTCTTTTCAGCAGCTGTACTCGTGAAGCCAACGATTATTTTCTTTGGACTAATATTATTAATTACTATCTGTTTTGATACACATCGCCCCTTGATACGGCGTTTAGTCATATCGGGAACTTGCTTTGTATTGGCTATATTGCCAGTAGCATTATGGCGGGTGTATATTCAATCGTACCCTGAAGGCATTCCGGCATCAGCCTGGCTTATAACCTCAGTCAATACGGGAGGCTCAGCCGTATACATATTCTTCCGTCCGGCATTTTTTAGATGGATGTTCTACGAGCGTCTGAATCTACTCATTCTAGGATCGTTTGCTCTGCCACTCACCGTCGTGGGCACTCTGAGACGATCGGCAACCATGCTTCCCATCGCGATGCTTATTTCATCCGTTGTATACATCTGCACTTTTCAAGGCGGCAATGTGCAACATGAGTATTATCAGATATTGATACTCCCAACCATCGCACTGTTTACAGGTATGGGAGCATCATTTATGTACGAACACGCTCACGGAATCATTGGCAAGTTAACTGCTGGTGTGCTTATCGTCGGTTTACTCATAGGGGGATGGATATTTTCTTGGGACAAGGTACACCACTACTATTATTCTCTAAGTGATATCCCACAGTTCGCAACAATCGTACAGACCTTTGTACGACCTGATGAAAAAATCGTAGTTGATACCGCGGGAGACACCACCGCTCTCTATGCATTTGATCGCATGGGCTCCCCCGGTCTATTTGCGGGAGCAACAGACCTCAAGGCTCAGGGATATTCATACATATTCACCTACAACCTAGAGACAGCAAAGAATTTGCAGATTGGCACTACAGCTCGAGTCATTTCGGCGAGTGATCGCTATGTCCTCCTCAAACTATGAGAATCTTGATGCTCACTCCGTACCTCCCCTATCCTCCTGCTTCTGGTGGCCAAATTCGTACGTACAATCTTCTGAAACATCTCAGCAGATCACACGAGGTCCATCTCGTCTGTTTGTACAAAAAACCTGAGGAAAAAGATCAGGCAAAACATCTCGAACAGTTTTGTAAAAAAATATACCTCTGTAAGCGACCTGAAAAACCATGGCAGGTCAGCACGGTATTCAAGTCTGTTTTCGGAAAGCTTCCATTTCTGATTGTCAGAAATTATTCAGAGGAAGCTGCTCAAACGGTCAGAAGCCTGATTTCAAAGTACGACTTTGATGTCATACATGCAGAGACATTTTATATCATGCCTCATATTCCAGAAACGTCGATACCTATTTTGCTCGTTGAGCAAACGATTGAGTATCGCGTATACAAGCACTTTATCCAGTCCAAACCCTGGTTCATACATCACCCACTCAGGCTGGATACATTCAAACTTAGATATTGGGAGCGGTACTTTTGGCGCAAAGCGACACTCGTCGCAGCAGTGTCTGAAGCTGATGCCAGAGCGATCAAGATGTTAGCTCCAGAGATGGAGCCTGTTGTCATCCCCAATGGAGCTGGAGATGAAATGTTTGAACATCAAGCATTGTTTGCTCGAACAGATATGAATGATCGTGTAAAAATCCTCTTCTTAGGAAACTTTTCTTGGCTACAAAACAAAGAGGCTGCCGATATATTGGTCAAGAATATTTATCCTCACCTCGTGAAGCTCATCCCCCATCTAGAAATTGTGATAGCTGGCCAGAATATACCTAAGTATTATGCATCGCTGATTTCTGATCAGATATCAATCGTCGATCTCGAACACGCAAACACACAAGCAGTGAAAGATTTATACGCCGCATCCCATATGTTTGTTGCTCCGATATATGGTCCTGGCGGCACACGGCTCAAGATACTTGCAGCTATGGCGACGCGTATTCCCATCATTACAACTGCAACAGGTGCCGAGGGTCTTTCACTCGAAGATAATGTTTCATATCTACAAGCTCAATCTACAGATGATTTTGTACGTCAAATAGTCAGATTATCTCACGATGTTGAGCTTCAAAAAAATATTACTGAGCACGCATATCAACTTGCTCGAAAAAAATATAGCTGGGAAGCGATTACCCGTGACCTCATAGCCGCGTACCATCAGATCATAAAGATACCAAAAATTGAAGTAATATCCAAATGATCCGACATCAGTCATTTTGTCCATATACGCATGAATAACAAACGTAACATCGGCGTAGATATTTCGCAGATTATGTACGAAGGCACTGGAGTATCTCGATTCACTCGAGGACTTGTGGGCGCGATTCTGAGCTCAAAATCTCAGCATGCGTATACCTTTTTCTTTTCCGGACTCAATCTCCACCCAGAACCTGGGTTAATCAAGGCAATTCATGATGCAGGTCATCAATATATCCGTTGGTACATACCTCCTCGAGCACTTGGGTGGCTATGGAATGCTCGTCCTTCTCGACTCATCAAATACCTCATTCCTGGGACATTTGACGTGTGGCTGAGTTCGGACTGGACGCAACCTCCTCCATCTATTGCTAGAAACCGTATCACCATCGTGCATGACCTCGTGTTCAAATTATTTACCGAAACTGTCGACCCACTTATACTCAATACCCAACGGCAGAGATTGCTCCGCGTAATGACAGAGTGCTCCGTCGTCATTACCGACAGTATTTCTACCAAATCAGATGTTCACCAAAATTATCCTGAATTCGCTGGAGCGATTGAGACCATTTATCCCGGAGTAGCCCAGCTTCCCGTATCAGATATATCTCTTCCCTCACCACTTATTTCGGGAGAGTATTTTCTAGCCGTAGGCAAACTTGAGCCACGGAAAAATCTGATTCGACTCATGGATGCATTTGATGAATGGCAAAAAATCGATGTGGCGCGTCATATGCACAATTTGGTGATTGTGGGGCCACGAGGATGGGGCGATGTTCCTCATCATCAAAACTCACACATACGCATACTTGATCAGGTCAGTGATGCATCTTTAGCTCAATTATATCGTCATGCTTTGGCTTTGGTTATGCCTTCACTGTATGAGGGATTTGGATACCCGCTCATTGAAGCAATGAGTTGTGAATGTCCGGTGATTGCAAGTAGCACATCCTCTCTCGGAGAATTGATCGCCGATGGTTCTGGTATAGCGATAGATCCTGCACAAACTTCAAGCATTGTGGATGCAATGAACAAAATATTTACCGATGCGGCATTTCGAAATCAGCTCATTACTCAAGGCACCAAAAGAGCGGCTCAGTTCACATGGAGTTCGTATATTGAAAAATTACATGCTATTTTATCTACTTTTTCAGGTTGCGATGACGTGTCGCAAAAGGTACTATAGATACACCATATGAAAGTCATTTGTATTGATGGAAACGAAGCAAACGTGACTCAACCAGTGGGTGTATCTGTGTATACACTCAATCTGCTTATTGAGTTTAAAAAATATTCGAGTGATGAGGTCAGATTCTGTACGTATCTACGCGAGAAACCCCTTCTACATATGCCTCGTGAGAGCAAACACTTTCGATATCGTGTCGTGTGGGGACCTATCGGATGGAATCGATTTTTTCTACCGGTACGACTAATGATCGACTACGGCATTCAGCGATTCAGGCATATCTTTGATATGCGTACTATTTGGTTCCACTCTTTTTTTGCCCCAGCACACTATGCTCCGCCGTGGATACCACCCCGATGTAAGCTCGTCGTTACGATCCACGATCTTGCATTTCATTTTTTTCCAGATGAGTTTCTTAAAAAAGATTTGTACAAGTTGCGCACATGGACAGCTGAAGCGGTGCACAAGGCAAACCACATTATTGCCGTGTCACAGCATACCAAACTCGACATTATGAAACAGTATCACATAGCTGATGCGCGTATTCACATGATCCCAAACGGCTTCCGTTTTCAAAAACCGGTGCAGCTAGATGAATCAAAAAAAACAAGCCAATTCCTCATAGGAAGTACGTCGTATCCGCTTAAAAATCGTGAATACGTACTATTTGTGAGCACACTTCAGCCCCGCAAAAATATCAAGACGTTACTTTATGCGTTCGCATTGTTCCACAAGGAGCAGCCAGACCAGCATCTAGTCATCGTTGGTAAAAAGGGCTGGATGTATGAGGAAATCTTTCAAACAGTCCAAAAATTGAGTATTGGAAATGTTGTTCACTTCACTGGATATATCAGTGAGCTTGATAAGATGAGATTGTTTACACATGCACTCTGTTATGTGCTTCCCTCTTTGTATGAGGGGTTTGGATTTCCGTTACTCGAAGCTTTTGCAGCCTCGTGTCCGGTACTCTGTAGTAATAATTCATCGCTTCCAGAAGTCGGCGGTGATGCCCCTTTATATTTCAAACCCGATAGTGTGCAGGAGCTTCTCGATCGCCTCAGGTTGGTTGAGCGAGACTTCAAACTGACAAGCAATATGATTGATCTAGGGCATGCTCGGCTGCGTCATTACTCGTGGGAGAAATGCGGGCAAGAAACTCTGGAGGTGCTTCTCAAATGATATCTATCGTCACCACGAACATGCCAGACTGGAATACTCATGTAGACCATCCGATGCAGTCGTGGGAGTGGGGAGATATTCGCACGAGTGAAGGGAAACAGGTCATTCGTTTTATAGAGTCTGAGCACGAGATACACACAAACTCTCATCAGGTACAAGCGGTGTATCAAATGACCCTCCATCCGATCCCATACACATCATATTCCATTGGCTACATCCCCAAATCAAAATGGCCATCTGAGGAGTTTCTCCGATATGCCAAGAAATATGCTCATACTCACCACATTCTTTTTATTAAGTTTGAGCCGCATACTCTCGATCCACTTAAACACAGCAAAGAGTATCGGGCAAACAACTCATTACTTATTCGCTCTGCTCATCCACTTTTTACTCCATGGACACAAACACTAGATCTGACACCATCTGAAGAAGATCTGTTAAAGTCAATGCACACCAAAACCCGGTATAACATCCGACTTGCAGAAAAAAAAGGAATAGTAGTCAAACAGATGAGTGACGAAAATGGTTATGCTATATTTGAGAAGCTGTATTTTGATACATGCAAGAGACAGAAATATCATGGCCATACGCCAACCTATCATCGAAATATTTGGGATCACATCAAGTACGAAGCGATGACTTCTGATTCAAAACGTGTCGAGAGAGATCATTCTCATCTTGAGGCACATATACTGATTGCATTTTTTCAGAATGAGCCACTGGCAGCCTTTCAAATCTGGCATTTCAAAGATATGATTTACTATACCTATGGTGGCTCAAGCGAGAGTCATCGGAATCTGATGGCCCCAAATCTACTCATGTGGGAGGTAATCCGACTTGGCAAGCACAGTGAGGCAACATCATTAGACATGTGGGGTAGTCTACCTCCTGATTTCGATGCATCTGATCCCTGGGCTGGATTTACGCGATTCAAACAGGGGTACGGCACTCAGTTCGTTCAGTCGCCTGGATCATTTGATCTCCCAATTAACCCATACCTATACAAGACGTACAATCTAGTTCAAAAAATCCGCACGAGAGTACTGAGCGTCATTTGATTCGCTTCAAAAGAAAATGTGGGCGATGAGTACTCCATGATCTCCGATCGCCCTTACCCTTTCTTTTCAGCTGGCTTTTTTGCTGGTAAGAGTGCCTTTTCGAGTATGTCCTCGATTCGGTCGACAAAGGTGAATTGTATCTCTTGCTTTACTTTTTCTGGAACATCTTCATCGTAATCTTTTTTATTCTCTTTCGGGAGCAAGATTCGCTTGATACCAGATCTATGCGCTGCAAGAACTTTTTCTTTAACACCACCGATTTCAGTGATGCGGCCACGGAGCGTCATCTCACCCGTCATGGCTAGATACTTATCGACAGGGCGTTTAGTTAAGGCCGATACAAGAGCTGTTGTAATCGCTCCACCTGCTGATGGGCCATCCTTTGGCGTGGCACCCTCAGGCACGTGTACATGGATATCTATTTTGCTGAAAAGGTCCTTAGCAAGTCCAAACTGTTCATAATGACTGCGTATATATGAGAGTGCGGCTTGGCAAGATTCCTTCATGACATCACCCAGATTACCCGTGAGTGTCAATGTCCCCTTGCCTGGCATAGTAGTCACTTCAATGAACAAAATATCTCCACCAGCTTGTGTCCATGCGAGTCCCGTGGATATGCCGATATAGTCAACATCCTCTATCATTTGTGCTGAATATCGCGGTACACCGAGATATTTTTGCAAATCAGTTGGTTTCACGTCAACGGGGAAGGTGAGTTTCGGGTCCTCAACTATTTTCCGAGCAATCTTTCGCATGACATGGGCGATCTCGCGCTCAAGGTTACGTACGCCGGCTTCGCGGGTATATGTGCGGATAATCTGCCTGACCGATTCCTCCTCCATCACGACTTGTTCGGACTTGACTGCATGCGCCTCCTCTTGCTTTGCGACAATGTAATTTTTTGCAATATTGTACTTTTCATCCTCTGTATAGCCTGCAAAGTGGATGATTTCGAGTCTATCTAGTAAAGCAGCGGGGATAGTGTCGAGCTGGTTTGCAGTTGTAATGAAAAACACCTCAGACATGTCAAATGGCAACTCAAGGTAATGATCCTCAAATGCATAATTTTGCTCAGGATCCAATAGCTCCAAAAGGGCAGATGCAGGATCGCCTCGATAATCATTACCAATCTTGTCGACCTCGTCAAGCATGAATACTGGGTTTTTTACTCCTGCTTGCTTGATTGCTTTAATAAATCGCCCCGGCATGGATCCAACATAAGTACGGCGATGACCTCTAATCTCGGCTTCATCACGTACGCCACCAAGTGAAACTTTGACAAATTTTGTGTTCAGCGCTTTTGCAATAGACTTGCCAAGTGAGGTCTTTCCGACACCTGGAGGACCAACGAAACAAAGTATGTTCGGCTGTCTTTCCTTTGGGATTAGTGAGTCGTGCTTTATGGGGGTTGCTTTCTTTTTTTTGACCTTTTGCTCATCTTCAGATGGCAAAGGGGTGGAACTCTCGGCTGCAGCCAATGACTGGAGCTTGAGCACGGCGAGATACTCAATGATCCGTTCTTTGACTTTTTTGAGCCCATAGTGGTCTTCATCTAATATTTTCTGGGCATATCCAATATCAATATTCTGAGTAGCACGAGTGCTCCATGGCAGCTCGACTACTGTTTCAATATAGCTACGAAGGGAAGATGCTTCTGGATTGAACTGGGACATGCTTTCGAGTCGCTTCAGTTCTTTTTCGACTTTATCTTGGATTTCACGAGGCATTTTGGCGTCCCTTATCTTTTCTTTTAGATCACGCGTATCCTTTTCTCCACCCTTGCCACCCAGCTCCTCCTCTATAGTCTTCATCTTTTCTCGCAAGATATTCTCTCTCATCGTATCGTCAATCTTTTCATTAGTTTTCTTTGAAATATTGTGCTCGATCTCAAGAATTTTGATTTCCTCGGCTAGCTTGTTTGAAAGCAAAGTGAGTCGAGCCTTAAGGTCATTTTCTTGAAAAATGCGCTGGCGCTCGGACAACTTCATGTCGAGTACCGAAAGAACCTGATATGAGAAGGTAAAAGCATTGTTTATATACAGGACGTTGATCAGAAAGTTCAAATCAAGTGTTTTCCCCATATTTATCGCCTTTTTGAGGTCAGAGGCGATATGATGGACCAGTGCCTGAGTCTCGGGATCATCATAAAGGACTTCGTTCACTTTGACCGCTTCTGCCTTTAAATACGGGTCAGACTGGACAATAGACACTAGATTCACCTTTTCTATGCCTTTGACCAATATTTGGGTTTCCCCCTTGTCGCCAGGATTTACACGCTCGATTGAGGCTATAACGCCCATAGGGTACAGATCGGACAGCTCAGGCTGATCTTTTGATGTCTTTTGGGTAACAACGAGTATGCGATTGTCAGTTTGAATAGCCTGCTGGAGTGCACTTAGACTCTTTGGTCGCCCCACTATGAGTACTGACTCACACGAAGGCATAACTAACGTATCCAAAACGGGAAGAACTGGATAGATTGATTGTTGAGAGATAATTTGAGTATCTGACATAGATCTTAGCAGTGTACTAACAACTTTGCTAAATGTCAATATTAATCGAGATATAGCCTTGGAAATGAGCTTAGTTACAAACTAACCATGGTAATTAATAACGTAAATCGTGAAAAAATGAGAGTCAAAATGAATACAAAAGCGTATAAATACATTGTCCAGACAAGCTAATGCGAAATACAAAATATTTTAGCAGTCATCATCAATCTCTGCTAATCGCTCTGGTGTGACCTAGACAAACTCACGACTAGCAAAGGAGAGATCTGGCCTATCTGCACGCGATACGAGGGACTTCTCAGTACGGAGCATAGGCAGCGACAAGTGATACGGAACAGAGTCAGATTTCTCGTACAAAACACCCAGCGGAAAGCGTTCAGATATGTGCTCAAGCGACTTTAATAGGGCCAATGGCATACTTGATTTATCATACTCGGAACCTAGGTAATAGGTATGCTCAAAAAAGTATTGATAAGTATTCACCCAGTTAAACGTAACACAGGGCTGAAGTATGTTAACCAAGGAGAAACCTTTATGCTGCATAGCTGCTTTGATCATGTCAGCAACATGCCGACTATTGTTGGCAAAAGTTTGAGCGACAAATGTCGCACCTTGAGATATGGCTAATGCAAGTGGGTTGATAGACATTTCAACACTCCCCCCAGGTGTAGATTTAGTTTTCATTCCCCTGGTCGAAGTAGGTGCCGTCTGACCAGTCGTCAAACCATAAACCATATTGTCATGGGCTACAACAGTAATATCATGATTACCACGACAAGCATGTAAAAGGTGATTACCACCTTCACCATAGAGCGCACCATCGCCACCAACTGCAAGGACCTGCTTTGTGTGATGGGCGAGTTTCATACCTATGGCTGACGGTATTGATCGACCATGGAGTGTATGCATACTATTGGCGTGGAGAAAATCGTTCATATTTCCTGAACAACCAATATCAAATGCCACGAATATATCAGTTGGCCCAAGACCCTGTTCAGAAAGTGCTAACTTGAGTGCTCGAATAATACCCCAGTTTCCACATCCTGGGCACCAGGTTGGCGTGTATCCTGAAAGATCCTTAATTATATTGGCTTGTGACATAGTCAGGTTTTTATTGATTGAGAATGGAATTGGTTTACGATGTCTTCAGCGAGTATAGGTCTGCCATCATATCTGAGTATTTGATCTTTCTTTTGTCCCCCTACATCAATTCCCAGCTCCATTCGTATTACCTTAGCGAGTTGGGCTTCACTATTATTCTCAACAAACACATATCGTTTATCTGGATCAAATATCGACTTTGTAGAGGGGGCGAGTGGGTATACATGCGTGAAGTGAAGAACGCCCACATGTTGCCCCCTGCTTTCAAGAATATTCATAGCATCAAGTGTGGCCGATTTTGTACTCCCCCAACATACAAATACTGTTTGGGCGTTTGTGTTCCCGTAGTATTGAGGAGGAGCAAAGCCTAGATACTTTTCACCAAGGTAGGGGATGTCACCGAGGTAGGTTTTGTTCTTTCGTGATCGTTTTTCGGACTGTTTAATTGCATCAAGTGAACCCTCAGTCGTATGTGAATCCTCGCGATGCTCATACGAATTGGCTTGCCAGTGGTGAACAGGATCAAATCCAGGAATAAGCATCTCGCTGATGCCATCTGGTGAATCTTTGTAGCGCAGATATGGGGATTGTGTAGTATTTTTTACAATTTTTCCTCTATTTTGCACATATTTCGACTGAATTTTTTTGACATCCTCAAGATTAATACTCTCATGTGACTCACTCAATGCCTTGTCAGAAAGTATGATAACAGGCGTTTGATATATGTCTGCCAAATCAAATGCCTTCAGAGTCAGTTCGATCATATCAGTGACGTCGCCGGGTGCGAGTACAATTTTTGGAAATTCACCATGACCTGCATGAATCGCAAATAGAAGCTCAGCTTGAGCAGTCCATGTAGGGAGTCCCGTAGCTGGACCTGGTCTCTGAGCAATAAAGACGACGACTGGCAATTCGGCCATGCCTGCATAGCTCAAACCCTCCACCATAAGGGCAAATCCGCCACCCGAGGTGCCTGTCGCCACTCGCACACCAGCATAAGCAAATCCCAATGCCTGGTTGATTGCTGAGATTTCATCTTCAATATGCAACACAACCATTCCCGTTTTGGGTTGCCATGCAGCAAGCGTGGCAAGCACTGATGAGGAGGGACTCATCGGATATGCAGTGTATGCTCCTGCGCCTGCCATTGCAGAAGCATATGCAAATGCGTCATTCCCAGTCATCACTTGCTTCGATACTTTGGTCATTGGTGGCTTAAGTGCATGCTTCAGCTGATCAATTTTCGTTTTAAGTTTTACATTATCAGTTATGCACTGTTGTATGTGGTCCCACCCTTCCTTTGCCAGTAATTTGTTGAAGTCAATAACTGCTTGGCCTTTTTTGGCAAAGTCATCTTCAATCATCCGATCAATCATGGCAAAGTCCCAGCCAAATATGGCGAATGATGCTCCAATTGAAACCGTATTTACCATGACCTGGTGGGCCTTATGCTTTAGTTTGATTGCACGGTAAGGCATCGGAATGGCAAGGAAGCCTCCTGAGAGTTTAACTTCTTGGTCGTCGTACAACACTATAGAGTCCGGGGTGAGTCGATGCGCATCCATATCGAAACTATCCTGGCGCAGAGCAACCAATAAATCAATTGTTGCCTTTGTCGTTGAAATGGGAGAGTCGGAGAAGATCAGCTCATGCGTGGTGAAGCCTCCACGAATAAGCGATGGAAACTCAGAATAGTCAAAGGCGTAAAATCCGCTTCTTGTACATAGCTTCGTGAACGCTAACCCTATCGTTGTGATGCCATATCCAGCTTCACCTGATAGTTTCCAAGTAAAACTCATATGGAGATCAGTATAGCGATGATGCTTAGGTTTTGATAGTGTTTTTTTTGCCCCATCGCCATCTTGGCCTTTCGCCCGTAGCGAAGCAGATAAGTATCAATACAAAGGTAAACACCACTGAGAGAGGCAGATAGTTGAGCACTACGTATGAAGCTGAGCGCGAACTCGAATCAACGCCATAATAAATATATATCTCGATTGCAATATATGAAATCAGTAGTAGCCAACCCTGCCATGTGGCAGGAGTCCATCCCCAACCATACTCTTTTGCTTTGAACCAAAGGGGGTTTGGTTTTCTTATTTTTAAAATCATTTTTTGAATAAATTGTGGTCATTTTTTTCTATTCATGACTATTTGCTCAACACGCATGGTTTTTGGTGCTGATAATGCATACATGATTTGATCTGCTAAGTCAGATGGATCCATAAATCCGTCTAGAACCTGTGGATCCCCGGCTTTTTTATACAGTTCAGAGACAAATCCTCCCGGGTAAACGTTTAGCACATGGACATTCGTACCGGACAACTCATCAACCAGAGCTTCACCCATGCCACGGATGCCAAACTTTGTGGCGGCGTAAAGGACATGATTTTTGCGAGCAAGCAATCCGGCATTTGATGAGATGTTTACAATGTGCCCATCAGAAGACATGAGCAATTTGGGCAAGGCATACTTTGTAACATATAGGTGTCCTAATAGATTTGCATTAACCAGATCACGAATCAACTCATCACTGATATCAACAAGCGGTTTGCGACATATTTTTCCAGCGTTATTTACGAGTATGTCCACCGTTGGCACCATAGCAACTGCCTTTGCAACTTCAACGGGATTTGAGATATCGCACATGATCGGATGGAATAGAGATGAGCTCAAGTTTTTAGAGGCCTTATCCAAGGTTTCAATATGGGCGCCAATTCCGTACACAGTCGCACCTTTCTCGATATATTTTTGAGCGAGCACGAAACCGAGCCCCGAGCTTGCACCAGTGATGAGAACAGATTGAGTACTGCCCATAAGGATGAAATAAATGGTATGTAATCAGCTAGATGTCACATTCTCTCTGAGAGCCTTTTGGATTGCTTCAAGAGATATCAGGGCACATGGCAATCGAGTTGGCGTTATCTTCATATCTATTTCTGATAGCACATCATCCTTGGTCATGCCTAGTATGTCGTGAATGAGCTTCCCCTTCACTTTTTCTGTCATGATGGATGCAGAAGCAGTAGACAATGCACATCCTACCCCTTCCCATGCAACGTCTTTCATGACTCCATTTGTAACATATGCCTTCACTTGGATTTTATCGCCACAGGACGGATTATCCACGCCAGAAGAACAGGTGTACTGAATATCATTCTCGAACTCATTGTTCCGGGGATGCCGATAATGATCCATGACATGTTCTGGGTATGCAGACATAAAATAGGGAAAATAGAAATAACAAACTGAATTTACTGGAACTGACCAATAATCTTTTTGAGCTCAGTGCAAAATGTATCAATATCCTTTGACCTATTATAAAGACCAAAACTGATTCGCGCAGTAGCATTTAGATGCAGATGATCATGTAGTGGTTGAGCACAATGATGACCTGCACGTATACAGACATCACTTTGACCCAATAAGTCTGCCATATCATGTGGATGAACAAAAGGGGATGTGAATGTGATGATTGAATTGCCTTTTTGTTGAGAAATAACTGGCTGGACAATCTCCAAATCAGTAGCAAGATGAGAAAGTGACTCTATTGCATATTTATAAAGCTCAGACTCGTGTTTTTGAATTGATTCGAATCCCATGCCGAGGATGAAACGGATAGCTTCTCCCAATCCAATGGCTTGGGCTATGGGAGGAGTCCCAGCCTCAAATTTTGCGGGAACCGGAGCAAATGTCGTCTTCGAAAGTGACACACTATGGATCATATCTCCTCCGTACTGATATGGTGCTAGAGCTTCAAGACGTGCGCCTTTGCCATACAAGACACCAATGCCAGTTGGTCCATAGAGCTTGTGACCAGAGAAAACAAGGAAGTCACAGTCAAGATCTTGAACATCAATCGGAATATGGGCAACAGCCTGGCATGCATCAACGATAACTATCAGCTCAGGATTGATCTTGCGGGATGCTGCAACGATCTGTTTGATTGGTAGGACCTCACCAGTCACATTTGAGATATACGGAAGAGTTAGTATTTTAGTTTTTGACGAAATAAACTCACTCGCATTGATTCCATTGTTTCTGGATTCAGCGAGTGGAAAATCAATAACGCGCAGATTCAAATCTTTTTTTTGGGATATTTGTTGCCATGGCACGAAATTGCTGTGATGTTCAAGGATGGTGCAGACGATCTCGTCTGGCGACTCAAGGTTTTGTGTCAAACTCATAGCAAGCAGGTTGAGCCCATCTGTTGCTCCTTTTGCAAAAACGATTTCGTGAGGACTGCGTGCATTCAGCAATACAGCTACCATCTTTCGGGAGGCATCATATGCCTCGGTTGCCTTGATCGAAAGTGGGTAAAGACCTCTATGAATATTGGCTGAATACGATCGGTAATATTCCAACTCAGCATCTATGACAGATTGTGGCTTCAGGGTAGTGGCACCACTATCGAGATAAGTCATCTTCGGATACTTGGCAAGCAAAGGGAATTTTGTTTTCATTTTTTATGGTGAGAATTGGCAGACAAGAAAGTGACAACCTGTGCAAACTCTTTATCCTGCGAGATATGTGACGATGCTATCATTTTGCAGAAATCATACACCTTTTCGTACTCGATGGTGACTTTATGGTTGTTCATCTCGAGAAAAACGAAAGTTGAGAGTACTGCCATCCTTTTATTTCCATCAAAATAGGGGTGAAACTTTACGAAAAAATAGAGATAGCATGCAGCTTTCTCATATATTGATTTGTACAACTCAAATCCACCAAAAGACTTTTGCGGAGTTGCGATAATACTCTCAAGCTTCGCTGCATCGCACAAATCGTATCGAGGAATCGGATCACCTTGCTCGAGCAAATAATCGACAAGATCCTTGCCCAGGACAGTAAGTGATTCAAGAGTCAAATATGAAACTTTATTCGTGCGAGAGCTTACTGAAAAGTTTGCCGTAGCGCTGTATAACCTTACTACTGTACTTTTTAAGCTTTCGATCAGTCGCCACAAATGGAGGCCGCTTGGACGAAGCATGTTTGATGGGGAATGAACTAGTAAGAGATGATATTATTTTGCGGACCATGTGACTATTATAAACACTTTTTTTTCATTGGTATAGGGATTAATATTTCTTAAAGATGAATTTTGGATGCTGTACTTTTATTTTGGAGACTAAATCACTGATAAACCCTTGAATGAAGAGTTTCCGTGCACCAAGGTCGCTCAGCCCTTTGCAGTGCATGTAGTGCAATTGATCTGTATTGATGCGGCCAGTCGTTGACCCATGAGTGCAAAATACATCAGGTGATCGTATTTCGAGATTGGGCTGAGTCGTCACCCGTGCGTTTGGCGACAATAATAGAATTTGATTTTTTTGATATGCATGTGATCCATTACAGTTTTTTTCAATCGATATGGATCCAGAATAGTGTAAGGATGAATTGTGGTCTAAAGCACCTTTTACCAACAGCTCTGAGTATGAACCTGGAGCGGTGTGGTGCTGGCATGTTCTTAATTTAAACTTCTCGCTGTTTTCGCCGGTATACAACCCATATATAAATGCACGAGCCAGCGAATGCCCGATCACAATATCAAGATCTAGTGATATGTTATGAAAAAAGAAAATAGTATCACCAGGCTGAGTGATTCTATATTTATTCTTACGGGAATCGGTAATATGAGTGTATTTCATAGTTATTTCACATACCTATATGATCTGCATCCCCATTAGCCGATACTTCCTTTCATTTCAAGGTTAATTAATTTGTTCAATTCAATAGAATACTCCAAAGGTATCTCGCGGGTTATCGGGGCAATGAATCCATTCACTATCAACCCTTCAGCATCTATTTTGGATATGCCACGTGACATGAGGTAAAGTAATTTCTCCTCACTCAACCTTTCTACCGTTGCTTCGTGTTGCACTTCCACATCGTCACATTTTACGTCCATTTTTGGATATGTATCTGATCGTGACAACCCATCTATGAGCATTGCATCGCAACTCACATAAACCTTGCTTCCGATTGCGCATGGCAAGATTGATATGAGACCACGATATGAAGTGCGTCCTCCGTCTTTACAGATCGATTTCGAAATAATACGGGAAGTCGTACGAGGTGCCATGTGAATCATCTTTGCTCCTACGTCTTGTACTTGCCCTGCGCTCGCCAAAGCTATCGAGAGTGTCTCTCCTTTTGCCCCTTCACCGGCAAGATAGACCGAAGGATACTTCATGGTCATTTGTGAACCAAGATTGCAATCAATCCACTCCATATGTGCGTTTTTCTCGGCTCGGGCGCGTTTGGTGACGAGGTTGAATACATTCTTACTCCAGTTTTGAACTGTTGTATACCTACAATGCGCCCCTTCACCAACAAAAATTTCAACTACAGCAGCATGTAATGAATCCGTGGCATACACTGGCGCTGTACAGCCCTCGATATAGTTCACTTCTCCTCCTGGCTCAACGATAATAAGAGTGCGCTCAAACTGGCCGAATCTTTCTGAATTGATTCGGAAGTATGCCTGCAAGGGAAGATCAACTTTTACGCCTGGCGGTACATACACAAATGACCCTCCCGACCATACAGCAGAGTTCAGAGCCGCAAACTTATTGTCAGCTGCAGGGATAAGCTTTCCAAAATATCGCTTTACGATCTCTGGATATTGAGATACGGCAGTGCTCATATCACAGAATAGGACTCCATCCTTTATCAATTTTTTTTGCACACTCTCATATACCACTTCACTGTCATATTGTGCAGATACACCGCTCAAGTATTTCTTTTCCGCTTCAGGCACTCCAATACGATCATATGTCTCTTTGATCTCTGGAGGCAGATCCTGCCATCTATCTACTTGATGATCTGTCGGTTTGAGATAGTAGTAAAGATTATCAAAGTTAAGTTTATCCAAGCCAGGCCCGAATGTTGGTACCGATTTTTTTTCAAATACTTGAAATGATTCAAGTCGAAAATCAGTCATCCACTGGGGCTCTTTCTTCATGCGTGAAATAGTTCGCACCAAATCTGCATTAAGTCCTTTCTTAGCTTTGTATACTGATTTGTCAGGCATAGAAAAGCCAAATCGATAATCGAAGTTGGGTGTATCTGGCATATGGATTAAGAGCGTTTGATTACTTCAGCCGCGCAGCTCCAAATGGAGCTTGTCAGTCTCAAGAATAGTGATATGATCGCCATCCACTTTGATCTTCATAAATCCGCAGTTGTCGAAACGCCATTTTTCTTTAAGCGACTTATGTGCGAGTTGAGTATATAAGGCACGCATAAAACCACCATGTGTGATACAAAATATGGTTTGTTCTGCGTGTTTTTGAGACAGGTCCTTGACTACACGCAATGCCCGATGATATAGATCTCGTTGAGATTCTTCATTGGGAACAGCTCTGGTATCAAGACGTTCATCCTCAGTCATATTTTCCCAATCACCATATTTTGCGAGGGCTGCACCGATTTGCATACCTCGCATTGAACCCTGATTTTTTTCATGAAGATCATGGTATACATCCATTTTTAGAGGATGCTTCGCTGCAATGGCGCCCGCTGTCTCATGTGCCCGAGTCAATGGAGAGGTGTATATACACGCCACACTGATGGCGCTTAGCTTATTTGCTACTGCTGCTGCCTGTTCTCTCCCTCGCGCAGAAAGATGATTAGTTGGATCGTCATGATCACCTTGAACGATAGCTTTTGTATTCAAAATGCTCTCTCCATGTCGGATAAGATAGATTATTGTCATACTCAGTACAGGACGAAATTTCTAAAAGCGATTCTGCCATTCGGACAACGTTTCACATATTCAAAAATGCATTCGTACTCATCATATATACAGCTAAAATTGGTCATACCCATCTTTTTCTATTTTTTGTGCCAGATTTGGTCCCCCATCTGTGAGGAGTTTGCCATCCCTTAATATCAACACTCTGTCAGGCTTCAGGTACTTGAGTATGCGATGATAGTGAGTGATGATGATGATTGTTTTCCCTTTTTTATGCTTGTTGAGATAAGTCCCTATAGACTTGAGCGCATCTATGTCAACTCCCGTATCAACCTCATCATACACCTGTACTAGTCGGTCAAGGATTGCACCTTGAAGGACTTCCATTTTCTTTCGTTCCCCTCCTGACGCTCCCTCGTTCAGCGATCTCGTGAGCAGATCATCTGAAATATTGAGTTCTTTTGCTATAGCACGAGATCGCTTTCGTATCTCAAGTGCTGACATCGCTCCTTTGAGCGCTAATAAAAGCAATTGGGTCACAGTAATACCCTGGAGCGATAAGGGATTTTGGAAAGAAAGAAATATTCCAGCTTCTGCGCGCCTATGTGGCTCAAGATCTTTGAGATTGATCACTTTACCCTTATTTGAAATTTGGAGCTTGGAACTTGAGACTTGATATGTGGGGCTTCCTGCGATCGAATGTGCAAGAGTCGATTTGCCAGATCCATTTGGTCCCATGATAGCGTATACCCGATCTACATCGAATGTATATGAAAAGTCATGAAGAATAGGCTTGTCTGAGACAGATGCGTTGAGATTCTGAATCATTAACATATAGTTTCAGAGTATACCTCATGCCTATACCCTCACAAGCTTTTCCGAGGCTCTCGGCTAAGATTTTGTATATCCGTGACAAACTCTCCACGCTCAGCCTGTCTCCATGCAGCGACACCAATCATGGCAGCGTTATCACCGCATAGATACTTGAGCGGGGGGAATAGGGGAATGTCATGATGTTTTTTCATCAGTTTGCGCGTAAGGTATCGCAATCGTTTGTTTGCTATCACTCCTCCACCAACAGCCAGAGTTGTAATCCCGGTTTGAATGACTGCCTTGTCTAGTTTGCGAATAACTGTATCAAAAACAGCTTCTTGAAAAGAGCTGGCTATCTCACGCAGTTGGCCCACTTGATCCACCACAACGCCTTTCTCTCCTTTGAGAAAATACATCAAGTGTGTCTTGAGACCCGAGAAGCTCATATCAAGTGTTTGCTGACCGATCATGGGTCGAGGAAAATGGAAAGTATCCAGATTCGACACTTCATGAGCGAGCCGCTCGATAACTGCGCCGCCCGGATATCCAAATCCCAGCATTCGCGCTGCCTTATCAAGCGCCTCACCAGCAGCATCATCGACTGTTTCACCAAGGATCGTGTATTTTCCATTTCCATCAACTTGAATGATCTGGGTATGACCACCTGATATAAGCAGAGATAAGAACCTGCTTGGAATATCACGCTGAGGTAGCCCGACAGAGTTTTGTACAAAAGGCGAATAGAGATGCCCCTCCATATGATTGACAGCGATAAGGGGTTTATTCATCGTGATTGCAAGCTCCTTGGCCTTCAATATACCAACCTCAAGTGCTATGGAAAGTCCTGGCCCCTGGGTCACCGCTATTGCATCAATATCGGTCTGTGTATAGCATCTATTCAAGTCGGGGTGCCGTGCCTTCTGAAATAGGTTCAAGGCACGCTTTAGGACTGGGTCAATCTTTTTCTCGTGAGCGAGCTTGGCCACAATCGGCATGATCCCACCCCATCCTGCATGAGAAGTGATTTGAGATGAGGTAACCGATGCAATGACGCAGCGATCGCGGAGGATCGCGACAGAGGTGTCATCGGCGCTGGTATCGATAGCAAGGATGAGCATGATTGATATTGTACTCAATATATTGCTTTACACCACTAGAATGTATCAATTTACCTAGCACATAGGTCATGGGGACTGATTTGACGAACAAATAATTTTTGAGATAATTAATCTAAAATGGAAGCAGTCGATAAAATACCACTATCAGCTGATAAAAACAGATCAAATGCAGATTTCATATTTGCAGACATAAGAGATCTTCCTCCAAACTTCAGGCGGGAAACTGTCTTTAATTGTATTCGAGACGCAATTTGCGCGCGTTGTCCGCATAAATGCAACCTGAATTTGCAGCCACCCAAACCATTACGAAATAATTTTCTAGCCATCGATATAGTTCCGAAATCTGATGAAGGTTATGTGGAGTTTTTTCCGGAGGATTGTCCCTTAACTGTACAAGGTGCCCAAATATTCATTTTCGACAGGGAACTAAATGGTGCACAAGTAGTTGATTCTTCTGGAGCGCTAGTTCCTTACCCCCTACCAGCCACACCTACAGAAAAGTAATCTTTCGCTCATTTCTACCCTGATGCTCGATAAAAACATGTTTTCCCGCATGTGGAAATGAGCCAACCTCAGACCACTCGATACAGATGATCGTAATTCTTTCTTGGCTGTCATTCCGGGCTTGCCTGCCCCGCTCTGTCGCGTCAAACGCAACTTCGCGGGGTCCCGGAATCTCATTTTTAGTCTGGATCCCAGCATACGCTGGGATGACAGGGTTAGGAGGATATAATAATCTATTGAGTTGCAATGCCTCAACATCTGCTGCTGATTGGAAATTGTATAGATCAACATGATAGAGCGAGATCAGGTCATTGATATATTCTTGCAGTCCAACATATGTTGGTGACACAACACGGTCAAACCCGAAGTGCTTTGCAATCCCCTTCACAAAGTGTGTTTTACCCGCCCCAAGATCGCCGTGAAGATAAACCATCAACTCCTTCCCCCGCGTCAGACGCGGTCCCCCCTCCCCAAGGAGGGATGAAATGAAGGTTTCGGCAACTTCCATCGTTTCTTCGACTGAGTGGGTGATGGTCGTTTGACCAGCTGATGTAGCACGTAATACAGTGGGTGTTGGCATCGTCAGATCAAGTACTGTCGATGGCTCATGACGGGGTAATTCTCCTCCATCTACGATCAGATCAATTAACTGTTTTTTCTTGTCTGATAGCTGATGCATAAATGCATCAATGCTATAGCACGATGACTTGCCCGATACATTGGCCGAAGTAGCGGTGATTGGGCTCCCATACTCTTCAACAAGCGTGGTAACAAAATCCTGAGGAGATAGCAAAGCTGCGAGATACGAGCTGGATATGCCTTTCGCTTGTGGCTTGTGACTGGTTGCTAGTGGCCTTCCTATCCATCGTACTCCAAGAGACCCTTTTTCGGACTCAAGTAGTCGAGATGTGTGATGTAAGGAGGGTAATACAAACGTATATGGACCTGGAAGCAGAGATCTTGTGGCCGGCGACATCGCACTCATATCGACTACGTCCGACATCATGTGAAGTCCTGAGACAAATACTGAAATAGCCTTGCCGACCGGTCGATCCTTGAAAGCAAAAAGCTTGTGAACCGCCTCATCATTCTTTGCATCGACAAGCAACCCATATACCGTGTCTGAAGGACACACAACGAGTCCGCCAGACCGTAGGGTCTCAATAATCTTGGGGATTGATGCTCGAGATAGATCACTAATATGCGACAAAGTCATATTCTAGTAGTATAACAAATATATCCAATCTCATCTTAGCAGAATGACGACTCGTATGCTACAATCACCTCATATATGGCACCTAAATCAAATCGTAACCCTTCTATTTCACCAACTCCGAAAGGTCGACAGTTTCGGCTTGAGTTTGACATCAGAACGATGTTCATTGGCTTCCTCATACTACTCCTGGTAGGTTCATTTGTATCTGCGCTGACTGGTGAAGCTGGCAAAAACTATCCTGAAAAATCAGTAACCGAGATCATAAAAGATATAAAGGAAAATAAAATATCAAAAGTTCAAATCATCGAGGATAGCGTCATCGTGAATTACAAAGGAGATGAAACAGTGGGTGCACGAACGACCAAAGAGTATGGCGAAAGTTTTTTAACCACACTCAAAGATGCGGGAGTTGACATCACCAAAGTTAAAATTGAAGTAACGAATACGAGCACAATGTCGATGATCACTGGTGCACTCACAAACATTTTACCCATCTTATTTGGAGTTGGGCTCCTCTACTTTGTCTTCAGACAAGCAAAAGGTGCACAGGAAGGACTTTTTAGTTTTGGTGCGAATCGTGCAAAGCGAATACACAAAAGCATGCAGAAAGTTACCTTCGCTGACGTAGCTGGGCTTGATGAAGCAAAAAAGGATCTATCTGACATCATCAACTATCTGAAGGATCCAAAAAAGTATCTCGATCTCGGTATTCGGCCACCACGTGGAGTCATCATGTCAGGACCGCCTGGAAGCGGCAAGACGCTTCTTGCACGTGCTGTTGCAGGCGAAGCAGGAGTTCCCTTTTTCAGCGTATCTGGATCTGAGTTTATGGAGATGCTCGTGGGTATCGGTGCCGCACGAGTTCGCGACCTGTTTGCGATGGCAAAAAAATCAGCTCCTGCAATCATATTCATCGACGAAATCGATGCTATCGGAAAGGCTCGCGGCCAAGGCTTCATGCCAAGTCACGACGAACGTGACCAGACGCTGAATCAGATATTGGTTGAAATGGATGGATTTAGTCCCAGTGACAATGTTGTTGTGATGGCATCGACCAATAGAGCAGATTTGCTTGATCCAGCATTTTTGCGCACAGGACGATTTGATAAACGCATACAGCTTGAGCGTCCTGGATTAGAAGCTCGAAAGCAGATACTGGAACTCCATGCAAAAAATAAAAAGATTCACGTCGACACGAGCTGGGAAGAAGTAGCAAAACTCACCAGTGGATTTAGTGCATCCGATCTCGAAAGTGCAATCAATGAGGCCATGATGTTGACTATCAAGGATGGCAGAACAGATTGTACGAGCGCAGACATGAAGGTTGCGATCGACAAGATTAAAAAGGGATCAATCGTGAACTTCGATGCGGGGAGTAGCAAGGGAATATCAGCCGATATGCCCAAAACATCATTTGCAGATGTGGCAGGTATCGACGACGCAAAAGGGGAGCTTGAAGAAGTGGTCGACTATCTCAGAAATCCTGACAAATACACACGTGTAGGCGCACGCATACCCAAAGGAGTCCTCCTCTCAGGACCTGCAGGATGCGGCAAGACACTTCTCGCAAAAGCTGTGGCTGGTGAGGCTGGGGTGCCATTTTTCTCATCATCGGGATCAGAGTTCGTCGAGATGATTGTTGGCGTTGGTGCAAAACGAGTCCGTGAGCTTTTTGGTGCAGCACAAAAAAGCGCACCTGCAATCATATTCATCGATGAAATTGATGCGATTGCGCGTGCGCGATCAAGCTCGCTTTCAATGGGATCAAACTCAGAGCAAGAGCAAACACTCAACCAAATCCTCGTAGAAATGGATGGATTTGTGCCGAGCATGAACGTCATCGTCATGGCGGCAACTAATCGCCCGGATCTCCTCGATCCCGCTCTTCTCCGCCCAGGTCGATTTGATCGCAGAGTCACGGTCGACTATCCAGATGCCGAAGGAAGAAAACAAATACTCCAAATTCATGCAAAGGGGAAGACATTTGCTCCTGATGTGAACTGGGATGCTGTTGCAAAGCGCACTATTGGATTTTCTGGTGCAGAGCTTGAGAGCATGCTCAACGAGGCAGCTATTCTGACTGCACGCAATGGTGCAGACATGGTGACCATGCATGCAATCGAAGAGTCATCTACTAAAATAAAGCTTGGACCTGAGAAAAAAAGACTTCAATCAGATTATGACCGCAAGCTGACAGCATATCATGAGGCTGGTCACGCTATCGTTTCACACTTTATGCCCCATACTGATCCTGTTCACCGTATCTCGATCGTATCTCGTGGCATGTCACTCGGTCACACGCTCATACCTCCAGCAAAGGATAAAATTCATGAAACCAAAACACATCTTCAGGAACGCATATCTGTGATGATGGGTGGACGTGCGGCTGAAGAAGTATTTTTCAATGAGGTTACGACTGGTGCAGCAAACGACTTTAACCAGGCAACTTCTATTGCTCGTGCAATGGTTACCGAATACGGGATGAGTCCACTGGGACCTATCAATCTCGGTGCGACGCACGATATCACCGACTATCGCGTCGGATATCGTGAGGAATCCATCAGCCAAGATATGATGGCAAAAGTCGACGCAGAAATACGCGTTATCCTCGATCGAGGATATGCCGATGCTGTCACACTAATCAAATCCAAAAGGAATGAAATGGATGCAGTATCGCTCGCCTTGCTCGAAAAGGAAAACATGGATCAAGAGGAGTTTGAAAAGATTGTAGGGCCTAAGTCGCAATCTCATCAATAATCTTGTTGATGCAAACGCAAACTAAATAAAGTTTAAGTTTGTTGTAACATCGAATCTTTTTTTTTGTAAATACAAGTGGATAAACTTTTTGAATAGTAAAAGTGCTTTTGTATACAATCTTTTATCTCTCGCCGTTGTCAGCCGTATCCAAAATCCATATTTACTATTAGCCTCCCATACCTTTTGACCAAGCCCATAACTCGGACCAAGTTCTACCTTTACTCCTGTAGCTAAATAGCAGTTCACTGAGAAATCGAACATATTTACCGAATCAAGACCTTTAATTTTTACGAGCGAGTTGAATCCAACTTTTGTTTCCGCAGAAGTTTCGATAAGTTCACCTAGGATCTCCTTTGCTCGCAGGAGTTCAGATTCATAATATTCCGTTGTGTTCTCCATCGTTTTCCAGAAATCATCACTCTGTTTCCAAAAGTCTCGAGGTACTCGATTATTAAATTGATTATTAATTAACTTTAAAATACGCAAGCGAGGAATGCCCTTTTTCTGAGCATATTTTGATATACGAAACTGACTGTCTAGAACAAGCATATTGTCTATGAAGTCACCCACCGGGAAACAAGATCGCACCTGATTAATCCGAGTAAGCTTACGTATCATTGAAATGTTTTTAGTTGCAAGATATCCTATCCGAAATCCAGCTAAGTTATTTGTTTTAGAAAATCCATTTACAATAATTACATTATTACTCGTTCTAGATTTTTCAGCTACGCTAAGTGCTGATACTTGCGGCATTCCAGAAGAGTAATCAAGGAATCCGAATAGCTCATCAACGAGAACAATGGCTCCAGCAAGTTTTGCTTTTGTAAAAATTTCATTAAGCTGCTCTTTTGAGTAGTACTCACCAGTTGGGTTTGTTGGATTTACAATGCATACTAGTTTAATCCCGTCATTAATCGATGTAATAATTTCATTAAGACACAACCATGATGATCTTTTGGGATCGACTTGGGTAACATTGCTAACTTCGATGTATTTTAGTTTGTAATACTGAGCACAAAATCGATAAAGATAATATGTGGGACCAGCTATCAATACGGTACCTTGCGGATACTCGGCAGCAACCATTTCAAAGATGCTACTAATGGCTCCAGTAGATCCAGTTGTCATGACAATATCATTTTGATCGAGTTTACTTCTTAGACCTGCTATATATGACTCACGAAGTGCGATGGCATCCCTGGCTACAGGACTTCCGGCGCTTGGCATATAGAAGCGATATGTATGATTTTGCAATGCAGTTACGATAGACGCTAATAACTGTGTTGGGGTATTTAGCACAGATGTTCCTGCAGATAGTTTCAAACTGTGACTGTCAATATTGCTTGTCTCAAGAATCTGAGATATTTCTTCATTTGCATATACCTCGTCTACAGCTGTCCAATAGTTTGTTTGTTTGTTCTGAAGTGCTGGAATAGAAAGAAGAATTCTTTTTATTCTTCGCACTTCTTCGTTGGTATAAGTTTTTAGCATAATTAGATTTGTTGATCATAATTCAATCGTTGGACAGTTGTACTCAACCCTTTTGATTGGACGACTCTATTGAATATCGATCCCCTTATTAATCCATTTACGAGATCTTCTCTGTCAGAGGCAAATGATATCCTTTCACGGACTCCGAGATCATCATCCCACTTTTGCTGCGACACTCCAAAGCATGGTCCCGCCTGTGTATATAGTCCAGTAGCAACCATTTGTTCAGCAAGGTAACCCATCGTGTTCGTGCCAAGTGGAACATTCATACGGGGAAAGGTATTAAATCCAGCCAAATCAGGAGAAATATTCATGTCGGCTGTGCCTTCAGCTGTCCAAAGATCTTTCGCTATCGTTAGATTGTCACGATAATATTGACTACTAGCCGCTTTCCACTGCATCAGTTTCAAATACATACTGCAAAACTTTACATCTGTCATTGTGTCATTTGGCTGCTTGAGTTGTTTGTATAATTTTCGGATTTCACTTTCGTTTGCTGGACTACTATTTGACACCTGCCTTGCTAGTCCTTCAAATGCGAATAAAGGCTCAAGGGTTAGGCGTGGGTTGCATCGTCGATCGACAAATATTTCGTTGACTTTATCCGCCCATATTGGATTGCTTGTTGCTAACCAACCTATCCTATCCCCTGCTAAATTTGTTGCTTTGGAAAGGCTACTTACAGTGACGATGCGATCCAGTCCATTTTGCTGCTCAGCTGCTCGTAATAATGGAGTGGTTGAAGGATTCTCATATCTGAGGTCATCGAATATGCCGTCGAAAAGTATATTAATGTTTTTTTCCTGCGCCAGCCTTACGAGAGATTGCAACTGATTCTCATCATAATCAGATCCATCAGGATTATTTGGCAGACTCACTACCACCATTTTTGTATCCGGCGGCAGATCACCCAGTTCAGTTGGGTCAGGAAGTAGCCCAGATCCTTTGCGAGCACAGCTTGATATCCTTCGTTCATAAGGCAATTCAAGGCGCTGTGCAGCTAATGGACCCGCATAATATCCTGGTCCCAAAAATACTATTCTACCCTTGTCAATCTCTTTTTGAGCTTGCAATGCAACTTGTATCCCCTCTGTTGCACCTGCAGTTACAAAACATCCATCGGGAGAAATGTTCTTTGCCTCTTGTCCAATTGATGCATTTACAATATCTGCAATCCCTTGCCTCGTCCGCGTAGTACCTCCTGGGGCAGCATAGTTAACCTCCAAAGCAGGCTTCATCCCCATTGCTAGGAGCTCCCCATATAGTTCAGGCGGCCTCACAAGACCGATTCCTGGCCCCAACTTCAACTTATCTACACCGGTAAATATACTATTACCCATAAAGACTTGATTTGTTCTTCCTAATACACTGGGAACAATTTCTCCACCAATGACGTTCTCATTCAAAAAATATGCACCGCTACTTCTATTTGTTTGACTATCAAGTCCCCTCCCCTGAGCTGATGCAAGAAGTGTATTCAGATCATTTTGGTACGTTGGCATTTCTCTCGCCTGAAATGTTCTATTCTCGTTTCGTAATCCATTTAAATCAAGCTCCTTGAGTGCACCGTTTATTGCTGATTGAGGACCTTGCTGGTTGTATCGAATGACATCACCTAATTCTAAATAATTCATATATATATTCAATAATTTTCAAATTCGTCAAGCTGAAATTGGTTAAAAATATCGCAAACTAGGCCCAGCCACGGTGGCGAGCGCGAAGGAAGAAGTAGTAGAAGAAGGAATATGTTGTCCTTCCGATCTGTAGATATGTGTATGTCATTATGTTACTATGTTAACATGCTGATGTTGGGAAGTCAAGAGCATGATACAATGAGTGCATATGAGTACACACTATCAGCCAAAATCTGATCTGGAGAGTAATTTGTTTAAATCATTTCAAAAGGTGCATTCTGAGCAGGATGCTGCTGATTTTCTACGTGATTTGCTCACCCCTGCCGAGATTGAGGAGTTTTCACATCGACTCGAGATCGCTCGACTGCTTTCGACCGGCAAGTCATATCTTGATGTCGCAAAAAAGGTGGGAGTTTCGACAACAACAGTCACACGTGTTGCACAATGGCTTCACGATGGTTGCGGTGGGTACAAGCGAGTTTTGGAGATAGAGTGAGTATAATGACCTTATGTCACCCTTTCCTCGAGAACGCAAAGCTAAACCCCGATTTGTACTTTCATCCAGAGCTGGTCATGCCGCTTTAGAAAAGCTCCGGCAGATACCTAGTAAACCAGCCGCCACTCTGTCATCACAGAGTGCTCCCTCATCAACGAATACTCAGGTTAATGCCCGGCGAAATCAACCATATGCCAGCCGCCCAAACAAGTTGTCGCATCAGCCCCGAAAACGTCTCCCTCCGGTGAACGACGTTGTTCCCAAAATATACTCTGCTCCCCAAACTATTGGGAATCATCCTCCCCGTTCAGGCGATCAAATCCATCTTTTCATTGACGGATCAAACTTGTACAGTGCTCAATACACTTTGTTTGGACCTGATGAATACCTTGATTTTTCCCGTGCGATCAAACTCATCGAAGAAACAATTGGCACTATTTTCACCCATATTCATTTTTACGCTTCGTACAATCCTCGCGGTATGAAACAAACAGAGCAGGAAAAGAAAATGTCAAAAAATGAATTTATTTTTTATAAATCTGCCAAAAAAGATAAGCGAGTATTATTCTTCACCGGATATCGGTCGCCAACTTCGGGAAAGGAAAAAGAAGTCGATGTGAAACTTACCGCAGATATGATCAGCATGGCGCTCATGGGAGAGGTGAACTCAATCCATCTCATGACAGGTGATGCAGATTTTCTTCAGGCTCTCGTGACTATACATCAGTACAAGCCTGAGTTCCCAGTCAGACTGATTTGTATCGAAAACCGTATCCTGTATAAAGGATTGTATATGTACCCAGCAGACATCATACAGTTCACTACGAAACCATTGAAAATAGCCAAGAAGGCTCATGTACACCGGATAAAAAAAGACCACGCAGCTTTGTGCGTGGCTAAGATATAGCCATTTTACTTTAGACACCGATCCATGTCAACGCTACTTATTGTCGATTCCCACGCACTCATTCATCGTGCATATCATGCTATTCCTCCCTTGACTCGCAAGGATGGGACGCCTACCAACGCTATATATGGATATTTTTCGATGCTGCAAAAAACGATTATAGATTTGAAGCCAAGTCATATTGCCGCAGCTTTTGACACCCCAACCGAATCATTTCGCAAAAAAATTATCACTACTTACCAAGCGACTCGGAAGCCAACTGAGGATAATCTTAAGGTTCAGTTTAATCTGGTCAAGGACGTTCTCGACAGCACCGGTATAAAACGATTCGAAACACCAGGATATGAGGCCGATGATACGATAGGCACGCTTGCAGTCTCCATGTACAACGCTACGCAGGATCAACCCGATCCTCCACGGATCATCATCCTAACTGGTGATAAGGATATGTTTCAGCTCGTAAATAATCGTATATATGTACTCACCCCACAGATTGGATTTTCTAAAAGTGTCCTCTACACCCCGGAGCTCGTTCGTGAAAAGTTAGGAGTATATCCTGACAAAGTAGCAGATCTGAAGGCGCTCATGGGAGACTCGTCCGATCATTATGCAGGACTTAAAAATATTGGTCCAAAAACAGCAGCAAAGCTCATCGACCAGTATGGATCAACTGAAAATATGTCCGGCAAATTCGATGAGGAAACGATGTCAACACTTAAACAAATGAAGGAAGTCGCTACGATCGTGACCGATCTCCCATCAATCACCGTCACTCTTGAAGATTTACGATTTGATGGATTTCCTCAGACATTCAAGCAAAAGCTCCAGGAGTATGAGCTCTACTCCCTCATCAACAGGTTTTTCCCTCATCAAAAGGCTGAGAAGCAGAAACAGTCCGACCCGAAACCTGCTGAACAAGATGGATTATTTTAGGTATACTGTTCTCACTCCAAGAGAGCTCGTCATTTAGCTCTACCCGGCAGACTCGAACTGACATCTCCGCACAACTTGTCACATCGAGTTTGATGAGAAGTGGTATTGGCTCTATTCAATGTTCTATAATTCATAGTTCATAGTTCATAATTCATAATTCATAGTTCATAATTTATATTCCATCGTTCACAATTTATTCCCCATGGCACCTGACACACAACAAAATATTTTCTATACCGTGTATTTTCTGCTTCTCCACAATTGGCAACCGATGTTTTACTTTTGTGGCCTCCTGTCAAGCTTTGCCTGGTCATATATGAAACCATCACGAGGGAAAATACTTCTACTCCTTGGATTTGCACTGTTGCTCTTTTCATTTGAATACTCAAAGCACATCGAGGATCCTCTGGTTGAACAGACACGCAACTCACTTATTACCGAGCGTCAGAACCAAAAAGTTGAACGCGTCATACATCTTGCACTCTCTCGAGCAATACCTGTTGGGCTTCCTATCCTCGGGTGGATTGTCATCGGATCGGGAACATGGATGGAGTTGACACGTCACAAAAAGAGGTATAATGATCGGGAAGTTTAGAGAAGTTAACACAGCGTGTGGCCCGCTAATATACGCTTATTGGTCTGGTACAGATTCATCAGGTCAATACGAAATAGAGTGGGATACGAGGAGAAAGGAGTTGTCGGAAGCAATGCGTTTCTGATGACAGATCGGACTCCGCCTTTGGCGGAAGTATCTGCGGGACCTTTCCGGTATCGAGTATATCGTTAGAGAAAGACAAACAATACGAGCAATCGTAGTACCAAATCCTTTCTCAACTACTTTTCGGGTACGCTTTGTACCTCAATCAACCCTTCTTTTTCTTCATAGATATTTCCAAAGGGGAATGACTTTGGACGTGATCATCTTCGACCTGAAGACATTAGCATTTTCACTTAAACATATGTGTGGAATATTCGCGTACAACGGTAATAAACAAAATGCAGCCCAGCTCACTTTAGAAGCGCTCAAGATCCTTGAATATCGGGGATACGACTCATGGGGGGTAGCAATTGAGTCAAAGGTCGAAGGTCAAAAGTCGAAGGTACTCGTTGAAAAACATGTTGGCAAAATCGGGGATGCGACAATATCACTTCCAAGCTCCTCTCTAGCTATCGGGCATACTCGCTGGGCTACCCATGGTGGAGTCACTGATGCAAATGCGCACCCTCATCTCAACACTGACAAAACAATTGCTGTAGTACACAACGGAATCGTTGAAAATCACCAGCAAATCAGAAATCTACTCAAAGATGCATTGTTTGTATCTGAAACTGACACTGAAGTTGTGTCGCATCTCATCGATATAAAGATGAAAAGTGGACTTTCATTCAAAGATGCGGTGATCAAGTCATTCAAGGACCTTGTTGGTTCAAACGCAATCGTGGCAATGTCAACGCTCACACACGAAATCATTGCATGTCGAGATGGTTCACCGCTCGTGATTGGTGTCAGTCCAAACGAAAGCGTCCTTGCTTCAGATGTATCGGCACTGCTTCCCTATACAAAAGAAGTCTATTTTCTCCAAGATCAAGAGGCCGTCATTCTCAGTAACGGAAGTATTGAGGTATTCGACCTTGGATCCGAGAGCAAAAAGTCATTTCAACTCGAGCACATTGAGTGGTCGGCAGAGGTCGCACAAAAGAATGGGTACCCACACTATATGCTCAAAGAGATAGTTGAACAAAAAGATACAATCGCAAAGGCAATGAATATGAATAGTGAAAAGTTTAAAATCATAGCCCCACAAATACAAAAAAGTAGCCAGATCTATGTCACTGGCTGTGGAACTGCATACCACTGCGCCCTCATTTCAACATACTTCTTTGCCCATTTTGGAATAGATGTAAAGGCTGTTGCGGCAAATGAAATCATGCCATTTACCAAACTTTTCACGCCCGAAACACTCATGATTGCTATATCACAAAGCGGAGAGACGGCAGACATCCTCATAGCAGTAAAGGCCGCGAAGGCTCGTGGGGCCCAGGTTGTAGCACTTGTTAATGCTCGCGGAAGCACACTTGAGCGGATCGCCCAAAGCACCCTTTCAGTCGGGTCGGGTCCAGAGATATCGGTTGTATCAACCAAGGCGTTTACTGCTCAAGTAGCAACAATTTATCAACTCGCTCAACACAGTAGACGGAACACCGCTACTAGTGATGACGTGAACCTAGATATAAAAGGTGATATGGCGAGTCTTTTGTCCTCATGGCTCACTCCTGAAACACTTGAGTCGATTCAAAACATTGCAGCGCAATTGATTGATACTCAAGATATGTATGTTATTGGAAAATATGAGAACTACCCAATCGCGATGGAAACTGCACTCAAAGTCAAAGAGGCATCATATATCCATGCAGAAGGATTCATGGCTGGCGAGCTGAAACATGGTGTCATAGCATTGATCCAAAAGGGTACCGAATGTGTTGTTCTTGCGTCCGAAGATGATGTAAAAAGCGAAGTTCTTTCGTCAGCTACTGAGCTGAAAACACGTGGTGCACACATCATAGGAATATCACCTAATAACGCCTCTGAATATGACATACACATCCCTACCCCTAACCTAGGATATCTGACTCCGCTTGCAAACGCTATAGCAGGTCAACTGCTCGGATATTACCTATCCGTAGGTCGTTTGTGTGATCCAGACAAGCCACGGAACCTTGCGAAGAGTGTCACTGTGAAGTAAAATAGGCAATGCCAATTGAATCAAGCTCTGGACTAGGACACACAATCGGTACTCTTGCTGCGCCCTATTTTCCTCAATTACTTGATGCAGCGCATCTGTGGGGAATACATGTCCAAGCAGATTCCCAAGCCAGGCTTCATCAAGCACTGGGCCATTTGAATGAGCCGACAGATCCACACCTTGTAGTGTATTTCAATCATGTTACTTTTGAAGATCCTGCCCTTGCACTATCTGTCTATCGGAGATATCTCTACCCCCATCAAAACACATATCGTCAACCATTTATTCCTGCATCAAAATGGAATACTGATCCAAGCAAAAACCCACAATTTGCAAAAGTTGCTGGTCTAGCGCATGACTTTCTAGACTGTGAAATATTTCCACTTATTCAACCATACATGATGGGTAACGAAGCAAAGTATGGGTATAGGCAACAGGATCTTTCACATAACTTCAGAGAGTTTGTACAGCGGTTAAACAAAATGGCTTCTGGTGACGATCCCCGAGCAATATTCCTTGCACCTGAGGGAACTCGTTCGCATGATGGATCTATGGGTCCTGCTGAGCCGGGAATACAATCAATAGTAAAAAAGTTGCATGACAAAAGACCTGTCTGCGTATTGGGAATGAGTATTTCTGGCGATCATTTGCATCGCGGAATAAATCCTGCTAAACCAATAGATCTGAGACTAACCGCTCCTTGGATGATCAACCCTGGTGATCCAGTGCCTGATGCAGATTATATGATGAGTAGGATTGCCGACGTGCATCCATCTGAGAAACGAGGTCCATATGATATGTCTATCGTAGGATCTATTTATCAAGCGAAGTAGCGATTAATAATACTTATTTCCTCCTCGATTGGATTAGTTGTGAGCAACCACCATTTCCTCCAACCTCACCCCTCCCAAACCAGGTATGTATACTCCCGGTTCGACTGTAATGACATGACCGATCTGTAGTTTTGAAGTAGAGCGGTATGAAACATATGGCAGCTCATGCACCTCCATCCCCACACCATGCCCCGTTGAGTGAGTGAAATACATGCCATACCCTGCCTTCTCAATAACTTGACGCGCTGCCCCATCAATACTCTTCAGTGGCGTTCCCACAATGGCACACTTAAGCGCAGCAGTTTGAGCTCTTTGGACTATAGAATATATCTTTTTCAGCTTTGGAGATGCTTTGGGCATGAGGATTGTGCGCGTAAAATCGCTACAGTACCCATCAACTCGAGCTCCGAAGTCGACAATGACAGCATCGGAGGCTTCGATCTTACGATCGGTGACTGTTGCGTGTGGTAATGCCGAGTGCGGACCGCTTGCGACAATCGTCTCGAATGATGGCCCATCGGCGCCCTCGCACTTCATCACATATTCAAGTTTTGCTGCGAGAGCTCGCTCAGTCACCCCACACACTACCTCACGTTTGAATTTCTCAAATGCTGTCAAGGCTATACGTTGAGATTTTTCGATCAGTACCATCTCATCAGCGCTCTTGATTTCGCGCATATGTTGGAGCACTCCATCGCACCCCACCACGTTCACCTTATATTTCTCAAGTGCTTGAACTATGGCGTAAGAAGTGATGCGTGAATCTAAGTGGAGCGACTTTAGACTGTGCTTTTTGAAGATATCCAGCAGTGCTCGCTTTTGTAGATAGTTCCTATGAATTTTGACAACCTCAACCTTTGGTGAGGTTATTGTCTTACTGTTTTGAATTTCATTTTCAGCCTGTTCCCAATACCTCCCATCAACTAACAAATACAGTCTATCCTGCATGATAATCAGTGTCGAGTCGCTTCCACTGAAGCCACATATGTAGCGTGTTGCTGGCTGACCTGATCCCTCTGAATTAAAAATTATGAATGGATAGTGCATATTAGTCTACCGTGTGAACGGTACTACTGTAATAAGTGACCCTCAATAAATAGTCTTGGCGCAGATCATGCGCCATGACATTTCTTATACTTTTTGCCTGACCCACAAAAACAGGGGTCATTGCGACCGATATCTTTGTGATGGTTATGTAAGGGAGAAACAGTAGACCCCTCATTTTGACCACTTCTCGACCCTTCGACAAGCTCATGGCGGGCTCTGCTCGAAGTGATATTGGTGCTTGGCGGCTTGGAGCTCTCAGCTCGCAGCTGTGCTTGACTTGCTTCTTGATATGCACTCCCTCCGCTTGCCGCATGCATAACCAGAGGCTTAGATTTACTTGCTGGGGCAGAGATCTGATCTGGAGGGGTTTCTGTGATGTGAACGCCCATAAGTCGCTTAACTACTTCATAATCTATGTCTGAAATAAGTTTTTCAAACATTTTGAAGGCTTCATTTTTATACTCAATCAGTGGATCTAGTTGGGCAAATCCTCGGAGATTGATGCCATCTCTCAGCTCTTCGATAGAGGTGAGATGGAGCGTCCAAAACTGATCTATAGTAGAGAGGAAAATAGATCGAACTACACTAAGCCAAATAGTGTCAGGTACTGAAGCGGCTTTTTGACGTATAGACTCCGATATGATCTTGGTGAGCTCTGATTCGACGTAAGGCTGATCACCCTTTGCTAACAATCCAGTTACGACTGATTCCTCGATACCAAACATCACCGCAACCTCTTTTGCGAACTCAGCATGTACACTGGAGGTCTCATCGTATTCTCCAATCGACAAGGTCCCATTGGTCAACTGAAGGAGGACTGACGTTAGTTTTTCATCTATCGTACTCCATATGACACTTTTGTCAGCTGACAATGCTTCGAGCATCTGTCGACGCAAACCATAGATGATCTGTCGCTGTCTATTGAGTACATCATCATACTCGACGAGGTGTTTTCGAATGTCGAAGTTGTGACCTTCGACCTTTTGCTGTGCAGACTCAAGCGCTTTATTTACCATTGCATGGGAAAGTGGCTGATCCTCAGGAAAGTTAAAGAAAGTCATCAGCTTCGCGATCTGCTCGCCTCCAAAAATACGCATCATGTCATCCGAAAGTGAAACGAAAAATTGCGAGGAGCCCGCATCCCCTTGACGACCTGATCGTCCACGGAGCTGATTATCTATACGGCGCGACTCATGACGCTCTGTACCAATGACACTCAGTCCTCCAAGAGTGGCGACCTCATCATGATCTTTGCCGTCTGATCCACCTAAGATAATATCTACTCCTCTACCTGCCATATTCGTGGCAACAGTCACTGCGCCTTTTTCTCCTGCCTTAGAGATGATCACTGCTTCGCGCTCATGGTTTTTGGCGTTGAGCATCTCGTGCGGGACACCTCTCTTTTGAAGCAGATGGGACAATAGCTCATTTTTTTCGATCGATGTCGTACCTACGAGCACTGGTCTGCCGCTTTCATGTTGTCGAGCTATCTCATCCGCAACTGCATTGAACTTGCCATTTTCTGTCTTGTAAATCATGTCAGGAAGGTCTTTGCGGCTGATGGGACGATGAGTCGGCACGATGAGCACGTCAGTTTTATATATTTTGTTAAATTCTTCTGTTTCGGTAGCTGCAGTACCCGTCATACCTGCCAACTTCACGTACATGCGGAAGTAGTTTTGGAGTGAAACAGTAGCTAATGTTCGAGATTCTTTTTTGATTGTCACAGCTTCCTTTGCTTCTATCGCTTGATGCAATCCTTCTGAAAATCTTCTCCCTTCGAGCAATCGTCCAGTGAACTCGTCGACGATAACGACCTCGCCATCTTTGACGATGTAGTCTTTATCCACTCTAAATAGAGTCTCAGCTTTGAGTGCGGCCTCGATATAAAATAGAGTTTCATAATCTTTTTCATAGAGATTTGATACCCCTATCATCGTCTCTATATGTGACACACCGGCATCAGTCAGGTTCACCGTACGTTGTTTTTCATCGATGACAAAGTCAGTCGCTGGTGTTAGGTGCCTTACAAGCTTTGCATATTCATAATATCGGCTTACATCACGCTCGACTGCAGCTGAGATAATATGTGGAGTACGTGCCTCATCGATCAGTACTGAGTCAGCTTCGTCAACAATTGCGTAGTGAAAGCCACGCTGCGAAAGTTGCGATGGATCTTCTGCCATGTTATCACGAAGATAGTCAAAGCCAAACTCACTGTTTATACCGTAGGTAACATCTGCAGCATATGCTTCTTTACGAGAAATGGGACGAAGCTTGGAAAGTCTTCCATCAATACTCCCACCGCCTTCATACGTAGGATCATACATGAATGAGGCCTCAGAGATGATAGCGGAAGTAGACAGACCCAAGTGATGGAATATCTGTCCCATCCACCCCGCATCGCGGCGAGCAAGATAGTCGTTCACGGTGACCAGATGTACGCCTTTCCCAGTGAGTGCATTGAGATACAAGGCAAGGGTGGCAGTCAGTGTCTTGCCTTCACCTGTTTTCTGTTCGGCAATGCGTCCTTCATGCAGAGCAATGCCTGCGATCAGCTGTGTGTCGAAGTGTTTCTGTCCCAGAGCACGATGTGAAGCTTCTCGAACAAGAGCAAAAGCTTCGGGGAGAACATCATTGAGTGTGGCTCCTTCTTTTTGCACTTTGGTTTGGAGAGTCTCTGTATATCCACGCATTTCACTATCACTGAGTGCGGTCATTGTGGGACCCAACTCATTTATCCGTGCAACGGTGAGCTTTAGTCGCGATATTTCGCGAGCATTGAAATCGAGAAATGACTTAAAAAGATTAAACATATATTTCAAAATAACTCCGAATTGGTGGTCACATGATATAAAGTGATGCTGATTACCACAAGGACACAAAACAGATCACGCACATCACTTGGAAAAGTATGCTACCGGAATATGCAAGATCCGAGAGGCAGTGACTTTGTCAATTTTTTGAGTAATCAATAAGACTCGAAATACCACATGTACCGTGTCTCCTTCTTTTATATTTGAAAAGGATCCCCCAGCAACTGCGCCAGTACTTACGTTGATTGTTTGCAAAGCTGTAGTTCCCTCCACAGAGACCGTGATCGATTCCTTATCAAATGTATCTATTTTGATCGTTGAGTTCGAAGGATTAACTTCAGACACTCTCCCTGATTTGATCTGGTAGAGCTCATCTTTGAACACTTCATTGGCTATAATTTTGTCGCTAGATCGTGGACCCAAGACGACGATGTATTGGTCGACCTTTATGTTTGCCTTAGTCGTTTCTTCCCGTGCTGAACCTGTGAAGTGGTAGTACTTTGTCAGTGTTTCATCGAGCTGGATTGTTTCTTTTTTACCGAAAATTGACTCAATTACAAACTCACTATCAGTCATGGATATGATTTGACCCGACACAGCCTGTTCATCACGTTTGCGAAGCTGTGCAACCTTGCTCGCGATGCGATCACGGAGATTTTTTATACTTGCTTCTGCCGATGATTCAAGAGAGGCAGATGTGGATGCGGCAGGAGAGATCAAGGGCGTTGTACTTGGCGTTGGCGCAGAACTCACAGCCCACGCTGTTGGAACAAGAAATACGAGCAAAGACATGATGATAAATGGTGTTTTTTTCATTGTATGACGCGGTAAATATAAATCGTTTTTTGCACGGGGACACTTGAGCTTTCTGGATACGACGAAACCTGGATAGTATTCTCGCCCAAAGCAAGGGGGAATGAATAACTAAATGTACTACCATCGAGTTTGTGTGATACGACAGCAACAGGCGATTGTAAAATGAGTAAGGACTTTGCTGCTGCTGATCCTTCTATCTTCACTTCACGTGCATCCGTCACTGATCCTGATTGAGGAGCGGTGATATCCAAGGCACGCATGATGACTACCGTCGGAGGTATGACAACTGGCGTAAGTCTTGCATCAGCGCTGGCTGAGTGAGTGAGTTCAGTGTTTTGAATACGTTGTTGACGTACGGAAAAATACACCACTCCTCCGGCTACGAGGATGCCGAGTACAAGCCCCAAAATGATGGCGATGATTGATTCTTTGTTCATATTCAAGAAACCCACTTTGACTGTACCAGATCGCAACGTAAAACACAAGTTTCAGCGCCTGGCAGCTGAAGGAATGCTGTATAATCATCGGAATTATGTTGACTCATACCGAAATCCGCCAACGTATCGCTGCTTTTTGGACTGCACGCAACCACAAGGAGGTTCCTGGCATCTCCCTCATTCCGCAAAATGACCCCACAACACTGTTTACCGGATCGGGCATGCAGCAATTCGTCCCAAATCTCATGGGCGCCACACACCCTGCGGGAACCCGCGTGTGGAACATCCAGCGCTGTGTACGTGCCCAAGATATCGAAGAAGTTGGAGACAACCGTCATGACACTTTTTTTGAAATGGTTGGTAACTGGAGTTTTGGTGATTATTTCAAAAAAGAGCAGTTGCCGTGGATGTTCGAACTGTATACAAATAAAGAGCATGGGTTTGGTCTCGATCCTACTCGGTTGTATGTGACGGTTTTTGCAGGAGGAGATGGAATGTCGCCCGATGATGAGGCTATATCGATATGGAAACAAATCTTCACAAATATCAACCTTAAGGTGAGCGTCGGAACTGCGGATACTTTTAGTAGTGATCAGCGGATTACGATGTATGATGCTACCAAAAACTGGTGGTCTCGAGCAGGCACCCCTTCACAAATGCCTGCAGGTGAGATTGGTGGACCAGATAGCGAGCTCTTTTATGACTTTGATCCTGACAATGCGTTCAAATATCATGAGATATCACCCTATGCAAATACGAAGTGTAATGTGAACTGTGATTGTGGTAGATTTTTGGAAATCGGAAACTCCGTTTTCATCCAGTATCTGAAGCAAGCAGATGGTACCCTAACAGAGCTCCCCAAAAAGAATGTCGATTTTGGTGGTGGTCTTGAGCGCATCTTGGCAGCCATGAACGGCAATCCCGATGTATTCACAACTGATGTGTTTTCGCCTATCGTCGAATCTCTCGCTCCAGATTACTCATCACTTGACACTGATAAAAAGAAAAACATACGTATCATCGCCGATCATCTACGAACAGCAACTCAGATGGCAGTAGATGGCATTACACCAGGACCAAAAGAACAGAACTATGTTATGCGCCGTCTTATCCGTCGTGCCGTACGGTCGGCTCAACACCTAAATGTAGTTCCGGAGCAACTAGCGAAAGCAGTTTTCTGTGCAGATAAAATCTTTTCTCCAACAGGTCCAACTAAAAACGTGAATGAGTTAGTTATTGATGAGATACACAAGTATTTGCAAACTCTTGAAAACGGAAAAAAGGAATTTCAAAAAATTATTAAATTAAAAGAGGGTAAAGCCACCATCAATGGAAAGGAAGCTTTTGATTTGTATCAATCAGTTGGATTGCCCCTCGATGAGATAATTGCTCTTGGGGCTGAGGTTGGGGCTTTCGTCGATACTCAAGGATTTGAAGAGGCAAAAAAAGCCCATGCTGATGCATCACGCGGAGCCAGTGAGCAGAAGTTCAAGGGTGGACTTGCTGATCAGAGTGAACAGGTGGTGAAATATCACACAGCGACGCATCTGATTCATCAAGCTCTCTTTACAGTGTCCGGCAGTTCCGTACAGCAAGAAGGGTCGAACATCACTGGTGAGCGACTTCGCTTTGACTTCACCTGTGATCACAAGCCAACAACCGACGAGGTCTCACGCATACAAGCTATCGCAAACGCTAAAATCGCCGAAGCTCTCCCCGTCAAGTTCACTGTGATGGCCAAGGAGGATGCGCTAAAACTCGGCGCCAAAGCATTCTTCCGCGATAAATATCCTGACGAAGTGAAAGTGTATACGATCGGTGGCAAACCAGTTCGTGACTCCATTGGAGCTTGGAACTTGGAACTTGGAAATTACTCGGTAGAGTTGTGTGGTGGCCCTCACGTAACAAATACGAAAGAAATTGGCACGATCACTATTTACAAGTTAGAAAAGATAGGCAAAAATATCTTTAGACTCTATGCCAAATAGACTCTCAGTCCTCAAATGGCTCAGCCGAACGATTAAACTCGTTTTATACACGTCCTCTTTTGTATGTGCCTACTTTATCATTGTCACAAATCTTGCACCTACATTTTCTGACAGCGATCGTGAGGCATTGCCCTTCATTATCCGCTTCCTTCTATTGCCTACTTTGCAAGATAATGCCGCCATTACACTCATCGAAACAGCCGTGCTACAGCTCACCTTTGTTTGCATTGTGTGCACATATTTCTTCGTATCTCTCGTATTAATCACCCAAAATAAACTACTCAATCACACATATCAGACATTCAAAACAGCTTTGCTTCTGATGATTGCAACGACTATGCCCTACATTGGAATACTTCTGTTCTTGAATCTCTCAAGCTACATAATAAGCAATGCCTCTAACTATCAGTTCATAGACACTATTCTTCATTTCCTTTCTCCCACTCTGTTTGTGTTGCTCATGTATATCATCGAGATTTCCATATATGCACTCTTTCAAACGGTTGTTGATAGAATCTCGCGAAAAGTTCTAATGGTGACATATAGATGTATTGGGCTATTGATGCTTGCTGCGACGCTCTTTTTCATGTACTTCATATCTTCTTTTTTCTTGCCTCACCCGAGCTTATTCGTTGATATCAGTCTAAATGACCCAGATGGCAGGTACGTGATTAATTACGACGGCGATTATTGGCTCACATACTACACTGATGCGAACAAGTGTTTCGCTGCACCGGAATCAGCCTGTGTGCCATCGTGGATAAAGGCTGGGAATACCTCCATATCCGACGCTCCCGTTTCACTCAAGCCATTTGTGGACAAAATTGTTCGAGTAGGTGGCGAGTTTACACCCATTGTTAATTCGATTGAGCCGAGTGATCCTGCGAAGCAGTTCTGCATGAATGGACGAACATGCGTGCATTCTCCTGGACCGGGAACATGGTACATGTCGCCACTCAAAATCCGCACTATTGAATTAGTTAAATAACCTATGGAAATTATTCAAACTTCACAAACCATTACTATAGATGATTTTGCGAAATGTGACGTACGCGTTGGTCTCATAACTGCTGCAATCCCTGTACCAAACTCAAAAAAACTAATCCAGCTAACTGTTGATCTGGGGACCGATATAGGGGTGCGTACCATACTGACTGGCCTGCTTACTTTTTTTCCTGATCCTTCGGTACTCGCTGGCAAGAAATATCTTTTTTTGGTTAATCTCGCTCCACGCATGATGGCTGGGATTGAAAGTCAGGGTATGTTCCTCGCGGTCGATTGTAACGGCTCAAGTCCCATCACGACACAGCTTCCTGACGACACGCCTCTTGGCGCTCGCATGAGATAATTTACAAGCCAATTGTATCTGATGTAAATTGGTGTTTGTATTTTGATATTTTGTTTGTTACGATGCACCTCTATGTCACAAAATCTCAGTACTTCTCAACGTTTCAAACAAGGCGCAGGGTCTGTTGGTACTATACTCGCAGTACTCGTGGCTATCCTTATTGGTTATCTTACGTTCAAAGTAAGTGATCTCGAAAAACGGATCAAGGTCATCGAGAGCAAGCCTGCCGCTGCAGCACAACCTCAAGCACAAGATACTCAAAAACCAGTTGAAATGGATAAAATTAAAGCATTGATTACCAAGGGCAACATCATGTTGGGAGATCAAAAATCAAAACTAATTATCGTCGAGTTTTCAGATCCAAGCTGTCCCTTTTGTCACGTGGCTGTTGGGCTGAATCCAGAAGTATCAGCTGCCATGTCTGGAACTGGTGATCGATTCAAAACTGTTGCGAATGGTGGCACATATGTAGCGCCTGTACAAGAAATACGCAAATTGGTTGATGCAAACAAGATACTCTACATCCCCATGTATGCCAATGGGCATGGAAGCGGTGAGATCGCTGCACAAGCTCTCTACTGTGCTCAAGAAAAGAATGCATTTTGGCCGACACATGAATTGCTTTTCACCAAAGCAGGATACGATCTCATCAATGACACTGTCAAAAATGACAAGGCAAATGCTCCACAGCTTGCGCAATACTTGTCATCTGCTGTAGATACAGCATTTATGTCTGATTGTTTATCGAGTGGTAAATATGCCACCAAAATCGCTGCAGATCAGGCAAAAGCGCAAGAACTCGGATTTGGTGGAACTCCCATGTTCCTCGTAAATGGCGAGCGATTCAATGGCGCATATAGCTTCACTGATATGAAGGCGTCAGTTGACAAGTACATACAGTAATCGATTGAAAATAGAACAGCCCGCTAGGTACCGTACGGTACCTCGCGGGCTTTTTCGTGGTGATCCCAACCGAATTCGAATCGGTGTTTACAGGATGAGAACCTGTCGTCCTAGGCCTCTAGACGATGGGACCGATGAGTTGTTATTATAGCATCAGTTGATACTCTTGTCCCGCTAGACACCAGATTTAACGAGCTATCTGACATACAATCTGTGGAGACAGATATTGATTTACATATTGCGTGCGAAGAGTTACAATGTGGCCTCACTTATGTCAAAAAAAATCCAGTTCACCAAATCCGGTCATGAAGCGATTACAAATGAGCTCCACGTCCTCAAAACGATCAAGCATGATCAAGCCAAAGCACGTCTAGAGCGAGCGCGCGCAATGGGAGACCTTCGAGAGAATAGTGAATACCATGCTGCCAAAGAAGATCTTGGTGTGATCGTAGGTCGGATGGCTGAGCTCGAAGAAATGCTTCGTTGGGCAGAAATAGTGGACCACACAGTGCATGACATCGAAAATGATCTGGTTCGTCTTGGATGTAGAGTTGTTGTTGAGAAAGAAGGCGTGCGGGATGAGTATCACATCGTTGGTGAATACGAGGCCGATCCAAAAGCAAAGAAATTATCCCCCGCCTCACCACTAGGCAAATCACTTATCGGCAGAAAAAAAGGTGATGTAGTTGAAGTATCGATTCCATCTGGCAACAATACGTATACTATTGTGGATATTAAAGTTGGATAACTCAATCAAATAAGTGTTTGATTAGTCGAAATGCCTTGTCATCATCTCCCGTTGTTACGATGACCGTAAGCTCCATGTTGGTCGATACCACATCAACAACATTGACTCCTCCCTGGTATAACGATCTGAGAATGTGGTAATACACTCCCGGGGTGTCTACATTTTCAGGAGGAAGTCTGATCGTGACGGCAGTTAGGTTCGTGGCTATTGCAACAACTGTCTCGCCTTTGATTAAGTTCGTCAGTTGATCTTTTTTGCTCGTATTTAAGATGCAAGATGTTTCATGAACACCTTGTGTGATTGCAAAAAAATTATCATATCCCTGTCCAATCATTTGGAGCAATGCCGCTTTTTTGGGAATTAAACTTGCTGAGTTCGCAAATGTATATTCGACGAGGTCGCAGCGCACCGTAATGTTGGGAGCGCTCTGAAATATATGTCGCAAACTTTTGCTCTCGCGTCTCTTGGGCATGCGTCTGATTGCCATGGCAATCGATTCTATAGTCATCTCCTTCATGCACTCGCGCTCTAGCTCGGGTTTGATCATCCGTGCGAGCTCCATAATATTGACGAGCCCTTCACCGAGTAATTCAGTGATATGTGGTTTTCGATTAATAATCTCTTGGAGGGCATCCTGTATTCGATACATGTTCATATTTTAACATATATGTTATATTTTGTAATAAATTAGTAAAATATTGTGTTATGACAACCTAAATGTAATATGTAGTTATTATTCATTTATTACATATATGTCAGGCATTGTAGAAAGTGTGGGTAGGCTGGGATTAGACAATTCGCGATCGGATAATCGATCGTCGCTCACCATGGGTGAAAGGCCCACATCACGAGATCTGTGGCGTCAAGCGGTGAATCTCCGTCGGGGAGCACAAGAGAATCAGAATACTCGCGGCCAGCTCAAATTCCTTGGTAGCGCGGATATGATCCCCCCATTGGCTCATCACTTGATCGACGCGGAGTTTAATCCGACGTCAGAGTCCACACATAATCCAACACTAAGTGGCGTTGTCTTCATGTCAGCAAATAGTCCTGAGAGACACGATAACGATCTGCGAAGACATTGGGCTATTGCGGCTGAATACTGGAGATCGCCTTTGCGACTCACACCCCATGAGCGAATGTATCAACTAAACAGTCAGGGATATAGCATAGACACACATATCCAGCAAAGTGATGTGTCGCGATTAGCTCGGATATGGGAGCCATTTGGATGGACTTCTGAGGGAGTATCTCAATTCATCGATACATACTCACCGACTGACCCTCACGCCTCAGGATGGTTCTCCTGCATGCGAAATAGCGATGGGCAAATATGTTCTGCAGCAAAAGCAGAAGCACTTCGAATCGGTGAAATGGAACTAGTTGAATCGACAGAATGGGGAACGTTAGCTGAAGAAAGAGGAAGAGGTCTCGGTACAGGTGCAGCAATCGGGCTCAATCGAGCGATATTAAGCATACCACCAGATGGTGCATTCTGCATCATGGCCGAAGCAAACCTTGCCCCACATCTTCCTGGCCACAAAGTTGCGCGGGACGCGGGATTTTCACCAGCTGGTGGAGATATACAGTCGGCGACGCCAAATCACATCTTAGAGGCACATGTATCGGTGGATGGAGCGCTTCGTAGTTTTTTGCCAGTACAGCTCACCCCAGAAGCAGTGGCATCATATTATTAAACATGAATTAGTAACATATGAAATACTTTTACTCACCAAAACATATTCAGCACCGGTCGCCATTTGAGGTATTTAATGGCGACCATGATACAGCTCAAGAAGTACCCGAAAGAGCTGTGCAGATCAAAAAATCGCTTGATTTAGCGGGGCACAAAATGTCGCGCGAAATAGAGGTGGTGCCAGACGCTATCCTCTATCGCGTCCATAGCCCTGCATATCTCTCATACCTCAAAAAAAGATGTCATCAACTCGCTAATCAGGAGTATCTATACCCATCAGTGCGGCCCTATTGCATGTATAGCACAGATCAACATCCCGGCATCTCTGATATTGCATTGCGCGGGTCATATATTTTCGACACTTATACCCCATTGCTCAGACATACCTATGAAGCTGCGCTGGCATCATCATCCCTTGCCTATTCATCTGCCAAGGCGCTGCTGAGGGATCCATCGTTCCCTTGCTACGCGCTGTGTCGGCCACCTGGACATCATGCTGAGCATGCTCAGGCAGGAGGATATTGCTATATCAACAATGCAGCAATCGCGGCTGAGACACTGAGTGCTCATGGGATGGTAGCCATAATCGACGTGGATTTTCATCATGGGAACGGGACTCAGCACATCTTTTACCAACGTTCTGATGTACTCACGGTATCCATACATGCAGATCCATTGATAAAGTTTCCATTTTATTCAGGCTTTACAGACGAAGTAGGATCGGGACCTGGTGCAGGATACAATGCGAATATCCCTCTCCCGCTTGGTACTGACGACGCGACCTATGACAGAGCACTTGCGCAGGCCCTCGAGATCGTCAGGCGATCGCGTCCCAACTACATCATCATTGCATTTGGTGCAGATACGCATGTTGCAGATCCGATAGGGGGATTTCGCCTATCGACAGCTTATTTTCAGCAAATGGGTGCACACTTTCAGTCACTCGATTTACCTACGCTTATTGTGCAAGAAGGAGGGTATAATAATCAATATCTAGGTACAAATGTAGTTTCATTTTTATCAGGATTTGAAAAAAACATATGACAGACACACTACCTTCCGATCTCACCGCATCACAGGCACCTGTGGCTCATGCAGATGACTTCATTGGTCAACGCACTCGTCGCATCAACAATCTCCAAGAGCTCAAAAGGCTTGGAATTAGTTGTTATCCAGCACAATCAAAAAAAGATGCTTCAAATGCAATCGTGCATGCTGAATTTGACAAACGAAAAGGCTCCCAGATCACCCTCGCAGGTAGGGTCATGAAGTGGCGTGCCATGGGTAAGCTCATTTTCGCTGATATCGAGGACGCGACTGGGCGTATGCAAATCTGCATTCGTAGAGATGTATATCCACCAGAAACAAACATGCCGAGAACAACTCAGATATTGTCTTGGGCAGAACTCAAGTATCTTGATCTAGGGGACTTCATCCAAGTCGCAGGGATACTAGATAAAACCCAAGCTGGTGAGGTCACTTTATTCGCAAGTGAAATCATTCTCCTGTCAAAGAGTATTCGTCCATATCCAAATAAAATGGATGATAAGGACGAGCGGTATCGTCGTAGATACGTCGATATGGTTCTCCACCCATCAGTACGCGAAATAATTCGTCGCAAGGCGATATTTTGGCAGTCAATACGCAACGTCCTGGTTGATAAGGGTTTCACTGAGGTATTTTTGCCAGTGCTCGAGCACACAACAGGTGGCGCTGATGCTAAACCATTTGTGACTCATCACAATACACTCGATGAAGATTTGTATTTACGCATTTCTCTCGAGTTATACTCCAAACGTGCAATTGGCGCAGGGTTCGAAAAAGTATTTGCAATAGGTCCTGTATTCCGCAACGAAGGAATGAGTGATGAGCATGCAAATGAGTTCAACCATATCGAATGGTATTGGGCATATGCTGATTACCAAGATCAAATGAAACTCACGCGCGAAGTGATGATTGCAGCTGCACAAGCTGTCTATGGCAAAACGACCTTCGTCACCCGAGGGCACACATTCGACTTGAGTGACGAGTGGAAACAAATCGACTATGCATCGATTATCAAAGAGAGGCTGGGAGTAGATATATTCAACACGCCGGATGCCGACTTGCAAAAGATACTGATTGAGCACAAGGTGGAGCTCGGAGATGGCGCCATCAATAGACAGCGTATGATTGACAACCTGTGGAAGCTGATTCGTAAAACGATCTCCGGTCCAGCCTTTCTGGTCAATGAGCCCGCATTTATGTCACCACTGGCCAAAGCAAAGACAGATGATCCACGACTCACTGAACGCTTCCATGTCGTCATTGCTGGTACCGAACTCGCAAATGGATACAGCGAAATCAACGATCCCATCTATCAACTCGAGCAATTCCGATCTCAAGAATCAATGAGAGAATCAGGTGATGATGAAGCTCAGATGCTGGATATCGACTTTGTAGAGATGCTTGAGTATGGGATGCCTCCAACCACAGGACTCGGATTTTCTGAAAGACTGTTTTGGTTCCTTGAGGACATCACCGCACGTGAGGGTGCGATGTTCCCGATATTAAGAAATGATACCGATTCGCTTACGAAGAAAATTTATCCATTCCTAAGCAGTAAAGCCAAAGCGCCAAAACAGATGGCTATTAATCCAGCTGGTTCAAGCGTATCCCACACTACCAACCAACCAGTCCAGATTGGAATTACACGAGAACAAGCATGGACCCTGGTGACCGGACATATAAAAAATCAAAATCTTCAAAAACATTGCCTAGCGGTAGAAGCGGCAATGCGCGCACTTGCAGCACATCACCATGCGGATGAGGCGTTGTGGAGTGTGGTAGGACTCCTCCATGATGCTGATTGGGAGGAATGTCGTGAAATCCCAAATCAACACACACTCAAAACGATCGAGTGGCTGAAATCCATGGGAGTACACAATAATGATTTGATCGATGCCATCTTGACACATGCACACCATGTGACCGGGTTTAGATTGCCTGAGACACCACTCGAGTGGTCGCTCTTCTGTTGTGATGAGCTAACTGGCCTCATTGTCGCTTCTACTCTCGTGTTGCCGACCAAAAAAATAGCCGATTTAACTGTCGAGTCTGTGATCAAAAAAATGGGGAGCAAATCATTTGCCGCGGCTATCGATCGAGAGGGGATCAAGCTCTGCACAGCCAAACTGGGTATTGAGCTACAAGAGTTCATCGATATCGTCCTCATGGGTATGAAAAAAAGCGCGTCTGATCTTGGTTTGTAAAATCTATTTATGAAAAAATATTCAACTGTTCTATTTGACTTCGATGGGACGATAGCTCACTCAGAAATCCCCCTTATTCACACAATACGTGAGACACTCAATCATCATGGATATGAGTATGAGAAGTATAAACATACGCTAACAAATCGATCTGGTCGTCCCATCATTGATGTATACGATGAGTTATTCGGCTCTGATAAAGCAAAGCTTATGCGTGAAACGCACAAAAAAATGCAACGCAATCACTTACACAAGTACTCCCTGCTTGATGGAGCATTAGAGACGCTAAAAACTCTCAAAAAGAATGATGTTTCTACTGCCATAGTCACGAGCGCAAATAAGGAAAAAATCGATGCACTTGTCGATATTCTGCACATTGCAGAATATTTCGATTATACAATCAGCCTAGAAGACGTTTCTGAAGCAAAACCTAACCCAGAAGGTATACAGAGAGCCATGACAGAGCTTCGTGCAGAGCCCCAGTTAACCGTGATGGTCGGAGATAGTCCGAATGATATTAAAGCTGCTAATCAGGCAGGTATCGATTCTATTTTCATCACAACAAATATCGCCAAACTTCATGACCTCATCTCTACATACACCATCGACGAATTTGATCAGATATTACCTATCGTTGGATTAGGGCAGCCTCATTATGAGCACAATATTTGACAAAATTATTAAGCGTGAGATCCCAAGCTACATCCTGTATGAGGATTCTCTTCACATCGTGATTCTTGATATCTATCCCATGCATCCTGGACAAGTCCTCATCATCCCCAAAAAGTCCATCGACTATATATTCGATATGGCTGATAGCGAATACGTGCGCCTTATGTCACTCTCGAAAAAAGTGGCAATCCATATGAAAAAGGTGCTCAAGGCAGAGCGAATTGGGATGGTTCTCGAAGGGCTTGAGGTCCCGCATGTCCACGTGAAACTCATCCCCATTGATCATACGCACCCTCTAGATCCGCAATACATAACTAAACTATCTAGTGACAAAGCGTCCCGACTGCAAGAACTACTTAGGATACTCTAATGTCGGCGATGAGGGGCTGCACTAGAGTCATATAATCACGATATTTCATCGCAATCGAAAAACGTCTATCACCGGCATTAAAAATGATTTTTTCATGCTGTGAGAGCGTTCCATCAACATAGACTGTTAGTGAAAATAGCGACCCCCATGGAGGGACTCCTCCACTTTCTACTCCATTAGTAACATGCGCCAGATCGACAGAGCTAGCAAAACTAAACTTACCCAATCCAAGTGATTTTTTAACTTTTTTGCTATCGATCTTCGCATCACCAGGAAGGACGAGCATTACAAAGTGGCTATTCGTATCCTGATGTGGTTTCTCAGACTTGACAATGATAGCTTTCGCGCCTTGTGATAGGCTGTATCCATGGCGCACTTTCGCAGCCTCTTCACTCGTTGTAACAGGCTCATGTTCCCACGTTTCGAACCAGTATCCCCCACCCTTTAAAAGGGTAATGATTGTTGAAACCACTGGATGATAGGGATGATATGTGTCCATAGTTGTGAATCATACCAAAACATCAAAATGAATAATGTGTATTTACCTCCCATATTATGCAAGAAGTTGTACAATATCTCCATGATCGACCTCAATCATCTTCGTCAACATCCGGAAATATACGTCAAGGCAGCAGCTGATAAATCTAAAGTTGTAGATATTGATGCTGTACTCAAACTCGATGTGAGTCTCCGAGAAATACAAAAACAGGAGCAGGACTTGCGTACCCAACGGAATGAGCTTGCTCAGCTTGGCAAGTCTGATCCCGAAAAAGCGCGTACTGCTGGCATACGAATCAAGACAGAGTTGAAAAGTGTTGAAGAACGGCTTGCAGCTTGCAGCTCGCAGCTGACTCCACTGCTTCTTGCTATTCCCAATGTCCCTCTTCCTGATGTTCCCGTAGGCCATTCGGAAGAAGAAAACAAAGTCGTGAAGGAATGGGGAACAAAGAGGATATTTGACTTTTCACCAAAAACGCATTGGCAGATGGGTGAGACTCACAATCTCATTGATAAAGTCCGTGCTGCAAAGGTGGCAGGCAGTCGCTTTGCATACCTCAAAGGTGACCTGGTCAAACTGCAGTTTGCCATAGTTCAGTTTGTTATGAAGACTCTTGGCGATGAAGAAATACTTAAAAAAATAATCAGTGATCATGATCTCAAAATCAGCAGCAAGGCTTTCACCCCAATACTCCCTCCTGCCATGATTAAAACAGCACCGTATTCAGCTATGGATCGACTTGAGCCTCGTGATGAACGTTACCAAGTAGGCATGCCCGAAGACGATCTGTGGCTCCAAGGAAGCGCAGAACACACCATGGGCTCAATGTATTGGAACGAAACACTGCCCGAGAATATGTTCCCTATACGATATATCGGCTATCTAACAAGCTTCCGACGCGAGGCAGGTACATACGGCAAAGATATGGAAGGTATTAAGCGAATGCATCAGTTTGATAAACTCGAGATGGAAGCATTCTCAACACCTGAAACAGGAATTGATGAACATCGTTTCATGATTGCAATCCAAGAATACTTCATGCAGGCGCTTGAGATACCATACCAACTGATCCAGAAATGTACCTTTGATATCGGAAAGCCCAATGCGAGTGGATGGGATATCAATGCCTGGTTGCCTGGTCAAAACACATATTGCGAGACTCATACCGCCGACTATATGACTGATTATCAGGCACGGAGGCTTAATACGAGAGTTAAAAAGAACGAGGGTGGGATAGAGCATGTCCACACAAATGATGCAACTGCCTTTGCACTTGGAAGAATCATGATTGCCATCATGGAAAACTATCAGCAGGAAGATGGAACATTTGGTATCCCAAATGTTCTTAAGCCATTCACATGGTAACCTTCTGATCTAGATACCGAGAAGACCTCGATAAAATTGGATTACTATGTCGCCTATAAAATAGGCCAGCCAGCCACCAATCAACAGTGAGGGACCAAAAGCAATGTGACTCTGTCGTTTTGCCCGATGTATGATCAGGAGTGCGAGGCCATATATAGCTCCAATAAGAAATCCGAGATAAACTCCAAGAAGACCAGGAATGATTCCAAGCCAAATCCCAAGTCCCACTTCAAGCTTTACATCTCCAAATCCCATACCTCTCCCTCGAGTTAACATATAGATCATGAGGAGTGGCTGAGACACAATCAGCCCAGCCATAAGCGATGCAGTGCTCCAGTGACCTGCTAGATAGGCATGTGCCAATGCTGCAACAATCAAACAGACCTGCAACTCGTCAGGGATGATATGATGACGGAAATCAATGATAGATATCGCAATAGTGATTGCTGCGAGGGCAAAAAGAGTAATAACAACAGGAAGCTCATTGAGTAGCCGGTCAACACCGAATAGCGAGTGATACAAACCTACAATCAGTACAAATGTAGCAGCAGTGAGAAACTCAATCAAAGGATACTGAATCTTGAGCTTCCGATGACAACATGCAGAAACACCCTTCTGCATAATATACGAAAAAATTGGAACCAGCTCAGGCATGCCGAGGCGACGTTTGCACACATCACAATGCGATCTACCAAGGAGGGACTCCTTTGATGGAAGCCTGTCAATAACTACGTTTAGGAATGAACCAATGATCGACCCCTCTAAAAAAGCGAAGATGTATAAGATTGCTATAATATCCATATGTTTTCAGTATACTGTAATCTCTGATTTGCAACAACTGATGTGCAACATGCATAATTAACTAGTAATACAAATGATCAAACTATATGGTGCTTCGTGGTGTCCTGACTGTATAAAGTCAAAGAAACTACTTTCAGATTTGAAGGTCCCATATACCTATATAAATCTTGAAGAGGTTCCCGAAGCAGCGGAAACTGTAGAGAAACTCAATAATGGACTTCAGAGTTTGCCCACTATCGTATTTGATGACAACTCCACTTTGACTGAACCGTCGGATGCACAATTGAAGTCGAAACTCATTGAGATTGGTGCAGTTGGAATCTAAGCAAACGCTTCTTGCGAGCTCATGGGTTTTTGTGTTCATCTTCTTTCTTCACCAGCTCTGCATTCGGAGTTGGAGCAGAGCACGGGACAGAGTTCTCGGTCCCCGAGATAAATGTTTCATTTTTGCCATAGCATGTTTTCATCACGATATTTGAGGGACGTTCATACCAGTTTTTTTTCTTTTGCCCTTTTTCATCAAGTAAATATTGCATGACTCTGTTCCAAATAGGCGCAGCTCCGGTGACACCTGATGTCAAATATGGATTCATCGGCCTTCCATCGTTGTTCCCTACCCACACCACAACTAAGTAGTCAGGAGTATATCCTATCGTCCAGTTATCTTTTTTTGAGTCAGTTGTACCAGTCTTCACAGATACCTTGTATCCAGGTATCTCAAGTTTTGAACCTACACCAAATGCATTCGTTCGCGCCTGATTATCAGATAATATGTCAGAAATTATGTATGCATATGCAGGATCGATGATCTGTTCTGTTTCAGGTGCTGGAATACCAAAATCAATATTATTGGCATCAATTACTTTTTTAATCGGAGTCAAATTTGTCCGTTTACCTTGATTTGCCAATACACTGTACGCTTCTGCCATATCTGTCATAGTAACTTCTCCTCCACCAAGCGATAATGAGAGGCCGTATCTCGATGTATCCTCCCAGGTATCTATACCCAATGTGCGAGCAAAATTAATCAGGTTGAGCACACCTACTTTATCAATGAGTTTAACAGCGGGTATGTTATATGAGTTGGCAAGTGCTGTACGCAGCGTAACACGACCATGGAATCTACCATCATAATTCACTGGTCTATACGCTTCGGGGGTAAAGTAAGTCACTGGCGAATCATCAATCATTGTCGCTGAGGTGTATCCCCTTTGGAGTGCATATGCGTATAACAAAGGTTTAAACGAAGACCCCGGCTGTCTCAGCGCAGTAGTGACATTAAATGCGCTGTAGTCATTCCCAGAAAAGTATCCAGATGATCCGACCATAGCAAGGATTTCGCCTGTCTTTGGGTTTGTCACTAAAATAGCTCCATTTGAAACATCAAGATTTTTTACTTTTTCGAGTTCTTCTTTGAGTATAGTTTGTGCACGATTTTGGATATCTAAATCGAGCGAGGTCTGGATTTGCAAACCAGCCTTGTCCAAATCAATATCGCTCAAATCATTTTCAACTTGCTGTTTCGCATAAAACACAAAATGAGGAGCAAGTATCGAAGTGGAGTTATCAGCAAAAACCGGTATTTCTTTCTGCGCACCGCTCAACTGTGAAGCATTTATATACCCCTGGTCGTACATGGCGACTAGAACTTGATTCCTTCTCACGATGGCCTGATCAGGGTGCACAAAAGGTGAGTATGCTGTAGGTGCTTGGGGAAGCCCGGCAAGGAGTGCTGTTTCTGCTAAAGACAAATCAGCTGCGTGCTTTCCAAAATATGTGCGACTTGCCTCTTCAATTCCATACGCCGAGCCTCCATAAGGAACTTGATTCAAATACATTTCAAGTATTTCACTCTTGGTATACATGTGCTCAGTTTGAAGCGCAACAACAGCTTCCTTGATCTTTCGTGTAAAGGTACGTTCAGATGACAAAAGTGACATCTTGACCAACTGCTGTGTGATTGTCGAGCCTCCTTGTACTTGGCGTTTGACTATCCAATCCTTGACTGCACGCGCAATACCGCCAATAGGAGAAATGCCAAAATGATGATAAAAATCCTTGTCTTCGATGGCAATGGTGGCCTGAGCAACATGTGGGTTGAGGTTTGAAAGCCTTATTGGAGTACGGTTAGTATCACGGTACAGTTCATACAGTGGCTTATCATTTCGATCATATATATGCGTGGTTAATGCATAGTTTATCTTCCCAATATTGGTTGGAGAGGGAAGTCCAACATAAAATATGTATATCCCATAGACAGATACGCCAACGAGCAAAACAAGTCCAACAACAATATACAACCTAGCCCTGAGGATAGCGCCTTTGAATATATCTAGGAATTGATATGTGTAACTGGTTTTGAATGGAAGCTGCATGACAACTACCTTAGACTTTGGTCTCAGAACTCGAAAAGAAACGATACGATTTCGAACAAATATGAGACGGTGGTGAAGTTCTTTGAATAGTTTTGATGTAGAGAGATACCCATCCTGGATCTTGTGAGCAATGAGGCTCAATGCAATGATTATGAACGAAAAAAATCTCACCAATAGTGTGCGGAAGAAGAGAGATAAGCCAGCAGACAACCGAGTTCCCTCATTTTTCGACTGAGACAGTATGTATAAAATAAGGTACCCTATAGCAAGGAAATGCTTAAACACTATGACAATGGGATCGACAAATATATATCTTGTAGTCTCACCCAAAGTGATAAGGAGTCTGACGAAGAATATGACTGATAGAAGCAGTAGTCTTTTCGGACGCAACGTAGATAACTTGGATGATAATTCGAGCATAGTCGGTATTATACCTTATAGTATACCTCTATCAAGCCCGCATTGATCGACAACCTATCCCTTCTTTGCCTCTCCTTTGAAAGGGAGATACTTGAGTTTTGATTTTACGACTAGTCTATTCCAAAATGTCCCCGGAGGAACACAGGTGATAAGCGTCAAGTAGGACGCGTCATACTTAGGCTCAAGGACAGATACTTGATCAGGTTTTACCACAAACATATCAAAAACTTCATACTCATATTGCTGATCACCGGCATTGACTTGGATTGTATCACCGATACTCAGATTAGGTAGATATGTGAATATGGTTTTGTAGTCTTTCACATTGTACAGTTGAGGAAGTGTTGAGTGTCCAAATATGTTTACACTTCCATAATCTCCAGGAGCTGAAGTTGGCAGATAGTGAATGAGTTCTTTCGACAAATCTTCACCCCCGACACCTACCTGAGCATTTTTTATTGAGAGCTTGGGGATGCTAATCCAAAAATGTGTGTATGGAATCGAGCTTTGATCTGTTGCAAGTTTTTGTGGACGTGAAGGGAACCAATCTTGGACTTGTATAAACTGGCGTACATTCTGACTCAATGCAGTGCTTGATCCCAAGACATCATTTGTAGAATTTTTGATAACTGTTTTAACTGGTGAAAGATATCGATCATAACTATCTAGCTGTTGGCTTATTTCAAAGCTCAATATAGGATATGCAGTCCAAAACAATAAGCCAAATCCGATGGTCATGGAGACATACGAAAGGAAAAGCACAGTAAGTTTCTTGGTGTTCGGAACATGCTTAATATATACGCTCTGTGACATGGGCACATAATACACCGATATGTCTCACGTTTGCAACTTAAGGCTGGGGGGAGGTTGAGGAGAGTGTATGCGTTTTACTTTTCGGGTATGACCGAAACATCAATGTTCTTTTTAAACAAAGGAAGGTATCCTCCCCATAATTTGATTGCTGAAACATCAACCACATTAATACGTGCTGCTTTGAGCTCATTTTTGAGTGTGGATACACTAGTATCGATAAGGGCTGGTTTGATGCGAGACTTGATTTGATCGACAGGAATAGAGGTAAATATTTTTGTCTGATGGACGAGAATTAGATCTACTGTCTCGCCATTCTCATTCATATTCACTTCCTTAAAAGTATATTGGCCTACTCCCTCAGTGGACTGAGCGTAAGGATCTGACTTTATCATTTCCGCATGCGCCTTCTGTTCGATGAATGCTTTTTGCACTGAATACAGTTCTGAGTTAACTCGTGCAGTTCCATTGAGCTGTGAAGCGACATCACCAGCAGAACCGCTGAAATCTATATCCCCAACATCGACTTTTGAAATACTATCAAGAGTCAGAGAGTCTTGTGGTTTTTGTCCCAATAAAGATGTTGATGCTACCTTTGCCTTTTCAGCGATAGCAAGTCTGAGCGACTTGATATCTGCCGAAGCAACTGCCGAGACCGTTTTGCTTGTGCCTCCGGTGATGGCTGAATCAACGATACCAGCCATAGCTGATGAGCTCACGTCTACGATGGCCAGTTGAGCGTTTTTATCGAGATTTGCCTCAGGTCCAATACCTGTAGCCGAGCCGGGCACAGTCTTTGAAGCTGCCTCGATCGTACGCTTCTCAAGGTTAACTTTTGCTGCATCTACGATCACATCAGAGTCGAGTTGATACGTATGACCGTTTGATGTTAGTTTGGTTCCCGCACTCAAAGATGCAACCTTGTTTTGAAAATTGAGTATGCTGATTTGCCCCTTTGCGCGCTCACCAATATCAATTTTGCCTGTGGTAGGAATGTCAGCAGTTACCTCTTTTTCCTCTACAGATTTTGTAACAGGGATGCCCATCAATACAATTTCTTTTTCATATGTACGTGTTGGCATGGATATCTCGATTTTGACTATATGAAACACATACTCGTATACAGATAACAATGATATAGAAGCAACTATGATAAGCATCAATCCGATTAACCAGATGTACGACCGACCAAATATGTGAGAAAAGTTAATGGATGATTTTGTTTTCACATTTATTTTTGATGGGGGGAGATCATTGGTTTGAACATCATCCAACGATTGGGACGCCGCATCGTCACCATCAAAAGATAGATGAGCATTCTTTCTTGAATCTCTATGAGCACTCTCGGTAGCTTTCGATGTCTTCGCGGAGTGATGCAGCCTGAAACCTTTCACTACATCACCATGTTTGGGCAGATGCTGTGTCTGGATAGATACATCACTCGCGGCAGGCAAGGGGGCATCACTAAGTTGAGGGGACTCGCTGGAATCATCAGTCAAAGTCAATGTATGCTTTGAATATACAACCTCTGTGTTTGACTGAATGTTTTCATCAGGGACAACTTCATCTTCATGTTTCACATCATAAACGACCTCGCCCTCTGCTGAATCAGCGATTTTATCCTCGGTTATCCCAAGCAGTTGATTCTGTAGTATTTGCAACAATCCAAGATTGAAATCTGTATGAGATAGAGGCGCGCATGTATACCCGTCCAATCCATCGGTGATCTGATCGACAATGCTTTGATTATAGCCGCGTATCAGAACACGTGTACTATGCGTACTCATTTTACGCACCTTTGATGATATATTTGCTGCGTCGGTCTTCACCATCACTCGACGATCAAGCGTGTCATCTGAAACCGTCCCTATCAATGTCTCTGAAATGTCAGATTCGATATAAATCAAGGGCTGGTCTGATAACGATGACTTAAAGATATCGAATATCTCAATATACCCCATTGCCTCAAGCTCCAAATTCTTGACTATTTCTGAAATCGCTCTTCGGTATGGCTGCGAGACTTCTTTATTGTGCACTTCAACACTGTAAGTAGGAACAAAAAAGATGATCGAGTTGATTTTTTGACTGAGTCTTTTTTCAGCTTCAAAAAGCGCTTCATCAACATCATCGAGGACTTTTTCAAATTTCTGAGTATATGTATGGGAATCTTCGTAATCAATATTTATCTCAGAGGGTGTCTTTTCAAAAATATAGTGTACAAAGCCCGACTCTGTTAACAAAAGCCCATGGAACAGGTCCCTTTTTGGTTTTTTCTGAAATATCGACGTGAGTAGACTCATAGGGCACTCTTGATCCTAGCACAACTGAAAAGATGAATCAATACCCGCTAGTATCGAGTCCATCGCAAGGGTCACTGGAGGACTTTGTACTTCGTCAGGGTCTGAGTAAATCCTGTTATTGCAGTGCTCATAGCTCCACTGTATGAGACCCCGTTTGAAGTGCTATCAATAGCAGTCTGCAGGTATGTGATCATCTCATCGTTGAGCCCCTTGTCGAATGTCCGAGTCACCAAGGGGAGCGATACTGACTGATCCAGCTGGCTAATCACTGTGGAAAGTATCGGATGATCGCTCAGCTTCGATTTCATGTCAACTCGCGAATAAGCCATGCCTAATCCACGCGTTTTGGTCTGCGCCTCATATATCTTTTGTTCGCTCGCTGCAGATGACATATATTTGAGCAGCTTCCATGCTTCAGCTTGATTGGCGGCTTTTGCATATGGCGATACTCCCTCGACCCAGTAGCTAGCTAGGGTAAGTTTTTTGCCTTGCAACCCCTCCGGGAGCGGAGCAACAGCTAGATTGATGTCGGGATTTTTGGATTTAATCAGGGGGATTTGCCATGTATATGCAAAAATTATCGCAACTTTGCCCTGCGCAAAAGCATCTATTGAGTTTGGCATCTTGCTTGACCAAATCTTTTCTTCACCAAACTGTCGATAGACCTGCAAGGCTTCACTCCCCAGATCCGCACCTGACGGAGTGCTCAAATTGCGCAAGACACTCAAAGCCCACTCATTGGAAAGCAGCGATTGGGAAGTTAGGTTGTTAAGCAGCAATAAAACCGCATAAATATCTGAAAAGTGTTCAACATTGTTGGCTGTCCCAAGCGCAATGCCAGATGTGACAGGAACATCGGTATCGTTTTTCACGGTGACTTTACTCACCACATCTTCGAGATCCCCTATCCACTGTCGTGGTGGACCTGCAACGCCGCCAGCTTTGAGTATATCCTTGTTGTACACCATCACCAGATTATCAACGTACAACGGAATACCGAAGTAGGCATTGCCTTTTTTGAGATCTTGTTGATGGATCAGATGGAATGTTTTTTCAAACTCCGCTGGAGTCATGATAGAGTCAGGAATAGGCTGGACATATATATCATCATTGGTGAGCTCGGGCAACCACGTATTGTGGTAACGGAATATATCCGGGCCTTTTCCACTCTTTGATCTGCCTTTTATAAAGGAGATGTAATCTTTTGAAGATTGTTTAACGTAGCTGATCTTGACATGTGGATTCGCAAGGGTATATGCATCAAAAACAGGCTTGAGGATGGTTTCATCCTCCCAAAGCCCCCAGTAAGTCAGCGTGACGGGTACAACAGCAACTTGTTGAGGAGTTGATTTACGAAATATAGTGATCAATGCAACAAATATCCCTATGAATACCAAGACAATAATTCCAATGAAAAAATATTTTATCTTGCCATCATCACTTTGCATTTCTGGAACTTGATCAAGCACCTCAGCTGCAGGTCTGTCGACATCAGTTGCTGAGGTCACCTCAGATGGCACCTCTTCAGGAATCTGAGAAGCTTCATAAGCATCAGGGTATTTTTCGGCTACAACATTTTCGAAGATCGACTCAGGAATATCTGAAATAGGTTGCGAGCCTTGGGGTGTATTTGGAGTAGCTGTCATGTTGAATATACGTAAATCAGCTGATGTACCAGTTCACTCATGATATCATATACACGATGACGAAGTCACATCGTATCAAGCATAGAGTTTCAGAGCTGAGTGCTTTTTTGTTGGGGATTATTTTAACTTTTTTGACTGCGGGAATACTAATATCTATTGCTGTATTACTGCAAGATTATAGTTTTCGGGATGGTATATATCCCTCAGTCACTGTGGATGGGGTTTCGATGGGTCATCGAAAAGTATCAGACATCCAAGATAAATACTCAAAACTGAATACTCAGCTCTCACATACGCAAATTGAGCTCAAATACAATGAGGGTGTCGTGGCAACATACTCAGGTGAATTGCTCAAGCTACATAGCGATGGAGCCGAAATAGCGAAGCAGGCATACCTCATTGCCCGACAGGGCAGCTCGTTAACTCAAGTGAAAGAAAAACTGCAGTCACTGCTGAAACTGCGAACTTTTGAGTTCACTACTCACCTTGATTATGATGAGTCTCCGATCACCGACACACTGAAGCTCCTTGCGCTCCAGTACAATGTTGAGCCTAGAAATGCTCTTTTCGAACTAAAAGGAAATAAGGTGAGCGCTTTCTCTATAGAAAAAAACGGCCTCCTCATAAATGCTGATGAGGTGAGAGGTTCGATCCGCAATACCTTATTGAGCCCAAAAGTATTATCTCGATCCACAAAACCATTTATTTTTACCGTAAATTCTGTTGTTGTTAAGCCATTGGTCACGTTGGCTCAAGCGAATACCCAAGGGATTACCGAACTTATCGGAGAAGGAACATCAAACTATACTCACTCCATCCCCGGTCGCATACACAACCTCCTCCTCGCATCAGACAAACTCCATGGCACACTCATACCACGCGGAGCTGTTTTTTCGTATAACGATACTGTTGGGGAAATATCTGCCCGTACGGGGTACCAGCAAGCCTACGTCATTGTGAATGGTCGAACTGAGCTAGGAGATGGAGGTGGAGTGTGCCAGACATCAACAACACTCTTTCGAGCTGCAATAAATTCTGGACTTCCCATCAGCGAGTGGACGGCCCATGCATACCGAGTGGGATATTATGAAAATGATAGTAAGCCTGGTCGTGATGCGACAGTGTATTCCCCATCTGTCGATTTGAAGTTTGTAAACGATACCCCGGCAGCTATCCTTATTCAGGTTGAATCAAATCTCGATGATAAAACGCTCATATATCGACTTTGGGGGAAGATGGATGATCGTAAAGTCACGATATCTGATGTGTCAACGAGTGGGGCTCTTCCTGCTCCTCCAGATCGATACCAAGATGACCCTTCCCTCAAAAAAGGCGTCACTAAGCAAGTCGATTGGGCTGCTGGGGGACTCCGGGCTTGGTTCGACTATAAAGTAACGAAAGGATTAGAGGTAATTCAAGAGAAAACGTTCGTGTCAAACTATAAACCTTGGCAGGCTGTCTATTTGGTAGGAACTCAAGATTAATACATATTCAATATATGACCAGATTTCAAAAACGTCTGGCGCTCGATTTCGTACTAGTCTCCCAAGCGTTGTTTCTCACTTCGCTTATCATATCCCGCAATGCACTATTTATTTCGCCGCAACGCAATGATGGCGGGATCACATCATATAACTTCTTACTATTCAACACTCTTCTCGCTTGGATTCCTTATCTAATTGGAAGAGTCCTATGTGAATATAGGAAATATCTTCAGAAATATGTACAGATTTTTTTTATACTTTTATGGCTTTTGTTTTTTCCAAATGCATTCTATGTGATGACAGATGTCATGCACTATCTTGAGCTGCATAATGCACCAAGTTGGTTTGATGCGCTCCTCCTGATGATTCATGGGGCACATGGCATTTTGGTTGGATCTATAGCAGCGGTCTATCTCGTCAAACTGTATACAGTCAAGATACGAGAAAGAATATACTCGTATCTCGGAGTAGCCGTGTTAAACAGTATCGGAATCTATACGGGAAGATTCCTACGATTCAATTCGTGGGATACCCTATCAAATCCTTTCTCAATCGTTGCTACGATTATCGAGCGATATACTGACGTAATCTCACACCCTGTTGCGTATCCCTTTACTCTGATTGTTGCACTTTTTTCATTGAGCATGTTCTGCATCGTAGACCTGCTGAGTATGCAGGGAAATGATCACAAATAGGAATAAGCAGATGTATCAACGAAACCACGCAGCGCGTCCAAGAGTGTAGTGGGGATTTTTGAGCTGGCGCTCACCAATGACCTGGGCAGGCACTCCACCGACTATTGTAAACGGTGCCACGTCCTTTGTGACTACTGCACCCGCACCTACCACTGCTCCACTACCAATACTCACACCAGGCAAGATGATGACACGCGGCCCAATGAAAACGTAGTCCCCTATTTTAACTGCTGAGGATTTCGCTTTAAAACCAGCGTCATTGATGTCATGCTGGCTGTTGTAGATCATCACCTCAGAAGCAATATCTACATGATTGCCGATCGTCAGCGCTGCCCTTCCATCTAGAACACATCGCTCTCCAATAATGGTGTCTATGCCTATTTTAATCTTAAGTGGGTAATACAACCTGAGCCCTGTGTGGATACTCGACCCATCACCGATCTGCATCCCCGAAAGGCGATAGAAAAATCTTCGGGTATGATGGCAAGGAAGATAACCGATGATATGTAGCCACATCACGGTGTACTCCATGAGCACCGTTTTTATACGATTGACTGCTCGCGTATACGTTACTTTTTTTGCCATAGTTCTATTGTACCGGGTGTGTCCAACAAGAACAATACATAGTCATTGCAGTTGATCAAAGGAGTGCCATATCGTGGAGCAACGGTCATGATGTAGCGTGAACACAGCTTGTCTCAGGATATATGATCCTATCTGCCGCAAAAAGGCGCATCTACGTGGATATCCTAGAATGTCACAATATCACCAAATTCACCAGGCGATTCTTTTGTTTTTGCGTCATGTCTTGATTGCCACTGACTAACAGATGGATCGATATCCCAGTCATCGATGATTGAGTCGCGCTTAATCGTTTCTTCTTCTGGTCGAGTGATAAATCTCGAACGTGAACTATATTGGCGCCTACCATACATGCCCCTCCTACGTGCCCACGTGACATACAGTCGCGTCTTCGCTCGAGTGATGCCAACATAAAATAATCGTCTCTCTTCCTCTAATGAAAGAGGGTCATCAAGGCTCCGTGAGTGCGGCAGTATGCCTTCTTCAAGTCCAACTAGAAATACGGTATCGAACTCGAGCCCCTTAGATGCATGGAGTGACATGAGACGGATGCCTTTGCCTTGATTCTTTCGCTCTCCCATAGATCTCTCATTTTCAACAAGTGCAACATGTTCAAAGAACTCATTCAGCGTGGTTCTGCCTGATGCAACACTCTTAAGCTCTTTAATATTTTCGAGTCGCGACAGATCTTCAGGATCGTCAGGATTGTATAGATCGAGATATTTTGTCTTTGCAAGAACGAGCTCAAGGAGTGTTTCGGGTGTGGAGCTTGAGACGTAATTTGCAAGATCTGGATAAGCAATCATGAATTGGTCCCAGCGGCGTTTTCCAAGCTTTTGTATACGCTCCTTCGCTACAGGATCGTCGGGAGCAATCAGCAGGCGCAAATAGGACAATACGTCGCGCACTTCCTTGCGCGCATAAAACCGAGTTCCTCCAACGAGCACATACGGCAGTCCATAGTGTAGAAATACTTCTTCGATCGCTCTAGACTGCGCATTCGTTCGATACAACACTGCAAAATGTGCATACGGGTCTAGATCATGAGGATCACCGAGATAGAGTTGAGCCTGTTCGGTGATCGTCCTGCCAACATACATCGCCTCTTGCTCCTCATTTTCTGCTTCATACTCGATGATGTCCTCGCCCATACTACTTTCGGTGTGGAGCTTCAAGATTGGATGTGTTTGATTCTGGACGATCTTTTCATACGCGTACGTCAATATAGATTGGGTCGATCGATAGTTCCGCTCGAGATAAAAAGTGGTGGCACCAGGAAAGTCAGTCGAGAATCGTTCAAGATTGCGAATGTCTGCACCACGCCAACTATAGATAGCTTGCGAAAAATCCCCTACAACAGTGATATTGCCATGTGTCTGTGCCAGCATACGTGCAAGAGCATATTGAGCTAGATTCGTATCTTGAAATTCATCAATGAGAACATATCGGTACTGCTCTTGATATGAAGCGAGCACTTCAGGATGAGTTCGAAAGAGCTCGACGGTTTTCATCAGGAGATCATCAAAATCAACAGCCTGATGCTCGGTGAGTTGCTTTTGGTATTCTGCATACACTTGGGCTACTTGCGCAGATTTGTAAAAGGAGAAAACATCAAGAAAATGCTCTGGCCTGACCAGCTGATTCTTGGCATCTGAAATCTTGGCAAGGAAAAACCCGGGGGTCAGCTTGCCCACTTCCATTTTTTTGAGGATTTGTTTGATGATCGTATCTTGATCATCATCGGTATATATCGCAAAGTCAGTTGATAGGCCAATGTGATGGCCAGAAACACGGAGTATCCGTGCGCAAAACGAGTGGTATGTCCCCACAAATCCCAATCTGGTTGGAGCCTGAGACTTGAGACCCTTGACTTTGGACATGGCTGCAATTCTTGTTTTCATCTCCCCTGCAGCTTTATTAGTGAAGGTGATCATGAGTATCTCTTGGGGATAAAAGAGTTTTTGCTGTATCAAATACGCGACTTTGTGAATGAGGACTCGGGTTTTGCCAGAACCTGCCCCCGCCAAGATGATTGAGGGTCCACTTGTATAGCGTGCGGCAGCTTGTTGAGAAGGATTGAGATCTTTCAGGATATCTTCAGACATAGGCAGGTATAATGATAGTGCACAAGATCTAGTTTATATCAGAAAGTGTAAAGTGTAGATGGTAAAACGTATAGTGTAGAAGGAAAAGTGTAGAAGGCAAATAAAAAGGGTGCAACGTAGAATGTAAAATTGATAATGTATATTGGAATTTATTTGGAACTTGGTATTTGGGATTTCATCAGTCTTTAGTATTTACTAATACTTACTCCTATGTTTTCACTATTCGCCAACTGGAAATCTCACAAAAATCTCATCACAACTCGAGCATGGGTCAATACGTTTTTGGATGCTTTGGACATCTCGTTCCCTCAGGCTGTAATCGAAAGTCGGATTGAGCTCGTTCTATTTCCCCCTTTGCCACTCATATATCCCCTTAAGCAACTCGTGTCTGACTCGGAGATCACCGTCGGAGCACAAGATATATCTGCTCTACCGGAAGGTAAACATACAGGCCAGGTGGCTTCTGAGTCACTCGCAGGGATTGCTACGCACGTGATACTCGGCCACGTTGAAACACGCCAGTCGGGTGATACGCAGGAGATTGTTCAGGCAAAGTTTGAAAGAGCCCTGTCGACCAATCTCGCCCCACTTGTGTGCGTCACTTCTCCTGAACAAGTCATCGCTGAGTCACCATATATCGTGTATGAGCCCGCTGCTTCTGTCGGAACAGGAAAAGTCGCTGGAATTGATGACATTGCAAATTTCAAATCATCATGTCATCTCCAGTCCACTCAAAAATTCATATACGGTGGGAGTGTAAGTCCTGAGAATGTCACCGATCTTATGAAGGATGGAGTAATTGATGGAGTATTGGTAGGAACAGATAGTCTTGATCCACTTGTTTTCGCTCAATTGGTCAACAATATACTTTCTCATGCATAAGACGCGCTTGATTGCCATAAGTCTCTACATTGCTGTCATTTTGTGTATCATGGCTGTTGGTGCCTTTGTGCAGGTTTCTTCGTTTTTGTCTCATGTGCATATACGATTTTCAGATCTAACTGCCCCATTACCCCAATCGAGCAATTCACAGGGTATGTATACATTCTTAATATTTGGTGTTGGAGGCGGCGACCATGATGGTCCCAATCTCACTGATACAATCATGCTTGCAAAATATGCTCCCTCTACAAACACACTCACGACAGTTGGTTTGCCACGGGACCTCTGGGATGAAAGTATCAAAGATAGAATCAATACGATCTACACATATGCTCTCCAGCAAACTGAGGTTGATCCATATGTATATGTGAAGACGAACTTTCAACGCATCACTGGATTGACGATCGATCATGTGTTCGTAGTGGATTTTTCGACGTTTGAAGAAGTAGTCGATGTGTTGGGTGGGATCACGATTACCAATCAGGTTGGGTTTGTTGACAGCGAGTACCCAATACAAGGCGCTGAGAACAAAGAGTGTCAGCCATACGACCCAAATTACTCCTGTCGATATGAAACAGTCAGCTTCCCAACGGGAAAGCTCGATTTGAATGGAGCAGTAGCATTGAAATATGTCCGATCTCGACATGCATCAGGTGATGAGGGGACCGATTTTTCACGATCGGGTCGTCAGCAAGAGGTCATCCAAGGAATCTCAGCTAAAATCATAGAGAGGCTTAAGGCAAGAGACATTGGTACTCTAGAAAAAGTGGCTACTATCCTTGATGCCCATATCAAGCGCACAATCTCAAATCGTGATGCAATCGGTATTGGCAAATCAATGCTCATGAGCCGCACATCTATTCGGATTGTTTCTAACAAAATTGATTCAGACTATTTCGAGGTTCCACCGATGTCAGAATATGAAGGGAAATATGTTTTGTTGCCACCGAAAAACGACTTTGAAAACTTCAAGACACTCCTGCTTAAACTACTCCCATAAATATTTTTTGGTGGATATCTCCAAATTCGTACAGTGAGATTTTGAAGACGTGTCCGAAGGGAACAGAAAAGAAAGACGTGCAATCTCAGTGCGTATAGCGCGATCCTCTAATCGCAATATATCCTCCCAGTAGACAGACAGAGCCAAAGAGAACAACCCATATCGGCATCCCCCCCGGAGGAGTATCTTTAACAGCTATGATGCTTGGGGTAGGCTGCTGTGACGTGGTAACTACCCTACTAGGAATCGGGCTTGGCACAGAACTCACCCTAGGAGTAAGTGTGCCTGATGGGGTGGATATGGTTGTGGTCGATTCTCCCAATACCTGCTCTCCTGACTTGGCTATGACAAATGATCTTTCGATGCTTCTCTCAACTCCATTGTTATCCTGCAAAAAGGCAACGAGGGTGTACCTTCCTGCAGTGAAATTGGTTTCAGATTCAGTCACCCATATCCCATCTTTGCGGACTATTGATTCAAGACGAATCGGAGGACTTGAGTCAAGTAATACGGTTACCTTTGTTCCCGGAACTCCTTTTCCTTTAATCAGAGGTTTGCCAATCGGAATCACTGCATTGGCGATGGGGAACTGCAGTGACAAGATGTAGTCTTGCTGAGCAGATCGAGTAGTATTCGCGGGAAGAACATTGTCATGATTTGAAATAAAGGTGTAATCGGTCCCAGTAATGACAGACTGCGGCAGAGGCGCGGCACGAGACAAAACTGCAGTGATCGTCGAACTGGGGAGCTGATCACTCAGTAGGCGGATTTGAATCGTATCTTCATCTACCGTAGCCCAGGGAATATTAATCAGCCATTCGCCACTCGATTTTGTCACACCCATCACCATCCTTCCAAGTACATTGGGTGAAGAGGTAACTTGTACGAGTGCTCCAGGAACTCCAGTCCCCTGTGTCGAGATCAGTTTGCCATACACCGGCTTCGATACTGTGCCAGCAGTGCGTTTCGCCAATGTGGTAAATGTGTTTGTATTCCCCTCAACACCGGTTTGGATGATTTTGTCATCAGCAATCAGATGATAATAATACTGCGTCATCGGCTTTAGACCGGTAAATTCAATGTAGAAATATTTGTGCGGTGACGGGCTGCCAACAACATCCCTCACATCATATGTAGTGAGTGTCAATGTGTCAGGAGTTGTCCCATACAATACATACACAGAATGTGATTCAGGAAGAGAAAAAAATAAAGAGCTTGACGTATCAGTCTGACTTTGCACTTTTTCACTGATTTTCAGTGCAGAAGCCTGAGTAGAGGTGCTCGTTTTCAAAGAAAAGAAATAAAAGGAGAAACCAACAATCAACAATAATGTAGGCACTAATACCCATCGAGGAACTTGCCTTTCGGTTGTAGGACGAAGGTATAAATCGCTATACATAATACAAATACGGATGAAACACCATGCAAATACTAGCACAATTTATGATGGTTGAGTAGATCGAAACGGCGCTCTCCAGTAGTGGCCTCATGAATAAATGAAGTAGATGGCCAAAATACGAGTCATTTCAACTCTTTAAGACGCTCAAATACGGTCATGTCAGGTGATGTCAAAATTACAGATGGAGGCAGATTTGACTGATCGATTCTGTCAACCTGGCTGGATCGGTATCCATCAAACAATACAACACATAAAAGAACCATACTCATAGATGCTACCATGATGAACAGGTCACGCTTTGATAATTGATGAGGTAGTGCTAGATTCATAGATGGGGATCACTGATAGTATACGAGTACTTCGATTTGGGCGTCAAGTGTTGCACTTGTCGAGGCCACCCCTGACGGAGTGAGGACATACTGTGAAATGGTTTTAATGCGTTTTTGACTCAAAAGTTGGTCAATAACGTCAGAAATATGAGACTGGCTACCAGATATCTTCAGCAGTAGGGGAAATGATTTCAATTCATTTGCCGGAGTTTTTTTATCAACAACCTTGCTTTGGGTCCCGACAACAAACCCAGGATATGCAACATCTTGTGAATTTGATTCATCCAACCGGAGAGCATCAAGATCCGAAATAACTTGACTGATTTTAACCTGTTCGGGAAGTGTAATGGTCAGCAAAGGAAAATCATCCCGACGAGTCAATATAAGGGACTGGAGCTTGTTAATAGCCATGATCGTCTGTGTGTACTGATCATTTACGGCTCTAAGATCGACATACTGTTGTCGAAGCTTGAATACAGTAGCTATATTGGGTCCAATGACGACAACCACAAAAAAAATGAATATCAGAAAAAATACGATCCCGTAGGTATAGTCCACCACGGCAGGATTCTGAATTTTTTTGATAAGTTCTTGTTTGTCCATGATTATGATTTTTTATTCTTGATTGGAGTCTGGTACCCTTCCATCAAGATGGCAAACTGGTATTTTCCATTGATATCGCGAGTGAACTGATCGAGCTTAACCGACTTGAATTTTTTATCGTTTGTGAGCTTTTGGAAAAGTTGTTGGACGATCATGCGCGTATCAGTTGAGCCTGATAACTGGACAGTTTTCGTATCGAGCGTAAGTCGGGTAAGCGATGCATTTTTGGGGAAAATGCTTCGTACGTATGCTACCTGCTCTTTCCACGTATCTTGTGCTGAAAAAATTGATTGGATTTGTTTTATAACCGTTTGTTTTTTCTCTAGATCTGCACGGAGTGGTTTTGTTGCTTCAATGATAGCCAATTTTTGAGCTAATTTCTGTTTTTCATCGACGATTTGCTGGTCAAATGAGAAACGGAACATGAACACGCCAATGACGATCAGTTGCGTGAAAATAAGTACAAATCGCAAGTAGTGCGTACCAAAATATCGCAATCGATCGATTGAATTGTGCGAGCTATGAGGAAAAAGATTGATCGCGTACTTCATAGAGTCTAATAAACTCTATCATAGTAGCTGAAAATGACACATCGATCAAGGAGGATGAGGAAAGATGAAGGAAGGTCTAAAAGTCTTCAAGTCGAAGGTCCAAGGGTAATCCCTCCTTCGCTGAAGCTAGGGAAGGCCAAGCATGTTCAAGGTTATAAGGTTATCAGGTCAAAAGTCGAAGGTTTAAGGTCATTATGATCAGCCCAGGGCTTAAGAAGAATCTTATGCTTCTTAGCTTGCTATTTTGACTTCCCGAATTCAGTTCGGGAACCATGATATGTTTTCATTCATGGACCCTGGATCAAGCCCAGGGAGTCAAGGAGGGTCTATGACCTGGTTCCGCCAAAGGCGGACAAGTGTAGTCACAAAGTGGCTCCTTCGTGGCTTCCTTCGCTATTTCAACAATTAAACAATTCAGCAATATAAGAATGGAGTAGGTCTTTCTTTAAGGACTTTACGACTTTATAGACTTTATAGACTTTATAGACTATGCTTCTACACTCTTAGGAGATTGAGGATTTGAGGCGGGCAGCTTTCTGTTTGCTGATGATCTTGCGCTTGGAAGCTTTGTCGATGAGAGAATAGGCTGCGTTGAGCTCAGGTGATTGTGGTGTATAGCCTACTTTTCGTGCAGTATTGACGATTTTGTCGATTTTACCAATATATACCTTGTTCGCACTTGATTTACGGACGTCTTTGCGAGCTTTTTTTTGGGCTGATTTGATATTTGCCATAGTGACTTTATTTGACTGCGAACCCCTCAAAGGAGCTCAATTACAGGTGATAGTATACCACCAGCACAGGACATTTACAACGGTTTTGTATCCCCTCCCGATGCACGGATGAGCTGAAAACTACTATAAATTGTCCATTTTATAATCTTTCTGGAATAGTTGCGAGCCATACGCTCCCTCGAACTTAACAGAGACTTTGATATCACTGGTGACCACATTATATCTGCATACATTACGAGAACAGGTCCCCAGGGTGATTTGGCGCTCAAAGGTCTTGCCGAAGGTGGTCTCGGGTGCCTTTGGCTTCGCTGTGCTAAATGCTCCATCGGCATCTTTTTCTTTTGTTGAGTAGGTGAGCTCATACTCTATGGCTGTCGTATTGGCAGGTACGCCATCTACAACGAGACTGATGATTTGTTTTGACGTAACCGACTTCAAATCGACTTTGACCTCTGGACCAACGGTTGGAATAATCTCGTTCTCAGGCGCTTGAGTGATCTGGATGGTCTTTTTGGTGACTGGTGGAGCGGCTGGCCGAGTCACCAGATAGACCACGAGACTGACGACTACCAGACCAATCGCTGCAACTGGAATAATGGTTTTTTTATTCATAAATACGACTAAATAGTAAACTTAGTATCAAAATAGTGTTTGAGTTCAGCTACCTGGACAGTGTCCTGTTTCATTGTATCACGGTCGCGGATCGTAACCATGCCAGAATCACCGGATTTGTAATCGATGGTGACACAATAGGGCGTCCCTATTTCGTCTTGTCGTCGATACATTTTACCAATATTTCCCGCATCGTCAAATTCGACTCTAAAGTATTTCTTCAGAGAATTATATATCTCCCGCGCTTTTTCTCGGAGCGCTTCATCTTTTTGTAAAGGGAAAATAGCGATCTGTACGGGGGCGAGATTGGGTTTTAATTTCAGAACTGTTCGCGTCTTTCCTTCACCCAGATCTTCCTCTCGATACGCATCAGCGAGTACCATGAGAAACATACGGTTTACACCGACTGCTGGCTCCATAACATGGGGAATGAATTTGCGTCCCGTGGCAGAATCGACATACTCGAGCGATTTGCCGGAATGTTTCATATGCTGGGTCAGGTCGTAATCTGTTCGATAAGCAACCCCCCACAGCTCTTTCCATCCAAACGGAAACTGATAGTCGAGATCGTATGTGTCTTTGGAGTAGTGCGAGCGCTCTTTGTCGGTATGTTGACGCCAACGAAGTTTAGCACTATCGATCCCGAGATCGGTTGAAATGAACGACCACATAGATGCTTTCCACTCCTCCATTAGTTTTTTCCAATCGGTCTTTTCAGGATCAAAAAAGTACTCGATCTCCGCCTGCTCAAACTCTACTGTCCGAAATACAAATTGTCCTTGGGTGATCTCATTGCGGAATGATTTCCCTACTTGACCGACACCAAAGGGAAGCTTCACTCGGCATGAATCAGTGATCTGTTTGAAGTTCGTAAATATTCCTTGAGCTGTCTCTCCTCTGAGATATGCAATCGATTTCTCCCCTGATACAGTGCCAAGTTGTGTTTCAAATAGCAAGTTGAATGCCTTGGGCGTCGTGATCTCGTTGCCATCGGGTGACTTGATGTTGTTCTTTTTGATAAACTCCGCCATGTCATCCAGCTTCATATTTTCAACGACAACTGAGTTCAGGAAGTTGACTTCTTCGGGACTTTTAACTTTCGACTTTTGACTTTCGACCCATTTTTCTATCAGATGGTCAGCACGATAGCGTTTGTGTGTTTTCAAGTCCTCAACGAGAGGATCGCTAAACGATCCAACGTGTCCTGATGCTACCCATGTCGTGGGATGCTGAATGATCTGAGAGTCTAGACCTACCATATCTTCACGTTGCTCAATCATTTTTTTCCACCAGAGATCCTTGATATTTTTGAGCAACTGTACTCCATAAGGTCCGTAGTCATATGAATTCGCAAGGCCTCCATAGATCTCGGAAGTAGGATAAACAAAACCGCGACGTTTGGTAAATGCGACAAGCGTGTCGAGTGTGGTGGTGGCCATAAGTAATGAATAATTAAAAATTAACAATTGAGAATTGAGAACGATTTTGACAATATACAGCTTGTTTCATACTGACCATATACCAGTATGACATAAAAAAACCGTCCCGACTACTTCTTCCAGAAAGTTGAAGTAATCGGGACGGTCTACTACCTATATCGGTAATGTTGATCGCGGTTCCACCCGTGTTAGTACTCCATGATATCCATATGAGAGTACTCAGCTTTTGACGTATGTCTGCCCTGGGCTCCCCCGGTGCCACCCGAGATCGACGCTTCAAGCAATACTCTATTGTATCTCAGATCAGATGATTGTCAATCATGCCTATATCCTAAGATACGGATGGGAGCTTTTCTTCGATGATCTTTTCACACAGCTCGCGGCACTCACTCCATGCCAATATCGACCCATCGTGGTGTCCCAGATCAGAGAGCAGTTTGATTACAAATAATACGAACAAGTCATGAACCTGCTCAGAAGATACTGATGCGAGCTTTTTGATAAAAAGTTGAAATGATATGTATATTTCGAGTTCTGGCAACGAGTCAGGAAGTAACCTATCAAGGAGAAAGATACTCAGAGTAAACGCCTCAAGTCGTGGTGGATCATGCTTGATCGAGTAGAGTGCTGAGATCAGGGTCGACTGTTGGATATACAGCCCACCAAGTGACTGTCGGCAAATACAGGAGATATATGATCCTGTCTGCAGATGGCCGGCTCTCTTGGATGTAATCTGTCGAACACCTTTTGCGGTGACCCACAATTTACCCAATGAGCGGCTGAATATAACCAGAGAGGTGTCGGATTCCTTCAGCACGCGCTTACGTAGGATAATCCCCTCAATTTTGACGCTTTTGGACATGCGATATGATATACGATCTTTACTTCATTTTGGTATCTTGCATGAGGACACCATCAAATACTGACTTGCCATTGATGGTCACCTTCCACGTCTGATCTTGGAGACCAGCTTGCTTTTGTACAAGGAGCTCCTGAGATTTCACATCTGCAGGCAACGTATACACAACAGTGACATCAGCCTTGCCTTCAGGTTGGACGATGAGGAATCCCTCAAACACGGTCTTGCCCAATTCGTCATAGGTACGGACCTCGGTTGATGAGCCAGTCAGCTTGACCAACTTGGAACCAAGTGGAACATAAAACCGTATCCAGTTGCGTAGTGGCGCATTGAGACATAGGATTTCTTTTTGCTCAAGATTACAGTTTGACCCTGGGAATGGATTTTTGAATGCTATAGAAACGGTGCGCTGCGTGCCAGTAGTCTTGGATACGACAGACTCCTTCACGAATAGATTCGATTTCTGACCACCAAAGTTCACGTTGTTGATATGGAGATAATCAGTGCCCTCTGCATCAACTATCCGTCCTGCCCAGCCCATTTTTTCGACTGCTTGCTGCGTGCTTGGATTTTTGAAGAACATGAGAATGTGTTTCTCATCCATACTCTGCAACATGGATTGAATCGTCTTGCCCCAGTAGAGCTTCGGAGAAGCGCCAATGGCAAATCGAGTCAGATCTTTGAGTAGTCCCGAAAGAATAGCTTTACGATCTGCACGAGCATATCCTACCTGTGTGCCTATAGACTCAAGGAGTGTATATATGACCTGTGGACAGTCACAGCGTGGGTCAATCTGTGTCGAAAACTGCAATCCCTCGACATAGCGTGCCTTGCCGATTTCCTTGCCATCTTTCATGACAGGTTCTCCAAAGATAGTGATGAGGTCCACGAGGATTTTGGTGTCTATGAAAAAGAGACCGTCATATTCAACTGCTGAACCATATGTTTTGTAGAGTGATTGGAAGTTTTTGACAGACTCGACGAGGTCTGGAGAAATGTTCGCGTCACGGAGATACCACTCATTGACTCCTTTAAAATAACGCTTGATAGCATCAGGAGCCTTTCCGGGCTGAACTCCTGCGTCAATATCATAAATATTGGAGACTTTCGAAAACTCGATCTTACCTTTGTCTATAGAAAGCTCAGTCGTTCCAGTCCAGAATCCGCCGGTGGCCCGACGCTCTTTGTCATTTTGGAAAATCACGAGATAGCGCTGTTTGCTCGTTTTGCCTAGAATCCGAGGCATTTCTTTCAAGAATGGTTGAGCATTCACGATCAGTCTATATGCCCCATCAAATTGGTCTTTGGCACTGATGATCTGCTCGCGGACACGGATACCACGAAACTCTTCTGGATAGCGCATCGGATCGATGCTATCAATATTTACTTTTGCTTTTGCGACATCTGATGCGATCGGATCAATCTTGCTCATGAGACTGTCTATGGTTAAGACTGCAGTTGCCAGTCGTTCTTCGGTTGACTTGTCAGCAAGACTAGACTTTGTACCTTTTTTGAATCCGATCAGATCGGCAACTGGGGCAATGGCGGTAATAGCCTCTTGAGCTGCTGAAAGCATACTGTCGCCAGCGGAAAGTGCTGAAAAATAATCCTTCACTTGAGGGATAAATGTGAAGTTTTCAAATGCTTTCGACTCAGTACGGATACCCTCAAAATCTTTGCGGAGTTCAGCTGTTTTGGTAGATAAAAGGTCAAGGTCATTTTGTTTGACGACTTCTTTCATCTCAGTTACCTTTGTCTTGAAGATTTCGGCTCGCGCTTTCACTTTCATCCCAGGGATATATACAAGAACGTATCCAACTGCGCCTAAAGCGACTGTAACTGCTAGAACAACTACGAGTAGAGTAAGGAAGATTTTTTTTATCATACAAGGTCATATCGTATCATACCCAAGCAGGATATGCTAGATACAGGAAGTCGTCAGGTCATCACGTCGAAGGTCATCAGGTCGAAGGTCGAAGGTCGAAGGTCAACGAGTTAGTCTATAAAGTCCGTAAAGTCTATAAAGTGTAGAACGTAGAGTGTAGAAGGTATAACGGTCGAAGGGAAAACAGTTGTCAGGTTCTTAGGTTTTCAAGTTACCAAGTTGATGGATTCAATTATTTTGATTTCCCGGGCAAGCCTGCCCTTCCGAAGCTTTAGCGAAGGAGGGTCATCCCTCTGGGCATAGCCAGAGTTTATCCTGAGCGTAGTCGAAGGAGGCGGTGCCCGGGTTTACCTGTCGGGCTCTGCGCGATCCGGGGATCTTGTACGAATCCCCTCTAGAAAGAGGGGTGCCCGCCAACGGCTCGGCTGTTAGGCGGGTGGGGTGTGTTGATTAATACATGACACACCTCCCCCTTCGGGGACTCCTCTCAAGAGGAGAGTCCGTGGTTCACTTCTCGACCCCGCCTAAAACGGCGGGCAACCACTGCCATTCTACACTTTACAGACTTTACGACTTTATGGACTGTACTTGTCCCGCTCTGCGGGATGGACTATCATCTCTACCTTCCGCTGTTATACATATCGAATATCTGTCCGGGAGTCAGAGCTTCTGCAGTCACAAAGGGTTCGTCGATGGAGCCGTTAAAGAAATAGTTTAGAGAAGTATCCGCTATAGATGCAGAATCCGTACAGGCTCCTACACGTACTGGAAGACGCGACTCATCAAGCGCCGCAGGGATACCGGTAGTGTTTTGTTGAATAAGCACACCATCAACATATAAACTGACAGAAGTTGAAGGTATATATACTCCAACTATATAATGCCATGCATTATCAGCCAGTGAGATCGCTCCAGTTGCAGAATAGGCTACCGAAGCAGCATAAACCCTAAAGAATCCTTCTCCTGTACCCGTCGTTAGCCTTAACCAATAATTGCTTTGTGATACCTGCGTAGTATCAACTTTGCCGATAATGGTTCGATAATTAGCAGCTGAGTTAGTCTTGATCCATGACCCCATAGAAATTGCGCCCGTAATCTGAAAGTCCGTCTTCCGTACTTCATAACCCACTGGAGTCTTCCCCGTAGGAGAGGTGCCATTAAAGCCAGCGGTACTTTCGGTTTTAGTAGTATAGACGTTAATAGTTGTCGCCGATCCTCCTGATCCGATATACCCCCACGAAGTAGTATTATCGGAATTAGTAATCACAATCATGTGCGTAGCGGGATTAGCAGCTTGATATGACGTAAAGGTTTGAGCGTCATCGATGAAAGTGTTACCGGAGTAGGAGAGGGTGCCAATGTTAGTCGCAATCGTTTGTTGACGTAAATAGCCGGTAGAGCCATCAAAAGTGTAAGCGCCATTGCGCACTCCAGCAGCCAAACTTTGCACCCCAGTAGCGCTACCTTGAACAGATAAACTAGACCCAATAGCCGAACTATCACTCACCGGTGCCCAAGCCTTGAGGGACAGGGCCACGTTGTCGAGGGGGGTGACGGATACATCGTCGATGTAAAAAGTTGCGGCGTTAGTTGAATAAGCTCTTAGGATTGGGGTAGTGCTATTTGCCTTAAAAATATAATTGATCTTTGTCCAACTACTGGATGCAGTTCCAAGATAGCCAACATTCGCCCCGTTGTAAATGTTGACCTCAGCGTATCCTGAATCCACCTTTAACCACCAAGAGGCCATGTACCAATTACCAGAAACTACCGTGACTACTTGATAGACACCTACGTTAGCAGCTCCAGTAGTAACTTTTTGACTATTAGTTCCCGAATGAATACTTGTCGTTTCCGCAGCTAATGTTGGTGTTCCACCAAAAGTAAAAGCACTCCACCCCGGTGCCAATCCTGCCACATACGTCCCTTCCATCCCGCCATTGTCGACGAGGTTGGGGGTGAGGGTGAGATTGTCAACGTAAAAAGAGTATGAAGCGTTGGAGCTACTTTGCAATATAACACCAATAGAAGTGCAACCACTAGGAACTTTAAATGACCCAGAGATATACTCCCAAACATTAGTGGTCGTCACAGGGTGATAACGTATTCCAGTTGTATTAATGTTGTCCCAAACTACAATCTGAGCGTTATATGTAGGATCGGTTTTCATCCAAAAAGAATATGTGTAATTTTGCCCTGGCGTCACTGCCAATGTCTGTCTTATGCTCTTACTAATTGCAGTAACGCTAATTTTTTGCGATCTAGCATCAAAAAGAATGTTTGCAGATTCTGCATCTGCTACTGTAACACCTGAGTCAACTGCCCAACCCGTCGGTGCTCCAGCCGTAGCACTTTCAAAATTTCCATTTGGTATTAAATTAGTCCCGCCGGTCAACTCACTGGACGTTCTGGTCATCTTACTGGCACTTGCTCCGCCATTGTATGTCACCGGCTGCAAGGTACCAGAGCCATCCATCTTGGCGTAGAACTTAAGGGAAGAGTCAGCCACGTACCCGGCTTCATTGCCAGTGCCGCTGTTGTACAAAGAGGTGATTTCGGTGGTGGGGAGGACACGATCGAAGATGGCAAAGTCGTCGATGAGGGCTTGGGCTGGATTTGTACCTATATCATTAGTGCCTATAAAAGACGTGGGTTTTGGGGCATAGCCAGCAAAGGCTGTGGTATCAACGAGTGCCGTACCATTATTGATTCGCATATCTGCATAGTTAGTACCATCCACCGTATTTCTTGAAAATCGTAAAACTATGTGATACCAATTCCCTGCCGTTATAGTTGTTCCAGTTGTTCCCCAAGGAGTTCCTTCTACGCCATAAGTAAAAACTATTTGGTTATTAGTGGACGATTTATAGATGCTAACCTCATTGTTGTTGTCCAGTTTATTCATAAATAATAAATGATATAAACCGTCCGTTCCATTCCAACTCGGCTTCACCCAAAAACTAATTGTCCCTTGGTTAGTATTAATATGCTCGTAGTTGTTGCCGCTGATCTGAGCCCCACGATTGAAGGTCAACGTGCTGCCCGCTGTCCCTGCCGCATTCCCATATACAGATACTGCCTGTCCTAGTTTCCCCGTATCCAGATACCCACTGGCCTTGAATTGATTGGTATCAGTACTGGTTGTCTCATCTAGTCCCCATTGTCCTCGATATGCAGTAACAGGAGAGGGAGGAGTAATGAAGTCATCAGGTACATATCCATACG
>JBAXSX010000010.1:0-33737 GCA_037130495.1 Candidatus Roizmanbacteria bacterium
CCACCCGTAGATATACGCGTCCAGCTTGCCCCGCTCTGCGGGGTTGGAACCACAAGAAAGCCGCAAATATCTGCGTATCGATTCATATTGAAATGAGGGGAAATGAAGGGTACAATACCTATATTGACAGCGAGAGAGTTTTTACTCTCCACGACGCATACTCGGTGGCACTGTACAGTGCTTACTGGACAAAGCGTGAGGCGCTGTCTTTTTTTGTGTCTTATCAATGACAGATAGAAACACAATATTGCCCGCAAAATCCTCTAGTAATATGACGCGTACGAGTTTTTGATCTATGAACAGTTGCAGGGTATGGAAGACTCTGTTGTGCTGCACGTGTGTCGTGGCGTGTTTTGAAGACAGGATCACATGAGGCACGAGCTTTAAGAGAGAAAATCTGTGAATCAGATCTGGTAGAGTGCGTTTAGTTGGCCGTGCATGGTTCGACAAATGCCTCCATCCCTGATTAGAAAAACGAACATATGTACCTAGAGTCGGAGAAAAGTACTTTTTCTTCCCTAGGGACCTGTACAACTTCCATGCAGTTCCTTGAACTTTTTCAAGATCTGTCATGAGCTACATCATAGCAAAAAGAGTACAATTTTCGCCATATATACCCAACATCTGCACATTGTACATTCTAAACTATAAACCATACATTCTGGATGCTTGTATTACCCATAGTCTATGGTATACTTAGACCACTCCTCCTGGTTTCTCTACGGTAGTTGAGAGGCTTCGGGGGAATTTTTATTGCCATCGCGTCGCACGCACGATTTCTCCTACGCTCAATATACTGCATATACAGGCTGTCACATAAGCACTTAGATCTCCGAATTACAATTGTTAACGTTTTACAAAATAATGATCATAACGCATGACCTCCTGTGACAATCACTGCACCTCTGGCATAGATATCTGAGCCTACCACAACTGCCCGAACAAGTACGTATTATGCGACAAGATTGAATTATTAATTATTCATTATTAATTACTAATTACGTATAACTTCCTCTTGACATACTACCTATAGTATGCTAGAATGTGATATCTCAAAAACCAATGTACGGGATTTTTGTACCCATATTTTCGGTCATTGAGACGCACCTTTTAGACATTTGAGCTCGTATCCGGAGATCTTTCGCTCTGTTGCCCACATTTTTGTGCTTGGTGACGAGCGAAATATCCTCGGGTACTGAGATCAAAGCGCAGTGTTTACCCTCATATCTATGAGCGGTAAACAGAGAAGATGAATTCCTTGTCATTCCGGCGGACTTGTCACGCGTTGCGTGATGCCGGAATCTAGATCCCGGGACACGCCCGGGATGACATATCAGTCAGGGCATTCATCCTCTCTCACGCTTGTTCGCATTTGTAATTATCTGCGAGCAGAGAGAGCAGAAAGATATGACCGTTGTGTCTCGTAAAGCATGAGACATGACTAAAGTCACCGTCGATCTGGTATATACCTGTCGGGCTTCGTTCGTTGAAGCCATAGACGCGTATAAGCACTTTAACATTGTCGATTTGTTAGGAAGTTTTTAAGAATTAAGAAGTGAATCACAAAGGTTCGCATATCTTACTTTTCCTGCAGACACAGGAGCGTACTGAAGTGTGTTGTCATTCCGGGCTTGTCCCGGAATCTATAGAGATCCCATCCGCCAGCTGGCGGATGGGATGACACCATGCACTCGGGTACATTGCTGTGTCTGTAGGTGAGTGAGTGTCGAACTCATCCCATATCAGGACTCTGGTAAACAGACATCAGTCTGTACGCCAGCACTACGTGTGCATTTGCCCGTGACAGCCATACAGGCTCGCGTTACCCATGACAAAGGTCAGCGTCTCCAAATTGAGACGAAATACGAGGGAACCGAGTGTATGCGCAAGCGTCACATGAAATCACACTAAGTGAAAGTCAAATAGGAGGCTGATATCCTCCGCAAAAACTATCCAAGCACCCGATAAGGGCGCCTGACGGTCGGACCATATCCGACGTCGTGGCCCGAACCGAGGTCGCTCGGATCGGTGCTTGCCAGCACTTTCTGACCACTTTCAGAGTGGCAGATGTTTGTCCCCTTGTGGGACAGGAGGATTTTGTGGGAAATAATCGAAGAAATTGGGTTGTGGCGGGAATCATTATCCTGCTTGCCGCGATTGCGGCAGCTATTTTCCTGGTTATGTACGCCGCGCCCGCACCAACTGCGGCGCCAGCCACAACTGCTGCGCCAGCACCGACAGCCGCGACAGCCCCCACGGCAGCGCCGGCCCCGACGGCAGCACCGGCTCCCAAGCCGACAGCCGCGCCCGCGGCGGCTAAGAAGGGCATCAAGTACCAGTACGATGGTGGCTGCGAAGCCGCCGTCAAAGCGGGCTTGAACGCCATGGATTTCCCGGCTTGCATCTTGCAGAAGATGCAGACAGGTGAATTTAAGGGCACGGATGGTGTCGTCGCCGTACAGCAGTTGTATGCCCGCATGGGGCAAAACATGGTGGACGCCGTCAAGATCGAGCTGCCCAACACGCAGCCGGGCATCTTCTATTGCTCGGCAGGCGTCAAGCAGATGCCGCCCGATGCAGCTTTCCCACTCGCCGGCACGTCAGCCGACGCTCTCAAAGACAAGCTGTTCGTGGTTGATGCTGGTACGGGTGGACCCGACCGCATCATTGAGAGCGCCGACCCGAAGCAGCCCTGCAGCTGGGGCATCCGCTACTAGGTAGCTAGGCTGGTTGTCTGAATACAACCTAGGAGCTGCCCCGAATGTGCAGCAAAAACTTCCAACGATCGCACAATGTTGAGCCCGTCACGTCTAACGTGACGGGCTCTACACTTGAGAGGATGAGCAAGATGCTCGTCAATTCAAGAGTAGGATCACTCAGATATGTATACTCATTATGCAAAAATTTATCGCACCACAGCCGCTCGTCTCCGTCGTCATCCCCGTCTTTAACGGTGCAAAATATCTCGCTGAGATGATGGACTCAGTCCATAAGAGTACGTATAAAAACATCGAAATACTTTTATTCGATGATGGATCCAAAGACTCAAGTATTGGTATGTGTCGTGCATTTGCGAAACTGTATCCGAACGTGCGTTACTTTTACTTTCGTCAAAATCGTGGTCTCGCCCACAACCTCAACAAGGCACTCAAAGTCGCCAAAGGTGAATACATCTGCCGCATCAATCAAGATGATCGGATGACGCCAGATCGCATCGCAAAACAAGTGAAATATTTTCAATCACATCCTGACTATGTACTCGTTGGATCATGGCTCAATGTGGAAAATGACCAGGGACATTGCCAGATCAATCAATTTTTGAAGACAGATGAGGAGATCCGCCGCTCATGGCTCAGCCTATCCCCCGTGTGGGATGCAGCCGTCATGTATCGCAAGCAAGCTGCTATAGACGTAGGTGGCTATGACCAGTCATATTGGCCAGCCGACGATCTGCATATGTGGTATCGCCTCGGCACAGTTGGGAAGATAGGCAATATCCAGCAACCACTCACCACCATCAAGCTACATGCAGGTGCTGCATCGTTTGCTTTTCACCGAAAACATATGATCGAGACATACCGAGTACACCAGTATGCCAATCGTTTCATCCAACCAGCTACGCTGCTCATCAAATCATACTGGTTCGCACAATACCTCGCCGGTATTTGTCTACCAGCAAGCTTCAACTGGTTTGTGTATCATATACTCAAGAAGTACATCATCCATCCGTTGACAAAACTATCAAAAACACATGTCTATGCTCAAGTACCATTTCTCCCTCGGCCAGCTACGAGCTAAAGCTGTGCACTTCCTGCATACTTTCAAACGTTTTGTTCTCAGTCATCCAGGTTTTGTTTTTTTGGTTGTCATATTGGCCGTGATAACTGCGTGCATGCTCAGACCTGGCTTTTATCTCATGGGTTGGGATAACTTTTCGTCGTATTTGAATCCAAAAACTAATCTTTTTAACACTTTATTTGCAACATGGAGAGAGCATAGGGGCCTTGGGGTGCCCTCAGACTCAGAGATAACCGATCTTCCTCGACAGCTCATCAATCTTGCGCTCATGCAAGTGGTGGGGATGCAACTGGCTGACCAGATCTACTTTGCGCTTACGCTCTGGGGTGGAGTCTTGGGAATGTATATATTTGCACGACTTATTGCTCGGCTAACACACACCCCTGCAAGTCACGAACTCATTGGATTTTTGGCGGGCTTCTTTTATCTTTTCAATCTGAGCACACTTGCGGTCTATTACTACCCAATGGTGATGTATAACACGAGATTTTTCATGTTGCCAACTACTTTCTATATATTGTTAAGTTGGATGTATGACCCGCGCCCCCGTCTAAAAATACTCCTCGCACAGCTTCTGGTGTTGGTGATCGGTATAGGTACCTATATGGTAGCAACACTCTTTGTCACCTTTGTAATGTTATTTACACTTTTTCTCGTCTGTACGAGGGTGCGAAAGAAAGCGGTATTGGTCTTTGGCATATACCTAGCCCTCAATATGTTTTGGCTGCTTACCTTTGCAAACTATACGATCCAAAAATCAGCTGTTGTACCCAATGCCCCAACGTTCATTGTGATCAACGATTCCGAGCTGAATAAAAGTCCTACCTATTTTAGTTTCGAAAATCAAGCAAAACTGAGACCAAGTTTTTTTGATAGCAAATTTAAAAATCTTGTCACGGGACAAGATGAACCTTTCCATCGTCTCGGCATCGATTACAACAGTGGGGTCTTTAGATGGATACTCTGGATATTTCCCTGCGGGTATCTCGCTGGTGGCCTTTGGATAGTCCTCAAAAATAGACGCGGATTGCTCGTCTGGCTGTGTTCAAGTAGTCTCGTATTCTTGATGCTGTCGATGAAAGAATATTCGCCCCTTGGATCGCTCTATAGTTGGATGATCAACCATGTACCCCTTGCAAGTACCGTATTTCGGTTTGGTGATACAAAATTTCACGCAATGATCGCTTTTACTGGATCTGTAGTAGCTGCGATCTTTATAGCACATCTATTGCATGTATCCAAAAAGTTTCTTACACCAAAAGTAGCACGCCCGATCACTGCGATCATACTAGGAGTCTTGGTGATATCACATATTTTTGTCTATACCTCGTATTTCAGAGGTGAGCTGCTCGGATTTTTCATGTACAACAAGATCCCATCGGCATATTTTGAAATCGCAAATACTATAAATGCCGACCCTGAAAATGCACGTATAATCCATCTCCCCTTTGACCGGTATACATATTGGAAGCCATACACATGGGGATATTTTGGCTCATCCTTCTTACATTTTATGCTCAATAAGCCACTCATCGATCGTACGTTTGAGCCTGCTAGTGAGGAAGCATCGCGATTGCATCTGCGTATCATGGATATTGTGAAGCTTGCAAGCGAGGTCCGAGATACGAAGATGCTGGATCAACGAGCAGCGAGATTGACTGATACGCTGAGGAGCATGTCGGTGAAATATATTATCGACGACCAGACAGTCGGGACAGAAATAGATGCTCGAGCTCTCACCTATTGGGGTGAGATCAATCCTGCAGATACTCATCGTGTGCTCGAAAGGATGCTCCAGCTTGGAGATGTGCGACTTGTTCATAGCTATTCTGTAGACACGCAGTCTCTACGAAAAGAGTTTGCTAGCCTGTATCCATACAACTCAAACGTCCATCCATCAACCCAGCCACCGCGTGCTGTCAATTTGTATGCACTCGAGGATTACACTCCAAGAGTAGAACCCATACAATTAATCGACTCATCTCGTACACAGTCTGATCACTCATCATCGATACTATCAACAGATCTATATACGACACATACTACTGATTCGAGTGCGCATGATGTGCCCGCATCAACGCCGCTATTCGACTCTCAGCCGATCAAAGTAGAGACCTCAGCCGACACATTGACCATGCAGCTGGATGGCACCCTACCTGCAGGCGACTATGCATACCAATTCGGTAGTACGACCAGACCATCCGTGTCGAGACGAGCTCGTATTGAGATCCAGGGCAAAGATGCCTTACTGATAATTGATCGCTTGATTTCTCCACAAATACGCAATACTGTCCAATCAAAGTCTTACACTGATGAGTACGCCATCGCCATCTCTGACTACGGCAAATATTCTCACGTGAAGATTAATGAAACGCATTTTAAGCTTCCACCCAATCTTGATCCTGATGCATCGGTGATACTCGGACACTTTATCACTGCTTCGGATCAGATATCAATATCAGTATTGGCTCCAGCACAGCAATATGATGTGAGCAGTAGGCTTGTTCAGCTTGAAAAAAACGTCAGGTGTTTAAACGATGAATTGCCAAACGCTGAATCAGGAATAACAGGGGATGAGGGCATACTTAAAATATCTGGTGCAAATGTAAGCAACTGCCTAACTACGAATATCAAGTTGGCGCAGCCTGATGAACCAAAAAATATCTATGCAACACTACGATTTAGAGCAAATGGAACAGTGACTAGTAGTACTTCAAAACCACGAGTCAACGAAAGTCACAAATCCCATACAGAGTCAGTGATCCATGATTTGCCACCTCCGTTGCTGGTCGAAGTCTGTATGAAGGTCTCCGGTGTTGGAACCTGTCTAAATACTGATAGGTACGTATCTCTTTCACCACAGGACGAGACATACGTCATTCCGATTTATGGAAACATGTATCATATCGATGACCTGAACATTTCTTTCATCGTGCATGGTACTCAGGACATTCGATATTCGACGACAATAACGAATATAAAGCTTGATACATATGTAGGTGAACTGCCCCAAATGTATACGCTGCCTATAGCAGACACGCAAATGGTGTCTATACATGTCCCGCAAACTATTTCTACGATACTGATCGACGTTCCCCTAGTGACAACATCTCTTATGTCAGAAAAGGGTGGCTATTGGCAATATACCAAGGATACTGGATGTGACAAACAGACAAACCAGAGCTTTTTGAGGATCTCTCCGGATGATTCGCTACTCACGTATGCTTTCGGATGTAGAGTGTATCTCATGTCCGACATGAAATTTTCAAGTGATCGATTTTATTTATGGTCAATCAAATATACTCAATTATCAGGTTCACGACCCTCAATCATCTTTTCAGATAATAGTAAAACATACCTCAGACAACCTCTATTGCCTCCCTTGGTTAAACCAGATCAATATACGAAAGTAGCTCTTCAACCTCCTGAGACTCTTTTCACTAACAAATCGACAATAATCCAATCGATATCTGAGAATCAATATGATGATGTGTCGGGGTATATATATCAACAGCAAGATCTGAATGACACCAAAACCAAGCACATTATCATTGATACATTTGCTAATAATTCATCGATTCAAAAGTTCAAGCAGATTTTTGTTTCTGAAATGCCTTCATCTTGGCAAAATCTAGCACTTGTGCCGCTAATCAATTCTGAAGAACCGAAAGAAACTGCTCAAATACTCAACTCCACACGAATTCTCCCCTCATTATTGAGATTAAAGATAAATTCTAAGAGTGAATCTGAGAGTGTGCTGAAATTTAATGAACAGTACGACTCTCAGTGGATCCTTCTAGGTGCTCAGTCAGTCGAACATATGAAATGTGATGCCCATGCCAATTGTTATAAAATTCGTCTCCTAAATGGAATACAATTCCTCTATATTTTATATTCACCAGAGTTGCTAAGCATCTTGGGAATCGTGTCCAGTATTATTACTGCGATGGCACTGATTCATACATTTCGATCTGCCAAATCATAATATGAATATCCAGATATATACCATGGTCATTAGCATAATAATTATATGAAGAGAATACTTTTACTCATTTGGACACTATTTCTATTATTACAGATTATTTCTCTTTATAACAATCCTCTGGGATATGACGATAGCTATAACGCAAGTGTTGCCAAAAACTTTGCATTAGGTCATGGCTACTCTACGTCCTACGATCAATATACAAATCTCAATGAGGAGATCACAACAGGACCGTTGCCAATCGTATCAACTGCACTCGTGATTAAGTTGTTCGGCAATAGCATTTATATTCCAGGAATTGTCACAATTATTTTAGTTCATCTTGTACTTGTTATTTTATTGTGTTCTCGCTGGGCTCCTGGTGAAAAAAGAGTGAATATTTTGCTTCTATTCATATTATTTCAAATCATTCTCCTTTTATCAAAACTTGATTTCGGTTTTTTTCAACTGCTAGGTGAACAGTTGGCATCAGTACTTTTGATCGCTGGATTTGTACACATATCAAATGAAAAAGCGAGCCGAAGAGTCGCCTTACTCTCATTTGTACTTATTTTGCTTGCTGCAAGTACAAAAACAATTAGCATACTTATGCTAGGTGGATTTTGTATGGGCAGTGTATTATTGTATCTTTATCAGCCCTCAAAACACAACAATCCAAAATATATCGTACTATCGTCGGCTTTGGTTTTTTTCATTATCACTATTTCAAATGCTATTTTTTCAACTACTAGCCAACTTTCACAATCCTCACAAATCAGTCTCATATCAATATATAGTCACCTGACAGAGCGTATTGCAACACTCTTGCTATATTTTAATAATCCGATATATCTACTTGTTTGTTTTTGTTCATTGGTATTTGTTCTCGTTATGAGTCGAAGACTATTACCTCAGCAGTTTCGAGTGATATTTTCATTAATATTTGCTTTATCTTTACACATGGTTTGGTGGCTTTTCGTTTCTAAGGAGAACTGGATACGACATGTTTTTCCGAGCATAATTCTTGCAACGTTTGTTCTCTCATATTATTTAGTTTTGAGTAAATCCAAATTGTACAACTTAGTGATTTTTTTCTTGGTAATATTCGTTCCCTTTGTATATCTCAGCAAATCATTCATGAATTGTATTCTTATCGACTCTGGCAGATCGCTTGCCATTGCAAAAACAGTTAATTTTTTGAATCAATTGAAATCGAATCCTCGTACTGATCTATATGGATGTGGATGGTGGTGGTCAAATCGCGACCTTGAGTATGCCATGCCAAGCTCTCTTAATTTTAAAGATGCACGTAATTATCCAGCACTTGACTATGATACAAAAGATATCTACTTTGTTAGAAACTCTTCAGATAATTGGGATAATATCCCTATTTGTAATTCCTTTAGGGTTTCATGTGAAAAAAATATTATTTACGAAATTGCACCATATACTGTTTCCCATTGCAAAGGTACCTAATTAAATAAATGGTTGAGTTCCCTCAGCCTTGTTTTCACCGTCTTTTTCGCTACAATACCCATACACATCTACATACTCAGACTACATCAAAATAGATTTATATATATTACGCTCCATGTTAATGAGCTATTCACCATGTACATAGGTTGACTTGATGCTATAATCGCCTGAACGTTACTCATTGTATATATACTATGGCTTTCAAAAAGAAACTAACCGTGGTCGCTCTGGAACAACCTAATATCACCATTACAGACAAAAAACTCCAGAAAGCTGTCGACCTCACCGATCTGCTCGCTGCACGGGAAAAGTACGATGGTGCCACTGCAGCCTTCGTTCAACACATTCAGAAGACTGCCCGTGACATCGAGCAGGCACATTTACAGACTATCGAATCAACACGGATCCAAAACGAGCGTCTAGCGAAGCTGGCAGAGGAAAAAACATTTTTACTTGATGTCGACCTCCGTCGCAAGTCTGCTGAAGCTCAGGAAAAAGCTAATCAACTGATCCTCGAGGCACAATCTGAAGTATCCAATGACCGTAAGGCACTACTTGCTGATAAGGAAGCATTGGAGATAGAAAAAAAACAACTCAGTCTGCAGAAGACGAAACTTGAAAAGTTCGATATGTTGATCGAAAGTGCAATCACCGACGCCCAAAAGACGACGAAGGAGCAAGTACTCAAAGAAGTCGACTTCACCAATCAGCTTAACAGGTCAAAGTACGCTTCAGACCTCGCACTCAAGACACAAGAGCTCGATGCTGCACGCATGCGGATCACTCAACTTGAAAAGGAGCTTGAAGCAGCGCGCACTGAGCGGACTAGTGCGGTGAATCAGCTTCAGGGTATAGCACTGGCTGCGGTCCAGTCTGATCGATTGATGAGTGCTCCACCTGCAGCGCATGAGTCCAAAAGCTGATCTCGCGTCTCGGTACACGTCATCTTGTATTCCCCACACAATGGCGATACAATCATACTCATATGTCAACCCAGGAGATGGTACAATCGCTGCACGATCAAGTGACTCGTCATATAGCAACAGCCAACTCTTTGTATGACTCAGGACACTACGACTGGGCACTATTCATGTGGCATCTCGCACTAGAGAAAACACTCAAAGCCAGGATGATTACCCAAAACAAAGACCGTCTGTATATACACGATCTCCTTCGACTCGCCACCGCTGCAGACCTTGATTTGACTCCCGATGAGATAGATGAGCTGACAGAGATCAACTCTTTCAACATAGAGGCTCGCTATGATGATTTCAAAACTGCATTTTATCTCAAAGCTACGAAACAGTATGCTGACCAGTGGAAAAGCATATCCATGAAGTTGTATAAGAAGTTTTTGCTTTCAGTATGAACACTCGTCAATCAGCGATAGATCTCACCAAACGATACGTGGAGATTGTGAAGCAGCAGATCCCTGGTGTCAAAGAGGCATATTTATTTGGGTCATATAGCCATGGCACTCAAAAACCATGGAGTGATATCGACGTAGCGATCATTGCAGATGAGTTTGGCGTCGACAGATTTACTGAACGTATCAGAATCAGTAAATATCGCCCAAACAAAGAGTACTGGATCATTGAGCCCCACCCCATCGGTCTCTCTGATTTCCAACACAATGATTCGGATCCTTTCATCCGAGATGTTAAACGGGGTATTCGCATCGTATAGCTCGCAATTTTCGTGTTTCTCAGCCTTGTTTTCACCGTCTTTTTCGCTACAATAGGCATACATGTCAACCTATTCATACAAATCAAAAACCCTTCCGAAAAGTGCTGTTGAAATCGATATCTCCATACAGTGGGATGCAGTCTCGACCAAGCGTGCAGAAGTGATCGCTCAGGCCATCACGACGGTCGAAGTGCCCGGATTCCGCAAAGGCAAAGCTCCTCGAGACCTCGCTGAAAAGCAGCTCAATCCAGACAAAGTCTACGAGATGACTATCCGTGGAGTCATCCCCAATATATACGACGAGATCGTCGCTAAAGAAAAACTGAATCCCATCGCATCTCCGTCAATCGACCTCAAAGAAGCCAAAGAAAACGAGCACTGGAAGCTCATCATGACTATCCCATTGATTCCTGTGGTAAAGCTGAAAGACTACAAGAAGCAAATTAAAAATGAAAAATTGAAAATTGAAAATGAAGCAAAAATAGGGAAATCTCATCCAGTCATCCCAGCCCCTCGACAGGCTCAGGATAAACTCGCCGGGATCCAGAAGGGTGAGACGGGTGACGCAGCCCAAGAGATCCCGGAACAAGTCCGGGATGACAAAAGTGTTGAAGCAGGTCAAGATGACAAGAAGGCGACTATCCCGCTATCGAAGATATTTGAGATATTATTGAAGGAAAGCGAGCTTGAAGTGCCCGAAATTATCACCCAAGAAGAGGTAAATCGACGGCTGACGCAGCTCCTCGAAGACATGAAAAAGGTCGGTTTGACTCCTACTCAGTACTTCGCATCCAAGAAAATGACCGAAGAAGAGCTTCAAAAACAGTATCACAAGGATAGTGAAGACATGTACAAGATCGAGTTTATCATCGCCAAAATTGCCGATACAGAACAGATCAAAGTAGATCAAACTGAGCTTGAGGCCATCCTGGGTCATGCTAAAACTGAGGAAGAGCGCACGATAGCTGCTCGCAATATGCAGTGGTATGAGACGCTTCTCCGCAAGCAAAAGGTACTTGATTTTTTAAATACCCTATAGTATACTTATTGAATGAATAGGTCGAATTCTAACCAAAATACACCACCCTCTGCCATGAGCAGACAGTCTTTCAATCCGTTCGAATCAGCTCCACAATCTGCTCCTACTCGTTCTCTTATCCCACCTCGACCTCGACAGGGAGCCATCCTACCTGATATGGGAGCATATTCGGCTCCTGCAAATGCCAATGAAGGTGGTTCTCATATTCCAACATTCGCAGAAGCCCAAAAGGCACAAGAACAGCAATTTTTTGCCGCTCGCAAGGCTGAGTTTGATTCAGTACTTGAAAAAGCTTCGCGCAAAGAGTTGCGAGAGATTGAGCAAGCAAAAGAAGTGATCAAGCTCGAGATCAAAAAACTCGAGAAAATGAATCTCCAGATGAACGAGAAGCTCAACGCACTGCATAAAATCGCCATGGATGGCAGTGAAAAGAAGGGTATTTATTACGTCAGATTCATGGAGCTCATGCTTGAGGTGCTCAAGACACTTGGCGCCAAGGTGAGTGAGTCCAATACGTGGCTCGAGGCTATGATATCCAAAAAGAAAAAAAGAGGCAGTCTTTTTGCCTCACAATCGAAGAACCATGGAACACAATACTCCATGTCCCAGGAGCTGTCTATTGCTCGCTCAACGAACTGATAACCTACGTTGTTACTTCTTTCTGTCTTCTCTCATGTTGTTCTCACTGGCACACTGTTCTACTTGCCAGACTGTTCTACCTGTCATCCCGTTGGAAAACGGGATCCATATTTATGCGCCTACTCTGGATCCCGACTTTCGTCGGGATGACACTGAATGGTTGTGAATTTATGCTTCTCTGTCATCGATATAATTGACTATTACAATCCCGTCACATTGTCATCCCGTTGAAAAACGGGATCCATACTTAAGAATACATTCGTTCTCTGGATCCCGACTTTCGTCGGGATGACTTAAGCAATACATACCTATAGATTTTCATAAAGATCTATCCAATATGGATTGGTCTTTTCAATAAGTTGGATCTTCCAATCTCTTTTCCACTCTTTCAACAGCTTCTCTCGAACTATGGCAGATTCAATACTAGAATGTGGCTCAAAGTATACAAGTGTGTGAACTTTATATTCCTTTGTGAAACCTTTAACCAAGTCCATTTTGTGCTCATATACCCTAAGTTTGAGATTGTTTGTTACTCCTATATACAACGTCCCATTTCTTCGCGAAGCAAGAATGTATGTTGCAATCATATTGCTCACATGCTCTCGATCAAGTCGAATATCTTGTGTATTTTTGCAGCCCACGCCTCGGGGGTATTGGGGTTGTAGATAGCTGCTATATCCTCTATCGTGTCAAAGCCTTTACGATGATAGTTTTTAGCCAAACCTCTAGTGACCGCCTGTATCCCATCAGCATAATCAGTGAACGGGACCTTGAAGCTTCCCGGATATATCCCCCATCCCCAACAGTTATATGGATCGCGATCGGGAGTCGCTTGACACTGATTCGACTCAATGGTTGCAATCGTGGTGACATATCGATAGTCGATGCCATATTTCTCAGCTTCTGAGACGAGGAGCGCTGAATGACTGGCTAAAGGGCTCATTTGTCCATTAAGTTTTTTGCGATATGCGAAATATGCCTCGAGTTTGAGTTGTTTCAGACTAGGTGTAGGTGTTGGCGTGACACTTGGACTCACAGGTGGATCCTCAACACCAAGGACGTTAGTTGTTTCTACTGATTGAGTGGTCAGGCTATATGCATACAAAAATCCAGATAGGCAAAAGGTAGATACGAAGAGGAGCGACCATCCTATCCAGTCGCGCGAAGGTTTCATGGGGGTAGTATCTCATACCACTGAATAGTTATGAAGATCTAGGGACAAGCAGAAATGTGTTCGTGAAAGTGCTAACGTTACTTTGGCCATCCCGGACAAAGTCCCGGGATCTGGTTGGTAAATGTCGAGATCCCAGCATGCGCTGGGATGACATGTGAGTGAATATGTGTATGAGCTTGGAGATACGAACTCTCAAAAAATCCACTCATTCAGCACCGCTGCTATAATGTGCGTATGACAGAAAGTGAAACACCCTCTTTACTTAGCTTAGGTATTCCAACATATCCAGACCGGGAGATATTGAATGCATTATCACCAGAGAGGGAATTTTGGGTATCAGGAGATTGCACCTTACGCATTGAAAGCCAAAACCCAGAGCGGACTATTGCCTCAGGAATAGTTGAGTTCGATCCTCTCCGTTATCTTGGATTTGCAGGAGATCCCAAGGCAATGATAAATTTCTTTGACTTTTTGAGAATGGGAGAACTATTTAGCACTAGAAGTGTTCTCATGCAATCGCTCCAAAGACCAATTTTTGAAAAACCACAAGTCAATGAAAGGGGAATCTTAACTATACCTACACATTTAGTATCATTAAACGATATCCCAGTTAAAGTACCCGAGGCTTTGACATTGGGTAGATGGTATTTTCCCGGAAGCGCAGTGTACGGACCAGATCTGGATGCAATAGCTCAATCCGCTTCCATCGATCCTGATTCCACAGATCCTGATTCCATAGATCATGATGTTCAAATAGAAAAAACTATCGTTGGACCGAGTGGTGCAATGTACGATGAAATTCCCAAAGAGGCTAACCCAAACGAATTCACCAGTCAATCTCTTGCATTTTCAGTTCCAGTCGACGATATTTATTTCCTTAACGATGCTGACGAAATAGATTTGGGAGAAATATCCCATTTAACACGGGAAAATAGAGATAGATTGGGTGCACTACTTGGACAAAGACTCGTGTCAAAGGATGAATTACAAAAGCTGATTAATGAATCAAAGTCTCTTCATTATGTTGGTCAAACAAGGGAAATATCAGTCCCTGAGGGTGTCATGCTACAGATTAACATGGGACATCATAGTCGGAGAGGTGAACATCATATTTCACCGCTTATTGATCCGAAATATCATGGTCGAGTGAGAGTTGAGGCCCATTCGTCTGCAGGTCAAATATTCGATCGTGTCCAGTTCAGTGCTTTTCGGAAAACAAAAAAGACGAAAATCTGAAGTGAATAGGGAGCTTATACTTTCGCAACGAGGTTTTCCAGAATTTGTTTTTTGCGGTTATCATTGACTTTGGTCAATAAATATTCCAGATATTCTTTTATTAGATTTTGGGTTACACGAAGTACCTGTCCAGAAATATCTTCTGTGCTATACGTATTTCTTAAGAAATTCTGAATGATTGTCTGTTTTGCTTCTTCTTGCTTATCTTGTAATTGATTTCCTAGTTGCTTCAATTGTTCTTGATTTAATCCTTCTAAAAGTTTAGTAGTAATCTCCCCTTTCGCAAGGTTTTCCAAATCTATCTTAACTTTTGTCACTGATTCAGAAGAAAAACTCAAGTCATGCAAGATATTTTCAATGTTCGTCCACATGTCATTTTTATGATTGTCCATAGGTTAGTTATCAGGATAATCGGTTAACTATAGCTTTTCCTGTTAATGTCATTGCTGAACCTCCAGTTAATTTCAATATTTGTGATACCTGTGCTAAATGGTGAGCAGCCCAAGTAAGGATTTCGGGTGCAGTCGAGATAGTGAGCTGATTCAGAGTCCTTGAAACTTCTCCCCCAGTTACAAAGTCACCAATTCCTGCGAGAGCAAAAGTAAGCCCGGTGCCCATTAATGTAGTTCCAAAGACCCTTCCTGCTCTTTTGGCAAGATTGTCAGTTCTTCCTTGGACAAACTCGTTATGCTCACTCAAAGTATATTCTTGGTGAGGCGTGCTTTCATGTTGTTCGTTAAATTCTGACATGGGTATAGTGTAATGACTAATTGCTTGAAGTGCAAGTTAAACGACATTGAGCCTAATTAACGTTCAATATACTATATTGAAGTGCAATTTAGCATGCTCCTGCTTACGATACAAAATGACACGCACTATGTTGTATCAGCAGCAGTGATTTGAAGTCTCAACCAATCCGCCCAGGGCGGACTGCTCACTGTCGAGATGGCACTATATCTTTTGACATAGTCCATGTTTCATGTTGTATCTTTCATACTGTGTGAGCTCGGAGAGATTTGAACTCTCAACCAATTCCTTAAGAGGGAACTGCTCTACCGTTGAGCTACGAGCCCGAAATACAATCATCATCTGTGCCTCCAGAGGGAATCGAACCCCCATCACTTGTTCCGAAGACAAGTACTCTATCCTTTAAGCTATGGAGGCTCATGTGATTCACACAAAGAGCTCTACCTGAGGCAAATTATACATGCTACAATGCGATTTATGAAGCTCATTCCAGCACCCCTTTCGACCAATAGAGATGAGTGTAAAGCTCAGTTTCAGATGTTGCTCCCCTACTTTTCACACTTTCAGATAGATATCCAGGATGGGATATATGTACCCAACAAGACAATAGGAGTGAGCGAGTATCTGGAAGTAATTGATGAACTGCTTGAGAATTCTCTTACTGCTGTCATTCCGGGTTTATCCCGGAATCTAGATCCCGGCATCACGCAAAGCGTGACAAGTTCGCTGGATGACAACCAAGTAGTCGTTGATATGCATTTGATGCTCAGTGACTACGAGAAAACGTTTGAGTCGATTCGGCTGTATTTTCTAGATCCCGTTAGGAATTTACCCCGTACTATGTTACGGGGCCGGGATGACATTGTGTTAAGGTGCGTATTTGTGCATACGAATATAGATCTCAAGCTACTAGAGCAGTACAAAGATCTCCCCCTATCAATGACATTTAGCCCGCCTGATAGCCCAGATGATTGGGCTGATTTTTTGAGATCATCGGCCCATGCACAGGTTATGACTATACATCCTGGTCCACAGGGTCAGGCGTTCATGCCTCAAATGTTGTCAAAGGTTGGGCAAATACACGAAATCAATTCACATGTGAACGTGTGCATCGATGGAGCAGTTAACGACCGAACATATCCACTCATACGTTCGGCATCGCCTCATTGCGTACCAGATGAGCTCGCAGTGGGAAGCTATTTTTCGAAAGCAACACCTCAGGATATTCCTGACAGAATCAAGCTCCTGAGCGACTGATTTTGTTCGACATCCGGCTTAAAACGGCGGGCAATTCGTTTACACCTCATATTTTGACTTCCTGAGTTTAGCTCAGGAACCATGCACGTTTTCATTCATGGACTCCGCCAGGTACCGTACGGTACCTGGCGGGGCTACTGGTTCACTTCTCGGCTGAGCTCGAAGTGACGCATATCTTCATTTCATATTTTGACTTCCCGAACCCCGAAGGGGCCACTTTGTGGTTCAGTTCGGGAACCATGCGCGCTTTCATTCATGGACCCTGACCTTCGTCAGGGAGTCAAGGAGATGCTTCTCGGCTCGAAGTGACACTCCAACGATTTCATCATTAGGAGGGCAAGCATACTTCGGGGCTCGAAGTGACACTGTTCAGGATACAAAAATATTCCACGCACTCTAATTTAGTCAAAACAGCTACCTTACTTTTTCGCCACTGGAGGGGGAGGTGGAGTATTGAGAATAAACGTGTTGATGACCCATGCGAGACCATCTTCCTCCACCGTAGGAGCGATATGATGTGCCAGCTCTTTGAGTCTATCGGTAGCATTGCCCATAGCGATTTTTGTTCCACAGAAGTTGAGGAGCGTGATGTCGTTTCCACTGTCGCCTACACCAACGCACTCCTTCGGATTGAGACCAAGTTTCTTTGCAACAGTCTGAAGTGCCATGAACTTTGTTGCATGAATATGTTTCACCGCGACTTCACTCATGCCCTTTTCCCAACCTGGTGTAGTCTCAACGAGGAGGAGAGGGATTTTTTTAACCTGCTTCACAAACTCATTGACCAATTTGTCATCGACAAATAGGCAAACGCTCGACATGGCTGGTTTGATCTTGTACGTCTTTAGAGAACCTGACTTATTCGTGTCATTGTCGTATATCTTTGTACCAGGGAATGTCTTTGCTATTTCAATGACTTTTTCAGCAATACCTGGATCGAGATCTTGCTCCCACAGTATCTTTCCAGTAAGTGGATCTATCACTTGTGACCCTCCAAGAGTCACCACGGGCACTCTGATATTGAGCTGTTTTGCTAGGTCTTTGACTAGTTTCCAATTGCGACCTGTTGCAAATATAGTATGCACGACTGCCTGTGCAGCAATGATAGCATCAACTACTTTTTGACTTGGCTTCGCATTTTTGCTGTTTTTGATTGTGGTACCGTCTAGATCAAATATGATTGCTTTTGTAAATGATGCGGTCATATGATTTCCTCCTTTTTTGTTCTCGTGAATCGTATCCATTCCTCGATAACTTCGATAATCAATTTGTAAGGTGCCTCAATCAATACGTCAAAGATAAATGTGAAGAAGTTGAGCTTGGCCATGCCACTTGAGAAGAACTTGCCCATGGTTAAAATCGGCATAAAGAAAAAGTCGACAAATGGAGTCAATAGGGTATCTTTTTCGATCAACTTATATTCACTGGCCACTTGCTTCACCCGCTGTGCAAAAAATGCAATAGTTGATACAAAGAACACGAAAATGCTTTTGCTGATCAAGTTAAAGTTGAGCAAGGTTAATCCAACCCATATGAGGTATAGCGTGACAGCAAAGGTGAGAAAATAGAACAGCGAGAATCCAACCTGTAGGGCAGGCTTTCTGACACGTGCCTGTTTGGCAATCAAAACAACTCTATTTTCGTATTCAGGATCTGCATCGATAAACTCCATGATGCGTTGGAATATGCGCTTGGTATTGTCCTCACCAGGTAGACGAGTCAAAAAGATAATGACTGCCATGAGCATGACTGGGAAGACCGCATTGATGATAATCGATTCCCAATGTATGTATCCATAAAAATATTGTGATAAAGGTCCCTCGAGTGCGACAGCCAAAAGCATTTTGGTGATGATGATATAGATGATTGATCGTATACCAAGTGTGCGAAGCCGTCCACGGCTCTGAGAGTACTTCTGCCTACAGAGGAGTTCTACTTCAGGCCAGAGTTTCTCCTTCGAGGAAAGGATGCTTTGTAACTCATCCACTTTCTTGGCTTTTAACATGTCAAAAAAGATGAGGAATGGAGGAAGTTGTTTTTTGACGAACTTATTCAATTTTTCCAAAGTAGGATTGCCGAGCGTATCATCAATTTTTTGGAAGATCTGGGGCAACTTAGGTACGAGGTCTGCGAGCTCATCAGTTGTATAACTTGCCACTGCCTGATAAAAGACGTTGAACATGTGGTATCGTTCGTAAGGCGTGTCTGATTTGCGATAGGTTTTTTCGAGTGCAGCGATTAAATATGCATTTTGCAGATCGGCTGATATGCCCTCGATTTTGACTTTGTTTTTGAGACACTGAAACAAAAAGTATGTGAAGATATTTTCACGCTGGGACACGTCCGGTGTGAGGAACTCCTCGATTTCACTCGTGAGCAAGTCAATCAAAAAATCATTGAGATATTTACTTTGATCACCGGTGCGACCAGTAATCAGGTCTTTTCGGATTGATAGATAGATGTCGAGTATGCGCTGAACTCCGATGATGTCGGTCTCAGAGAGGGAGTCGACGGGAAAGTATCGAGCCCAGAGCAGTTCACGAACCAGATTTTCTCCTTCTCCTTCACCACTCGGGTTGAGGGACAAGCGGCGTCTGATAATGCGCTCAACGGCAGCACGACGGACGAGGTGATCATCACGATACTCGATCACGTTGCGCACTTTTTCGTACATGAAGGCGAAAAAACTCACCGCACGAGACACAGTGATTTTGGAATATTCATCCGGCTTTGCCTTTGCCTTAATATCCTTGATTGCCTGGAGTAAAGCTGTCGTGACAGCCGAAAGACGAATAGGTCCAGTCGGAGTCTGATTTGCAGTTTCTGACATTGGTATATTATACCTTATCGCGCCAGTAAGCTCAAACCCTATAGTCGACTCAATGAGGAAGGAACAGGGTAAGATGATCTACTTTGATGCTATTTGATATGCTATCTGTCTGTAGCGAGAATATGACGGAGCACTTTTTTGGTATCTTCTTGACCGTCTACCCAGATGCAGTCAACCCCAGCCTCAGCAGCAGGATAGTCGTTGCCTATTTCATCGAGTCTATCGCCGATGAAGAGTATGTCATTCAGCGAATATGAGTAGTATTCTGCTAGTTTTTTCATCCCATAGCCCTTGTTTATGCCCTTTCGTGTCACATCGACTGATGTACCGCCGGCAATCTTAATGTCATAGTCAGCGTCGGATATTTTCTCTCTCAGAAATGCGGCGATTTTCATGCGCTTTTTGAGATCTGGGTCATAGGCTATTTTTGCATCAGTGGGCGCTCGTTGGCCAAGTGCAGAAAACGTTACCTGGCTTCCCCTATCTTCAATCATTTCTCCCCATACTTGTGGAGGATGATGACCTGCCTTTTCAAGTGCATATGAGAAGGCAGAGATGATATTTTGTATTTCCTCTGGTTTGAGGAGCTCTTCGTACAAGAGCCTATACTCGCCATTTTTGAGAGCGACCAGTCTGGTGCCACACGTAGGCGAAAGGGTGATATTCTCATTTTTTTCGAGCTGATCGATCACATTGGGCTTGAGATAGTCCATATTCGTTCCTGAGATGATATTAACCTTATATTTTTTGGCCAATTGGTTGAGCAAACGCGCCATTTCCGTATCGATCTTTGACTTGGTCAGCTGGATCGTGCCATCCGAATCGAACGAAATGAGTTTTTTATTTACAAACAGTTTTGGGTCGAAATGATCGTGTCTATAGATATGTCCGAGCATATGTAGGTAAAATTCACTAATCCGAGGACTATAGCATCATTGCTACTACTATTTCAAGCTGATCTCGCATGGAGAGTGGGGTGCCGCTGCCTGTCTTCACATTCGATTCAATGCGTTGCAGTTGGTAGTGGAATTGGGTCAGTTTGTGCGTGTCCCACGTACGGAGACAAGAGCGTGCAAGATTGACGAGAAACGGATTGTCGCGCGGCACTGTCCCGCTTGCAAGTGCGATCATGAGTCTGACATGTCGCGCAATCATGGAAAAGGTGACCTCGATGGGCTGAGAAAGCGATAGGGTATCCAATATTTGCAAAAACGGTGATGCGCGCCCCGGTGACAAAGCAGGTAAGAGTGTAAATGTGCTTTCGGTTGTTTTCGAGTCTTTCACCCATCCGCCCTTTTCCTTATCTAAGCCCATATCGTATGCCGATTTGCTTTCCCAATCGAGCAAATCGATGGAGGGGCTTTCGGCTATAGAGCGCAACTCCTCTTTTGCCTTGCGTGCGTACTTTCTTTTGAAAACAGCCACTAGACCAACTGTTTCGTATACAGGTGAACCCGAGAAGAGGTCAAACGCATCAGAACCCCCGGACTTCAGGAGTTCGGGTACGTCAGCTGCATCGATTTGGATCACTTTGCGCTCAGTGCTCTGATAGCCACGGGCTGCCTGCAGGAGCGCATCACGTGAAGCCACTGTGTGATCACCGCAAAAGATGGTAAGCATGGATGGTAAAGTATTAAATTGCTGAATGGTTGTATTGTTATATTGTTCCACACAGTGCTTAAGCAGTCTAGCAATGTAACAGTTTACCCATTCAGTCATTTAACCATATAACAATTTAGCGATTTAGCCATTTAACAATATAACAATATACCGATCTACTCTCATCCATCAATTGTATATTGTAAATTGAGCATTGTTTCACTAGGATGTATATATGTATGATCTAGTCAGTGTCGGTGCGACTAATATTGATATGTATTACAAGGGTGGCTCAGTTGTCGTCAAAGACGGTAAATTTGACATCGCTTGTGGGAGTAAATATTTTGTTGACTTTTTTCATGAGACTATAGGTGGTGGTGCAACCAATGTCGCTATCGGTGCTGCCAAACTCGGCATGCGAGTCTCCCTCGTGACAGAAATTGGTCAAAATGCCTACAAACGGGTGATTTTTGAAAAACTCGATTTGCATGCCATAAGCTACAAGCATTGTTTGCTCAGTCATGAATTTCGAAATTATTCTACTGTACTTTTGAATAAAGATGGCGATAGAGCAATCATCAACTACCGCACGCCACACACTGATTTTCTCAAGGTCCTTCCACCAGACGATCTGTTCACAAAAGCAAAGTGCTTGTATCTGGGGCACGTGCCACAGGTGAGTGTGTATCATCGAACCATGTTGTTGCGTGCTGCGAGAAAGCATAGATTGACGACCTACCTCACGCTGGGTAGTGACGATTTGTCCCAATCATATGATCATCTTGCAGATCTCGTGGCGCATACTGATGTGCTTTTCGTTAATAGAGAGGAGTTTGCTGAATATGTTCGGATGAATCCAAACGATCTCAATCTCCATGACGATATGATGCGGATATATCGCCATGTTCCGTTGCCATCTCTGCTGGTTATAACAGATGGCGCAGGTGGTTCATATGCGTATGATGGGCACAGCGTCATGCATCAACCATCTATACAGGTATCGACTGTCGTTGATTCTACCGGTGCAGGTGATGGATTTTGCGCTGGATTCATCGTTTCGTATGAAAAAAACAAACATATCACAGCTGCGCTCAATGCAGGAGCCCGCTATGCTGCGCAAAAATTGGGCCATCTCGGAGCAAACTAACTATGTCAAAATATGTGAAACTGATGCTGTTGGGAGTAATCGTGGTCATCATGATGCAGTCACCTCACCCTTCCTATGCAGAGGATGTACCTCTAACACCTCCGGTAGCGAATAAATCATTTGTAGCATCTACCCTTGCAGGAATATATAAGTGGCTGGGGATCACCAGTGTTGATGCTTGCGAAAAGAGTAAAAACGACGCTGCATCTGCTTTTGAATCTGGTGCACTCGATGCAGAGGGCTTCATGGCAGCACTCTGTGAAAAGGATCGGACACTTCTCCTCACATCAGGTGTCCTCCTCGATAGTACAGCTCCTCATCGACCGATTGGGTGGCTTGACTGGATGTTTGTTTTTCCTCAGGAGGAGTCGCTTGGTCTTGAGCTCCACCTCACTACCCCAACGAGGGGCAAGCTGAACGACTACCTTGGAAAAAAATCCAAAAATGAAGTGCAAGATATATTCAAAAATAATGACGCCCTATTGCCAACTATTTTGCCATTGTTACAAAAGTAGCTTGCGGATCTATGATAACTCTTTCGAGTCGGACATCGCAGGTGACTATTGATCTCCATGGCGGATATGTAGATGGATGGAACGTAGCAGGTCGCGAAATCCTCTACCGTGGTACCGATCTGAAGCGCCGAGGTATCCCAATTTTATTCCCCTATTTTGGCAAACCTTCTCCGGATCTTCCTCAGCATGGGTTTGGCCGAGATACACTCTGGAAATTGGCAAGTCAGAGCGACACATCCATAATGATGAGGATTTCTCACGCAGACATATCGGACGAGGCGCGATCATATTATCCGTATCAGTTCGAGGTTTGTATCGGCGTCAGTCTGCGACCGCACCAGACAATGGAATATTCATTGATAGTGAAAAATACTGGCACAGTTTTACTCCCCATCAGTCCTGGACTGCATCCCTATTGGTCGATAGCTCATGCAACAAAAGGAAAGTTACAGATAGATGGACTGTCCGGATTTGATGCACGCGCTATCGACTGGGATGATGCACCGCCTGATACTGATTATGACTTTCATAATCCATTGAAATTTTCGACCGACGAGTACGCGCTTGTCATGCGAGATATTTCACCACAGGGCAGCACTGTCCGTCAGATCACGGTCTGGTCCCAGCCAGCGCATCACGTAGATCACGACTTCATATGTATAGAGCCTATTTGTGGGAAAAGGGGAGGATATATCGACGATCCAATACGTGTACTGCCCCAATCAATCTGGGAAATGAAGCTCAATCTTACTGTTGACGACTATCGCTGATTGTCGCAGTCATGCTCCCGTCCTCATTGGCCACTGCCTTACTACATTTGGTGATGTAGTTAGTGACTGGGTTTATAAATCCACGACCAATTGGGCATGTGGAGCAGCTTTCTTGATTCATCTTTGTTCCTACTGGTCGCTCATCTGGATGAGGTATGGTCACATTTGTTTTCAATCGTTCATGGCCAGCAAAGCTGACAAGCACACCAAATTGGTCTCTCTCACCATTTTCAGTATTTGGCCTTGTTGGACCTCCTCCAGCAACAATTGCAGAAATCGATCGCATAACTTTTACAGTTCCATACATTCTCTCTGTTACCTTAATACATCCAATTACTCCTCTATTTCTACCAGTAATATATCTTTGATTATTTACCAACTCATTCATTACATAGTTAGTATATGCGCTCGGTTCTCGGAGTACAGGTGGAGTTCCACGAAATAATGAGGGTGTTTTATCTGTCTTGACAGTTTTTCTGAGTGGAAATGGCATGCTTCCGAGACAGGCAAAACCACCACCTCCTATCGGCTTTCGGTTGGCTGGAAGCTCTATTGGACCGCTGCAAATATCAATCACGGGGCAATCAGCACAGTGTTTAGTGGTAAATGGTTGCTGTTTGGTCGAAAGCTCATTTGATTTGCCCGGACCGAGCACAACAGTTGCTAGAGATGGTACCCCGACATTTGAGTCTTCCTCAGTCTGTCGTGGATCACGTCCGACATATTGGACATGGGCATCACCTGCCTTTACGCAGGCTGCAGCATAGTCCAATTGATATATTGGGCCAGAGCACTGTTGCTTCACTGGGCATGCATCGCAATGTTTGGTGGTAAATTCACCCTCTTGAGCAGATATCTGAATGATATTCCTGTCCAGAGCAATGACAGCCGTCGATTGGTGAGGCACATCATTTGGAATGCTATGAGTCAGTCGTGGACCACGTCCGACATATTTGACGTCAGCATGACCTGCGTTCACACAAGCTGGAATATTGAGAGAAAATGGTTCTGTCCCAATAGCTGGAGGATCGATGTTAATAAAGGCAATTTGTGGAGCAGTCGTGGATGGTTTGTTATCAGGGGGAGCATCAACAGGTGGAGCAACAGGCAAACTCTTCTTATTGGCAACCCAAAGCATTTCATGCTCAAATGTATTAAGGGCACTCACTTGTGAGGGGTGTAGTTGCCTGTCAGCAAATCGCATTCTCGAATGTGAAGCCATAGCCTCATAGTGTACATTATATGTCTGTATCGGCAAGGGCATTATCAGGCTGTGACAGCATGAGCAGTGAGACACCAAGCATATCCACATGCTATCGCATCACTTTCGTCGTCATCAGACACGGTGAGCTGGTCTCCAAGCTGGATCTTGAGCATTTTCCAAACACTCGTTTTGTCCGCTGCTCCGCTACCGGTCACAATCTGTTTGATTTGCAGGGGAGTCAGAAAATGAAAGGCAAGTTCATGCTCAGCAGCCAAAGCTATCACCGCACCTTGTGCCTGTGCTACGCCAATCACGGTCTTGGCATTTTTGAAAAAGAACAGTTGCTCCATAGCCATAGTATCGATCTTTTCATTTTTAATGACATCTCTCAGTACATCTGCTATGACTTTGAGTCTGAGATCAATTGTCTGTTTTGGAGTTGTTTTTATCATTCCAGACCTCACAAAAGTGATCTGCGATGGATGTGACGAGTCAAAGATCGCGTATCCAGTCTTGTCGTAGCCGGGATCGATAGATAATAGTTTCAGAGTTATAAGGGTATCAAGTCATCAGGTCATTCCCCTTTTGCTAGGGAGTGTCAGGTGTACATGACAATATGGTCGTACAAGTATTGTACACCACTAAAAAACCCACCAGGTACCGTATGGTACCCTGGTGGGTTAGTATTTCTGAATAATGATGGATATAAAAGACACAAGACCATCCTGATCATTTCTCGACAAGCTCGAAATGACAGTTGTAGCATGAGGCTACAACATAGAAATAGGTATTTTTGGTAGATAGCAGCATGCATTTTGCGTCCTTCAACTCATGTTGTATACACAAGAGATAGGAAATCGCGCGTTAGTACAACTCGACTAAATGGATTGCTCCACTTACATCTGTTGCCTATCAAACCCGTCATCTACGGGCGCGCTAATATGGAATTCTCATCTTGGGAAGTGCTTCGCACTTGAGATGCTTTCAGTGCTTATCACGTGGGAATCTAGCTACCGGACAATGCCCTTTTGGGACAATCCGTACACCAGGGATTCCCTCAACCCAGGTCCTCTCGTACTGTGGGTGACATCCCTCAAAATTCCAAGCGCTTGCATCGGATAGAGTCCGAACTGTCTCACGACGTTCTGAACCCAGCTCGCGTACCACTTTAACCGGCGAACAGCCGGACCCTTGGGAGCGACTTCACCCCCAGGATGTGATGAGCCGACATCGAGGTGCCGAACTTCGTCGTCGATAGGAACTCTCGGACGAAACTAGCCTGTTATCCCTAGAGTAGCTTTTATCTGTTAAGCCCGGTGCGCAATCACAGCGCATCCGAGGATCACTAGCACCTGCTTTCGCATCTGCTCGACTTATAGGTCTCACAGTTAGGCTGGCTTATGGGCTTGCCCGTACAGTGCGATTTCCATCCGCACTAAGCCAACCTTTGTACCCCTCCGTTACTTTTTTGGAGGGACCCGCCCCAGGTAAACTGACCGTCTAGCACTGTTTCCCCCACAAAGGGAGATAAGGCAAAAACAAAGCGAAGAGAGGTGTTACAATTGCGCCCGAAGGCTCCCTCCTACACTAGACATGCACCGTGTTTTTACCAATACCAAACTTCAGTAAAGCTTCTAGGGTCTTTTTGTCCGGATGCAAGTAGGCCGCATCTTCACAGCCATTTCAAGTTCGTCGAACAGCGGTTCAAGACAGTTTTCAAATCGTTAAGCCATTCATGCGGGCCGGAACTTACCCGGCAAGGGGCTACGCTACCTTAGAACTCTCAGGGTTAGAGCTGTCGTTCACTGGAGCTTATACCACGACCTTGTAGATTATTGCTAAGCTACTTCAGCCACGATAGTTGACTTACCAGTACCGGACAGGCTTCAGCTCCTATACAGCGCATATGCTGCTTAGCAGGAACCTGTGTTTTAGATAAACAGTCGTTTGAAAAACGTTCGCTGCGACCCCACAATAAAGTGGGGCAGACCATCTCGAAAATCTTACGGTCAACTTTTTTGCCGAGTTCCTTGAACCACCTTTAATCGTTTGCCTTAGTCTACTCGACCTGCCCACCTGTGTCGGTTATCGGTACGGGTACAATGCACAATCCTCAATACTCTTTTCCTGGAAGCGTATCGCATATACTTGACAGTGCCTTGCGACACCACCTTACACTCGTACCTCCTCTACATACCTACTGGTACATAATGTCGGCACTTGGACGATCATATAGATCGCTATACTTGACCAACTTCGTCGTAATACTGAATATAACTCATGCATCATAGTAACGGAATATTAACCGTTTGTACATCGCGACGTGCCGATCTGGCGCGTCACTTAGATCCGACTCACCCGCAGCTGATTGACATTGCTGCGGAAACCTCGGGCTTTCGGCATCTCTGAATCTCACAGAGAGAAATCACTACTTATGTCAGCATTCTCACTCGATAGCGCTCCACAGCAGGCTTACGCCGCCGCTTCGTCGCTGCTATCGACGCTCCTCTACCACGCTCGTACGTAGCACGAGATAGTCTATGCAGTAAAAAGTCTGCAAAGTCTATAAAGTCAGCAGTAAATAATATGTATTACCACGCAACTTTACAGACCTTGCGACTTGAAAACTGTAAACTAACTTGTGCTACGCACGCGCATCTCCGTCTTCGGTATCTAGTTTGAGCTCCGATCATTTTCGGCGCAAAGTTTCTGAATATTCTGGTGAGCTGTTACGCACTCTTTAAAGGATGGCTGCTTCTGAGCCAACCTCCCAGCTGTATAAGAAACTAAACGACCTTTTCCACTGAACTAGAATTTAGGAACCTTAGACGGGAGTCTGGGATGTTTCCCTCTCGCCCATACCAGCTTATACCGGCAGGACTGACTCCCGTAGATAATCACCACAGTATTCGGAGTTTGGTTGATCGACGACTCCTTGCGGAACCGACAACCATCCAGTAGCTCTACCTCTGTGGCTACTCTACGAGGCTATACCTAAATATATCTCGAGGAGAACCAGCTATTTCTGTGTTCGATTGGCATATTGCCCCTAACCACAAGTCGTCCCACCGGATTTCACCCCAGACGGGTACGGTCCTCCCCCTCGCCTTTCGGGAGGGTTCAACCTGCTCATGGTTAGCTCACACAGTTTCGGGTCTACCTCATACTCGTTTTATGTTTCGCCCTATTTGGACTTGGTTTCCCTGTGCCTCCCCACCATAGGTGGTTAGACACGAATATGAGATAACTCGCTGACTCATTCTTCAATAGGCACGACATCACCCCGCCGAGGCGGGGCTCTGTCTGTTTGTTAGACGTTGGTTTCAGTATCTATTTCACTCCCTTCTTAAGGGTTCTTTTCGCCTTTCCCTCACGGTACTAGTTCACTATCGGTAAGTTTGTGTGTTTAGTCTTGGAACGTGACCGTCCCTGATTCCCACAAGGTTTGCCGTGCCTCGTGGTACTTAGGTACTCACTATCGGGTTTTTCGGTTTCGGGTACGGGGCTTTCACCCTCTGTGGCTATACGTTCCAGAATATTTCCCTACCAAAAAACACATCGAATATCGCGAGCCCTGCAACCCTCATCTCTTGCGAGATAAGTTTAGACTGTTCCGGTTTCGCTCGCCGCTACTAACGGAATCTCATTTGATTTATTTTCCTCCGGTTACTTAGATGTTTCAGTTCACCGGGTATCCTGCTCATCCGAAGGACAAGGTAGTTAAAGGTTATCAAGTTGTCAGGTTATAAGGTTTGAACTCTATAACTGTATGAACTTTGAACTTTATAACTCACTGATCCTTCGGACGGCTCACCATACTTTCGCATGGCGGGATTGCTCCATTCGGAAACCGCCGGGTAAAACGCCTGTTGACGGGCTTACCGGCGATATCGTACGTGTACATACGTCCTTCTTCGGCACAAACTTCCAAGGCATCCTCCAACGTCATAATTTCTCCCATCACTTATATATACGAACTTATCACACCATCGATCATTTGCATGATCTATAGATGTGATGTCTGTGACGCAAACATACTCTGCTTGCTATCCACCAAAAAGACCTTTTCTCGAATCAAATTTGCTTGTTTACTTTTGATATCATCATCAACGGTTTGTGAATGTGCGGTCTTCGTTAGTTCAAAGTTACAGGCTAAAAGTTTCGAACTTTAAACCTTAAACTTTAAACCAAAGTATTGTGGACCCAACCGGGCTTCCGCCAAAGGCGGATAAACTTCTCGCCCTAAGTGGACCCAACCGGGCTCGAACCGGTGAGCTCTTCATTGCAAATGAAGTGTTCTACCAACTGAACTATGGGCCCTCATGCCTCAAATAGGTTCGAAACAACAGTCTGTCTACGATAGTAAAAGTGCAAAAAAAACAAACCCAAATCAAATCAGGCAAAGACTATTCTAACAACCTCAGCGCGGTTGTCAATGAGTAGTTTTCACAAGTCCATCAGGAAAGAGGATGGAGCTGATCCGGACAAGGAGATCGTGTGTATGTCCGATTTGCACCAACTTGTACTCATTTATCTAGGGTTGAGTATATCATAGATATCTTTGATGACAATACCATTAGAATCATATATTGATCGACTTTTGTATCAATTTTTGCATCAGTCGTACCTACGGGGCAGATCCCTTCTAACCATCAACCTCAATAACTGGATATTATGAGTCAAATATCTGTTTGGGGCTTCCTTGGCTTTCTCGAAAATTCAGCAATCTAGCAATTTTCTTTACGGACTAATTCCGACTGTAATGACTAGATCCCGTGTCTCGCTCACGCGTTTGCACGGGCACCGCCCGTAGGCTATGCCCGGAGGGATGACCGACTGCCGTTCGTCACTTTATAGACTTTACAGACTTTATGGACATATATAGACTATCTCTTCTCTATTTGCAGCATGCCGCGCCATGCGCTATCATGAGCATATGAAGAACAATTCCGTCTGTGTGTGGGCCGATAACTACACCGGTTCCGACTTGGGCAGATATACCACTATTTATGATCATCATATGCCGACGACGGCAGGCTGGATCATCCCCCATCACATACTCCACGATCTATTTTTGACTGAGCGTACTGTATATCAGATACAACAGCTCAAAGACATGATACTTCGAGATAGTTCCTCAGAGCTACAAACTGGTCGACAGATGGTGGAGCAGGTCATCGCTAGCGTGAGGATACCAGGTGTCTTTCGTTCAGCAATCGTAGCTGCATATGAACATTTGGCCGACCATGAGCGTGTAATGAGGCATGCTCATACAACTCATCTGAACAAGGCTCAAGATATACTCACTCATATTTATCACCCACCTACAGTCTCTCTTTCAACCCTTCCTGTACCTGATCACTCAATGATTGCTTCGGGTGAGGCTAGTTTGATCGATGCCCTCAAACAAGTTCTGATTGACTATATCTCAACGAGACTGCACCATCACGGACCGATTACAGTTCCTAGTGTCCTCATCCGTAGACTGCCACGTGGTGAGTATGTCGGTATCTGTAATACGACCGACTCTCTTTTGGCTGACAGATCACTCTTGATGATTTCTGCTCATCATGGATCATTGCGACTGGATGAAGCAGCCGACATCTATACAGTGAACAAGTCTACTCTTGCTATCACAAGTCGACACATCCTAACTCAACCATACCAGATGGTATTGCGAGGTAATGGATATGCGAAGACAGCTCTGCATGAATCTGTAGGCGCAAAGGCGAATCTAACAGATGAAACCATTCAAAGAATAGCCGACGTCGCGCGAGATATCGAAAAAAAGCTATATTTCCCCCATAGCATCGAGTGGTCTATTGAAAAAGGGGAAATATTCGTAATGGAAGTGAAAAAAATATGATAGGCAAGCTCAAAGGGAAACTCATCGAAGTAGAGGGAAATGAAGGTATCATCATGACTACCTCTGGGGTAGGATATCGTGTGTTTCTCACATCTGTATTGCTGACCACCACGATACCTTCTGAGATCGAGATCTATACCTATCAACAAATACGTGAGGATGCACATGTATTGTATGGATTTCAGACAAAACAAGAATATCAGTTTTATACTCTTCTTCTCACCGTAGATGGTGTGGGACCAAAGACTGCGTTTACTGTCATATCACAGCTATCGCCAACGCAGATATTTGAGGGGGTCCGTGCAAATGATGTCAACTCTCTCACCAAAGTTTCAGGACTTGGCAAAAAAACGGCGACGAAGATCATCCTTGAGTTATCAACCAAATTCAAAACAGGGTTTGATTTAGAGAAAGTCAAACAAGTCGAAGTGGATGAAGAGGCTGTTCTCGCACTCATGTCACTAGGATACAACAAAGCAGATGCGAAAAAAATGTTAGAAAAAATACCTGCTGATCTACCTACCGAGCAAAAGATCGCGCAAGCGATGAAACATGGGTAATGTCTCCGTAAGATGCCCCATTACTTTTTATGTAGTTTTCGTGCCAAAACTGCTCCAGCGAGGACTAGTCCCAGAAGTCCCGCACCGCCAACGGGCAGTGCATACGTAGGTAGAGGTGGTGACTCTCCAGTGAGTGGATGCGTGCTTTGGGTGACTATAGAGTTCTCTGCTCCTGTAGCATCAGTGTAATGACCTGCAGCCAAAAAAATAGTGCCAGCATGCCCATTGAATTCGGTATGCATTACGGGATTCGTAGATTCAAGAGGGTGTGTATCTGGATCAGTCGGTGCAATAGACTCATCAAGCCTCTTATCGCAGATAGTGATTGATCCGTCAGGTACGTTAGTTATGCAATGCGGATCCTCAGCTCTCCTCAGAGGATGCGCGAAATCATACTGCGAATTTGAAGCTATGCCGAGAACGTCTTGAGGAAATACGCCTTCTTCATCAGGGATGTCCGTGGTTGCTATCTGAATAGCCTGAGAATTTTCGTACAGTGCATTCAGAGGGGCAATCTGTTCATTAACTTTTGCTAATTCGCCAATTCTTGATTTGGAAAGCGGTGATGGAGTGAAGAATCGAGAATCGAAACGTGCTGTCTGATCAACGACATACATTGCTCCTAGAGCAGTTGCACTTAGAAGAATGACCCCACCAGTTTTTGCTCCGTTAGACCATCCAGCTTTCGCGGGTGCATGCTCATTTCCTTTTGACATACCTATAGTATATCACGCTCATGAGTCTTTTGAATATGCATATATTTTGAGTATACTTCGACCATGAGTGAATCACCCAAAGCGACATCAGATCAAAATCTTCGACCTTCATCTCTTACTGAATATATCGGTCAGGATCAAGCGGTGAAAACCCTGCGTCTATTTCTCGATGCAGCGAAAAAACGCGGCAAGGCAAGCGAGCACATATTGTTTTACGGGCCCCCGGGCATTGGCAAGACAACGCTTTCATACATCATCGCTAAGGAGTTGCAGGGCGACATCAAGATCACCTCTGGTGCTGCGATGACCAAGACGGGTGACTTGGCAGCTATTCTCACCAACCTCAAAGACGGAGATATCCTTTTTATCGATGAAATACATCGTATGCCCAAATCTGTTGAGGAAATGTTGTATCCCGTCATGGAGGACTATGCACTGGATATCATCATCGGCAAAGGTCCGTCTGCACGTACTGTACGACTACCTATCCCACGCATCACTATCGTTGGAGCTACTACCAAGCTCGCACTCCTCTCGGCTCCCCTCCGTGATCGGTTTGGTCTCCTCTTGCGACTTGATTTTTATACGAATGATCAAATGGCGACGATTGTCATGCGCTCAGGTACTCTCCTCGGCATGACTGTGTCCGAAGATGCAGCAAAACAAATAGCCTTGCGTAGTAGAAGGACGCCGCGCCTCGCGAATCGTATACTGAAGCGAGCGCGTGATGTGGCACAGACTCGTTCCCATGCACATATTGACGAGCAACTGCTCATCGACCTATTTGGACTCTTGGAGATTGACAAGGTTGGACTCACTGATATCGATCTCCAATATTTGCGAGCTATTGCAGTCACTTTCGAAAATAGACCCACTGGGATTGAGACGTTGGCAGCGGCACTCGCTGAGGATAGACGTACTATCGAGGAATTCGTCGAGCCCTATCTCCTACAGATTGGATTTATACAAAAGACCTCCCGGGGACGTGTGGTGATGCCTGTTGGGCTCAAACATATGCAGTTCTCTGTCAAACTAGACGAGTAAAAGGATGTTCCGATACCTTACAGTGAGTAGCTACTCCTTGATATAATCTATTGTCTTGTTTGGTGTATATGATATGACACGAAGGTGATGCGGGGATGGCGAAATGGCAGACGCGTTGGACTTAAAATCCAATGGGTTAAATACCCTTGTGGGTTCGACCCCCACTCTCCGCACTTACGATACAGGTTGTCAGAGGACCTTTATACGTTAAAATATATCCTATAGCCGCTTTAGCTCAGCTGGTAGAGCAACTATTTTGTAAATAGTAGGTCGTCAGTTCGAATCTGACAAGCGGCTCCAGGTCCCATAGCTCAATTGGATAGAGCAACTCCCTTCTAAGGAGTAGGTTGACCGTTCGATTCGGTCTGGGATCACAGACATTACCTGCTCAATCCAGGATAGAGCATCCCGCCAAGGCGGGAAGGTTGACCGTTCGATTCGGTCTGGGATCACAGACGCAAATAGCTTAA
>JBAXSX010000011.1:0-32218 GCA_037130495.1 Candidatus Roizmanbacteria bacterium
CTAATCAATTCAAGGCCAGTGGGTATCTGGATACCGGGAAACTAGGTCAGGCAGTGAGCATCTACGGCAAGTCAGATGGGTCAGCCGGAAATGGAAGCACGATCACATTCAACCGCGGTGCTCAGATCAGCGGCAACAACTACGAACATATTAATAACAATCAGGGGTCTGTTTCATTCTGGTTTAAACCGAACTGGTCAGGAAACCCTGCTGTTAACAGATGGTTATTTAGACAGCCTGGTCTCGGCGGCAATATCTATATAGCTACTGGAGGTTCCCTTTACTATTTTTACTGGGATGCTTCTGCTAATCAGCGAATCGCCTTTATATCTGGGACGAGCTGGTCATCAGCTACTTGGTATCACGTAGTTGCTCGCTGGAATACAAGTAACCCCGTGAATGGGTCACAGTATGTCGATATTACGTTGAACGGTGTATCGTCCTCTAATGGTTACACCTCACCATTTACTTCAGGAGTTCCTCCTGCAATTGTTTCTATATGTGATCTGGAAACATCCTATTCATCTTCCGGCGCTTGCCAGGGTCTTGTAGACGATGTGGCAGTTTTCGACAGACCACTTTCGGCAGCTGAAATCACTTCTGTCTACAATGCCGGCACCGGGAATGAAGCAGGATATGTTGCTGATCCATCACTGAAGTTCTATGCCAAGATGGATGGAACAGGAACACTGCAACCCGTGACATATAACGTTGGAGCGAGTGCATCGAAACTCACTCGCGCATCGGCAGAATTGACAGGCGGCACAAATTTATTAACAGACGGAAATATGGAAGATGCGGGAACAACAGGTTGGGTCGTGTCCGGCGGTTCTGCGGCCAAAGAGTCTGCTACGACAAACGTCTTGTTCGATACTCAAGTATTGAAACTAACTTATGCAGGCAGTTTGCAATCATACAAGGCAATAACTGGGCTATCTGCCGGCCAGAATTTACATATCACTGCCTGGGTGAAGGCTGATATAACGGGGACAAACGGATTTAAAGTTGCGACCAATTCTGCGAGTGATGCTGCAAATCTTACATATCTAACTTACCTTCTGCCTGATACCAACTGGCACTATGTGGATTATAGTATAAAAGTATTGGCTGGCCAGTCTCAGATAGTGATAGCAGCTTTTTCGTTCTCTGGAGGCGCAAACATTTACCTTGATAACATATCTGTCACCCCCAACCTCGTCGATAACGGTGGCATGGAAGGACAATATACAGCAACAGGTACTGCACTGTACTCAGCTACCATAGCCCAAGCACGATCAGGAGTTGGTCCATATGTATATACAGAAGCAGGGAAGTTTGCTGCAGGACTTGCGGGTCTTGTAGCGACAGATGGTACGAACTTTGGTTATATTACTACATCCGATGCTAACTCAGTGACCGTAGATTTTACCGGAGGGAGTGGAACAATAGCGACGAATGCAGTATTTGATGTGAAGAATGGATTAGCAACTGGTTGGGGTTGGTACGCAGCTACCACAGCATCACGTGAATCAACTATTGTTCATAGTGGATCGTACAGCCAGAAAATTGTCGCCTCAGGGGGCAGTCAAGGCCCGATTTCTAACTCCTTAGTTAATATGAATATTGTTGCAGGAAATGCATATTTGGTAAGTGCTTGGGTATATTTATCCTCAGGAGCCGGATTAAAGTTAAGGACGAATCAGGCCTATCTGCCTGGATCCGCAAGCACAACGACTTCAGGATCATGGCAAAAACTTTCGATGGTAAGCATCGCGACTACTACCAGTAACGCGGAGAGGATACTCGTTTTCCCAACGTCAGGAGCAGCCACCTTTTATGTCGACGACATCTCCGTCACCCCCCTGGACAACGTAGCTCTCTCCCTGAAAGCATGGACTCCTGTCGCAGACTCAGGAGGATCAAGTAATAGTCTGTCTGTACAGGGGAGTACGACAGGAGTGGTATCTAATGCTACGGGTATACGGAATACTGCCTATACCTTTGATGGATCAAGTGGATATGTACGCCAAAAGACATATGCAGTCAACGTCGGAACTTTAAGCTACAACACTGGGGCTTGGAATGACACTACGGCAGCATCTTTCGAAGATGACGGAATGGACTTTAGTACGTATCAAACAACCAGCGGCAATGCGGCCTACATGATTGTCGTTACGAACTCCGATAACACTACCTCTTGGGGCTATTTGGGAACAGCGAGTGGCGCAGGTAACAAAGACATCCCTATTTACACCACTAAAGCCATGGCGACGAGAGGGTGGGCTAGTGGTAATCAAGGTGGCATTTTGCCAATAGCTGGGTCAAAAGTTCCTGCTGGTTATGAAATAAGAAAAACAGATTTTCAGATTGTAGGAGCTAGAACTTATGGTGTGTGGGCAAAAAGAGCTGGTAATTTTGGTGGTGGCGACTATGCCACCATAGTAGGCGCAATTAATTGGACTGATGGCGTTGGCAAAGGCGGAATTTCCATAGATTCAAGTGGTAACGTAGTAGGACATCTAACTGCGAACATAAGTATTGGTAGCTATCCTTCAGACACAAATTGGCACTATTACACGTTAGTATTAAATAGTGGCAGCCACCAGTTTTATGTAGATGGCGTTCTTAATGGCACTAACAGCACATCTGGATATAGTTATGCAGCTAACGAAAATTATCTCGCCTTTAGAGTAGCTTGTTCCTCAAGTGGCGCTTCTACAAGTGGGAGTAAAAGTGACATCTCTTATCGTTGTTTCAACGGCTCCATCGACGAACCCTTTGTGACTGACGTAGCGTTAACCGCTGCGCAGATATTCGATATGTACAATAACGGAAGGTAGGCGAGAATCAATTAATAATTAATAATTTAGAATTTAAAATGAATGAAGAAAGACTGAGAGTCATCCCGCAGAGCGGGACGAGTCAGGTCGAACGTCTTCAGGTCAAACGTCGACGATTTAGTCCATAAAGTCTTAAAGTCTGCAAAGTGACACTATGGTGTCATCCCGTTGAAAAACGGGATCCATTCTCCTTGGAGTCATCCTGAGAGTAGCGAAGGATCTCGTGCCAAGGATCCCGAATCGAGCCACGAGGTGGCCCCTTCGGGGTTCAGGATGACCCTAGACTTGAGAACCTGATAACTGTTTTCCCTTAGACCTTCGACGTGATGACCCCCAACTTTACAGACTTTACGACTTTATAGACTTTATAGACTCCCTTTGCGTATACTGTTTGTATGGTCCCGTACCGTTCTTCTTCTCATGCTGGGTTTACCCTCATAGAGTTATTAGTAGCTACCGGAATTATTGCTGTCCTTATGACAGTAGTTATCGTAGCGGTGAATCCCTTCCGTATGTTTGCTGCTGCTCAACAGACAAAGAGATCTTCTGACGTATCTACTCTGGGGAAGTCACTCGATACATATCTGGTATCTATGAAAGGAGTAGTTCCTACACAGATGTATCCCCTCAATACACCGAAACCTATTGCTAAGAACTCAGGAGGTCCTGAGGCAGACCTATGTGGTCTCCTATCTACTCATATAGCTGGATTACCTATAGATCCCAATAGTCCAGGGAGTATAGTGAAAGACTGTGGGAGTACATACAGTACGGGATACAGTGTCGTAGCCAATAGCTCAGGGAAGATAGGGGTGTATTCACCGACAGGGATATCACTCGTAAATCAGTCTGGAGTGAATGTAGCTGTGTATGGTCAAGTAGCAGATGAGTTCATCACTCCTCCTTCTACCATCATGGCATTTGCAGCAGGTACCTTTACTCCTGCTCTAGCCAAGAGGACTCCTCCTGCAGGACCGTTTGCAGCGGGAGTGATGGTACAGGGGAAGGCAGATGGAACTGGAACAGGTGATAGTTTAACGGCCACGACCGGAACACTAATTAACGGGAACTTCTATCCAAATTTTGATACCAATCAAGGATCGATAGTTTTATGGATAACCCCGGAATGGAATGGAAATGATGGGATAAGGCATGAAATTCTAAATAATAATCAATTTTACTTATTTAAGGGGACAAACAATCGTTTAGGAGTATCAGTGAATGATGGTACGTGGAGGTCATATGACGTTGATGTGTCCGGATGGACAGCAGGAACGACTTACAATGTTGTATTTCGGTGGGCTACCGGTGGCACGTTAGATGGCACTAACCATTTTTCCATAAGCATTAACGGTAGTCATAATTTTGGCATGACTATCTTAAACGGGTTTACCTCAACAAGTTTTTTTTATATTGGGTCACAATCAAACCAAACTTTTGCCAACGCCCTCATCCAAGGCCTTACGATATACAGACGTCCTCTCTACGAAGCAACAACACCATCAGGCATCAACGTAGGCAATGGTGATGAGTTAACCCAGATCTACAATGGAGGTACCGGAAGAGATCCTACCTTAGTCACGGGCTCCTGGGATGTCGTATTTGCATTACCAACGAATAGTACGGTAGGAGCACTCGGTACTACCGGTGAGGCATGGAGTCATCCTCATGCCAGTAATCTCCTGTATACCAATACCACAAATACAGGGGGATATATGATGAATGGGACATATACCAGTGATGGATGGAGTGCACAGAATGCAGGAGGAAGTCCAGTGACCGTAGCTGCACTCGCTACCGGATCAAAGATATTCTCAGGAGGATACTCAGTAGCATCAGCTGGTACTGCAAATCAAGGCATCTCCTATACCACTGCTTCTCTTGCATCAGGAGCAAACTACGTGTTACGAGCCATAGGCAATAGTGATGGTACGTGTAATCCTATGATTAAAGTATTCAGAGCAGATGGGACTACCCTTGTTACGTCTCTTGCAGGGACTACTACTAGTACGAGGACAGCACCCACTGTATATATCTTCACTTGGCAGACACCAGCAGCAGAGACAGAACAGATACACCTTCTGAATACTGCTACCACCGGGACCTGTAGCTGGCATCAGGTGGAGGTGTTGGGGAATTTGGAAAATGCCCCCTCATTTGAGACAGGTTCTGGAAATCCATGGTTACCAACTGCATGGGAAAATTGGGGCGTGCCTGTCGGAGGCTCCTCTCAAGAAACTACAATAGTCCATTCAGGTGCCTCATCTTTAAAATATAATGGAGGATATGCAGGAGCTATAAATGAGAACAGTGGTGGTTCGCTGGGTGATTTCATAGGATATGGCGTATTCGCGTATGGAACAGCAAATACTCTTTGCCAACATGTTTCAGATTATTATCTTCAAAATCTCTCGGGAACAGGGATTTATGGTAACACAGCTGGTAATAGAGCATGGAATACAACAAATAATCAATGGGAACTTGTAAAGTCAGTTAGAAACAAACGGAATACGGACTGGCAGAGATATTTCCTGGACAGATCTAATAGCTCGGTGACCGGGTATTTCGATGACATCTATGCATTCCTTCTCACTCCCATCACCCTCACCCTTACTCCAGCCTCACTGGCCAATAGTACTGAAGCGAGTGGAGTACGAGTCGATGGATATGACTCATTGACTCAAAATGTGAACAACCTCACCAGAACAGTAGGTGAGATATCGTTCAATTACACTCCTCGACACTCAGCTGCTCAAGCATATAGCTTCAAACAGAATAGTAATGGAGCATACGTTGCTACGCTGTATAACAATACCAATGACCGAGTCCATCTGTATTGGAGTGCTGCAAATATACTGACTCTGAGCGCAGTCATGAATGGTACTCTCGTGACGGGGACGTGGGATGCTACGGGTGCTATAGCTGCAGGTACGACATACACCATGAAGCTTGCCTATGTTGGTGCCAGTACCATGACTCTCAGTGTGAATAGTGTGGTCAATATCACACTCAGCAGTATTCCTGCTGGATTTGGGACTGTGCCCACCACCGTCTATTGGGGAAGTCTGTATGACGGCAGCGCTCAAGGAGATGCTACCTTTGCTGCGGCTCCGTGATTCCTTACTCCCCTCTAGGAAGATGGATCCCGTTTTTCAACGGGATGACACTGTGGTGTGACTTTGCAGAATAGATCCCGGGATCGCGCAGAGCGCGACAGGTCCGCAGAGCGTGACAGGAAAGCCCGGGATGACCCGCCAACAACTTCTTTGTTAGGCGGGCAGGCATGCTTCTCGACCCCGCATCGATTCATGACACACCCCGCCAGGTACCGTACGGTACCTGGCGGACTATCGGTTCACTTCTCGACAGGCTCGAAGTGACACTTTACGGACTTTACGGACTTTATGGACTGTACTTGTCCCGCTCTGCGGGATGGACTAAGTCGCCGTTCGTCACTTTCTCTGCTTTGCCATTCGCATTTGCAGTGTGTACACCTCGACAAATCCGGCACTCGCATTCACATTATAGTTATACCCTTCACCTACATTAAACGATGCTGAGTGCAGAGTATATGGCGAGTCGAGTGCAACGACTTCTACTACACCCGTGTACAAAGCGAGAGTGACGATGCCTGTCACCTTCTCATTCACACTATCCTGGAATGCATGGATAGCATCCATGAGCGGATCATGCCACAGTGCTCCGTAGCACATGTATGCCCATTTCGTATCCAAGGCACTTTTGGTCTCATTGAGGTGTCGCGTGCACACCGCTTGCTCAAGCACCTTGTGAGCAGTGATGATGACATGTGCGCCTGGCTGCTCATAGACACCTCTACTTTTGAGTCCCACCAGTCTATCCTCGATCACGTGGGTGATCCCGACTCCATGAGCTCCTCCCATCTCGTTGAGCTTCTGAATCAGCTTACTAAGTGGATATGCAACACCATTGATATGTGTTGGAATACCCTTTTTGAACGTGAGAGTCACGAGCTCTTTTTTGAGCTTAGACTTTTCGGGTAACGTATACGCCGTCAAAAACTTTTCGATATGAGGCACTTTCGTGAAATCCTCAATCTCACCACCCTCCCAGGTCATGCCCCACATATTGTCATCGACACTGTAGGGGAAGTCCTTCTTTGCGGTGACGGGGATTTTATTTTCTTTGGCATACGCGATCTCTTCATCTCGCGACATATGCCACTCTCTGATAGGAGCGATGACTTTGAGCTTTGGGGCAAGTGTGGTGATGTATCCATCAAATCTCACCTGATCATTTCCCTTTCCGGTGCATCCGTGTGCGATAGCATCTACTCCATGCTCGAGGGCATACTCCACGGCAATTTGAGAAGTGATGACCCGGCCCATTGGGGTAGACAGATGATAGTCCCCTTGATAGCTCGCGTTTGCCTTGATCCCTTTGGATAGAATCAAGTTGGCGAACTCATCTTTTGCATCATGCACAAATGCTTTCTCAGCGCCGAAGGTCAGCGCCTTTTGCTTGACTGCTTCGAGATCGTCCTTTTGCTGACCAATATCGAGAGTGAGAGTGATCACCTTGACTTTGTAGACATCTTGGAGCCATTTGAGGATCACTGATGTATCTAGTCCACCCGAATAGAGGAGAAGTACTTTTTTGATATCCCCGTATTCTGCTTCGTAACTCGCGACTTTTTTGTATGTAATATGTTTTTCCATTTTAGTAAATAAATAGTGTAATGATTTGGTTTTGCGAGAGATCGTACTCTCGCCACGTACGGATGGGGTATATGATCATAGGGATGATAGTAATGATTGGTAGACTTTCTGATATTGCGCGTGTCGGGATGTCCACTTTTTCATCTCTGATTTGATCTCTGCCTGTGTCTGATCAAGTTGTAGATTTCCAAGACCACCTATATGGGTGCTTTTCTCGATGACTGTGGCATAGGGGATAGCCTGGAGCTGTTTTAGCTTGGCACTGATCTGTTTATAGGCCGTCCGGAAAGGCACTCCATCTGCTACGAGCTCATACGCAGATTGCGTAGCGGTGAGATCTGAGGTGATGCTCGTATGCAGCTTTTCCTTGTTCGGAGACATCGTATCGAGCACCAGTTGGACTATCTGTAAGCTTTCGATCACCGTGTCGACTGATTCAAAGAGAAAGCGCTTCGACTCTTGGACATCGCTGTTGTACCCCGACATCAATCCTGTCGCACTATTGCATACGATGCTCTCGTATCCGATCACGGTGTGGGTCCGCGATCGTATGAGCTCGAGTATATCGGCGTTCTTTTTTTGTGGCATGATGGATGAACCTGTGCATACAGTCTCAGATAGATGGATGAAGTCAAACTCTGAGGTGGAGTATATGAGCACATCCTCGGCCCATCGTGCGAGCGTCAACATCACCTGTGTGCACGCATGGAGGACTGATGCGTGTGACTTGGCTCGAGACATCTGTGCAGTGAGGACATTTCGATCAACTTGCGCGAACCCAAGGAGATCGCTCACCATCTGTCTATCGATGGTCAGTGGCACACCATATGACGCTGCACTTCCGAGCGGACATGTATCAGCATACTCATACGCGTACTGTAGTGACTGAGTGTCCTGCTTGAGTGACTCTGCAAAACTGCCGAGCCACTGTCCGAGAGACGAGGGCATCGCTCTTTGCATATGCGTATAGCCAGGGATGGGTATATCCCGATACTGCACGGCTTTTGCAGCAAAATCAGCAGCTGTATCAAGGAGAAGGGTGGATATTTTCACTAGATATTCTTTGGTCCATAGTTTGAGGGCGACGAGTACCTGATCGTTTCGACTCCGCGCCGTATGGATCTTGAGACCTGCATCACCGATCATCTTTGCTAATTGATTTTCGATTTTGGTGTGCACATCCTCATCCTCGGTACCGATGACGAATTTCCCCTCTGTGTCCATTTGCACTATCTGCGTCAATGCTGAGTGTATGTCCTCGTACTCTTTCTGTGTCAATAAACCTATCTTAAGCAACATACACGCATGGGCGATAGAGGCGACACAGTCATACTGCACCAGTCTCTGATCAAGATGAGCATTGTCAGCAGACACAAAATGATTGATGAGAGCGGGTATTTCGATTTGTTTTTTCCAAAGTGTAGACATGTGCGAATAAAAATTGATAAAAAAATAACCCCGCTTTTGAAAGCGGGGTTTGGTGTGCAAAAAATGTGTTTTATGCCATAGCACCATCACCCGTGGCTGTACGACGGACAGAAGAGGTGATAAAGGCGTATGTCATGATGGAGTAAGTATAACATATCAAGAGTAAATACAGATCGACTTACACTATTTCATCCATCTAGAATATGCAGTGCCCATCTCGCACGTAGATACTGTCAGCGCAAACTATTTATTTTTTGATCTTAAGAAACTGAGAATTTCCGCTGCAGTCGCAGGATGGCTTCCACCAGGTTGTGATCCTGGTGATAGATTGTGAGCACCACCTCTTTCTAATCCTTTAGGGCAACCTGTGTTGGGCAAAAATGTGTGTTTCGTCCTATCGTAGCTGAATATCGCACCCTTAACATCACATACCTCTGCCTGAGCCTCAGCATTCCAGGCCTTTGCTCCACAATAGTTACACGCAGGTGTACACTCAAATTCTGTAGGCATCGAGACATGATATCAGAAAATTATGAAATATAGAATATGAAACATAGAAGGTGAAACATGAAAGATAAACCATGAAACGTGAAAGAAAACCCTGAAACATGGAACATAGAACATGGACCATGAACGATGAAACATACAGAACCAAACATTTGTATAATCTCTCCTATGAATACTTCACCATACCTATTTCAATATTGTCAGAAAATAGTCCTGCTCAGCACAAGTCGTGATGCAGTACTTCTGGCCAGACGAAAAGGAGAGAATGACTACGATGAGATCTATTCGTTCATCGGCGGGAAGATGGAGGTGACTGACGGATCAATCCTCGCTGGGCTCCGTCGCGAACGTGATGAGGAGGTTGGCAGCACATGTACGATGAAAATACTGCTGACCTGCACGAATAACACCTTCTTTGTCAAAAAGGACGGATCGCATATGATACTGCCACACTATCCAGCGATCTATCAGGGAGGAGAGATCCGCTTGAACAACGAGTACAGTGAATATCAGTGGGTACCCTTAACTAAGCTCAAATCCTTTGAGCCAAAGATCCCCAATATCTACGAGATGACCGTGTGGGCAGACAGCATGCTCCGTGTCGCTGATCCACACTCATTGAAACGCATGTGAGTGGAGGATTATGCACGATACAACTAGGTTTTAGGCTCGTTGTGTGCTACTATGATCTATTACCAATCGCGATATATATGGCAAAAGGCAACAATTCACACAAAAAAGAAGTCAAAAAACCCAAAAAGAATAAGAAAAAATAACGGATCATACTACAGTTCAACAGAGCCATATACCGTCACAAACAGACTTTTCTTGTGTGTCCTTCTTCGCACCTAGATAGATTCAAATATATCCTATAGATATATAGTGTATGTAATGGTATCATAGAGCATCAGGATAACCCATATCCATGTTAAGCCTCTTATTCATCCCCATTTATGCCAGACTACAGAAAATCAAACAAACCAGCAGGCGGAGATCAGGACGGTTTCAAAGGCCGATTTGAGAAACCATCCTATGTCAAACCTGGCTTCAACCGCTCAGGTGGTCATCGTGATGGATCGCATCCTGCTATCTGCGCCACATGTGGCAAGGCGTGCGAAGTACCTTTTAAGCCTAACGGACTGAAACCTGTCTACTGTGCGAAGTGCTTCCGTGCTGCCAACGGCACCTCAGCACCAGGTGCACTCAACAATGCTACGCCACTGGCAAAAGCGAAACCTCTTGTCCAGAGTCAGGAAAGTCAAAGTGCGCACACAGATGCTTTGATGAAATCAATCATTGCCAAGCTCGATCATATGAGCATGGTCATGGATCAGATTCTGGCAAAACAATAACCCATCAGCTATGGATACTATCATCAGATTTTCTACAGTCTCTTTTGTCTTTGGACACGATCATCAGATCCTCGATCAGGTTGGTTTCTCCATCCGCCGCGGTATGAAAGTCGCCCTCATGGGTCAAAATGGTGCGGGCAAAAGCACCCTTTTCAAACTGATCACTGGAGAGATGAAAACTGAGTCAGGTCAGATATCGATAGAGAAAGGTGCAACCATCGCCACTGCTTTTCAAGTCATGCCCGCCAGTGACAAGTTGCTCACTGTAGAGGAGTACTTTCAGAAGTACTACATCGGCGAGATCCACGAAGTGCGCCGAAAGATGAGCGCAGTGCTCGATGTAGTCCATCTCAAGGCTCCGGCAGAAAAAGTCATTTCGTCTTTTTCTGGTGGTCAACAGGCGCGTCTACTCCTGGCTGCTGCCCTGATCCAAGAGCCAGATGTACTCCTCTTGGATGAGCCAACCAACAATCTCGATCATACCGGCATCTACCATCTGACTGATTTTCTTATGAATTATCAAAAGAGTTGCGTAGTCATCTCCCACGACGCTGAGTTTCTCAATGCATTCACTCAGGGAGTGCTCTATCTCGATAGTCATACCAAAAAAGTCGAACAATACGCTGGAGACTACAACGACGTCGTCGCTGAAATAGCTGCACGGATCGAGAAACAAAATAGGCAAAATGCTCTCATGGCTCGTGAGATCCAAGAGAAAAAAGACAATGCGAACTTCTTTGCACAAAAGGGTGGCAAGATGCGCAATGTTGCCAAAAAAATGTATGAAAAAGTTGAACAACTCGAAAGTGAAAAAGTCGAAGTCAGAAAAGAAGACAAAACAATCCGCCCCTTTACCATCCCGGCTCAAGAGGGGATAGAGAGCGACGTGCTGCAGATCAACTCATACACCGTCATCCATGATCACCAGCCTATTAATAAAAAGGCGACAATTTTTCTATCACGTGGGGAACATCTCCAGATCGTCGGTCCAAATGGTATCGGCAAAAGTACACTCATCGAGTCTTTGGCCCACGGTACTGCTCCGGGAGCGACTATGCAGCCAGGAGTACGGATCGGATATTATCGACAGGACTTCTCAATGTTGAACTTTGAAGAAACGGTGAATGAATCGCTCGTGAATGCGATCACCGCATCTGGTGAACCACTCAATGAGGAGCGCTACCGTGCGGTAGCTGCGGGATTCCTGATCAATTCACATCTGATCAATACCAAAATAGGCCACCTATCCGAAGGTCAAAAAGGGCTCGTTGCATTTGCTCGATTGGTCCTCCAAAAACCAGGACTTCTCATCCTCGATGAGCCGACGAATCACATCAACTTCCGTCACATCCCTCGCATCGCTGCGGCTCTCGATGCATACAAGGGAGCGATGATACTCGTGTCTCACGTGTCGGAGTTTGTTGCTCAAATCAAAATAGACAAAATCCTTGATCTAGAAAAGTGAGAAAGGTACGAATCTCAAAACTGCAATGCACCTGGCTTCAAGATGAGGAGTAATCCAAGGAGAACAAGGACTATACCACCTACTAGATTTGAAATACGCGCGTATTTGTTGGTATGCGACAGTTTGTCAAAACTATACAAAGCAAATGCAAACACAATGAAATCATCGATCATATACATCAGGATATATATTGAAATGAAAAATTGAGACTTCAGGAATCCAACGTGATTGATTTCTAATATCTTTGTAAATGCTTGTGGTATGCCGACTGAGCAGGCAAACTCAATGATATTGACTGAGAAAGCGACGCCCAAGATACCGAGAAACGTAATGATTGTAAAAGGACGCGTAGCGAGATGTTTGATCTTTTGCACTGTTTTTGAGCGCTCTTGTGGACTGGCCACTTTACATGCAAGCTCTTTTTTGCGCCATTCACGAAGGAAAAGAAGACCTCCAACAATCGACACAAGGCCAACTGTCGGCGTCACAAACCGATCAAGCTGCACAAAGTCCCATGTCTGAAACCATACGGTCAGAATGAGGTAGTACATGACAGCCTCTGCTACGATAAATGTACCGGCAAACAGTAACATACGTCGACGGTCGCCAACTTGCGAAAGGATAGCCAAGAAAGAAACAAGCACCCACATCGCGCACGGATTGAATCCATCAAAAAAACCCAGTATCGCCGCGAGTATGAACAGAGGATAGCTACTCGAAGATATTGTCCCGATGAGCGGAAGTGTGACAAGCTGTGATGGTTTCGCATTCACCGCACATGGGGTGAGGCCGGACTCATCACATGCATTTTGTGACGTGCCCAACGGCTGCGCATGGAGGAGATCATATGACTGACCCTTTTTAACCGCCTGATCGATCAGATCACGGATGACTGCCCCCGTCGTCTGAGCCGTGTCAAAACCGACGATATATTGGGCGCCGACTATAGTGATGGGCGTGACTTTACTCAGTTTTTTGGACGCAGTGAACTGATCCCATACGTCTTTTTGGGTCGTATTGCCGAGATTGTACGACTCAACCACAAAATCACTCCGGGTATTTTTGAGCTCATTGAGGTATTCATCAAGCGCTGCGCAGTGAGCACATCCATCACGCACAAAGGTGAGGATACGTACGGGTGAGGTCGTAGGCGATGTAGCAACACCCTCATCAGCAAATACGGGGGAATGCGTTGATATCAGTAGCCCAATAACAACACAAAGAAATACGGCAAGGTATCTGTACAGCGAGGTTCTCATAGATTCATATCATAACAAATGAATATCCAAGATATGAAGATTGTATTGAAAATAAAATATATGGTACAATTACCGTGGTCTATGAAAAGCGCACATACGTTCAACTCACAAATCTATTTCTATTTTACCCTGCATCAGGCGGGCTGATTTTCATATAAAAAAAGAAATCAACCCCGCCGAAAGCGGGGTTTTTTAGTTTTTGGACAATACACATGGACACACATACTCAATCAAACAGCACGGCACATACCCTATCAAGTCAGATCTCGATCTGTCATATGGTTTCGGCCCTTCACAGCAATATATGTCAATTTGGCTTTTACTTTTATCCCCTCTAGCGGGAGGTATTTGCATATGCAAAATACACCCCGCACACGCGGGGTTTTTTAATAATTTCAATTTTAAAATGAAACGATTTACACGATATCAGTAAACCCAGGTACACACATATTACTTTTTATACTTTTATGCATACCAAACAAAATCACACAATCACCGTCATCGCGGGCCCTTGCTCGCTCAACCCGATGAATATCAACGAGCTATATGAAATAGCCGATATTACTGTCAAAGGAAAGCGAGCCATCAAAGGAACTCGACTGGTCGGATTGAAATCTCGCACGAGCTTGTCACTCGATGGTAATAACATGGGCATCGATTATGCAGTTTTCATGAGAAACCATGCACGTCTCGTCGACGGACAAGGCCCCTCAGAGTTCGAGGAGCCGCCTACCGTAACGATCGCAAAGCAATTGTGCAAAGAGACGGGACTCAGCGTCGGTTTCGAGGTCATGAGTCCACTTGTGCAGCTCCCTTGTATCCAAGATGAAGTGTTCAATGACAAGGTGCTCATCTGGAGTCCTGCCGTGAACCAACTCGGGTGGCCCGTCATGCAAATGGCTGCATTCGCTCAAAAAAATGGGTGGTCCGTCGGGATCAAAAATGGCAAATGGGTGGGGATGGAGAAAACGTGGGCAGGATTGTCTACGTACGCACACGGACACCTTGCGCCCGACAATGTGATTATGATCCAAAGAGGTGTTGAGTCACCTGAAAATGGAAAGTATCGTAATCTGCCACTCCATGAGACGTCAAAGCACATGAAGGAGCAGGGGATGCAGGTCTACTTTGATCCGTCGCACTCATATGGCCCACTCTTGCGAGATGATATCGTGCGTGGATCTGTCGAGGCGATGAAGATGACCACTGACACTGGGGAATACGTCTATGACGGTCTTCTCATCGAAGCGGGGACTTCGACTACCGATACGGATCAACATATCACTCATAAGGAGCTTGGGGATCTGTGCGAACAATTATCAGAGTTCAGAGAGCTTGTATCTCCTGTTTAAAAGCATATATATGAAAACAGTCACCGTAACCCAAAAACGAACCGATCGATCGTACCCCATACATATAGGGAGTGGCACTATGGCGCATGTGCGCCATATCCCTGTCGTGCGTGATGCTTTGTCGGTATGTATCATCACCGACGATGTTGTGGCGAGCCACTGGTTGGCGGCTCTCCAAAAATCACTCGCGAACCAAAAAGGAGTGGTCATATCTATACCATCGGGAGAGCAGAATAAAACCATTCGAACCCTGATGACCATCTGGCGAAAGATGCTCAAGGCTGGGATCGATCGATCATCGGTGATCATCACCCTTGGAGGCGGTGTCGTGAGCGATATAGGTGGATTTGCAGCAGCTACCTATATGCGCGGTATCCCCGTTGTGCATATACCAACGACGCTACTCGCTCAGGTCGATGCGAGCATTGGTGGGAAAACGGCTATAGATTTCAATGGTGTTAAAAATAGCGTGGGAGTATTTTACCCTCCAAGCGCAGTCATCATCGATGTGCAGACACTACACACGTTGCCTGCGCGCGAACGTATCTCTGGATGGGCAGAGATCATCAAGCACGCGGTGATCGCGGACAAGAAATGGTTCGCTGATATCGATGGGGGATCGCTGCAAACAATCGATGATGGCACATTGATCGAGATCATAACGCGCTCCCTGCGAATAAAAAAGGATGTAGTTGAACGTGATGAAGAGGAAAAACTGGGCATCCGCAAGCAGCTCAATTTCGGCCATACGGTCGGACATGCGATCGAGTCGCTGAGCATGCGGTCAAAATCACCACTGCTGCATGGTGAGGCTGTGGCGATAGGGATGGTCGCTGAAACACGTATGAGTAGAGATATGGGGATGATCAGCACAAGCGAAGAGGAATCTATCGTGTCGCTGATCAGAAGCGCTGGATTACCGACGAGATGTGCACTAGGGAATCTGTCACAGATCCTATCTCTTATGGAAAAAGATAAAAAGAATGTGAAAAAAGTACCTCACTTCTCGCTTCCCATATCCATCGGATCAGTTGAATCAGACAAGATCGTCGAGCCAAACATCATCAAAGCAAGTCTATTATCAGTTATCTCGTCACAATGAATACGATAGAAATAATCCCTCCGAATAAAAAGTGGAGTGGGTCAGCACAGGTAGGAGGATCCAAAAGTTATACCAACCGTGCGCTCATCCTCGCTGCACTCGCAAAAGGTGTCAGTAGGCTATCGTCGCTCTCTATGAGCGACGATAGCCATGTGCTCATCACGTGTCTCTGTACACTCGGGGTAGATATCACTGAGATAGATGCGACGACGTGCACAGTGAGAGGATGTGGAGGAGTTTTCAAACAGCAAAACACCACGCTTGATGTGGGACATGCAGGGACTGCGATGCGATTCCTCACTGCGGTGTGCTGCCTCGTCCCCGGTGCAATAGTCCTCGATGGATCGGTACGCATGCGAGAGCGACCTATCAATGATCTGGTTCTGGCTCTGCGCGATATGGGAGCAGATATACAATGCACGGGAAAAGAGGGGTACCCACCTCTGCTGATCCGTGGAGGATCTATATCCTCATCGCACGTTATGATACGAGGCACGGTGAGTAGTCAGTATGTTAGTGCTCTGCTCCTGATTGCTGGGACATTGAAAGACGGTTTGGAAATCACCATCACTGGAGAGCAAATTTCGAAATCATATATTGATATGACGATGGATAGTCTCAGATCCTATGGCATAGGTGTGCACAATGATCACTATACGAAGTACTCTGTGGCTCCACACACGTCACAGCCGTCCAAACAGTACCAGATAGAGGGAGACGCATCAAGCGCATCATATCTTTTTGCGCTCGCAGCAGTCACCGGGAGTACGATAACCGTATCAAACCTCAATCCGCACTCGGCGCAGGGGGATATACGATTCCCAGATCTGCTCGAACAGATGGGCTGCACCGTGGTAAAAAAGAAATCGAGCATCACCGTCATAGGCCCGCAGAAACTGAGCAGTATTTCTGCTGATATGAGCTCTATGCCAGACACCGCACAAACGCTGGCGGTCGTCGCAGCATGCGCTGTTGGGACGACCCATATACGTGGACTTTCAACTCTGCGTGTAAAAGAAACAGATCGGATCAGCGCGACCAAAACAGAACTCGAAAAAATAGGGATCTCGTGCGATGCGACTGATGACTCGCTGACGATCTACGGAGGATCACCCCATGGTGCGCGAATACATACATACCAGGATCATCGTATGGCGATGGCGTTCTCAATCGCTGGAGCCGTGACGAAAGGGGTACAAATCGAAGATCCTCAGGTAGTTAACAAATCATTTCCTGAATATTGGGAAACACTTCAGACGTTAGGAATTCGCGTAAAACAAATATGAATATCATCTTGATCGGATTCATGGGAAGCGGTAAAAGCTCAGTAGCTGAGATGCTCGCTCGTACACGGGGGTGTGCAAAAATAGAGACTGATGAGCTGGTATTGCAACAGTCAGGACGAAACAGTATCGCCGATATATTTTTTCATGATGGAGAGATTGCTTTTCGCGAACTAGAGATACAGGTAGCGAAAATGTGTGGAGATCGTGTGAATACCGTGATATCAACAGGTGGAGGAATGATCATGAACAAAATATGTATCGACTATATGAGACGGAACGCAAAGGTAGTTTTCCTCGCGACATCGTTTGCTGTCATCAAACAGCGATTAGCGCATGATACAACACGTCCATTGTTTGCTGATATCAAAGCAGCAAAAACACTATTTACTTTGCGGCAAGGACTCTACAGAGCATATGCAGATATGACCGTCATGACGGACGGACGATCAGTATCTGAAATATCAGAAATTATTTTACACACCATATGAAAACAGCACGCACCAAAATCTGTCTCATCATCGGAGATCCCGTGAGCCATTCACTATCACCACTCATGCACAATACTGCGTACGAGGCAGTGGGGCTCGGCGAGGAATTCGTCTATCTCGCAGCGCAGGTCAAGGTAGAGAAAATAAAAGAGACAGTCGAAGCTGTCAGGACGCTTGGAATACGTGGCTTGACCTGTACGGTCCCCCACAAAACAGCGGTCATCCTATATCTTGATATGGTCGATGAAACGGCGCAAAAAATAGGTGCAGTCAATACGATCGTGAACGATCAAGGCCATCTCATCGGATACAACACCGATTGGATAGGAGCCATCACACCCCTGAAACAAAGGGGTGATCTGAGAGGCAAAAATGTTTTGGTCATCGGTGCAGGTGGAGCAGCACGGGCTATCGTCTATGGCCTCATGCATGAGAAAGCACACGTGACCATCGTCAACAGGACAGCTGAACGAGCTCGTGCGTTGGCTGACGAATTTCACTGTTTGTGGATTGATAATGCTAGCAATGACTTCATCTCATCACAAGATATCATCATCAATGCCACATCTATTGGCATGCATCCGCATATTGTCGAGGTCCCCATCCAAACGTGCTCCATACATCGTGCACAAATACTCATGGATATCGTATACGTACCGCATGAAACAGAGTTTCTCCGACAAGGCAAGTCCAAAGGCGCAACGATCATATACGGCGTGGAGATGCTCTTGCACCAAGGCATTGCACAGTTTGAGTTGTATACCGGAGTGCCAGCACCAGTGGACACGATGAGTGAAACACTTAAAAATGCCTTACATATATGAAATCACCACTCATATGCGCTGCAGTAGCAGCACAGACAGTAGATGAATTGATACATCGAGCAAACATAGCTGCGGCCCACGCAGATCTGGTTGAATTGCGGCTTGATCATTTAGTCAACCAGAGCTCCTTTCATCTCGAGCAACTGAAAAATGTGTCAAAGAAAAAATGCATCATAACCTGTCGTCGACGAGACGAGGGGGGAAGGTGGACAGAAAGTGAGGAGAAACGACTGGCAGTCTTCGCAGATGCATATCGTATGGGGTATGCATACATCGATATTGAGTTGAGGACGCTCGAGGAAAGGCAGTGTGCGATCCCGATCAAGAGCCGCTCAAAGACGATAGTGTCATATCACGATTTTGACCATACACCAGGTCTTGATGAGCTTGTGAATATCAGCAGGCGAATGGATGTGTTCCATCCACAGATCAGAAAAATTGCCACTATGGTGCGCTGCGAGGAAGACATCCACACCCTCTATACCCTGCTTGTGAACAATAGGGAGAGCGACGCATATTGCATAATAGGTATGGGAGCCTTGGGAAAGCAAACGAGGATCATTGCCCCCTTGTTGGGTGGAGTGCTCACGTATGGAAGTTTAGATCATGAAGCGGATACGGCACCCGGGCAAATGACATGCGCAGAAATGAAAACGATTTATACATTATTATTATAACTATGGCAGGAAACACATTCGGAACACTATTCAAAGTAACCACATTTGGAGAAACACACGGAACATCCGTGGGCTGCATCATCGATGGATGTCCAGCAGGGCTGCTGCTGAGTGCCTCAGATATTCAAAGAGAGCTCGATAGACGACGACCGGGGCAAAGTACCATCACCACACAGAGGAAGGAGTCCGATATAGTGGAAATCCACTCGGGAGTATTTGAGGGCAAAACGACCGGCACACCCATCATGCTTATGGTAAAAAATGCAGATGCGCGATCGCATGACTATGATCATTTGAAGGATGTGTATAGACCATCACACGCTGACTTCACGTATGCAAAAAAGTTTGGAATACGAGATCACCGCGGCGGAGGCAGAGCAAGTGCGCGCGAGACACTCGCTCGAGTCGCAGCGGGCGCTGTCGCCAAAAAAATATTGGCAGAGCAGGCGAGCATCGAGATCGTAGCCTATGTCGAGCGCGTACAAGATATTGACAGTGTCGTTGATATAAACACCATCACTCAAACAGATGTTGAGTCCACGATCGTGCGCTGTCCAGATATCGTCGCTGCCACTAAAATGATCGAGCACATCACGTCAGTCGGCAAACAAGGTGATTCTGTCGGAGGGATAGTGAGATGTGTCATACGCAATACACCCCCGGGGTTGGGAGAGCCCGTATTTGACAAAGTATCCGCGCGGCTTGGATCCGCCATGCTGTCTCTACCTGCGGTGAAGGGATTTGAGATAGGATCAGGTTTTGCAGGTACCCTCAAAAGGGGGAGTGAGCATAATGATTCATTTTTTGTCGAAGATGGTACCGTGAAGACCCGCACGAATAATTCGGGTGGAATACAGGGAGGGATATCCAACGGCGAGCCGATACATTTTCGAGTAGCGTTCAAACCTACTTCTACTATCGCAAAGGAGCAAGAAACTATATCATCATCCAAAAAGTCCGTCCTGCTGCGTGCGTCAGGCAGGCATGATCCCTGCGTATTGCCACGCGCAGTCCCGATCGTGGAGGCGATGGCTGCGCTGACCATGGTCGATCTTTATTTATTACAAAAAATATATGGATAAACTACAAGAACTCAGAAATCAAATAGATGAGTTGGATGATCAACTCTTGGATGTACTATGCAAACGACTGCAAGTAGTGTCCGAGGTTGGCAAAATCAAAAAAGAGCGCATGCTACCGCCTCTGGATGCCAGTCGCTGGGCACATGTGCTCGAAGATAGGCTACAAAAAGCTGATATGTATGGACTCAAGAGGGAATTTGTGAAAACAATCCTTGATACAATCCACTCAGAAGCATTACGAATCGAAAAATCAATCATATGAAACACACCGCGCGACGTCTAGACAAAGTTAACGAGTACGTTTTCGCATCCTTGGCCAAAAGCGCATGGAGCTGGGAGAAAGAAACGGGGAAAAAAATACTTGATCTCAGTGTGGGCTCGCCCACATTTCCGCCAAGTGTCGAGTATGTGAACAAGCTCAAAGAGTACATGAGTGAACCTGCGAGCTATCTGTATCCAGGATATGGTGCGATACCTGCATTCTCTGACGGACTCATCCAGTGGTATAAAACCCGCTTTGGCGTGGATGTGAAAAAGGATGAATTGTTTCCGCTGCTTGGCGGCAAAGATGGCGTGAGTCATATCCCTCTTGCGCTGGTAGATGAAGGAGATGAGATACTTGTGCCAAACCCGGGATATCCGGCATTTGTTGGTCCGGCGCTAATGCTTGGAGCAAAGGTAGTGCCGTACTCTCTCCCCGAAGATACACATTTCAAACTATCGATATCTGAAATAGAGCAAAAGATATCGTCTAAGACCAAACTCATCTGGGTGAACTTCCCCAGTAATCCTACCGGACAGGTAGCATCACGAGAGGAGCTCGAGCAACTCGTAGCACTCTGCAAAAAGAGGAATATATGGCTCATCTATGACAACGCATACGCGGAGATTGCCTATGATGGATATGTGTCTCCAAGCATATTGCAAGTACCGGGAGCCATCGACGTCGCAGTCGAAATAGGGTCATTTTCTAAAATGTACTCTTTTGCTGGATTTCGGATGGGATGGATCGTGGGAAACCCTGAGGTCATAGCTGCCGTCGCCAAAGTGAAATCACAATTTGATTCTGGCCTCTCATATCCGCTCCAGAAACTCGGTGCATATGTGCTGACTCATCCTGATCTGGCATGGCATGCGAACATGATCGGCCAATACCAAAAAAATAAACAGATGCTGATACAGATGTGTGCAGGTCTTGGGCTACAGACATATGACCCACAGGGCAGCCTGTATCTCTGGGCGAAAATCCCCGATAGGTACGGGGACTCGGCTGAATATGCGATGGAACTCATGAAGACAAAACATATCTTGGTCACGCCAGGCACTGCATTTGGGTCTGGCGGAGTGCGCCATGTCCGTCTCAGCTTTTCATCTGATATTTCACAATTACATCACTATATATGAAGAAAGTCGCTATCGTCGGATGCGGTAGATTTGGAAAAACACTCAATCGTCTTTTTGAAAACGATTTTGAAGTGCGAATGTTCCATCACACAGATCGTCCACAGGATATTTTTGGATTCGCCGATACGGTGTTTTATTGTGTGCCTATCGAGTCGTTTGAACGGTTGCTCAAGAAACATGTGGCATATATAGATCATCACCTCTTGGTTGATGTGCTTTCAGTAAAAGAATATCCCAAAAAAATGTTTGCGAAGCATTTGAAAAATACCACGGGTCGAGCGCTCCTGACGCATCCATTGTTTGGTCCTGACAGCAGCAAAGGAGGATTTGCAGGTCTTCCTATCGTGCTCGACAGAAATACCTCGACTCCTGAAGAGTACACTTTTTGGAAACAGTATTTTGAAAAAAACGGACTCAATGTATTTGAGATGACTGCGAAAGCACATGACAAAATGGTGGTGAACTCACAAGGATTAACTCATTTCATCGGCCGACTCGTGCAGCAGATGCATTTGCACCCATCGCCGATTGATACAGTAGGAGCACAGAAACTATTTGAGATCATGCAGCAAACATGTCATGACTCATGGCAGCTATTCGAAAATTTGCAAACGTATAATGCATACACAAAAAAAATGAGGATCCGATTGGGAGTCGCTTATGATCATCTGTACGAAAAACTTCTCCCAAAGAGAGTGAGGAAGGGAACGCTTGTGTGTGGTATCCAGGGCGGAAAAGGGAGCTTTAACGAAGAGGCGCTTCAGCAGTATGTGCAAAAACACAATATCAAAAAATACACAATTAAGTACCTCTACACAACAGAAAGGGTGTTGAAGCACCTCCACGAGGGTATGATCGATTGTGGGCTCTTTGCTATCCAAAATGCGATTGGTGGGATCGTACAGGAGTCGACATATGCGATGGCAAAGTATCGATTCGATATCCTCGAAGAGTTTAGTATCCAGATCTGCCACTATCTCATGAAGCGCAAAGATGTGTCTCTTGCAGATATTTCCTCGATACGTGCACATGATCAAGTCTTCAGACAGTGCAAATCCACGCTCCAGCGGAGATATTCGTCATATAGACAAATCAGTGGGGAAGGAGACTATATCGATACGGCAAAAGCTGCACAAGGAGTGGCATCTGGGATACTTGAAAAAAATACAGCGATACTCGGTCCAAAAATCCTGGCCCAGATATATGATTTTGACATCATCGATGAAAATCTCCAAGATAGTCAGGACAACCTGACGACCTTTTTTATGGTAAAAAGACGGGCATGATCTTGACATATCGGAACACACCACCTCAATCTATATCACTATATACTGTCAGTCGGATCAGCCTATCAGTATGCGACAAAAACGTGTGGGTACGATGATATAATCCCAAACTATGCCGAGAAGAGAAGCGTCAATCATGCATGAAAAAATGGACCGTAGTGAGGCACTGAAGAGGATCTGGGCGATGGCTGTTATAGCAATCACCGGAACTGTATTTACTGGTTGTGCTCGCAATGAATCTCCTCCTACCTACGGAGAGGTTCCTGGATTTACTCCGACAGAAACGCTCGGTGTGGGTGGAGTGAATATCAAAAATGGAACAGGTCATCATGTTAACTCCGAAGGGTTCGAGGCACTCATCGCTGTGATCAGATCAGCACAAAAGAAGTCACGGTCCATCAATGAATATACTCTTGAACTGAACCCTGATATGAGTCCAAAGACCAAACCAGAAGGAACGCCAATATATACCTCAAATAGCTATATAGCTCGTATTGAGCCTGTTAATACACCAAAAACAATATACCTACTACCTGATGAGAAATGGCAAGGAATGAATGTCAATGGCTTGGCTAGTAGAGATTTAGTTGCTGCCAAAGCAAATAATGGATTTACCCTTCACGCATACTTAAAAGGTCAAGAAAATACGGGCTCAACGCTTGCTTCATACGCATATGTTCATCTTGGAAGCGATGTTGCATCAGGCTATGAAGGTCAGGGGCTGACAGGAATTGATACCGTCCGTCCACTCGTCACTGAGCTATGCCAGGTGAACTCGCTGGGCTATACAGGAAATAAACCCAATCCTAATGCCCAAGAGGCATTTTGCAATGGATTCTCAGAGATGTGGGATGCTTCAAGACATGGTTTTGCATACGATAAATATACATCAAGACATAATCAACTCAACCAAAGTCGCAGAGATCTAAATAGAAGACTGCTAGATGGAAAGGTCATTGAAACGGTGCAATATGATCAAGCTATGTATGAAGCTATGCAAAACATACCTCCGCTGTTCAAGTGAAATGGAGTCGCAGGATAGATGTCATCTATCATCTCCCGATCCGGTCAGCTTATTGCGATCCATCCTACTCGCCAGCTTTTGAATATTTGTGGTTGCTACGTCATCCATGCTGATACCTAGGTCATGACTGACAACGGCAATATACCAGAGGATATCTCCGAGCTCTTTTTTGAGTTTATCTTTTTCGAGCTTTGCTGGATCAGCATCATGATCGCGAATCCATTTTTTGAATATAGCGAGTACTTCGCCTGATTCATCAGCCAATCCGAGCACTTGTTGCATGAGCTCCTTGAGAAAGTCGGTTTTGGTCATGTTCGTGCGCAGAGCTTGTTTTTGGTATTCTGAAAAGTTCATATGAAATAAGTGGAATTGGTATGTTCTGCCGCTCATTTTACCACCAAATTTCGAATCATGTCCGTTGATACACTGAGGTAGAGCACGCGCTCATCCCCCAGGTGGGGAGTCCCCTCGAAAGTATATCCTGATCAGTCTCATGAATTATCAGCTCTATGTTTGTGAAGTATAATATAGGATATGATAGAACATGAATATTCTCTCACACCCGCTGCTGAAGATATAATACAATCAGCTTTTGAATGGACTTGGTGTCCAAATACTCTCTGTGGTACAGGTGGCTCGAAACCAGAGGATGCTAATGGTCAATGTTTAGGAGTTGCTATAGCTGCCTCAAGAGTCTTTGGGTTTGAAGTCAGAAGATCTGATGTGGGAAGATTAAACCCAAACCTAGCACCGGAAGAGATGCATTTTTTTCAATATATTACCGAATGGAAAAAAACTTGATCTGACAGCAAATCAGTTTCCTCCATCTACAATTATTGACGAAGGAGAGATGATTGACAGTAGTACATTTACTCCAAACCAAGGGACAGAAGAAAAGATTGCCTATTTAGTAGAAGGAGCAATGTCAGTGTTGAAACATCCGAAATTTTTTGGAAGTGTTGTTCAATTCGCACTACCAGGAAGCTTACTGTATCAAGGGAGTTCTCGAAGTAGATAAGATCGATCATTGACAGTAAAAGACACCTCAAGCACTTATATTATCTCATTAGTTATTTTGTACGTCTATAAAATAACGAAGATATAGGTTTTTGGGCTTAACCATTTGATCAACTGCTGGTGCCGAAGGTGGGACTAGCCAGCAGGCTGTCCAAGATGGGACTTGAACCCACACTCATTGCTGAACACGTCCCTAAAGCGTGCGCACCCTCCACATCGTCAGGTCTTCCTGTCGATGTAGGCGGGCAAGTCTGCTTTGAGTAATCTAAGGCTCTATTATATCAAGGTATTTGGATCTATTGGGATCGCAAAGATGACTCAGGCGAAGGCGCGAGAATTAACAGTAGTACATTTACTCCAAACCAAGGGACAGCAGAAAGGATTGACTATTTGGTAGAAGGTGTTACTTTTCTTGCTATTGCGAAACGGTCAAACGAATATTCCTCCGACCGTAAAATACTCATAATCCTTAAGTACATTCCATCAGTGTTTCTCAATCCCATTGTAGCCATTGATCTCCATAAATCATCCATATAATTTATTATTTGAAATCCTGCCCGTGTCAAATCAGCTCTTATCATGCGAATGTGATCGTCTTTTAGATAACTATATTGTTCACTTACAAAAACCATGCCACCTTCAGGCAATACTCCTTTTACAGATTCGGCAAATGGACCTCGATTGTGTCGATACTCTTCACCTTCAGGATCATTTGTTACATTAAATATTCCCAGGATATCCACGGGACCAGCCGCCGCCGTTACCTTGGACACAAATTCAGGAGCACGATATATGTTTGCTCTTACAATCGGTACTGATGGGCAGTTGCGCTGGAAATCAACCATCACATCGCACGGTAATAAACCCTCAGGGTAAATAGCTAGTTCCTTATAATCTAACCTTCTCATCGGGCTTGGGATACCAATAAGATCCCTTCCTCCCGGTCCAACTTCGGCTATACATTTCATTTAAGGCAGATTTTACAACTAATTTTCTTTATTTCGATTTGGTGCCGAAGGTGGGACTTGAACCCACACTCATTGCTGAACACGCCCCTAAAGCGTGCGCGTCTGCCAGTTTCGCCACTTCGGCTATCTAACTAAATTACTTACTAACCATTCTCTCCCTACCCCTGACTTCAAGTACTTTTCTCTTTTCCTTGCCTCTTCTCTTGTGTTAAATGTTTCGACTAATATTAGTTTAAATTTCCCAAACATCTTCGTTGTCTGAGATTGTCCCAATTCATGTTGATGCAATCGCTTTTCCAAATCACCCGTCATCCCTTTATACAACCTCTTTTTATCTTCCGATTCTAGCACATATACATAATACATATTGTTATGCTCCCTAAAGCGGCGCGCCCTCCACATCGTCAGGTCTCCCTGTCGATGTAGGCGGGCAGACCTGCCTGCCGGCAGGCAGGTCTGCCAGTTTCGCCACTTCGGCCTTCACACTCGATATTCGTCTGCTTTGAGTAATCTAAGGCTCTATTATATCAAGGTATTTGGATCTATTGGGATTGCAGAGAAGGTGCACATACTGTGAGTTATTTTCCGGTTTGTGGTGTGGCCTTGAGCTTTCTCATTAATGTAGGGTATGCCACCTCATGAGCTTGTATACCATGAACCATACCCTGACCAAACATCAATCTCGCACTATCGGGATCCTCTGGTAAGAGATGACCAGAAATGTTATATGAAAAAGGTTCATATGACTCCCACATCCCTCGGCAAGAGTCATACACCGATCTGCAGAGCTCATCCTCCCTCGCTTCGTTTATTCGAAAATCGTCGTCGTCGTCCCCATTGACAAAGGGCAGTTCTCGAAGAGGGACCGGTATTTGTGCTCTTTTATCAATCTGCATATTGAGATCGTCTCCGAAATTGGTGTATTTCGCTGTCAAAATACCATGCGTGGCAGCTCCAACACCAAATAAATACATCGCTTCTAGCGTTTTTTTTCGTTTTGACACATCCTCACTGAGAACACCATTCAACTGACGCATAGCATAATCAGAGAGGCTTGGTCCCTGCAAACGTCTGAAACTAGAAGAGACAAGAGCTAAGACTGAGTGAATCATTTTGGGTCGATCAAGGGACAATATTTTTTCAGCATCAAATCGATATAGCCAATCATACTGTCCATGGTGTTCTCGATCAGGAGGACAGAGCAGCCGATCGAAATCCGATAGACTCACCTCCGGCAAGTGTAATATGCCCATATCAAATGTAGCCTTTGCTCTCATAAGCTGCTCTCTTGTTACAATCTCCTGCGTTTTAGGCGGCGTATCATATCCGGGGCCTCTAGATTTATATATCTCTTCTCCCATTGGCTTGAGAATCTCTTGAGATGCAAAAGAGGGGACGTTTAGTTCAGAAATTCCGGTGTGGAAACATTCCAATCCAGCGATTCGATCCATATAAAATTTCATGCTCTCATCTGCAGATAAAAAATAGAGGTGACTGTCTAGTATGCGCAAACTGCGTACTCTATTAAAAGTTGGAGGTCCGGAGCCTTCTCTCATTAAGATTCGCGACATTTCATTTGCAAAATCACTGTACACATAATGTCCGCCCGATATTTTGACCGGCTCATATCCCTGTATAAAGTGGATATTGTTCACGCCTTGGCCATATACGATTACCGGCGAAGGCAGATCAGTTTGTCGTTCATTTCTGATGCGTGCATTAAGTTCTGCGCCTGCTGCTGACTCAAGATTCATAAGGGGCAAGTATACCACATGATAGCTTATAGTATATCACTTGCTCGCGTTGAAGAACTCTATAGTGCGCTCCATCGCCTGATCAAACGCAGGTCCATTGATATTGTGATTTTCACCGGGATAGGTGAAGAGCTCGTGGGGAACCCCAGCACTCTTCAACTCTTCTGCAAAAAGCACACTCACTTGGAGCGGAACCGTCTCATCTGACTCGCCATGATGGATCTGGATAGGCGTATGAATATCAGCAACCGTGGTCATCGGATCAACATCGCGCCAGTAGGGGATGGATGCCGATGGCGATCCGTAGAGCTCCATAATGCGCGATCGTCCAGACGTCTGATGCGCTCGTATCTCAGACGGGACTGCACCAGTGTGCGGGCGACCAAAGAACTCTTTGGAAATCATCGGAAAAGATCCCGTCACGCCAGCCCAAATCACCGTAGCCTTGATATGAGGCTCGACCGCGCGTACGCGCATGGCTACATTGCCTCCCATAGAATGGCCCCAGAGATAGAGTCGCTCGGGATCGACGGTCGATACCTTTCGCACACTACTGATACCGTTTAGCACATCGATCGCATATCCTGGATCATAATATCCGCCACTAGCTGTACCCTCAGAGTCACCATGTCCTCGATAGTCAGGCATGAATACAACATATCCACCTCGAGCCAAGGTATCGATATATGCGACATATTTCGCAGTATTGTCATATTCTTTTGGGGGGATGTATCCATGATTCAGAATGATGATCGGCCATCCTCCAGCGGGTGCTGCAGCGAGTGGCACGGTCAATACTGCGTATATCTTCAGCCCGTCAGAAATATACGAAACGAGGTCTTTGGTATATGAGTCAGTTGAGAGGATGTGGGAAACAAAGGTGGGAGCTGGAGAATCATACGTACGACTGCGGAGGGTCTGGATAGATAGGGGATTGGGGGTTGGAGTGGCCGAGGGAGTGTTTGCGAAAGAAAGAGTGATAGGAGATTTCTGAATATATGCGACACGTAACCTCCAGAGGAGGATAGAGATGACAGCAAAGAAAACGGCTAGGAGGAACAAGATAGGTTTTCGGATATTCACGAGTGTCAGTATACTGGGATCAGGCTCGTTTTTTCACCAGTTTTGCTGTGCGGACGATCTGATGAAGCTCACCCTCAGGTCCGATGAACTCTGTTGATTGAGTGAGGTTGGCGTACTCGTTGAGATAGTCAGAGAGTGATTGTTGGACATTTTTCATCTCTGTCATCAACTGCTCAACCTTCATCTTCGTTGCGACGACTGCATCGACTTTGACAAGCTTTTGCTTGATCTCTGTCTCTTTCTTTTTCAACTCTGCGGTTTTGGCTGCTGCCTCGCTGAAGTCGCGATCACCCTCGATCGTAGACTTCATCATTTCACGTTGTGCACGGAGCTTATCTCGTAGGTTCGCAATATCTGTAAGATATCCCTTTATCAAGTTTTCGAGGTTTATGATTTTTTTTGCATCTGGCATAAGCTCCCAATATACCAAAAATATTATGTATCACAACAGCTGAGAAAAGTGTATACTAATTATTCCAAGATATTACACCTATGGACACTCCCACTGATCCCACTATAGTCCCCGCAGAAGAAGAGCACTTAGACGGCATCTTGCAGCTCGTAAACGGTGATAGCAAACATCTCGTCCCTCGCACGCGAGAGGAAGTAGTAAAAGATATTCACGAGTGGAGAGTCATAACTGATCACAAGAAGGTCATAGCATGTGGATGTTTTGACTACTTCTCAGATCGTATCGCAGAGATACGCTCAGTCATCGTGCATCCTGACTATCGCAAACGAGGATATGCAGAGATATTGATACGTGAGCTTCAAAAACTGGCGAAGCCAGGTCAACAAGTATTTGTTGTGACTTCATCGCCTGATTTTTTCAAAAAGTTTGAGTTCTCAGAGTGTTTGGGCGAAAAGTATATCCTCTTTTATAAGCAGGTCATCAAGAGCTGATGATCATCTCGGAGCAGATCTGATATGATGGATAGACGACTTATTATTTCATCACCTTGGATATGAAATACATGAAACTCTCAATCTATCTTTTCACCACTGTCTCGCTCATTGTGTTACTTAGCTCTTCAGTTCGAGCTATATATGCGCAGGATTTTCACAGTAAGACCACTGTCGTCGCTCAAGCGACTTCACAAACGGTTCAGGTGAATTCGACCAGCGAAGCGACCAGTCAAAGTGGGAACTGTACGGTCAATGGCAAACAGGTCGACTGTGGGCAGTTTTGGAAACAATTTGGCCCCATATTCGCAGGTATCTGGATAGGTGTGGCAATCATTAGTATCGTTGCAGCAGGATTTTGGGTATGGATGCTTATCGACTGTATCAGGCGAGACTTCAATGACAAGCTCCTATGGGTAGTTGTGCTCTTGTTCGGTCAAGGGCTCGGGGCTATTTTGTACTACTTCATGGTAAAGAAAAAAGCACAGAAAGTGCCACCTGCTCCAGCACAGCCGATGACGATTGTTCCGTAAAGACACTACACATTGGATCTCCGCCCCATCGTCTGTACGAGGATGATTATCACTTGCTTTCTTTCATTCAAATGCAGGATTGCGAGAATCAATTAATACATCTCTTTCGCATCGTTATTCATCCTGCGAAGTCGCCTTAAGAAAGGTGCTGATTTTATCAACTGCAAACTTAGGGAAAACTTTTGGGTACGTTGTTGCCATATGGGCCACTTGAGATGCTGCGGCAATATAATCTCTGTCTATCAGTGATGCAAAGGCATCTTTCTGAGAACGATAAAAGGGCTCTCTCACGTCGCCCCTTTTCTTCTTTAGTGCTCCCATGTATCTTGCATTCTTATTAACAGCTTCTCTTAGCCTTGGATCTATTAGATCATCCAGAGTTGAAATGCGTGGAAATACAAGTGTTTGGGAAAGAGTCCCCGCTATATCGGCCTGATCTCCAAATAGCGATTCTTCGCTCTTACATTTTGCTTCATACAAGAGAGGACTAAGTTTGTAGTATGGATCAGAGTTCAGCCAAATTTTCTTCAGATACAATTGCACATCTTCTCGTGAACTACCATCTCCAAGTCGTCCATTTCCTGTATTGATTCTCTGAATCATGCTAATCCCATCGGTAATTGGACGAAATGTGAGAACATGAGCAGCGTTCAGTCTTTTAAGTATATCTACATAGTCATGAAACTCCTCGTCTGCGTGAACTATAGTATTAGTATGTAGATGGCTGTTATAGATCGACTTATTCTCTGTCGTTTTACTCATTCCATGTATTTCTCTACGGCTATCTTTCATCCCTCCAAATGCTTCGAGAATTATTTTAGGATCATTAAACCCAACTCTCCCTGACTCTGTGCGTCGAAGATCCTCTATATACGGTGTGATAGAACCATCTTTTAGTGAGCTCCAGTAAGCGCTCACTGGCAGAGCGTGAGCATCTCGTGGCGAACCAGCCAATACTGTTTTGAGTCCGCCGAATGCCTTCTGTTGAAGTGGCATGTCGATGGTCATAGCTAGATTGTTCCATGCAGAGTCTACAGCTGGCGCAAATTGGGTCTCTGCACGCAAGTCTTGCAAACCTTCTAGTGTCAAAGGGTTAAAGGTGGCGAAATGAAGATAACTATCTGGAAGTGGTTTCCATGCGTTGAGGGGTATATGTTGTTCTTTCATAGGGGCTATTATAACCTATAATATCCCTTATGTCAATTCTTAATGCATTATTTGAACTACGATTAAGGAGCGAAAATGACAGTGTCTGGCTAGTTGGCAAACTATCTCTCGCCGAATACGTGAGTGGTCACTGGATACGCTTCTGAGCCTGCATCAGAGAATGTGGTGTGCCTGCGTGATATAATCAAAATTGATATATCGTGTGTTCAACGCGAGCAGGATATACCAGATCAAGAGCATGAGTATCACTCGTGAGTTGATCATCAAGCACAGATCGTTGAGTGGTTATTCTCGCTGTTGACGATACGAAGTGAGTCTTATCAGCGAGTTATGCCACGACGAACGATAGATACGTTGGGTAATAGGTTGGTTTGGAAACGTGCCCGCCTAAGACGGCGGGTGAGTCGAAATATAGAAGAAGGCGTTTCGCTTTTGCTCCCCTCTAGGAAGAGGGGTGGCATACGAAGTATGACGGGGTGTGTATTCTTAGTGCATAACACACCTCCCTCGCCTAAAATGGCGAGGACTCCTCTCAAGAGGAGAGTACGTCGGGCTATCTCTGATAAGTGAGGTATACCACGACGAACGATAGATACGTTGGGTAATAGGTTGGTTTGGAAACGTGCCGGAGTGGTCGAACGGACACGCTTGGAAAGCGTGCGTCGGAGCAATCCGACCAAGGGTTCAAATCCCTTCGTTTCCGCAAGGTAATTGATCTAATATCCATGTATTACGTGTATA
>JBAXSX010000012.1:0-32052 GCA_037130495.1 Candidatus Roizmanbacteria bacterium
AACATATTCAAATCGATAATCTACTTATCACTTCCCACACTCTGGTAGGCGGACAAGTCCGCCACCACGGCTAACGTATTCAAACCTATCATTCACTGTTACTTCCAACACTCTGGTAGGCGGACACGTCCGCCACCACGGCTAACATATTCAAATCGATAATCTACTTATCACTTCCCACACTCTGGTAGGCGGACACGTCCGCCACCACGGCTCATTCCAACAGTGAGTAGTGTAACAAAAAAATATTGTTTCTGGGCTCAAGCTGAGGTATGATAACTCAACCTAAATGAAATATCTGCAAGCGATCACCCCCGTTATTAAACAGTATGGCTTGCTCACTGCAGTGCAGTTGGTGGTGAGAGAATGTAAACATTTGGTATGGAACCAGAGTCTGCGTGGTTCCTTTAGTCAACACTATGAGGACTTGATACTTGATCGTATATTTCAGGGCCAAAAATCAGGATTATATCTCGACATCGGTTGTCATGAACCAAAACGAATCAACAACACCTATCGGCTGTACCAACGTGGCTGGACCGGTGTTTGTGTCGATGCGGCAGGCGATTATGCTGATGATTACAAAGTTTTGCGTCCTCGGGACATATTCGTCCAAGTTGGCATTGGTAGACAAAAAAACAGCTCAATGAACTTTTTTGAGTTCAGCGCTCCTGCTCTCTCAACCTTTTCTAAAGAGCACGCACTGTTGTATCAGAGACAAGGTCATGCCTTGGTACGAACGATACGTGTGCCAATCATCACCCTTACTGAGCTATGCGATACCTATATTCGAGAAAGAACAATCGATCTCCTTTGTCTTGACATCGAAGGGTATGATTTCGAAGCGCTTGAGTCGCTCAACTGGCAAAAATATACTCCACGAGCAATCTGTGTTGAAAGAAAACCATCGGGTGATGTGCATGCAGGAACAACCACGATCGACAAGGATGAGATTGATATATTTCTGAAGAATAAAGGGTACAAACTCTATGCGCACACATCGGTAAATTCGATATATATTGTATTTTGAAAACGACTATCCATTACTGTATTATTAAGGCTCATGAAAGCACTAATTCACAAACTGAAAACACGCATTTTAAAGATACACTGGCTGCTCATACTCATACTTGCTATCGCACTAGGGTTGCGAATCATGCACCTTGATTGGGATCAAGGTCAGTACTTGCATCCCGACGAACGCTTTCTCGTGATGGTAACTACGGCGATGAAAACATCTCCTACTTGGAGCGAATATGTGGATTCTCAAAAGTCGATGATGAACCCTATGAATATTGGCTACGCATTTTTTGTGTATGGTACTTTTCCACTTGTAGTGACCAAATTTGTCGCGATTGCTCTGAATAAGGACTTTTATGGTGGACTTCATATCGTAGGACGCGCGCTTTCGGCGTTGGCAGATACCAGCATTGTGCTCTGTATATACCTCATCATTCGAAGAATTCGATCGATTGCTGCAGATTCGGGGGTTCGCATCCCTCGAAACATTGCATATTGGGCAGCATTTCTATATGGCATATCAGTGCTTCCTATCCAATTGAGTCATTTTTTCGCTACAGATACGTTTGCTAATGCTGCAGGTATGTGGGGGATAGCGATAGTGGTATATACCTGGATACAGGCAAAAGATCTCCATCACCTACACAAACATCCTCGATTGGTGATGGGCAAAATAATAGTGAGTGTTATCGTCGCGGGGATCTGTATGGGTATAGCGATCGCAAGCAAGATAAGCTCAGTGTATATGTTGCCTGTATTTGCTTGCGCAGTATTTGTATTGGTAGGGACGATGTCTTTTCAAACCAGACGATATCCACTACTCGCCCAGAGAAGTGCGCTATTCGTCATCCTCGGACTGATACTCGCAGTAAGTACGTATCTATCGGTACGCATAGCTGATCCGTATTACTTCGCGAATCCATCTGTTTTTTCTTTCCAAATACATCCGAACTTCATCAGTAATATCGAGGAGCTCAAGCGACTAACAAACCTTGAGGGATGGTTTCCTCCCGCTGTGCAATGGATCCACAAACCTAAGCCATGGTTTGCGTTGCAAAATATCGCATGGTTTGGTATGGGCATGGGGATGACTGCAACTGCTCTGTATGGACTGATCCTAATGATGAAAAGATGGCTCCTATTCCGAAGCGAAAAAAAAGGAATTGCCCTGTCTATAGCCGTGTGGGGAATGGTGATGTGGGGAGCTGGAGTGTTGCTGTATCAATCAATGCAAATAGCGCATACCTTGCGTTATTTCCTCGAACTCTATCCATTTTTCTCCGTACTCGCTGCAATCGGTTTGCATGGGCTTCTCACCTCTGTGGAGACATCGCATTTTCGTCTATGGATAAAGCGCGCCATGCAAATAGGTCTCATTATCGGTGTTTCTCTCTGGACTGTGGCATTTTGCCGGATATACATGGTGCCGCACTCACGAATTACTGCATCAAAATGGATCTGGGAAAATATACCGAGTGGATCACGCGTCGGGCTCGAGCACTGGGATGACCCGCTTCCTCTGCAAATCCAAGGTAGTCCAAGCAAAATCATCACCGGAGTTGAGATGCCGATATTTGGTCAGGATACCGATGAAAAATGGGCCCAAATGAACCAAAAATTCAATGAGATTGACTACTATATCATGACATCAAATCGCGGGTGGGGGAGTGTCACTACGGTGCCCGAGCGGTATCCTCGACAGACCAAATTTTACTCTGATTTGTTTGCTGAAAAAACGCAATTCACCCACGTGAAAACATTTTCTTCCTTCCCATCTCTCTGTATCCCCTGGACCCAGACATGCTATCAATTCAATGATCAGTGGTCTGAGGAAGCATTCACGGTGTATGACCATCCCATGGTCATGATTTTTCGAAACAAAAATAAATAATTCACATGAAAATAGTCACCAAAGAAAAACAAGCGGACTATTTCAATGAAATATCAAATCAATATCATAGCGGCGCTATTGGAAATCCTCCTCCGCACACGGAGTATGAGCAAGCAAGCCTCATAGACGCTATGCATCTTGGGCATGACAGCCATGAAAAAATACTTGATTTCGGTGCGGGGAGTGGTCGTATTACATTTGCGGTCATTGCGAAAGGGCATCATGTATATGCCATGGACCCAAGTGAGCAGTCGCTCCGAAATCTTTCAGCATTTGCATCAAAAAACAATATTTCCCCGGATTCATTCACATTGACAGCGACGATCCCAGAATATATCTTATTCGACCGTATCGTCGGCGCTGACATACTGCATCATGTCGATATTGATCAAGAATTGCCGATCTTGCTCAAGGCACTATCTGAAAAAGGGAAAATAGTATTTTCTGAGCCTGGCGCATGGAACATAGCATGGTATTTTTTCCTTTTGAGTCATCATAGCTGGGATATTGAAAGAGGGATTTTGCAAATGACTATCCCCACCTTGTCGAAATCTCTCGTGGCGGCTGGATTCAAACATATCTCTATCGAGGGCCTGGGATTGCTGCCTATGCCGCTTCTCAATTTTTCCCCCCGCTTGCATCAACTCAATCGGATACTCGCTCGATTACCGCTGCTGCGCTATTTTTCTTTCCGCTATGTGGTGACAGCAAGCAAGCGGTGATGCAGATACATATATGAAATGGTGGTGCAAAAAAATGAACCATTCAGTATCATAAATACTGATAATGTATAAAAGATTATCTAATATATTTATATTATGCCAGTCGCACGCGTAATCAAAAAAGAGCCAAATAAGAGACGGGTCGTCGCAAAACGATCTGAGCTAGAAAAGCTCGAAGTAGACATAGTGAAAAAGGCAGAGGAGCAGGTCTTTGAAATGAAAAAAGAGATCAAGAACGACGTCAAGCATGATGAAAAAGTCTCATTCATTCTCCTCATAGTTTCCTGTGTAGGGATGGGAATATTTGTGCTCTCAGGCTTGTTTATGAATCCTGATCAGACAAAGATCACCAAACCTCTTCTGAATGTATCCTGGCCAGGATCTGCAAAGAAGGCCTGCAGTATAAATGATGGGAATTACACTGCATGTGTTGATGGACAAAAGCAGGGGAGTGGTTGTGTGTGGTATGCGAACTGCAATAAGTGTGTGAATCAAGATCTTCCTGATATCACCTCTGTTTGTAACAAATGAACTCATTCAGCTCCAGATTTCGAAAAAAATCAACATGGATCGCTATCCTCTTTTGGGGTTTTCTTCTTTCAGTCAGTATGTACAGACTGGCAGAAGCCCCAATAGGTTTTTTTGCAGATGAGGCCGGGATTGGGCTAGCTGCGTGGGATTTCTTGCATGGTGACTGGAGTTTGATCTATAGTTTTGGTTTCTATCGCCATTTGAATGAATATTACCTTGGGCTCCTTGGACCCCTAAGTACCATGCCATTTGTTTTCTTGTTCGGATTGACTGATTGGGCTGTCCGCGCAGCATCGGTGACATATGGTTTGATTACGCTTTTTATATGGTCCAAGATCATGGATAAGATGGGGCTCCGAGGAAAATATGGTGCGCTATTTCTCATCTGGAGCATCCCTCTCTTTTTCCACCCAATGCGGACCCAGTTTGGATTGACGGTCTCTCTCATGTACCTCAGTTTTGCTCTGTGGATACTCATCTGTTCAAATAAACTATCACGCGTTGGTGCTTTTGGGGTTGGATTTCTCGGTGTTGCATCTGGATATGGTAATAATGGATTTATCGTATCTGGCACGGTATGCGTCGCATGTATGGCGTTGGGGGGATATTTCACCCGCTTTTTCCAGTTCAAACGGCAAATGATTGTGTTAGTCTGCTATTTTCTCATCGGCTGCATGTTTGCTTTGTTTCCATTTGCCTTAGCATTGGGTCGAGAGCCACTATTTCTCAAACGGATTATAGAAAAGAATGCCAGTTCAGGACAGGCACTCTTTTCAAAAGAGAAGATATTGTTCGACGTAGGCCAATATCCTCGTTATTTCGATCTAGGGTACTTATTGAATAGGGGAGAAGTAGATAGTCAAGGGTCAGGAAATTTTCGTCATACGATCAGCGGATTTGGTCAGTTTTCATACCTACAAGGAGGGGTGATTGCCTTTGGACTGGGATGCCTCGCATTTGTCCGAAGATACAGACGATTTCGGTATGTCCTAGTGGCAACGGTTGCACTTTTTCTGACGTATCCACTTGCGGATATTATCTCTCAAAATGGCATTCGCCCACCATATACATACAGCATATATATTCTCGTTCTACCCTCAGCCTTGTGCATAATGTATGGCGTCGATGCGTTGGTATATCTAGCTGAAAGCAAAGAAAAAATCAAAAAGTACATAATACGCCTGCTTATTGGAGCGGGTCTCGTGTATGGGCTGGTCTATTTTGGCTCTTATTTTCACACATATTTGACTCCTACGGTCAATACAGCTGGGTTCTATGGATGGCAGTGGGGGCCACGGGAAATAGTGTTGTACCTCACAGAGCATGAAAATGAATATGATGAGTTGTATATCCAAGGCGTTTTCAATGCGGGGACAGTATTTATCCCATTCTACGATCCACATAACATATGCAAAGATAAGTGTAAATTGGGAGGATTTGAGATGTATAACACAAACAAAAAACAACTATTTGTTTTACAAAGCAGCTCGCTTAAGGAGTACATGGCTGCCATCCCATGGCTTCGTGAAGTAAATCGATTATTGAATCCTGCAGACAAGGAGAAAACCTCATATTACTTTATGACTCCCCGTTGAGCGTTTGGGTCACAACTCCCCGTATTGCGATGATACTTTTTGAGAAAGAGAATGTTTCCCATACGGCGTTGATGATCTGGGGTGAAGTATATTTGTCGCGGTTTTTTAATATCTCGGTGATCGCTTGTGCCAATAGCTTTTCATTCCGGGGCTGTACGACGAGTCCCATTCCGGTTAGTTTGACTGGAACGCGCACGCCAGGGAGATCGCTAACAACCACGGGGATGCCACATTTCATTGCGTCTACTTGAACCATACCAAATGCCTCAGTTTGATTGATAGAGGGCAATACGAATACATTAAGAGACTTGTAAAAAGACGTCAATCCTGGGCCAGAAAGTGTGCCGTAGAAATGGTGGGAGAGGGAACATGATCGAAGGAGCATGTGGATACGTTGAGTGTATGCATTTTCGCCTGCAACATCTTTCCCATATGGACCGGCAATCTGAAGGGAGTATTTTGTTTTCGCGTTGGCCTTTTGTATTTCACTGATGGCACCTATAAGCACTTCGAGTCCCTTTTCGCTCGATACACGCCCGGCAAAGCCGATACGCACCTCATCCACATACGACGGTATTCCGTCACCCTGGATGTGTACGGGATCGGGAACAGGGGGGAGGATAAAGGTGAAACGGGAAGGTTTTTTCCGATATATCTTTTCAACCCATGTTGATTTGCAATAGTCTCTTGTATATCCGATGACATGCGTGCAAAGGGATAGCTGTATCCAGTTTGCGCAGCTTAATACAGCTCCTATGATGCTGTTAAATAATCCGGGAGGCAAAGTCACGACACAGTGGAAAAATGCGAGTAACGGTTTGCCCAGAAGTCGGGCAATGACGGCGAGCAGTGTTCCCTCAACATTTGGCACATTGAGGATCAGCAGATCATGCTTTCTAGCCTCAATAAGAAAGGTCCAGACACTCATAGGGGCAATGAATCCTTTTGATATGGTGAACAAATAGGGCATCCGGATGATGAGGTATCCGTTCATATCCTCACTTGGTGTGAGACTGTCCCGATGAGCAAAAGTGAGCACGGTAATGTCAAACTCTGATGACAATGACCGAAATACTGATTCGGGATATGTAGTCATGCCCGATAGATAGGGATGGTAGTATGGTGAAAAGAAAAGAAGTCGTTTTTTTGTGTTCATACCGAAATGGGTTGTTCAAGATGGTTTCTTTGCCAATCTATCATGCTGTCCAGGCCTTCGAGTAATTTGATCGTCGGTTGCCACCCGAGATGAGCCTGAATGAATCGATTGGCAGAAACGAAATATCGTTGATCCGCGAGCCGCTCCTTTTCATAAGCGATATGTGGTTCTGTGCCTATCTTTTGAGTAAGGATGTCAAGTATTTGTCTCACCGAATACGCATTTTCGAGCCCACCACCTATATTGAAAACTGAACCACGGACTGTCTCAATCTGCTCAATCGCAGCTGCATACCCTCGTACAAGATCGTGGACATGGAGCAGGTCGCGGACTTGGTATCCATCTCCGAACACGGTGATCGGACGATGTGCAAGTATTTGTTTTGAAAAGTGAGCTACCCACCCCTGGTCCTCAACGCCTCGTTGATATGGTCCATAAATACACGATTGACGAAATACGACCGTGTTGAGTCCATATGAATGGGCCCAGTCCTTTACGTATTGATCTGCGCTTCCTTTGGAAACGCCATAGGGAGAAAGAAAATCAAGTTGCTCAGACTCATCGATGCCAAGAGGCTTGGAAACATTTTCCCATCGAAGTTGTTTTGTATTTTTAACCAACGTGTGTGAGTGCAGATCTCCATATACTTTATTTGTAGATGAGTAGAGGAATGCAGCATGTTTGTTCAGTTGCTTTGTGGCTTCCAAGAGCCTGAAAGTCCCCAGGACATTTGTATTAAAATCATGCTGGGGATCCGTAAGTGAAGTCGTAACAGCTGTTTGACCAGCAAGGTGAAGGATTGCCGATGCCTGAGAGATGTGCTGAGCATATGTATCGGTATCGCCTACATCAGCTTTGACAAAAGTGAGTTTTGGAACGGCAGTTTTGAGTGAGGATAGATTGCTTTGGACGCCATTACGGGAAAGATCGTCAACGATGGTGATGTCCCAGCCCATTTTCCCAAAAAAAAGTGCGGCATTGGTACCGATAAATCCTGCTCCGCCGGTAATCAGGATCTTACTTTTTTTCATATGTCTCGATAGTCTTCATAACATCACTAAAATGAGCAAACTTGTGAGGGTAGGGGATTGAGCGGTCAGCAATGTTGTACATCCACCAGATTTGGGTTGGGATATTTCGGGCAGTGAGATGCTCGACGATGTTCCAATTATCTTCAACATATATATCGAGGCCAAGTTGCTTGATTACACGCTCTTTATACAGGTGTGGCTGCTCATTTTTATCATTTATGATGATTTGACGGAAGATTTGCTCGCCATGGTGATCTGCCACAAATGAGTCGAGCTCATTTTTGAGAAAGTCATATCGTGCAGTCACCAAATATGCCTCAATGATCCCTGCTTTCACCAGTGGCTCAATTCGCTCAAAACCAGATGGAGTAAACAGACTGAAAACATGAGCAAATTTCCAAATTGCTTTTTCGATCGGTCCTTTGGGTATGTGAAATACTTTTTCTTCCTTGGGTTTGGTGAATCGTTTGTATGAGGTGATGAGGGGTCGAATGATGCGGAGCGGGTTGTAGAGGAGCACTCCGTCAAGATCAAAACCCACTCGTATGGGTACATGAGGTGTTTGCACTGGCATAGAAGATAGATTATACTCGTACTTGACTCGACACTCAATTTGAGACGAAATCAATCATGTTGCCTATACTCATCCAAACCAAATACCTCACGATGTATACGTTGGGCATCTTTTTGGTTTTGGCTCTCTTCTGGTTTTTGTACTTTGTCTGGAGATATGTTCGATTGACTCCGCATAGAGAAGAATATGTGTTTGATGTCATTATCATCGCTGGACTTATAGGGGTCATCGCAGGGAGAATCGCACATGTCCTCATACATCTTCGCGTTTTTATGGAGACTGGATATAGCACAATGTTTGCGATACACCTCTACCCAGGAATACAGGATTCAGTGGCATTCATCTTTACATTATTATCCGCAGGCATATTGTTCTCACGTAAAAAAATTCCTGTTTCTTTGATTATCAGTCATTTAACTATTGCCTTTTGTGTCGGCATGGCTCTTGCCAGTTTGGGCACACTATTTGGAGGCACGATCGTCGGCACCACAACTACCCTCCCTTTGAGGATCAAATATGCTGGGCTAGATGGCCTAAGACATATGATAGGAATCTATCAGGCTGTTTACTACTGTTTTTGGGCATTTATATTCCACACTCTCCTTATGCTGGGAAGACATAACAAATATCTCTATGGTGTGATGGTTGGGCTCATGTTGTGGGTATTTGCATTTGGTAAGGTTATTTTCTTGAGTTGGATTGAAAAGGATTTATTGTATCCAACTGTCCTGGCTCGGAGCGTGGATGTGGGGCTAGTGGGTCTTTTGATGTTGACAGGCTTGGGGTTGTTGGTATATTATCTCCGCCTCTACGTACTGAAGTTACACGCACGATAGAGTATTGATATATTTTGAACCTTGGTCCTATGGATAAAGCCTTTTTAGACAAACAAAAACAAAAATTGACCTCAGAAAAAGAGAAAATCGACAAGCAGCTATTGCAACTCAAGTCAAGTGATCCTTTTTCGGATCCTGATCATGCCACAGACAATGCATCGCCCGATACTGATGCTCGCGAAGAGATGGGGCATCTTGCCGTTGAAGCGACAGGTGATGACTTGAAGCATAGGCTAACTCTCGTAGTTGCAGCCATAAAGCGAATCGAAAAGGGCACATACGGCGTCTGCGTACGCACGGGCAAGAAAATCCCCAAGGCCCGCCTCATGCTCGTTCCTGAGGCTGACCGAATCGTAGACTGAGATTACTTGTTTGTGTCGATTCAACTTCCACCATATCCCTTTGCTTGTCTATACCCAGTGTTGTACTGTATATGGTATGAGGTCTCGACAAATATACCTTATCGCCGGACTTTCCCTTCTTTTTATCATCATCACTGTGCTTGTATGGCGTTCGTATCAAAACTCACTCTTTGTGCTTGATCGCAACCGCATTTTGGTCGGAGTATGGTTGGGTGATGAGTCGTATGTATTGTCTCTCCCGAAGGAATCGGGACAAAATCATATACTCTGGTACCCACCCAGTCAAGAAGTCACGATCCCCGGCGGCCTCAAAAATTACCGACTTGGAGCACTCAGCAAAGTAGCGCAGCTTGAATCGGACCCTCGTCTCTATACAAAGGCCATGAGCCAACTGAGTGGAATACCCCTTGAAAGGACTTTCTACAAAAATACGCAAGAAGTATATTATGGAGACAATCAAATACATGAATCGATATCTGAAATAACATCCCAAGTCAGATCGTCTGTTTGGGGTCTGGAGGGCGGGTCGCTCTGGGATAAACTCTTTATTTATCAAAAACTCGGATCTTTGAGAAGCTCCAATACCGAACTATATATCAAATTGAAGCCAGACAAAGCAAACCTCTATGATCGCATATTTCGTAATGAAAAGCAGCTTGTACAGATGACCTATCCAGGCACTCCGGCGACTGCGATGTTCCTATCGCAACTTTTGGAGGGGATAGGCATCAGAGTAAGTGATATCGGTGCATACAGTAATCCAGTTGCCAAACAATGTATAGTAACCGAAAAAACCCATACTCAATCCAAAACTGCGGCATATATAACTGAGTACTTTGGTTGTGCATATAAAACGGGGGATACAGGACTCTACGAAATCCAATTTGCTCTCGGATCTGATACGATAGAGGAGTGGAAGCTCTAAATATGTCCATCATCATCTGGGTTGCAAGTCTTGGAGTGGTATCTTTCGTGTTTGCCCTGAGAAGCATGAGGTCGTACTCACCTCTTGGAAATCCTGTCGAAAAGCAGAAGCTTTCGCCCATCGGTGAACACCATTCAAAAACGTATTTTACAAATCCCCATCACGGGAGGAGTGAGCCCCCGAAAGGAGGAAAGGGGACCGCTATCAGGGGGACGATTGTGAAATTGTGAAGGTGACTATTCCTCTTCTTCCTCGTCGGTCTCGATGCCCATGATTGGCTCTTCGACATTTTTATCCTCGGTTTCAAGGTCGGCAATAACGCTGTCCTCGATGACATCACTTTTTTCATCTACTTCTGGAGTAGTGTCTAATCCATCTGGAGTATCGGTCGATTTGGGCTTTTCGACAATCTCGGCTTCAAGCTCCTCAGTCTGTTGAGCCATGACACGGGCGATGCTCCCGGGAATATCCAATGGGAATGATGCCATGCGCTCAACTTTTTTGCCTTTGGACTGCTCACGGATGAATATGCTGATTCTACTCAGATTTGCTTCCCGAATATATGCGCAATATACACTATCGTGCTCAATGAAGTAGATGAGTCGGACTCCGACATCGTCTGGCAGGATGCCGACATACTCATCATTTTCATTGCGGACCTCGACGTGCCTTTTTCGTATAATCAAATTGACTTTTTCACCAACAATCAATTTTGCAAGGACGGTCCGTTGGCCAAGTTGGTTGATGACGACTGCTTTGGTTTTGCCAGGTAGCTCGACAAACAAGTCAGGATCGAGCTGAATATGTTTGATCTCATTGGTTACAGCCGATTCCTTGTTGATCGAAACTTTCTCTATATACTCTAGAGCAATGATGCTCTGGGGCTGATGCTTGAGGACAGCTTTATACAGATCATAGGCGGTGTCAAAGTCTTTCAATTGAAATGCTGCAAAGCCTCCTCTGAGGAGAGAGGGTATATTGTGGGGATCAATTGCGCGTATCTCTTGGTTCGTTTTGAGCGCTTCGGCCCATCGGGAATCAAGCGCGGCTTCGATAGCTTTTTTTTCGAGTTCGTTGAGGGATAGTTTTTGCATGTTGGCGCGAGAAGTATACCGATGTATACATACAAGTCAAGACGACTTTCGATAGAGGATTGAGTAGAGGATAGGGCTCTGGGGATGTACAATAGATATGCATGTTCAAATACCTCGGATCGCTTTCGAAACGCCTCCGTATACTCATCGCTAGCAGCGTTGCAACGGGCATGTTTGCCATTGCTATAACGCTTCCGTACCATCTGATTCCCGTAATATCAATAATTTCTGCGGTAATTATCTATGCAGTTGTTTGGTATGCTCTGTATGAAGATGTGAAGGGGAGAGAGTGGTACATGCTTTTTATCGTGCCTGTGGTTTGGACGATTGTGTGGTACGTCTTCTTCTTTCTCATCCCCGTACGATGGGTAACACGACTTGGAGCGGTATCCATCTACGCTTTTGTGCTCTATGTCTCACTATCAGCGAATAACATCTTCAATGTAGCCAAAACCAAGAGTATCCAGCTCGTACGAGTAGCAAATGCAGTAAATCACATCGTCCATATCGCCACTCTATACCTGTTTCTTCAGATCATATATGCCTTTGAACTGAACTGGTTCTTTCTATTGATCAGCTCGTTCGTATACATGACTTTCATGTATACACAGTTCTATTGGGCCCAACACCTGAGCACCCAAGTGAGATCTGATACTCCATATCAATCACCCTCAGTTTTAACCTCAATCACTGCGACATTTCTCATCTCACTGAATTCATTCATTCCCATGTACTCAGTGCCACTGCGAGCCGCCCTCATAGCTGGCTTTGTATATTTGCTGACGGGCGTTTTAACCGTACATATCCAAAAAAAGGTATTCGCTGCGTATTTGCGAGAATACATCATCGTTTTGGTGATTCTAATCTGCATGCTTCTTTTTGCGATCCAATGGGCTCCCTAACGGAAAGAGGAGGGGGAACTAGTACCAAAACTATAGGATATGTGGATAAGTCTAATGAAGGAGAGAGGAGTATTTCCCATCAATATCTACTGCGATTGAATAAGTGTTGCGCACTCATGCTCAAGCAAACCAAGAGGATAATTCGTGCAACGTATTACGCACATTGTTCAAGTGCACCAATTCCCCATTTATGGGCATCCAGGTACCCAGGAGAAGCGAGACTGCTAATGTCGTAATATGTATATCTTGCGATGTCTAAGTAGGAAGAGAAGAGAGGGTGTGTTTTTCTTGATATTTATTTTTTGTACCAAATCCACTTAATTATCCCACCTATTTTTTTGTGATTATATTGGGCGATTCTCCGCTTCATATGGTGGCCTATTTGGGCTGGTATTTTCGGTATATTTGGGCGTGACTATTAGGCTAGATTTCTTTTGGTTTGCCTGATTTTCTGTATTCTCTCCCCCACTGACGCTCTTTCGTGCCTGGTAGTGCTGATATGTGTAGCGAAATAAAGATTCACAACCGATATCTGGCCCAAATCATTACGTAATAACCCAGGCACAATATGTACGATTCATTTCCCACAAATAGTAAAAAACGATTGCTATATCATGCCGTCCACTACACAGGGGAGGAGCTCGGGTGAAAACGGAGCCAAAAATGCAATTGGGGCCTCAAAAAAGCCCTTATGTCGGGTATTTTTTCGTCGAAAATACAAGAAACGGAATGGGCTATCATAAGACATGTTCTCATATATATTTATTGCACGATATACAATCTGTAGATCTTCTTGATGCGCTGTGAAATATGGGAAATGAGCCCATATTCATCTGAGGGGACATTTTGACCAAAAAGCTATCGGTCACTCACTTTGCAGTCACTTTTTCGATGAGGATTTTCTTGAATTCATCGAAACTTCCAAATCCTGAGACAGCTTCGCCATCTATATAGAATGAGGGGGTAGCTTGGAGATTTGCTGCAAGACCAGCTTGGATGTCTCGCTCAATTTTTTGCTTGACTGGTGCAGACTCAGTATCTTCTTTAAAGAGTAAAGTATCTAGGCCAAGGTCTGTTGCATAGTTTTTGAACTGTTCACGTGGATCCTCTGACTTGACCCATTCATCCTGCTTAGCATAGGCAACATCAACAAATTCGAAAAATTTACCCTGTAACCCTGCTGCCTCTGCCGCTTGCGCAGCTATTTGGGCATGCTGGTGGATGTTGACTAAAGGAAAGTGTCGGTAGACAAATGTGTATTCTTCGCGGATGAGCTTTGAAAAGGTTGGATCTTTTGCCATTTCGCTTTTGAGATAATCATGAAAGGTGCGGCATGCAGGACATTGGAGATCTGCAAACTCAGCAAGTACGCGCTTGCCTGTTCCTTGAGTATGATCAGCTATGGTCGCTGAATCTGAGGCACTTTTTTGGATTTTTGCTACTGCAGGAAATTTGTTCTGGACGACGGGATTCGTCGTGGTGTAACTCACATAGAGAAAACCAAGTATAAGGACGATAGCGGCGCCGATAAGGAGTTTGGTGTTCATAGATGAGTTGAAATAAGATGCCTGGAAAGTAAAAATACAAAAAAGATGAAAATCAGCCCCCGCACCCTTTAGAACTCGAGCGCGGGGGGAAACATTCGTAAAAAGAAATTACGATCATCAAACAAGATATGAATTACTTGTGTGCATCGTAATCAGGTTTGCTGACGAACTTGGTCAAGTTGCGGCCATCTGGGGTTTTGCCTCGGAGTGCATAGCGAACTTGTTTTTTTCCGTCTTTGGTCACGCGCTCGTAGGTAACACGCTCCACCATTGCTGGCTCGAGCATGACTGCCTTGCGAAGCTTGACGTCATAGAATTTGATCATAGGGTATATTCACCTCCTTGAATTGAGAATACAGGCCATTGTACGTACGGATGAGGTCAAATGTCAAGTTTTTCGAGCTCAAGTTTTTTCATCGAGCGCTCTTTAGCATGGTATAATGATCCAAAGTATGCTTATTGATGAAGCCACAATCACCGTCATTGCAGGTCCCGGAGGCTCGGGTCACGTGGCTTTTTACAACGGTCGAGGCAAACCCTGTGGAGGGGATGGGGGACAGGGAGGACACATCTATGCAGATATAAAACCCCAGCTCTCCTCTCTCTATACCTATCTTGAGCGCAAAGAATACAAATCTGATCGAGGCGAAGATGGTGGAACATTCAACTGTGCAGGCAAAGATACCGCACCGCTCACGCTCTATTTCCCAAGTGGAACCGTGTTGACCGATATGGAGACGGGTGAAGAAATCGACTTGTCCCTCGTGCAACTCCCCTACCTATTGTGCAAAGGTGGACATGGCGGATGGGGCAATTCTCACTTTAACCTGGCAAATAATGCACTTTTTGACCGAGCCAACGATGGTCGTCATGGAGAGACCCGACGATTCAAGGTGATTATGCGATTGATCGCCGATGCTGGTCTGATTGGATTCCCCAATGCGGGCAAAAGCAGTTTGCTAAACGTGCTCACCGCCGCGCATGTGCGCGTTGCTGACTATCCCTTTACGACGCTCGAGCCAAATCTGGGAGTCTTGTATGGCAATGGTGGATATACACGTGTAGTCCTCGCCGATATTCCTGGGCTCATCGAGGGCGCATCAGAAGGCAAGGGATTGGGGCACAAGTTCCTGAAGCATATCGAAAAAGTGTCGCTGCTCCTCCACTGTATCAGCAGTGAGTCAGATGACCCGTTGCGAGACTATACTCAGATCAGAGCTGAACTTGGCGCATACAATCCCGCACTTCTTGAAAAAAAAGAGCTGATCGTACTGACCAAAAGTGATCTCTGGACTGACCCAAAAAAAGACGAAAAAAGACTGCTTACGTCACTCAAGACGGTCAAAGGGGAGAAGATATGCGTCAGCATCGCTGATGATGAATCGCTGGGTGAACTTGCACAGATGGTCGTGGAAGCTCTGAAGAAATAAGCTCAAATCTCAAATAAGGAGCGCGTTATCGAGGGCCCAGAAGAAAGTATTTTTCTTCACCTGGATTTTCAAAATATACCTTTCGGTCTTGATCAATCAAGTCCTCAAAATTTTCTAAGGCGGCCATAAGCTCTGTGGGAGACTCAACCACCTGAAGAATGCGCAACTCGTCAGGGCGAATATGCATGTTTTCGACGAACATTTGAACGACATTCGTCCAAAATTTCCCATAGAGTAAAATTGGTTTGTGAAAGCCAAAATAGATACGCGCAACGACCCAACACATGGCGAACTCACTGATGGTGCCTGTGCCACCGTTGAAAAAAACATATGCATCTCCGAGCTCCATGAGCTTGCGCGTACGATCAAGATAGTTTTTTTCGCTAAACATTTCATCAGCTGAGATTGAGTGTTCTTTGCCCTCGAAGGTCGTGGCATAATCAGGGTCTAGGTAGACCACCTTCGTTTTGCCCCCGCCAGCTTTGGCGCCGCGTGTGGCAGCTGTCATGATACCTGGTCCTCCACCATCAACCACTGTTAAGCCGGCCTCAGCACACGCCATGGCAGCATGATATGCCTCCTTATAATCGTATTCATCTTTTGTAAGTACTGCTCCTCCGAAAAATGTGATTGATTTGATTATGTTCATAAAAATAAATGTGGAATGAAAATCAGGCTAAATCATGTATTCACATGGTCAACCACTGGGATTTTAGTCTATCCTGTTGGTCGCTGGTAAGCAAGTACTTTTCCATTCCATCGATTGAGCGCTTTCGAGTAATCTCTCCGAGTACAAGTGCTGCGCAAACTGATATATTAAACGATTCTACAAACCCAGCCATAGGTATGTGTAGGTGATAATCGCTCTGTGACGATGTATATTCGGAAACGCCCGAATGTTCATTTCCAAATATGAGAGCTATCTGTGGGCCCAAAGTTGGTATTGATGGTGAGTATAGATTGATTTGGCGTTCTGGATAGAGATGCGTCGCATATGTTGTGTACCCATCACCTTTCAGTTCCTCCATGCACTGGCGACTGCTTGTAAACGATTTGATTGTGAGCCACTTATTTGCGCTTGATGAGGAGACCCTCCCAACCTGTCGAGGACTGTACTTTTGAGTTTTTTCAAAAATAAAGTAAGCAGTCTGAAATCCAAATCCATCCATAGTGCGCAAGACTGCGGCTGCATTGTGAGGATCATAAATATCTTCAAATACGATGACGCCTTGCTGGCGTTTCTGAATAACCTGGGCTATTTTTGAAGCACGATTCGGGGTAGTCATAGGTTCAATAGTAACCTAAATATGGATAAAATAGGGCCGAATGAGTACTTTGGGCCATTCTATTTATGCTATCAAACGAGCTCAAACAGGCAACAACGATTGCATAGATGAAATATAAAATGTACTATGAATACACGTATGGATACTGTCATGGCCTATGTTGCCGCCGCTCGCAAAGAGGGTAAAACTGATGATGAGATCAAAGAGGCCCTTGTTAGAACGGGCGCTTCTCTCTACGTCATACAGGCTGCATTGTCGGGTTATCTCCATACGCAAAATAGCCTTAATCAATCCGATGTGACCCTACCGGCAAGCGCTCTCTCTCCCCCACCTGCTCCCCTTTCCACTTCAGAGGAGCAATCTGCAACCGCACGAATTCAACCCCCCGATATCTGGTGGATTGGGTTCATTCATGCTGCTTTGTATATGTCCATTCCTTTACTTGCCATGAGCATTATTGGACTGGGAACAAATGTCATCAAGAGTTCCTTTACTCAGCCAGCAATCAATCCTGGTGATATGGCAAGTAATTACGTGTCAATGTATATGAGTTTCTACGATTCTTCGATCACTCGTTGGGAAATGGCTCTCGGGCTGGTTGCGCTGCCTCTTTTTGCGATATCGCATCTGTATTTGGTGTATATAGTTGGAAAATATCCCGAAATCGCCGTGCTGAAGATCCGTCTTTGGCTCGCTCATATCACGATGGTGGTCGCTCTCGCCTCCATCGTTGGCGCAATTGCGCTCTACTTGAGCTCACTATTTGGAAAAGGATTTGTTCAGTTGGACACATACATTCTATCGCTTACCGTCCTCGTCCATGGCCTGATACTCTTTTTTTGTTATCGCGGGTCACGCACGAATTCATCACGCACATGATAAAACATATACTTTTCATATTGGTATTGACGGGGATTGTGGGGTTTCTTTGCTATTTCAACTATAGCGATATCGCAAAAAGACAGGTAAAACCAGATGACCTGTTACTAAACTCAAGATCCCCCATCGTGCCCACCCAACAGGCCCAAAATATCCAAGGAATAGCGACCAAGGAGCCCAGTGTCACTGTAACGCAGCCTCCCCTTAACATGGACGATAATTCCAAACGCCAAACAGATGTCACGCGTATCGCCATATTACTTTCTGCGCGACTGTACGAGGACAAGGGTGCGTTCCCCTATCTTGCACAACCGCCAATTACACTGTCCCCCTTCAAATCAGGTGCTCTATGGGGTGGCGGTGGCAGCGCTCAGAAACTGTGCGAATATATAACTGGAACTAAGAAATCAGCAATTATTCCTGAGTCGATGACTATGTCTGTGCTACCTACAGACCCCGGCGGCACATCAAAGAAGTTTATTTCCTGTTCGAATTTTGATACAGGATACGAAATCATGTTTGATGTGAACTCAAAGAAAGTGACTGTATCTGCGCCGTCAACAGAGGGAGGGGAAAAAATTATTTCAGCAACACTTTGACGATCTGCGTATTCGAAATAAATAAATGCTTTATGTTTTGAGGCTTTGCTGGGCCTCAATAGAGACAGTGTGCTACTCATTATTTGTACGTCATTCGCATGGGGTACAAACTAATATTGGTAATGACTGAGTAGGCGCAAAATTGTTATTTTCTATACATTCGAGATTATCTATATATGTAACATGTCGAGCAAGGAATATGTTTGGATCGGATGGATTGGATTCTGCACAAGTCCGCTTGACTAACAAGGTAAGGGGCCAGTATTATGGATAACATCCTGTTATATCATAATTTCAGATTTAGAATATGAACTCCACTCCACTTTCGAAGGATCTCACATCTCTTACTCCCCCACTAACCACTCCACCATCGCCTACTCCCCCACCTGCTCATGCAAAGAAACGACATCATATCTATATTGTCGGTCTCCTGACTGCTGGTCTTTTGACGGTGAGTACAGCCTTTACTATACTTGCCAAACCTCAGCTATTTGCCGCTCTCATAGCACCTCAAAATAGCAAAGCTAAAAACGTAGCTTCGTCAAATGAGCTCACCATGGTGGCAGCAATTGCTACGACGCCAACACCAGCACAAAAATGCATCACAACGTGTTCCGACGTTGCTACTGTGCCAACGAGTTCTGTTAATTGTATTGGGAAGGCTTGTCCAACTCCCTTAAACTCTCAAATAGGAGTTACTGTGTCCGTAAATAAGCCAACACCAGCACAAAAATGCATCACAACGTGTTTCAACCTTGCTACGGCGCCAACGAGTGCTCCTACTTGTATTGGGAAGGCTTGTCCAACTGCAGCCATATCACTTTCGCCAAAGATTACTCCAATCTCAGCTTGTGCGGGTCCAAATTGTCCAACTCCAACCATCTCACTTTCGACAAAGATTACCCTGACCCCATCAGGACCAACTGGTACACCTACGAAAGCGCCAAGCGTGGTCCCACCAGGACCAACCGGAATGCTAATCGTGCCCTCACCGACCATCGGGGGACCAACGGGCACTCCCTCACCAATTCCTTCGGTGAGCCCTACTTTTGCCCCAACGGGCATACCAGCAGGCACACAGTAATAAGCCTAAATCGAGGGATATTCTTGGCCGACACTTCATCTAATGGGATAGTGACTCCTCCTCTCTGACCTCGTGATGTTTAGCGCAGTATGTGGATGCCTTTGAGCAGTAGTTTTCCGACAGGGTGCGTATTGTCTGTAAATACTCTCCAAAAGGGACTTTCCCAATACAGCCGTGCAAGTGTCCGTTTTAGCCTCAAATCTGGGGATAAATCATCTGCAAGTAGTGTAACAAATGTCGCCCAATGGGCAAAATATGCCTCGGACCGATAGTCTATTCCTACGGCTTGTCCAAGCTCAATGATACGGTTGCACATGACACCCAAAAGGTCCCGTTTTTCGCGATCTTTTGGTTTGACACCTGAGCTTGAGCGCATCGCATATGAGTACCAGTCGGCCAAGGGATGTCGAGTCGTATACGTTGCCTCGGTGCCTATCACAACGTGCCAGGGCTCAAGTGACGCTTCAGGGATATCTATCATCAAGGGCGCATGATAGAGATGGGGAACCCCTCCTTTCCAGACATAGGTGGTGAGGAAACTTTTGATCCGCTGAGGAGTTTTATTATAAAATGCATTTTCGACTGTGACAGATACCTCCGGATAGTGCAGGCGGAGGTATTCATGAATATCCTTTTTTACCGCCTTCATGCGGACTTCATCTGGATAAAAAGTGACTATATCGATATCACGGGTAGTACCTGAATGCTTTTGGAAATGCAGGTCGCCCGTCGCAGCATAGGCGATCGTTTTGTTTGAAATATCGATGTTTTCTACCCGGTATCCAGCCTCAAGTAGTCCAGCATGGGATACGCCGCCGACAAATCGATGCGATACGCCTTGTTTTAGAAATATGTCCTCAAGTGCTACAATGAGAGGTATCAATGAAAACTGCTTCTTCCCCATGGCCCAATAATATCACACTGATCAATGTCCTCTGTGGTAGCGCAGCTATATTCCTCACTACTACTTCAGTCTCCCCTACTCATATGATGTTTGGAGTCGCAGGACTCATCGGGATAGGAGCGATATGTGATTATTTTGATGGGTATTTGGCGCGACGACTCGGGGCGACCTCCCCATCTGGTGAAATCTTGGACTCTTTCGCCGACCTGATCACTTTTTGCATTGCTCCTGCCCTCATGATGACGAGGCTGGCCCTTGACTCCGCGTGGCCCTTTATTGCATTTTTCGTATGTGTCGTGCCCATAGTCAGCGGAGTTATACGACTGACTAAGTTCATGGTTAACAAAAAAGGTGCCTCATCACCCAAGCACTATACTGGACTTCCAACGACGGTATTTGGCCTTGCGTCGGCTTTTGCCATTGCAGTGTTGGCGATCCGAGAGTTGACATATCTACCGCTTGGAATATTTATTGGGTTTATCTCAGCTGCTTTGCTGATGATCATGTGGCGATTGGTCTATCCAAAACATCTCACCAAAGTCCGTTTGGTCCTCTGGGTAGCGGCTGCTGCTATCATCGTAGCGAGCGCGATATGGTGGCTACCGATGATCTATATCACCATCAGTGCCGTCATGCTTTTGCTCGGGCTCTATATGGGGTCAACGTATGCGCGTGATTAGATATGATCTCCTGATCCTCCTACGTGGGCAATGATCGTATGCCCTGCAATGACTCGTTGGCCGACCGAAAGACTGCTAGCTACCTTATACGACGAAGGCAGATATACATCTACTCGTGACCCGAAATGAATGACCCCGATACGTTCACCTTGCACAAGTGCTGTCTGTGGTTCGAAAAATAGTGCTACGCGACGGGCCAAAAATCCAGTCAACAAAGCCATCTCATACTTGGGTGCGTGGTTGGGCGTAATCATGAGGAGTTTGCCCGCGTTGTGGCTTGCATCAGGTTGATATGCGAGACGATGTCCAGACCCTATTTCCTTTTCTTCTGTGATCACGCCTGAGGTGGGAATCCGAATAATATGTTGGTCGAAAACACTCATAAATATACCCACACGCATGACTTGGGTTGCAGGATGCTCAGGATGTGACACGAGACCGATCTCGGTCACCGTACCGTCGACTGGCGCATATACATCATCCTGTTCTTGCACGATCGAGCGACTAGAATCTCTGAAAAAGCGAGCAAATAAAGCAGTCAGAAGCAATCCTAACGCCATTGCAATACTTGCAATCCAGTCATAACGATACATAAGCATGGCGATGGAGAGAGCGATTCCGGATCCAAGTGAACCAAAAATATATTTTTGTGCAGCTGTATTGATCCTGATAAGAGATGATACTCGGAAAGTATGATGCAGCTCATAAGGGGCGTGTTCAAGATCAAATCGTAGTGTATGGATGTGAGCAGGAGGTAGGTTGCTCCAGACATATGCATGTTCACTGAGATATCTGTCTTGAATGTATCTCATATACTGGTCGTGAGCATGGTTTTTGACAAATAGCCGTTTTAATCTGAGTAAAAAAATGTATTCGATATAGCTCACCTCTCCACCAGGCTTGAGTATTCTCATATACTCACTCATCACCTGTTTCACGAAACCGGCTGGCAAACCATTGAATGGCAACGTCGAAATGATGTGGTCGAACACCTTTGCATCCAATTTTGCGGTGACTCCTCGTATATCTTCGCAGTAGAGATGCACGATCGCGCCACGCGATCGCGCCTCGTGGATCTCTGTACTCAGCACCCTTTCGAGATTTGCCATTAGTCGTTTGTTGAGCTCAACTACCCATAGGGTGTCTCCAGCGCGCAGATTAGGTATTAGTATCCGAGTGACTGGGCCATCACCTGCACCTACCTCCAGGATAGTCCGATGATCTTTTTTATCATGAATAGTGTGTCGAGCAAGCTCAATAGAGGCATATTTACTCGTAGCAAACAAAGCACCTACTTCTTGGTGATTTTTTATAAACTCTTTCCAGAAAGTGAGAAGTCGAATCATATGTGTTAAGAATTTTTTTGGTACGCTGAAGAAACCAAGGCGAGTTCTTTCAGGATAATCCGATCAACCTGAAGAGGGGTGCATATTTCGTAATCGAAACCATATTCCTTACAATATCTTTTCACAATCTGAGCGAGTTGAGGTTGCTTGTTGCGAGGGCAACTGGGAAATAAGTGATGCTCAATTTGATAGTTCAGTCCGAGATATAAAAAGTCGACAAGCGGACTCGCAGTGACATTGCGTGAGGTGACGATCTGCTGCTCGAAAAATGATATTTTGGTCCCGCGCGCAACCTCAGGCATACCTTTGTGATTAGGGGCAAATACATGGAGCACGTACAATCCCATCGTCCAGTTCAATACAAAAAATATGAGGAGTGATTTCCACAGTGGAAAAAGCAAAAAGGGAAGCACAAACCAAATGCCTATAGATACGAGCCATGTTGTCAGCTCTATGTACCAAGCCCAGGAGACTGGTTTTTTATGAAGATAACGAATATTGTTGATCCGCATCGATATCCATACCAAACTGCCAAACGGAAAATACACGTAGGCTTGATACGGCAAAAGGAGCTTTTGCCACCCCTTCTTTTCTCGGGCTCGTTCAACAGTGAAAGACAGCAGAGGGATGTTGATGTCTGGATCCTCATCGTGCTCATTGGTATGAGCATGGTGTTTGTCATGGCTCGGTCTCCACTGTTGAAAAAGTGTTGCCAGCGAAAATGCGAAAATATGCCCGATGATGTCGTTGACCAGGGTAGACTTTGCGATAGCTCGGTGCCCTGCGTCATGCACGATGCCAGTACATTGGATCGTGACAATGGCTAGAATGATGCAAAATACAACTACCATGACAGGCGTCTCTGCGTGGAATAGGAAAAACAGAGAGGCGATCATCGCGAGTACGACAGATATGATCAGTACCGAGTAGTAGATGTATGACTTTTCAAGAATCTTGGCGTCGGTGACTTCTTTGCGGAGTTTGTTGTATGCGGCAGGGCCGGCTGAACCACTGAGTTTGACAAGTTGGGTGGTAAGTTGTATTGCCATACGTCCATGAAAAGCCAACAGTTTTAGAGATGTCTATTATACCTTATTGAGGGATGTAGAGGATTTTGGCATAGGATGATGTGTATTGATCCATCTATATCGATTCAACAGGCCATCGGAGCTATGACAGGATATATGTGGCGAGCACTACGCTCACCGTGCCTACAATCATTCCTCCGACTATATCCAAGACGTAATGACGCTTAGTCAGGACTGTTGAGGCGATGATGAAGATGCCTATCGTAGCAATGAGCATGTCGGCATATATATTCGCTGACCAGCTAAATGTCATGAGAATGATCGTCATATATACGTGCATGCTTGGACACGCATTGTTTTCTTTATCGTTTCTATAGACCAGCTGAAGGAGCTTGAAGGTGATTCCCTTTCCTGCGGGGTACATGCAGCGTACATATGTTGGCTTAAGGATAAAAAAACCATAGCCTACTATCGACGCGATCAGGACAGTGAGGGTCAACCGTTGAGACTCGATAATAGGGCGGAAAAATACCGAGGCAGTAACCAAAATGATCCATGGAAAATAGGCGAATACATATGGATATACAAATGCTGGCACAAAAGGGACGATATCATCAATTTTGCGCTTTGGTGCTGAGCCACCCTTGACCAGCTGATTGATCGGTGCATATCCGAGGATCAGGATAATATTTGAGAAAAAAAGGAATAAAGGAGTGTGAGTAAGCATATTGGTACCTTAAGCAGTGAGTCTGGGGAAAAGGGGTGAGATTTTCTCTATTTTACCCGTGGTAACCTTGACAATATTCTCCCCTACCTCTGGTAGGAATGGAGCAAGCGATGAGCCAATGGATGCAAGTTGTGAAAGCACACTGAGCATAAAGGTTTTGCGGTCCGGCGCTGATTTGGCCCAGGGCTCAAAGGTATTAAATGACTTATTGATTTCTTTAACCTGTTCCCAGAGGGAAACAATTGTTGATTGATAATTAATAATTAACAATGGATCAGGGGATCCTTCGACAGGCTCCGCCCGTAGCCTACGCCCGGAGGGCTCAGGATGACTCTCTTTTGGAATTTCCAATCCATCTTTTGCAGCTATGGCACAGGTGCGACTGACGAGATTGCCGAGCTCATTAGCCAAGTCTGCTGTATAGAGCTGCGCCATACGTGTGTCGCTAAAGTCTCCATCATCATGGGGAGGTATTTCACGCAAAAGATAGTATCTCGTCGCATTCAGACCATATTTCTTCACGAGCTCAAATGGATCGATCACATTGCCCAATGTTTTGCTCATTTTCTGTCCGGCACTGGTGATGAATCCATGTGTATAGAGATGGGTCGGGATGGGAAGTCCTGCTGATTGCAACATTGCGGGCCAATAGATACCGTGAAACTTGATGATGTCTTTGCCAACCACATGCATACGTATGTCAGCGCCTTCCCAATAGGTTTTGTACTGTTTTTCATCTCCGCCAAATCCAAGAGCTGTGATGTAGTTGGTGAGCGCGTCATACCAGACGTACATGTTCTGCGTCGCATCACCGGGGACTGGTATCCCCCATCCCTTCGTGCGGGTAGCTGGTCGGGAGATGGAGAAATCTTGGAGACCTTTTTTGACAAAGTTCAACAACTCATCGCGACGATACGCCGGAAATATCTTGAGCTTTTCTGACTCCAGGAGATCCTCCAAAAATGATTGATATTTTGATAATGCAAAAAAGTAATTTTCCTCGATGACGACTTCAAGTTTGCGGTTGTGATTGGGACAGATATTGTCTGGAAATTCACCATCAGCATAAAAGGTTTCGCATCCGACACAATAGAGACCGGTATATGACTTTTTATAAATATCCTTTTTGGATAGTTGCCAGAGTTTTTGGCATCCTCGGATGTGTTCGGGTGAACTTGTTCGGATGAACACATCATTGGATATCTGATATGTTTTGAGGAGATCTTGGAAGACGGCAACTTTTTCGTCAACAAATGCTTGGGTAGATGTGCCGGCTTTCTGGGCACTCTCTACATTTTTCAAGGCATTTTCATCAGTACCTGCTGTGAAAAGCACATCGTGACCAGCCGATCGAAGCGATCGGGCCAGAGCGTCGCATTGAACATATTCAAATGCGTGACCGATATGCGGATTGCCATTCACATACGGTATAGATGAGGTGAGGAGGATCTTCTGTTTCATACCTGTTGAGTATACCTGGTGAGTTTACAAATGTTCTCGGTGTCTCGACAGCACTTTCACCGCGGCGATGAGAAATACGCCCCCCAAGAGCAGATAATATCCCCAACTGGGGATCTGGAATAGATAGGGTCCTATGACATAGAGCACAACCAGTACGATAGTACCTATCCCCCACCATTGCATGAGTTTGTATCGGAAATAGGCCCCTGCAATGACTATGCCTATACCATATCCGAGGATAAGGAGACGATATATCTCTCTGATACTTGAGAGCGCCTGGACCGCGGTGGGGAGCGTGAGGGTCGCCAAGGCGAGAAACATCCACAGGTCTTTCCTGTACGTATTATCTACCTGATGCGCATCATATGACAGAAGGAGTAAGTACGCGCTCATCGGGATGATGTACCACTGAACATTTACGAGACCATAGAGGTTCATCGCCCATAGAGCAGCAACCAGAGTGCTCCCCAAAGCTATCCGCGATCTCGTTTGGGCTGTGGCGAAGTCGGTCGTGTACAGTATGGAGACAGAGCCCATCAAACAACATATTGGCCCGGCATAGAAAGGCGAGACGTGTGTGTAGAACAACGACGCAACAAAACTCGAAGCAATGCCCGTATATGCTGCGTATAGTCCACTCTGTCGTAATAAAGGCTTAGATTTGCTCGTCCATACCATGAATAGTCCGCTTGAAAGGGTATATACCAGACTTATATACCTCACTTCGTATCCAAAATAACCCAACACGACATGGAGTGCAAAAAAGACACATGCGCTCGCACATATGGCTATACTCGCAGCGCCAGTCCGTCGCACATACATGATCGCGGCCAATCCAAGATATATGTACAGAGTCATTTGCAGATACCAGCTGTCGATGAAAAGAGCTGAAATAAAGCCAGAGATCAAGAATAAGATCGAGCAGATCTGAGATGTCTTCTCACCCCACAGTCCCGGTCGGGAAGCAGCCATATACGCATATCCGAGCAATGTACAGCCCACTGCGCATATAGAGTACCAATACGCATCGAGTTGGGTCACTGCTGGCGTGATACTCACTACAAATGCCAGTACACACGCGGAGATGATATGTGAAGATATCAATCGGTACTTGGCGACTACGCCAAGATGTAATACGACGGTGGTGATGACTATCACATAATAAAACCAACTCATCTCAAATCCGATGAGCAGAGGCGCGATGCTACTGACTTGACCGACGATCATCCAGATTTTATTGAGATAATTCAGTCGTTGACTCACTGCAAAGATCCTCCCGCCTATGGCGATGTATACAGCTGAAATAATCAAAATGAGTAAGGCGATGAACTGCCGTGGCATGCCAGCTTGGTCGAACCACAGCCCAGCGTTGACAATGAGTGCGACACTCGCCCACGTGGCGAAAAAGGTGCGTTGTTCTGGTGGCACGATATTGATCTGCACTGCAGCGAAGATCATGGACACGGACGTCAGGATGACCAGAAAGTACAAGTCTCCTCCGGTGAAATAGGTCACCATCCCGAGAGCTAGAGCGAATATATGATATGCAAATGTGCAGATACGCCAGTGGCTCGCATCTATTGCAAGTACGTCCTCAGTCACCTTATGCACAGCCAAGCTCACAAAGCTCGCCAGCATCAATCCATATGAGAGGAAATACGGCGTAGTATCTCCGATCAGACGAGCAAATGAGATGCTCGCGGAGGCTATCGATGCCGAGAAAACATATCCCAAGAGCGGATGTTTGATTGAGCGGAGTGCAATACCATACATGACACTTGCAATGAGCGATGTTATCAGCCAAACGAGTGCAAAGTTGTGACTATCAATATCGCGGAAATACACATATCCGATGTATGGGACCATAATCATGCCAATCGCTGTGAACACGATACTCGCAGGCTTGAGGAAAGGGACTTTTCGATTCATTTCGATGCCGCTCACATAAAATCCTGATCCAAACAATATCATCAAGATGAGCTTCATTCCTCCACTGAGCGATGCTGATGCAAACGATGCAAAGGTGGTGGCTGCAGCTATGATGAGAAAGGCGCCGATGAACAGGAGGATATTTGCTGTGTCGAGGTGAGCGCCTGAAGAAGGTTTGGATGGTATCAGCGACTGGTCACTACCTGATTTGCCCTGTTGAGAAGCCCCAGAAGCAGACTCATGCATATATTGAGAGCGCTGGGTCATGACGGCAGTCTGCGGCTGCGCATTTCCTGGTCTTACGACAGTCGGTGTAGGTGTGTACGTGATAGTTGGGTGGTATACCTCATCCACCAGTCGACGAAAATCGCTCCACTTTTTATTCTTATCTGGCTCTGATTGCTCGCCTCTCTGGAGTGCGGTCATCAGTGATGAATACATCGAGTCTTTCCCCTTTTTATAGATATAGGCCGCACCTATGACGATAAGGAGGATGGGGAGTAGCAAGAGTTGCATATACTAGTTAAATATACACTTATTTTCCGACCAATATCATGAGCCCCAATCAGTTTTTCACCTCAAACGGCACGCACACGTTACCTTTTTTGAAATCAACGGTTGTCCCCTGCTTCATTTGTTGTACCAATGAGGATCTGGCTGTTTCCACTTCGTCTTGTTCAAAATTGACACAAATCGTGTAGTTCGCACTGTCGGATACATGGTACTCATACGGCTTATTCGTCAGGGGATCGAGATTCACATTGGCATTTTGTGTGCCATATGGCACACTGTTCGCTGCGATTGATTCGAGCGTGGCAGGAAAGGCATGATTGATCCTATAATAGTCTCGTATGGCATAACTCAATGATTGGACTGCGGAAACTCTCAATTTGTCCCTCGTTTTTCCTGCACGCACCAATGGCGCATCCACTTGAGTGAACAGAAGGAGCATGCACGAAAACGCATATACGAGTATCAGAAAGAGAAATGCGAGGCGTATTTTCGTCGAAAACTGAACATGTTTTTTCAACTCTCCCCCGTAATATGCAAATATGGGGAGCACTAAAATGAGCGCGGGGATGACCTTTGCAAGATAATTTTGGGTGATATTCCCCTCAAGCATCGAGGTGATGATCTGAATAAAGAGGATGAGGACGTAGATGAAGATGAACACCAAAATGGTGCTGGAAAAAAACTTTCTTGCCTTGCTATCAAGCAAGGCTGGGTTTTGTGTGGTGAGCTTGTTGGTATATATGAAAAATCCTACAAATAAGGGGAGCGTGACGATGATGCTCGAGATCAGATACGTATACATCGTTGCCTTGGAAGCGGCGTAGTAAGAAGCAGTAGCCGAATACCCATTGGTGAGACCCAATGGCGGGAGGAAAATATTCACCAAGATGTTGATTGAAATCAAGATAGTAGTAACAACGACGTACAAAGATATGTAGCTGAGGATATGCATCAGTCCATCAAAGAAAGAAAGTTTCAATGCGTTGGCACTCGCTGTAGGTCGTTGAGTATCGGACGATAGACTGGATGGAGGGGGCGGAGGTGCGGCGGAAAGTGATGTGAGTACGCCATTTACTTGATCGGTCGTCCATCCGGAAGCTGTGAGAGACTGGGTAATGTCGGTGATATTTTTTCCTTGTGCAAGCTGTAGTTCGACGAACTGTTTTGGATCCATAGCAAAGATAGTATCAGAATACGATGGCTATTACAAACATGCAGACACCAGTGAGATTTTGCGTTCGCTCACTCCATTTGTATAGCAATAAAAAACAGGTAATATAGATGTATGGTCAGAAAGAAGGCGCTGCTAATACGTTTTATTGTGTTTTTTTTCGTGATCGTAGTTGTGGGAGGGGGAAGTCTCTATATCAGGGCCAGCTTAATCGGCGTCGATAGCGCTCGAACAAAAGCTCGACGACTTCAATCGTACTTATCCTCTATCCAACCGAGCTATCAGATAGATACCACGAAATACCAGACCAAAGTAGATGCAGCACTTCTTGCGCTCTCACATCCGTGGTCATTCCTTTTCCTTGGTCAGATCAATGCAACTAACAGGTTGTTGGGGCAGCTCGAGATAGATGCAAAAGAGTCATATACGAACAAATATACGTCAACGCAACGGTCGCTCATCGAATCAAAATCAAAACTGGATGCATTGCTGCAGGGATATACGGGCCAAGACATCCCCGCCCTAGTCACCGCCCAAAACTATTTGGCCACGAGGAGTGCAACGATCAAGCAGCGTTCAGAGTCAACCTCTCTCCCGCTGGGAGATCTGATTGAAATCACTCAGGAAGTCGACGATCATCGTCTCTATCTGCAATCTGAGATATATGCCTACCGTAAGGACCAGCTCGCCAGCCAAATCACTACTATTCTCAATGATATCGATGGCTATATCCCCTTTTTTGAAAATCGGGGTACTGAAAGCGACCTTGTGACTCGTCTCAACAAAGCAAAAACCACCGTATTGGCAATGCAAAAATTTGAGCCAGACATGGAGACACTTGAGACGATGAATACGCAGATTAAAACTGACTTCTATCCCCTACTCGCTGATGCTCAAGTCAAACGTGACACAATCACCGAGAAAGAACAGACGGAATACCGGCAAAAGTTAGCAGCACTTGCGCGAGCCCAAACAGGTGTGCCCGAGGCGCCAGTCAAAGTGGGAAAAGTCATCTATATCAGTACTTCAGCTCAACGACTCTATGCATATGAGGATGGAGTCTCGCTCTTTAGCTATGCTGTCCCGGTCACCACTGGCAACTCAGGGCATCAGACGGTCCGCGGTGAGTTTGCTATTTTGCAGAAGATAACTAACTTTACGATGAAGTCGCCTTTTCCCGATGAACCCTATACCCTATTTGTAAAGTACTGGATGCCCTTTTATAGTGGATATGGTCTCCATGATGCACCATGGCGCGGGACCTTTGGGGGACAGGAATATACGTGGAACGGGACGCATGGATGTGTGAATATGCGCGAGAGCGAAGTTGCGCGAATATTTGACTGGGCCCCCGTGGGGACAAAAGTGGTGGTACAGTAGAACGAGTCATGAGGTCCGAGAACAGCTAATAGCTAAAGAAGCTGCAAGCATATTAGCCTCTATTAGTATCCGAGTTATCCTAAGTCTAGCGAATTATCTCACCTTACTGTCAGTTCGAGCTTGTCGAGAACTGAAAGATTGTCATCCCGTCCGCCAGCTGGCGGACGGGATCCATCTGCCTAGCAACCCGCCAGGTACCGTACGGTACCTGGGGTCGAGAAGCGAACCGCTTTACTCCCCTCTCGAGAGGGGTACCGCGTTTGACCTGTCTGCCGACAGGCAGGCGCGGGGGGTGTGTTAGCGCGAGATCCTGAACATTGTCACTTCGAGCCGAGCCTGCCCGCCGATTTAGGCGGGGTCGAGAAGTGAGCTAAATAGCCCGCCGTTTTAGGAGGTGGTCCATGAACGAAAGCATACATGGTTCCTGATCGTCATCAGGAAGTCAAAATAAAGAAATGAACCATGAAACATACAGAATGAAATATGAACCTCACATCATGATGTGTGAATTGTGATATATGTTAGTTTCAATCATTAATTATTCATTCTTAATTTTTAATTAATTTCTTCCCCTGTTATACATATCGAATATCTGTCCTGCAGTCAGAGCTTCCGCAGTCACAAAGGGTTCGTCAATGGAGCCGGGGAAGAATTGTTGATAAATGCCAGAAAAAAATCTTGTGCCAATAACAAAAGCTTCTGGGGTATCATAAGTGTTTGCATCTGTTGCAGAATTATCCAGTTTTCCATCTACATAAATGCTTTTTAGGGATGTCGATGCGTTAAACGTACCTACTATGTAGTGCCATACATTATCATTAACTGGGGTTACTCCAACTAAGTTACCATCAGTTGCGAATCTAACGACTCCTCCCGTACCTTGGTCGTCGAGCCCCAAACCATGCAAGTTGTTAACATTAAACTTGTGAAGAATGGTGCCACTACTACTGGTTTTTACCCATGCCCCAACACTGACACTCCCAGTAATCTGAAAATCAGTCTTTCGTACTTCATAGCCCACAGGGGTTTTGCCGGTGGGGGAGGTGCCATTAAAGCCAGCGGCACTTTCGGTTTTAGTCGTATAGACGTTAATAGTTGTCGCCGATCCTCCTGATCCGATATACCCCCAGGTAGTAGTATTATCGGAATTAGTAATCACAATCATGTGCGTAGCGGGATTAGCAGCTTGATATGACGTAAAGGTTTGAGCGTCATCAATGAAAGTGTTACCGGAGTAGGAGAGGGTGCCAATGTTAGTGGCAATGGTTTGTTGTCTTAAGTAGCCTGTTGTCCCGTCAAATGTGTAGGCTGAGTTACGAACGCCAGCCGCTAGGCTTTGCACCCCAGTTGACGAGCCTTGAACGGATAAGCTACTTCCAATAGCTGAAGAATCAGATACAGATGCCCAGGATTTAAAAGATAGGGCAACATTGTCAAGTTTGACGGCTG
>JBAXSX010000013.1:0-29676 GCA_037130495.1 Candidatus Roizmanbacteria bacterium
ATAGAGCATCCCGCCACGGCGGGAAGGTTGACCGTTCGATTCGGTCTGGGATCACCGACAGTACCAGCTCAATCTAAGGATAGGGCATCCCGCCACGGCGGGAAGGTTGACCGTTCGATTCGGTCTGGGATCACAGACGCAAATAGCTTAATCCAGGATAGAGCATCCCGCCACGGCGGGAAGGTTGACCGTTCCCCTCCTGCAACTCTAACGAGTAGCACGGCGGGCAAGGATTCGGTCTGGGATCACCGACAGTACCAGCTCAATCTAAGGGTAGAGCATCCCGCAACGGCGGAGAAGGTCCCTATCGGAGATTACCGCTCGTCTTCACTCCTCATCCAGTCAGAGTTGATATATCGAGTGGATCAATTATAGTTAATCATATGATATTACCCGTCGCATACATCGTCATCTACGAAGATAACAAGTTCCTTCTCACGCAGCGAAAAGCTGATCATGAGGATAACCCTGCCTACGATCGCAAGTGGCAACTCCCGGGTGGAGGTCTTGAGATCGGTGAACATATACGTGAGACCATCAAACGTGAAGCACGTGAGGAAGTGGGCATCGATATAGAGGTGAAGCGCACACTTGCTCTCACGCATAATCTCACCGATGGAGCTGACTGGCATGGCATCGCTATGGCATTTCTGTGCAAGCGCAACGATCCAAATCAACCAGTGGTAGTCAACCATGAATCATATGGACATGGATGGTACACACTCCAAGAAGCTCTGAAGCTGGATCTGATGCCATCGATGGCTGACATACTCGAATACATCGTCATGAGTTATCGGTTGTTCAAAATCGGTACCGTCACGGTCATACAGAAAGAAAATCAATATCTGATGACGAAGGTTCATGCACCTCACAAGCCAAAGGCACATGATAAGTGGGGATTTGTCATGGGTACGTGCGATCTATATGAGTCTCTCGAGTCTGCTGTCGTGCGCGAAGCCAAAGAAGAGTCTGGATTGGATGTGAGGATTGTGAAGTCTCTTCCCTATATGGTGGAGATGTATGATCTCAAGCTATTCACCTATCTGGTAGAAGTCGTTGATCCTCATCAAGCGGTGACTCTCAATCATGAGGCAAGCGACCATCGATGGATGACACAGTCAGAAATACTCAATTTGCCATCAGATGATTCGTATGGTGACACCATCATGATAGCCAAACTCATTGCTTAATTTACGTATATGTCTGCTCAAGCTCTCCATCCTATCGCCCAAATCGTGCTCTACCGTGATGGTAAGTTTTTGTTGACCAAACGCAAGGTTGAGCATGATGATGATCCGCATTGGGATGGATACTGGCAAATACCGACAGGTACAGTCAACTTCGGTGAAGACATCAAAACAGCCGTCAGTCGCGAAGCACGAGAAGAGCTGGGTATTGACGTAGAGCTTGAGCGCACTCTTGCGGTTACTGATAAAGTCGATGAGGAAAAAGGATGGCACGGAGTTTTCATCGCTTTTTTGTGTAGACAAATCGATCCTCGTCAGCCCATCACTATCAATCATGAGGCATATGAATTCGCATGGCTTACGTATGATCAAATCAGTCGCCTGCAAGTCATACCCTCGACCATGGATACTATCAGATTTGTGTATACGAACGCACGAATGTATGAACTGGGAGCACTGGCAGTGATTGAAAACAAAGGGTCCTACCTCATCACTAAAATATTCGCACCAGATGATCACAGTAGTCATGGTAAATGGGGATTTGTTGCGGGAGTATGTGAGCCCAATGAGACGCTTAAGCAGACACTGGTACGCGAGTCCAATGAAGAGACAGGTTTGAACATAGAGGTATCCCGTATGATTCCATTTGCGGTCGAGCAGGGAAACTTCAAACTCTTTTGCTATCTCTGCACCCTGACTGATCCAGAGCAAAAAGTGCACATCAACGATGAGGCGAGTGATTATCGATGGGTCACCAAATCAGAGCTATTGCATATGTCCAAGGGTGATGTCTACGGAGATACTCAAGCAATAGTTCAACTACTTTAGTTTGGAAGAAGTGCTCTGTATTTTATCAGAACAGATTGTCCCACAGCACCACACAGCTAAACACGCCAAAGAAGACGAATATGATGCTCATAATCACTCTACGCAAAACACTTGGCTGAAATACTGAGGGAAGACTTTTGAGATTGAGCCAGGTAACCAAAGCTACATGGATAAACATCGCAAATGCGTTGATTACTGCGCCAACTATGATGAGCGTTTTCGGCTCATAGATATTACAGAGAAAAAGAGTGACTCCAAACAATATCTGCGCCCAAACGAAGACGTAATAGATTTTGGAGAGATTGATTTTGCTATTTTTCGCTTCGCCTAGTTTGATTAGGGCTAGGTTCTCAGCCATAATACGTGATGTGGAGTCCATGACTCCCAATTGAGTTTGAAAGAGCATGATTGAGACCACGACTAAAAATAGAACGCCAATAAATGGATATACGATGCGACCAATGACCGCGCCCTCGTTGATTACGAAATTTATGCCCTCAGCATTATCGGGGAGCCCATGTGTAGTCGAATACGACAAGAGCATGAGAAAAATCATTGAGATGGTTCCCAAGAACCAGAATATTATCGCGTGTTCTATGCTCACTGTTTTCCACCATTTCTTAAACCGACTCACATCCTCTGGAGTAGCAGCACAGTTCGTGCCCTCCAGCACAATTGCCTCATCACTGTGCCTAGAAAAAAGGCCAGCTATCTTTTGTGCATATGCTCCCATCCCATATCCCTTTTCCTTAATATATATTGACTGAGTTAGATTGAGATTGCCACCTGCACCCGAGTAAGCGAAAGCGGCCAAAAACGTTGCGATGCTGATGCCAGGAGGTAAGAACCTAAATCCTTCACCTTTCCCAATGATGCCGTTTGCCAAGGCTATCCAATCAGTTTGTGTAGCCATGTATACGGACAATAGAAAGATGAAAGGTACTCCAATTGTGATGATGATCTTCGTTATTCGTTCCATCATCCCATATACCGTTTTGCCAATGCTGAGAATCAGTCCGATGACGATCAGAAAGCAGATAGCAACCCATTTGAAATCGGAAATACCGAGAACACTTGCCATCACCTTTGCTGAGGCAGCGATGATGCCGGGCAAACCAAATCCAAGAAAGGTTGAGAAAATGAACCAGTATGCAGATGGCTTGAATAACTTGTATATACCGACAAATACGCTTTCACCTTTGACCAGCGCATACCGCTCAATCTCCATATTGATGAAGTATTGGAACGTGATGCCCAATATGGCGCCCCACGCGATGCCGAGACCATAGTTCGCCGTCAGGTAGGGCCACAATATGACTTCGCCTGATCCGAGTCCAAGGGCTAGTATGACAAAACTGGGTCCTATAAGTTTCCTCAGGGAGATTGGTTTGGGAAATACATTCAGCTTTTTCATGACATCAAAGTATTTAATAGTTACGATACATCGTATCAAGTTTAGCTTAATTAAGCTAGCCTTACAAAGAAATTTCAAATAGCATATGCTGCAGGAGCGTCTATGGCAAATTAGATGGTGTTAGAACCATAGGAAATGGAATCGATCCAGGGAAGGAGAGCGGTCCATTGTTTTTATCCAAAATATATGGAGAAATTCATTCGAAGATGTGCGCGAGAGAGGACTTGAACCTCCAAGGATTGCTCCACACGCCCCTCAAGCGTGCGCGTCTGCCAGTTTCGCCACTCGCGCAATATGTTCATGTACTATCTTTCTACCTGCTCCACCTTTAAGATATTTTTCTTCTCGTCTTGCTTCAAGTCGAGAAGAACAAATCTTTGAGAAAACTACCGTCCATGGTCCTTTATTTTTTGTATAGGTACTCTTGCCAAGGTTATGTTCCTTCAGTCGCCTACGTAAATTCGTTGTCATGCCACAATATGTATTCCCATCATTATTTTGGATAGCATACACAATCCACATGACCAGACATTGTACCAGCTGCGCGTCCCGCAAAGCGGGATAAATCTGCCAGCTTGCCCCGCTCTGCGGGGTTTCGCCACTCGCGCAATGTTAAATCATGAACTATAAACTATGAAACATAGACTATGGAACATGATTAAGAGATGATTATATCATCTCTTTCTGACGATGGTATACCGATGCGGATAGTACAGGAGCTCAGCCGGCAGGTCACGGGTGAACTGTCTCTGGAAGTCGAGCATGTATTTTTCTTGCAGTTTGGCGTCACCAGTTGCGCGGAATTCTTCGAGGAGACGGTCGACTTTGGCGTTTTCATAGTTTGTTATATTACCTTTGCCTTTTTGTGATGAGTGCCATACATAGTATTGATTCGCATCTGTTGGGATATCCCACAGACCGATCAATAGATCAAACCTGTCACCCTTTTTCAAACCGGTTACATCGAGCGTGACATCACCTCCAGCGCTCTTTACGATATCCTTAACAATCTGAGCAATGTTGAGATAGTCGATCGTGGTTGACAGCTTTAGAGTAGATGACTCTGATGCTTCTTTGAAAAAGCGCTTTAATATGGTCAGATTAACCTCTTTGTTTTCTGGCGTGCGAGCAAGTTGCTTATCGTAGTGTGGAGAAAATGGAGATAGTGGAGATACAGCTATGTTCCCCAGTTTCTCGAGCTGATCTATCGGAAGTATGCCATAGAGCGCCTCGCGAAAAGTACGCTCTTTGAGCAGAGGATGTGAGGTGTCGAGAAATAGAGTGACTATCTGTTCATAGGTGCTGGATTTAGTAGCCGTTGTTTTTGGCCAATTTTTGAAATTGAGATAAGCAGACTCATTACTTGTTGTGAACTCATCGATTTCATGGAGCTTGAACGCAGTGATGAGGTCGCTTTCTGACCGGTATACTCGATAGTTAATATTTGAGTTCACGCTAGTGAGAGGTACCAAACTGATTTGGTCTATTTGATCCTGATTTTGAGTGAGCTTGATAGACGATATGAGATAGTCGCCACCGATCCCTCTGATCGGTTCGTCGGTATATATGGGCTTCGTCAAGTACTCTAAAAAGTTTGGAAATGGCTTCGATAGTGTATATACAATTTTATAGGGATCAGTTGAGTCAACTTTCACTTCACGGAACTGAAATGGAATACTACCTGACGTGAAGGATGTGCCGTCGGTATAGGTGAGATTTTTTTTAAGATGGAGGGTGTAGGTTGTATATTGGGCGTCGTGGTCCCATGCATCGAGTAACTTGCTCTCGTAACTTCCGTCGGGCTTGCGTTGGAGCAAAGGTGTAGTGATATGAGCGATGACCTCTGGAGGTAGATGGTTACCTGTGTACAGTCCAGCTACTCCGATCTGTCTGGTCTCGGAACTAAAAAAAGATATGAAATTTTGCAAAAAGTATATGTATCCAGCAAGTACGACCAGGGTGATCAAAAATGAGATGAAAACAAAGCGAGTGTGTTTCGTCACATATGCTCGAAAAAGCCAGTAGTACAGTCGTACCCTATTCGGATTCATAGATATATTGTAAGCCATGTTGTGATCTGAATGGTGCGAAAAACATATCCTATGGAGTCGGGTATTTCTCTCAGGTCACTTTTTGATCAAAAGGGATGCTACTGAGAGTGCAAAGAAGACGAAGATGAATCCAACGGTGAGGCGCATGACTACCTTTTCGACTCCTCGTCGTGTTTGAAAGGTCTCTCCCCCACCACCCCATGCACTTCCAAGACCAGCTCCTCGTCCTTGGAGGAGTATGCAGGCAACAATAAGTGATGCGACAACTATATTTGCGATTAGGAGGATATTACTCATTGGTGAGCTATTGTAACTCATGTGACCCTCAATCGCAATGATTTGTGGTCATTTGTCGCGAGAAATGACTAAAAAATGATTCTGACCCCACCCAGCTCATCATACTCAAACTGGTGCTCCTTGTGGATCGACCCGATAAGGATCCTATTTGCGGGGACGCGATACTTTTTGACAGCATACTTGACCGCCTCAGGTCCAAAAGGCATATCAAATGTGTCGAGGGTAATATCAAGATAGTCGTACACACCAGCATCCTTCAATACCGGTATGATCTCAGCAAGTCTTGAGCTTGTATCAGTGCTTTTGGGTGCTCCGCTGCGACAGGATATGAGGATGATATTGCGCCCTATTTCATTTCTTGCAACGTATTTCAAGATGTCGTGCAAACGATGAGGTTGGTTGATAAATATTATGATTTTAAGTCGGACGATTGAGTCAAATATTCTTCTGAAAAATCGTCTAAATATATGTAGGCGCACAGATACGTTGAGCAAAAACTCAAATACGTAGTCTTGATAAATCATGATCATGACTATCGTAACTGTAGGAATAAAGTAAATCATAAAATACTCGACGTTGCGCTCATCAAGAATCATATTGCCTACCATGCCAACTGCAGTAGATACAAGGGCAATGATGACGAATGACACGGGAGCGCTAAAGGTGCGCTTGAGGAGCTGTCTTTCACGTTTGAGTATGAGATTGCCAAATGCAAATAGTGTCATGACGCCCAGAAATGCTATGGTGTATACACCAGCGAGAGAAAGCAGCTGTCCCTTGGTCATAATAAGTATTGAGCTACAGAGGAATAAAAAGGTGAGAACAGTGACTGGAAAGGATCCCCTAGAATTTGTGCGTGTAAGGACTTTAGGGAGACATCCATCCAGTGCCATACGCTGAATCAGTCCACCAACTCCAACATATGCAGTGAGCACGGCTCCAGAGAGTACCAGGAGCGCGTCAACTGCGACAAGATCTTTGATCAGTACCTGACCCAGGGTAAAGGGCAAATCGACACCTATAGAAAATCCAACATCAGCAAGCATGAAGTCCTTGGCTTGGTTGATGACCGAAAGCGGAAGCGAGTTGAGCGCGATGAGAGCGATGATCGGGTTAAAGATTGTGACACCAAGCCACATATTCCGGAGTGTTTTGCGGAATACACCAGGAGCCTGTTCCTCGACAAAGTTTGCTGAGGATTCGAATCCTGATACTCCAAGAAGCGATGCAGAAAAAGCAAAGTATATTGTCAAAATGATACCTCCTTGGCTAAAGACGATAGATCGAGTTGCCACGAAATTCTCAAGAAACTGTCCAAATCCATGCACATACGCATGCTCGATACCCAAAACGATGATGATCAGTAGCGTTACGATATGAAGCAGAAATATTCCCAAGGCAACTTTCGCGGAGTCTTTCAACCCACTTATGACAAGGACTGCGAACACTGCAAGCAAAGCAATCGCGCCAATATTCGTATTGAAATGACCTATTTGCTCAGCAAACGCGCGCGAAAAGTACTCGACACCTATTTTGGCCGATATACACGCAGTCGCTACATATGACAAGATAGTCATCACTCCTGCGACAGCTGCAATAGGCTTGCTCGTCGCATTCAGCAAGCAGTTGTATGCACCTCCGTTGATTGGCAGAGCCTCAACTACCTCTGTATACACAAAGCGGAAAAAGTACAAAACAATCCCGACAATAAGCAAGACTATTGGAGCAAGAACCCCCGCATATATCGCAGCAATCCCAGATACGTACAGACATGAGCTTAGAATATCGTTACCACATATGGCAGTGGCATAGAGTTGATTCAGCTTGGTATGTATTTGTTTGGGTGCATTTGTAGTCATACAAAAAAAATAGTTACTAATATACACACTCAATCTGATATCAACCAATATTTATAGTATCAGATTATCATGGAGATGAGAAGAAGATAGAATGTACCTAGTTGCGGCAGGGCAATGTTGTTGCGGGAAGAAGCGATCACGCTCGAGATTTTTGCATATCAGCATCTATGAGTCCGCGCAAATAGGTCGACTTTGGGATCTGATGCTTAGTGGCCACTTTGTCAAGATGACGTGTGTGTTTGGGTGACATAAAAAAGGTGAACTTTGTATTTTTGTCATCCTCGACATAGTGCAAGAAGTCGCCGATGATTAAGCCGAGTGTGTCGCGAGTATATGATGCGGTGACAACATTTTCATTGTGGTGTTGACCAAATAGAGAGGGTGGATCTACGTCTGGCTGGTGGAGTATAAGAATCGGCTTGCCCATGTTGAGTGCGAGGCCTATTTCATATCCGACGCTCACTGCAGGGTGTGATGTCTCCGCGACGATACAGTGACAGTCCTCTATCCAGTTTTCTACCTTTTTTTGAAAAGCAACATGTTCGCTCGTTGACGATGTGCGGATTTTCTCCTCGCTCGAGTCGAGTATATGCTCAGCTATCACTGTCTGTCCCTGTGACATGAGGTGCTCTACTATCTTGAGATAGCTACTCTTCATCAGATCCTTTTTGGATACAGAAGCGGTGAAATAGATGATCATGGTGCGATAGTATAGCACGGCGCATGAAATTCATTATGTCACAGCAAGATAATCTTGTAAGATTATGAATAATTTAGACGATCTGTGCACTAAAGCGTTACACCAATGCTATTTATACGTCTTTGCTCGTCAATTAAAACAGGGATTGGAAAGATGTATCCCTCGCGCAGAAGAGCATTAGTTTGAGGTGCGTTGATAATGGATGCAGTGTATGACCGCAGTGTGCCTGCATCTGTGTCTGCAATAATCAGAGGATGTGCCTTGTCTGGACTATGCTTCTTAAGGACACCATTTGCCAAAAGAGCAACATCTGCAACAGCATCTTCTTGAGTCTCGGGAGAAGACAAAAGGAATTGAAGATGTGGGCAACTGATGCCAGGATGTTTACCTTTACGTGATACTACTAGTGCAATTTCGCGATGATCAGCAAAAAAATGATTTGGATAAAAATTGCGAATATCTTTGTTTATTTCGTTTTCGTATACAAATCCTGAGCCATGCACTATTGCCAGATTGCGTGCCATAAAGGCAGCAAGTCCTGCAAATTGGCGTGAGGTAATAGGCTTAAGATGCGATGATGAAGCATAAGATCTGAGTTCAGAAATAAAGTCTGTGTTAGAATCGTGCATTAGTGCATCCATAGCAGCTGATAGTCCACTTTCATATTTTGGGATACTTGCAGGATCTGTCATGATCATTTGAAAGGATTTAGGTGATGAGAATGTGTATCTATGCTCTGGTGCTAATTTATCAAAAAGGTGCTCTAGATCATTTCTGTGTGCTTGAGCAAACTCGGCTACATCGAATTCTTTCTCAGCATCAGGATGGCAAAGAGAAATGCTTAAATCATCAGTATTGCGGTATGCGACTGTTGATATGACTGCGAGCTCAGGAAGTAAGTAGTAGCCCCTTTCGTCATTGACATGTCTATCAAATATACTCAAAGTTTGAGCCATGATAGAACGAGTGAAGTCACGTGCCTCGAACCCAACTGGTGATCTGCCATATTGCAGTTTATATGCCATATTTTGTGCAGCGCATCCTTTTTCGATAGGTCTGATTTTGGATTCGTGGCCCACAAATAGCTCCATGATTTCATCACGTGCTTGAGTACTTTCTGTGATTCCTGTACACAATATTTCAGAAGAAAGTCGCGATCCATTTCCATCATTTGTAACGCGAGCAACGCCACCAGGGCCTTTAACACCTTTGAAAGTCTTTCCAACGAATACCGATTTCTTTTCACGACCATCACTACATCCCTTTTTCCCTACTGTTACACCAGGAAATAGACTCTTTTGAAAAGCAGTGGCATTGATCGTCTCATCAGCCATACGCATATTGATTGAGTATTCGTTTTGCTGATAAATGAATCGAAATGAGTCACATGCTATATCTTGCATTGACTTGACACCTTGACTGATGTTAGGATGACGAGAGGTAAAATGTGTTCTCCACCAATCAAGTTGACATATTAGATGAGGAGGCAATGTAGGTATCCCTGACTCTTTGATCATTGACGCAACTGTTGGGCGGAAAATGTTTGATAACATAAATAATATTATACCTGTTTGTTTGCAAACTGATATATTTTCAGAGAATAATACAAATCAAATAGCATAAATTGGACAGGATCTATCCTAATGAAGATTGTTTTCGTAAATACGTGTGGTATTTCTTTGCGAATCGGTGGGCCTCGTCACGTATCGCTTGGATGAGCCGAAAACCGAAATCATTGGAGCTTGGTCGAATGACAGCAAATGTAGTCTCACGCTCTATCGTTGCATCATTTTGAATCGGTACGATGAGGCGATCAGGTTTTTTTGCTATACCAATCACTGGGATATTTCGTAATGTGTAATGTTGATTTACGCCACTATTTTCTGTGGAGTTTTGAAGATCCCGGGATAAACCCGGGATGACATTATGAAGTGAGGTGCTAGTCTGCTTGTTGCTTGTGGCTTTTTTGGCTTGCAACTGTTCTATGGCACAATTTTGCGCGTCGATAACTGCGCGTAGCTGTGGGACTCCCCCATCGATGACGATCAGATCTGGCTTTGGCCACTTGGTGTTTCTTTGTCGCCGTATCATCACTTCTTTCATCATGTCGAAATCAGATATTAGCTCTATGCGCTGAGCTGTCGTCGAAGGATGACTAGCCTTTGGATTTGTCGATTTTTCAGACTCTAATTTACCCAGTTTAAATCGCTTGTATTCCTTTTTATCAACCAGACCATCGATGAATACCACCATACTCGCGGTACTATTGGAAAAGCCCAACGTCGAGTTGTCATAGCACTCTACACGACCAATGTGTATATTTGGCCAAAAATCATGGAGTAGTGCCTGGAGTGACTCAGTTGATTTCTGTGAGTTGTTGTATGACTCATATTCATCGAGTCGAAATGAGCCATGTTCAATCATGAATGTGAGCCGATGCATAGCATCGCGCGACTTGATTGCTGCCTCGAAATTCTGCGACTCTGTATACTCAGCGATTTGCTTCCTAAAATCCTTCTTGACTGCTTCAATATTCCCTTCAAGTATCTTAATGAGATTTTTGATTTGCCTGCGATACCTCGCCTTTTCACGCTTTCTGAGAACTTGATCTGTCATTTTCTCTATCGTATTTGGACAGGGGTCACATTGACCGATTTTGGAGTAAAAGCAGGGAGTTTTTGAAATATGTTTCTGTGTACAGTACGGTACTATTTTGCGCAAATACCGAAGAACACTTTCGGCAGACCGGGTTGATGCAAAAGGTCCAAAGTGTCGATCGCCAATATGTTGAATGTCTTGCTTTCGTGCCAGTGATACTTTCGGATATTCATCTGGTGCAGTGATGACTATGTAGAGATAGCTTTTGTCATCGCGCCAGCGTACGTTGTATTTGGGTTTGATCGATGAGATCAAGTGTGCCTCGAGTACCAGTGCCTTAAACTCGCTATCAGTGATGACATAGTCAATGGTGTCCGACTCATCGAAAATTGCCGCCTCTTTCTTATCGAGTGTTGCTGACTGATAGTGGGAAAGGAGCCGAGATTTGAGGCTAACTGCTTTGCCGATATATACAATTTCGTCCTTCTTTCGAAATATATACACCCCAGTCGTTGCTGGAGCTGTTGAGATACCTGCTTTAGTGTTGGGTATAGACCCATCAGACTGATACTGCATACTGTCTATATTGTACTGTGAGGCGTCAGCTTGCGGAGGGAAGATGAACTGACACTATACTATAAGCTATAATATGGTATAATTCACCATGTTTTTCAACCACGAAGAAACCGCCTCTGAGATCGCAATTACCTTGGCACGGCGACTAGGTGTGATTGGATTTTGCGTTGTTTTCCTATTGCTCCTGACTCGCATCATGTCTTTCGCTCAAACTCAAAGTGATTCGGCCGCTACATCTACCCCTCCATTTGTAATCTTTGGTCAAACAGTGAAACTCAGTCCTACACCTACAATATCACCAACTCCCACACTCACCCCCACTCTTACTCCTTCTCCGACGCCCATAATGCTACCTGTCTACGTCAGTATTCCAGCTATAGGTATTCAAAATGCGCGTGTTGAATATTTGTCTGTGACATCGGATGGTGTCATGGAAACACCGCAACAAAGTGGTGATGTTGGATGGCTACAAATCGGACCAAAGCCAGGTGAAAATGGGGCGTCAATATTTTCGGGTCACTATGATGACCAAATGGGACAACCAGCAATATTTTATAATCTCAAATATGCACAGATTGGCTCCGAAATCATCATTGGCATGTCCGATGGGAGTGAGCGACGATATGTGGTAAATTTCATCGGAGAGATCGATGCCTATCTGAACAATGTCGATGCGATCACCCGTCAGACAGATGTCCCATCGCTCACTCTCGTCACTTGTCACGGAACGTGGGATGTTGCTCGACATATATACAGTAAGCGGTTAGTAGTATATGCATCAGTTAAATAAATATGCCTATGGAAGGTCAAAGGAAATGCGGCACAGCGTTTTGTGTAAGAACCAGGCTGATAGACAAGAGTGGCACAACTACAGAATTTATATCTGCACCATTCACTGTTCCATGTGACGGGGCTTGCCATGCTGCTAGCCGAGCAGTAACTGGATCCTGCCTCACAAACGAGGTGAGGGAGGGGGTTAGTGGTCAAGTATTCAATATGGTATGTGATCAGGCGGGTATTGATCCCACAACGATAGCCACATCGGTTACCACAATTGATGAATATGGAGTTGGACCATGTCGACAGCAAGAGCAGGCACCCCTAAATTAATGAGTTCATATTCATCAGCTATTTTAGATAGGCTCCTGTATAGCTATTTTTCACCTTTTTGATCCCCTCAAGTTCTCCTTGATAGAGTATTTGCCCTCCGCCATCTCCACCCTCAGGACCTAGGTCAACTATGTATTGGCAATGCTTGATGACGTCGAGGTTATGCTCGATGACGACGACAGTATTCCCATGTTCTACAAGCCGAACGAGGGCGTTCATGAGCTTCTGTACATCAGCAAAGTGTAGGCCAGTGGTTGGCTCATCGAGGATATATAAGGTACGTCCTTTTTCACCACGAGAGAGTTCATCAGCGAGTTTGATACGCTGAGCTTCTCCACCAGAAAATGTAGGTGCGGCTTGACCAAGCTCAATGTACCCAAGACCAACCTCTTGCAGAAACTTGAGCTTTGGATGGATATTTACAAAGTTTTCGAAAAAGATCGCTGCCTCATCAATTGTCATTTTTAGCACCTCATAAATCGTTTTGTTTTTGTATCTCACCTCAAGTGTTTCGCGATTGTATCGATGTCCTTCGCAGACATCACAGGTGATATATACATCAGATAAAAACTGCATTTCTATTTTTACGACACCAGCTCCCTGACACTTTTCGCATCGTCCACCCTTGACGTTAAACGAAAATCGTCCCTTCTCGTATCCGCGCGCCTTAGCATCTACAGTACTTGCAAATAGATCGCGAATATCATCAAAAAAACCAATATATGTCGCTGGGTTTGAACGCGGTGTGCGACCAATAGGAGACTGATCGACGAGATATACTCTGTCAACATAGTGGAATCCCTCAAGCTTCTCGTATGCGCCTTGAAATCCGGTATAGTGGCCATCGAGGTGATACTTCATGGCTGGGTACAGCGTCTCAGTGATCAACGTAGATTTGCCTGAGCCAGATACGCCTGTGATGGCAATGAGATTGTTGACAGGCAGATTGAGTGTGACATTTTTGAGACTGTACTCAGATGCTTTTTTGAGTATGATTTCGCCTTTATTTTTTTCAAACTTCATTTCTTTAGATGTGATTTTCCTTGCGCCTGAGAGATATTGACCGGTCAACGACTTTGGGTTGTTTTTAATTTCAGCTATCGTACCTATAGCGACAACCTCACCACCCTGCTTGCCCGCTTCTGGTCCAAACTCGATCATATATTCAGCACTTTGAATCGTCTCTTCGTCATGTTCTACGATGATGAGCGTGTTCCCAATCTCCTTCAAATGATGCAATGTTTTGATGAGCGCAGCTACGTCACGTGGGTGTAATCCGATAGATGGCTCATCAAGGACGTAGAGTACTCCCGTAAGTCCTGTTCCGATCTGACTAGCCAAACGTATTCGTTGCAGTTCTCCACCGGATAGGGTTTTTCCTTTGCGACTCATGGTCAAATATCCAAGACCTACATTTTGCAAAAACTGCAATCGGGTAATGATTTCATTCAATATTGGCGCAGCAATTTGTTCCTCATATGTATTCAGTATTTGATGAATACCAGACTTGCTGAACTCTATGATGTCTAACACAGCCAGATCGCATATATCAGCAATACTAAAGGCATCTATGGTGATGGCCAGGACTTCCGGCTTGAGCTTTTTCCCCTTGCATGACTTGCAGAGCTCTTCTCGCATATATCGACCAATATCATGGCCAGATCCGTCATCAGCTGTTCCAGTCGAGCCATAAAACCGTCTCTCAAGTTCGCTCACAATGCCGTCGAACTTTTCTTGTATCATCGTGTCTTTGCCAAAACGATTTGTTCCGTTGACTCTATACACTTTGCCAGTACCGTGCAAGATCACGTTGCGTTGTTCATCGGTGAGCTTCTCGATTGATTTATTGAGGTCAATTTTTTCCACATCGCATACTGTCTTGATGAGTCGTGTATACCATGTTTCAGAATAGAACAGTTTCGTGAAGGGTAGTATCCCTCCCTCGTTGATCGACAGTTTCGGCGCAAATATAAGATCGGGATCGACCTTGTTGACATTACCAAGTCCGCGACAGGAATCGCACGCTCCCAAAGGTGAGTTGAACGAAAACATTCGTGGTTCGATCTCAGGAAGTGAAAATCCACACGTAGCGCATGAAAACTTTTCAGAATATAGGTGTTCCTTGAGCGTTGGCGAAAGTTTCTTTTTGGATCCTTTTTTCACTTCCTCAACTTCTGTTTGTTGTGCTAAAGTGTCGTGATACTGAAGGACTGCTAGCCCGCCAGATAGTTTGGTAGCTTGCTCTATCGCCTGAGTAAGTCGTGGCCGAAGTGTGTCGATGAAATATGCTTCTTTAATATCCTTGTGCGAAGCAAACAAGGTATCTATGATGACCGAGATGCTGTGCTTGTTTGCCTTCAATAGTGGGATATCATCGACGAGATCTTTGGGCAGACCATCAACAATCACTTTTTGAAATCCTTTTGACTGAAGATTTTCAAGAAGATCGAGGAATTCTCCTTTTTTTTGACGCACAATCGGTGACAATATCGTGAACTCATGAGGAGCCACTTTATATGAAATGCATACCTTCTTGATCTCATCAATGACTTTGTCCACAATTTGATCGACTGAAAGTCGTGTTATCTCAGTGCCATCATTGGGACAATGTGGGTGTCCGATGCGTGCAAATAGGACGCGTAGATAATCATAAATTTCGGTGATTGTCCCGACCGTTGAACGAGGGTTGTGACTGACAGTCTTCTGGTCTATTGAAATGCTTGGAGAAAGCCCTTCTATCAGGTCGACATCAGGCTTGTCCATGATCCCAAGAAACTGGCGTGCGTATGCTGAAAGGCTCTCAACATACCTTCTTTGACCCTCTGCATATACGGTATCAAAAGCAAAGGATGATTTGCCAGATCCAGATACTCCAGTCACGACGACAAATTGATTTTTGGGTATATCGACATCAACGTTTTTGAGATTATGCTGACGAGCACCACGGACTTTGATCATGTTCATCATAGGAGGTCAGTATTATAGCTGGAGTGCGCACACGTTACTAGTAGGATCCGATACGAATAACCACGTTTGAGGCTGGCATGTCGTGAGTAACTGCTCATTTGAACTGATGAGTAGGTGTATTATGGAGATTTCAATGTCTTAATCTTGTCTCGAAGTGCTATTGCTGCCTCAAAATCCATCTCCTCGACTCGTTTTTTCATCTCTTTCTCAAGTTGTCTAATGACTTTTTGTCTGTCATAGGCTGTCATAGACTCATCGTGGATATCTTTGAGATAGTCGTAATTGAATGATTTTGCGTTCAATGTCTCAAGCGCCATCTTGTCACTATCAGTATCAGCTTCAACAATCTTTTCCCGCACAGATTTGTTGATATTGCTTGGGGTAATATGGTGAGTTTCATTGTATTTGACTTGATAGGCACGACGTCTATCGATTTCCTCTATAGCCAGACGCATGCTATCGGTGATCTTGTCAGCATACATGATCACTTCCCCCTTAATATTGCGTGCTGCGCGTCCCATAGTCTGGGTCAGAGATATTCTTGATCGCAAAAATCCTTCTTTGTCAGCATCCAGTATGGCAACAAGAGTCACCTCGGGGAGGTCGAGCCCTTCACGCAATAGATTCACTCCAATCAGTACATCAAACTTATTGTTCCGCAAATCATCGAGGATATCAGATCGCTCAAGCGTCAAAATATCAGAGTGCAGATATGCTGCTCTGACGCCACGCTCCTTCACGTACTCAGTCAAATCCTCCGCAGTTTTTTTCGTAAGCGTGGTCACCAATGTCCGCTCGCCGAGCTCCGCTCGTTTGACGATCTCAGTGATCACATCAGGTATTTCTCCTGCTGCAGGACGTATAGTGATTTTGGGATCAACGATGCCTGTTGGTCTGACGAGTTGCTCGACGATTCCAGAATACTCATTTGGGACTTTTGACTTTGGACCTAGATCCCGGATCTCGCTGGCGCGCATGTCCGGGATGACATCTTGTGGAGATGTCAATTTCGACTTAGCTTCTGTCTTCGCCATATCTGTTTCCCAATCATGTGGAGTGGCTGAAACATATATGAAGTGTGGTCCTTTGGGATAAAACTCATCGAACTTTAGTGGTCTATTGTCATACGCAGCCTGTAGACGGAATCCATAGTCAATGAGGGTTTTTTTTCGCGCAAAATCGCCGTTAAACATCCCTCGTATCTGTGGCACGCTCATATGACTTTCATCAATGAATACGAGAAAATCGTTGCCATAGGCTTTGTGAAAATAATCGAGCAAGCTAAAGGGAGTATCTCCTGGCTTACGCCCATCAAAATATCTACTGTAGTTTTCGATACCGTTCACATATCCGACTTCTTTCATGATCTCGAGATCATAGTTCACTTTTTGTGTCAATCTCCGTGCCTCAAACTCCTTACCCTGCGCCTTGAGCGCTGTTGACTCGCGTGCGAGATCGGATCTGATCTGTGACTCGGCTGCAGCAAACTGTGGTCTGCTAGTGAGGTTGTGTTTGGCAGGGTACAGCAAGATGATTGAGAGCTTATAATGCACTGTGGACAGCGCGGGCACCTCAAGTGGCTTCCCCGTGAACGGATCAAATGTCATGATATCGGTGATGACTCCTCTATTTGAATCTATGCGAAAAGCAAAATCCTCATACGCAGGATAAATATCCAAATAAGTACCCCTCAGCCGAAATGTTCCTCGCTTGAACTCAAACTCGCTGCGGTCGTACAAAAGCTCAACAAGTCTGCGTGATATCTCAGGCCAATTGGCTGCGTCACCAGATTTGATAGGCAGCATCATGTTCCCCCATGAGTCAGGATTGCCAATGTTATAAATACAGCTCACTGACGATACAACAATCGCATCTTTCCGCGTCAAAATATTCGCGGTCGATTGGAGACGAAGTTTGTCGATGGTATCGTTGATTTGTGCCTCTTTCTCTATGTAAGTATCACTGCTCGGAATGTATGCTTCAGGTTGATAGTAGTCATAATAGGACACGAAGTAGCTCACTGCGTTGTCCGGGAAAAAGTCACGAAATTCCTGATAGAGTTGACCTGCAAGTGTTTTGTTATGGGAGATGATCAACGCAGGCATATTCAAGTTTTGTATGACATTAGCCATGGTAAATGTTTTACCAGATCCAGTTACGCCAAGGAGTACTTGATTTTTGAATCCGGCCTTGACCCCGTCTATGAGGCCAGCTATTGCCTCTGGTTGATCACCTGTAGGCACAAATGATGATGAAAGCTTGAACATGATGAGTAGTGTATCACGGAAGGATCAGATGGTCAGCTGGATCCTCAGATTGCTTTTTCCGCGACTTCTTTTCGTCAAGTATATGTTTTAACGCCGGGAGCAAAGATATGACAACTATCGCCATGATGATGGGGAGTAAATATTTGTCTATCTTGTCAGCTGGAATGAAAGAGCCAAGGAAATATCCTCCAAGTGTCATGCCGACAGCCCAAATCAGCCCGCCAATGATGTTGTAGCTGATGAATGTCCGATAGTCCATGTGTGCGATACCTGCTGCAATCGGCGCAAATGTGCGAACGATCGGGACAAAACGGGCGAGTATGATAGTTTTTCGACCGTGTTTCGCGTAAAACTTCTCAGCAGCTTCGAGATGATGTTTTTTCACAAGAGGGAGCTTCTCCTTTTCGAATATATCTCTGCCAAACCGTTTTCCAAACCAGTATCCTACGCTTACGCCAATCGTTGCGGCGAGAAAACACCCAATTGACAAGACACCGATAGGCATGAATCCCTGTGAAGCGAGAACACCAGCTGAAAAAAGAAGACTATCCCCGGGAAGAAAGAAACCCACAAAGAGACCTGACTCTGCAAACACGATGAATATAACTACCCACATTGCGTACGGTCCGAGCAGTCTCAAGGTTTCTAGGAGGTCAAAGTGCATATGAAAATATAATTGTTAGATTGTCCGATAGTTAAATTGTTAAAAGAATCAGTGTTACAATTCTATCAGATTTATGTTTTATATTATTGGCACACCCATTGGTAACATGGATGATTTGTCCCTGAGGGCTGCACATACCCTCGCATCAGTAGATATCATCTTGACGGAGGATACGCGTTCTTTTGATGTTTTATGGAGACGTGTTGTGACTATGTGTGAGATGTCACGCCTTGAAATAGTCAACAAACCAATGATTATTTCATACTACAAAGAGGTTGAGTTTGAAAAACTTCCTGATATCATCGATTGGCTCAACAACGGGAAAAACATTGCACTGGTCAGTGAAGCTGGCATGCCCGTCATCAGTGATCCAGGACAGCTGCTTGTTTCTACAGTCAAAAAAAGAGATATTCCATACACTGTCATTCCTGGTCCGTCTGCCCTTGATACTGCACTGGTCATATCAGGCATGAAGCATGATCACTGTATGTTCCTTGGATTTTTGTCCAGAAAGGAAAATGATATTCGTAAAATACTCGAAAAAATTCATGCCGTACATCAGTCAATCAAGGACACCATATTTATTGCATATGATTCCCCAGAGCGTATATCCGCAACCACTCAGATAGTAAAGAATCTGTACCCAACAGCTGAGGTTATCATAGCTCGCGAGCTTACAAAGAAGTTTGAGCAGATCATCAATGCTTCAGCGCCAGGTGTTGATCTATCTCAGATACGTGGCGAATGTGTGCTCCTCATACGATTCACAGACTAACTGTGCTATAGACCTGCTTCATTGATGAACTTCAGCATTAGATCATTCATAAATGACTTTGTAACTTCCCATACCTGTATGTCAGACCGTTTTGTAAAAGGCTGAAAGGTATCAGAAAGAAAAACCCTTGTCTTATCTGACCAAACACTAATAATCTCAGGTCGTACAAACTGAATGGTCTTTGCGGGCGCGCCAGAAATTGGAGTAGAGATGGGCACACTGTATGGCTTTTCTTGTACGACTGGTTGGACATATATTTGCTGCTGGATGATCGGTGCAGCAATAGAGTCAATGACAAGAGGCACGCTTGTTGGCTCATAACTTGTGGGGAGAGAGACTGGCGCTTCTGTAATCAGAGTTTCAATGATTGGGGTTGGCTCTGCATATGGTGCATCTGTCGGATGAAGAGCACTAGTCGGGAGCGGAGCATTGGTGGGGAGAGGTCTGTCAGTTGGGAGTGGAGTGCTTGATGGTGATGTTGACTTCGCACCACAGACAGTGAATTGGGTTGATACGGCACACTGCTGGCAGTTTGGCGCCGATCTGCTTTGATGGTTCCACGTATATGTTCCACATATGCTTCCTGCATGAAACGTGTAGTAATTTTTTGATCCATTCTCAATATGTATACTACCTCCTCCCAGGCTATCTACATGTCCAGCTTCTTGTGCCAAGCCACCTGTCGTTTGGTTCTCGATATACATCGCCCGATCATAAGGAAAAGTTAGAGTGATCGGATCACCAGGCTGGACGACCTGTGGCTCAACGGTCAGTTGTGATGTGGGACATGTGCATCCTTGTGCGCTTACGTACTGCGGAATTACTACGATCATACATGCAAAGATTGTTACAATCACTATTGAAGTGCGTATACACAACTTCATCTGTTTTAATATGTATTGAGTCAAAATAAATCGCATTTTATAGTCCTGCCTCATTGATAAAGTTCATGTAGAGATTGTTCAGTGCGTGTTTAGCTGACTCCCAAACCTCTATGTCAGATCGTTGAGTAAATGGATGAAAAGTACTTCCAAGAAAAGTAGTCGTGCTGACAATCATTTTATTGATCACTTCAGGACGAAGGAGAGCAACCTCATGTACAGTCGTGCTTTGAGGGCTTTTTGAAATAACTGACACGCTGTATGGACGCTGCTCAACGAGAGGTGCATCACTCGAGTTGGTTACAGGAGTAACCAATACGACTGGTAGTGGTTGAAAAGATTCAGGACTCGGAGATATTATAGAAATTGGTTCCGTGGACGACTCCACTGGGGAATTGGTGGGAAGCTCCATATCTGTGGGTGCTGGAGGCGAGGTAACATATATAGTAGGTATCACTGGGACTGGAGTAGAGGTTGGTGCTACAGTTGGAATATCTGCGTGATCAAGGATGCGCATGCGGTGACGTTTGACGATCTTTGAACAGTTGCCATCGCAATCGAAAGATACTGCAACGAGATCAAAGTCGCGTGCACTCACTGTGTTGTTTGGATGTGTGTTGGTAATACATTTATATCCGCGAGTATTATTGCCGTATCCCTGATAGCCAGTGCCGGTCTTTTCGTTTTTCATACAGATATCAATAGCTATTGTATTATCAGGTGCACCAGGTAAAACGAGTCCACAAGCGAGTTTGTCGGGGTTGGAATAGGATGTAGTAATGAGACAGGAAAATTTCTCACCAATCACCGGATTTTCTGGAATCGTAGCGATACTAGATACATCTATCCAGGCAGGTTCGATAGCGACCACTTGCTTTACGATAGTAACAATTGATACAATCGTTATAATGACTACCAAAATCCTACAAAAACTACGCAACATATATTACATTGTACACAATAGATATTCGACTATTACTCTCATTGCCTTGCTCCTCTGCGTAGTCGTTTTGTTGTATCCGTACCAGGTTGTTGTGTATGGCATCCCCTTGGTTACGTGGTATGTTAAACAGCGTATAGTTGCTGTCGCTATCCTGTATCTCATATTGGCGGGCATCATGGACTGGAGAGCGAGCTCATGGCTTCCAATTTTGTTCCTCGTATCACTTGTACTGGCGTCATCTTTCCAGTTTGCTTACATCATCTTTTTTACATTGGCCGCAATGCTTGTGCTCAAATCTTTGAGAAAACTGTAGCTACTGCACACACAATATGCTCCCTGCCGGAGCAAGAGAGCCTAGATACACTGATTCGGTCTTAAAAAAAGAGTGGAACCCCCCATCCAAGTTGATTGCAGTACTGAAATGAAGCCCTTCGCGCGTTTCGATTTGGCCAACTAAATCAGTTAGCTCAGTCAAGGGCGGTCCACTATATTCGGATCCACCATCCACGATTGATAGTAAGTATCCTGCGCCATTCACATCAACTGCTGCAACTATGCGTCGTGCATTTTCATCATTTTTCACTCTGACTGTCGTTGGGCCTTCATCCCATACAATTGGTCCTGACTGCAAGGCCCAAAGGACATCAATTCCAGGCGATTGACGACTAATCGATATGCTTTCACCATTTTGCGAATATAGGTAGCCGATGAAAAGATCATGATTTATCGCAGAGCTTACCTTTGCATTTTCAGACACAAATAACCCAATTGGATTGTCATTCGCGTCATAAAATCCTCCACTTGCGGCTGAATCACAGTGAAATTTGGAGATAAGTAAGGAGGAAGCAAGCTTTTGATCTAAATTAGTATGTAAGTTCACAGAGCGCCGTGCTAAATGCATGATGTAATATTTGTACTTTCCGACTAATCGAACTTGCTGCTGGGTAACCGGTGTTACTTCAACTGGATTGATACGTTGTTGCTCAATCTGTGGGGGTGAAAAGGAGAGATGCATTAAAACATATGCAAGTACTCCAAGAATTGAAAGTACAAGAATATATTTCACTGATCAATTATACATTCTGAATCGGAATATAAACGTAATGTATTACCAGATATTTATGAAAATGCTCTGAATGTTTCTGTTAACAAATCTTGATCGTAAATAACAAAAATACGTGAACTATAAGTAGTTACTTTCAGCATGATTCTATACTACATTTTGATTACACCTTTCTTGTTCATCCAATATGGTTCTTGACGACAGAGGAGCGATGAGTCATTAGGATTCGCTATAATATACTTTATAGATTCCTCAAGAAAAATTGTATTTTGTGAACCCTTGACGAGTATTATGCTTGATGACGGCATGTGTTGAGCAGCGTACTGACCTGCAGCAGTATTACTTTCAAACCACTTTACCTTGCATAAGCTAGTTAGTGTGTTTGGGTGTCCCATGACATATTTCTTCGTAAGTGGTCCAACACAATAGAGATGGTCGACTATGGGTGATAATGCCCGTGCCACTTTCATGTGCTCATCTTTTTCAGCACTGCCAAGTTCTCTCATATCTCCAAATATAAAGACTATCGGTCTACCCGTCTGCATCTTAAGCATCTCGAGCATTTTAACAAATGTTATAACTGCTTTTGGGGAAGAATTGTAAGATGAGTCGATGATGAATGTGTTGCGAATACCATGCAAGATCGTTGATCTCCCTTTTGGTAGTGTGAAATTCTTTTCAAGAGATCGGGATATTGACTTGAGTGGAAGTCCAAGACTATGCGCGACTAGTATCGCACCAGCAATCGACTCGCGATAATCAAGTGGCAGCAGTAGTGAGTCTAGTCGACATGATAGCTGCTCGACATTTTTGTCTGAGTGAAAATCAAATGTGAATGTTGTTCCTGTGAGACTCACTTCATATGTCGCGTGTGTGAGCATATTGGCGCTCTCAACACCGAATGACAATACTCTTGTATCGGGCTTTGTCTTACAGAATGTGGCAATTATTTCACGTATCCGATTATCGTCGTTATTGTAAATTGCCGTACTACACCCGGATTCGGTAATAATTTTAATGTCCTCATCCGCCATACGATCTAACGTGTATTCGAGCTTGTTTTCTACATTTTTTCCAACCAATAGTTTTTCAAATTGACCAAGGTGGGGAGGAGCTATATTGAGCGAAATTGCAATGTCAGGCTTGATGATCGATAGGAGGTACTCCATATTTTTTGGGGGATCAGGATCATCGATTCCCATTTCAACAATCAGGTACTTGTATCCCACAAGAGAGTTCACTCTAAATGGTGCCTTCATAATATGCTCCAAAATGCCCCACACTGAATCTCCTGAAAGTGACAGATTAAGCTCATTGATATCAAATCCCAGTATCCCTAGCGGGATACCCGTTTCTGAATTGCCCTCAATCATTTTTGTTGGAAAGTATTCGCGAAGAATGGAGTAAATAGCACTTTTTGTTGATGATTTCCCAACTGATCCACCAATGCCAATAACTATTGGTCTGTGTTTCTCGATAGTTTTGATCGCAAAGTAGCGCAAATACGTAAGGTAAAATGTGGCCAAATATGCTTTCATGCAAATATTATATCAATGATTGAAATGTTAATATATTCACATTAAGTAATATATTTCAATATGTGTGTGGAATAGCTCTTTGGAGAGCCTCATTTTTGGCTATAGTTTGGAAGTATTTGAGTAAATATCTTCTATCAAATACTATTCACAATTTGTGAAATATTAGGTTGTAAATTGAGGCTATATGGTGTATTTTTATCTATATGATGTGCATTGCCATAACACCATCGATTTGATCATAAAAATGAATATTGTTTACATGAGTGGTATGGTAAAAACACTCAGAGTTTTTCTCGTATTTCTAGTACTTTTCCTAGGCATTCTACTTACTTCTCCGAAGTCTGTTTTTGCAGATAAGACGTGGGACGGTGGTGGCGGAGCAGATACGAACTGGAATACTTGCACAAACTGGACTACAGATACTTGCCCTGCAGCCGATCAAACAACAGATATTGCAATTTTTAATGGAACGAGTAGTAACAACGTAACAATATCTTCAAATGTCGTCGTAAAGGGAATCAGTATCGCTGCAGGCTATGGAGGGATAATCACTCAGAATAATACGTTTACCGTTATCACCGGTGCGAGTGGATTCAGCATAGCTGCAGGTACCTTTGTTGGAGGCAATTCAACTATTGATATAAATGGCGATTTTATTATCTCCGGCGGTGCATTCACCTCAACAAGTGGCGCATTGCAAATCTCAAATAATTTTACAAAGTCTAATTCCCCAACTTTTACTCATAATGGCGGGACCGTCGCTTTTGATGGCACAAACGGAAGCAATTACTCAGTTTCTGCATCAGGGGTTACGTTCAATCTTGTGACCATTAACAGAACCATGAGTTCTAATTTTAACAACTTTACTTTTTCAATTGCCGCTGGGACTACCCTTCCCCTTGGTAATTCACCAACGGTAACGTTAAACAATACTGGATCGGGTGGCGCAACAAATGGATTGTCAAATAGTGGAGTTATTACCGTTGGTGCTGGTACTGCGACTTTTAATGTTGATGGCACTTTTGCAAATTCTGGAACACTTTCTGGTAATAGTACTGCTTTGGTAATGAATTCAACATTTGTAAATAGTGGAACAGTTACATTATCATCATGTTCTTCTTATGATTTTAATGATTTCAATTCAGGAAGTGGAAGTTTAACGAACAGTGGCACAGCTGTATTTACTGCGGGTGCAAACCCAGTATTCGCAATCTCCTCAAGTTTTGTTATTGCAAATACATCAACATTTCCAGCTAATCCAAATGTTAGCTTCGATGGAATAAGTGCTTTTGATTCAACAATAAATGCTCCAACTGTTTCGTTTGCAAGCCCAGTTGTAATTAATAGAACAGTGTCAGTAAACATTTCTAACTATACATTGACTATTGCCTCAGGTACGACAATACCTCTTGGTAATTCCCCAACTCTGACTTTACTAAATACAGGCGTAGGAGGGTCTCCATACAATCTAATTAATAGTGGAGCAATAACTGTTGGAACTGGTGTTTTGACTATAAATGTTGATGGAAACCTTACAAACTCAGTTACAACGGGTAGTATTACAGGATCTAATACTTCGTGGGTCATGAACGGTGCATTGATAAATAATGGGAGTATTGTTATGTCCTCTTGTGCATCTTTTGACTTTAATGAAAATGGCGCAGGTTCAGGAAATTTTGCTTCAAATTCTGGCTCAATATTCACATCTGCAGCAAATCCAGTATTCACAGTTAATGCTGGTTTTGTAGTAAACACAGACGCAACATTCAGTCCGACAACCAATGTGACACTTGGTTTAGACGGAACATATTCCAGCAATGTATCTATTGATGCTCACAACATAACGTTTGTAGCGCCAGTAACTATTAATAGGATATTTAATTCCGTTACCGTTACAGCAACCTTAACAATCGCTTCGGGGACAACTATTCCTCTTGGGAATTCTCCAACGATTACTTTACAAAACTCTACTTCAGGCGGATACAACTTGATCAATAATGGCACTATTACAGTTGGCACTGGTGTATTTACTGCAAATGTAGAGGGTAACTTTACTAATTCAGTTACTACAGGAGTAATCACAGGGTCTAATACTTCATGGGTCATGAATGGTGATCTTGTAAATAACGGAAGTATTACCATGTCATCTTGCAATAGTTTTGATTTTAATACGTATGCTGGAAATTCTGCTGGAGGATTGACGAATTCATCTGGTGCAACATTTGTTATGGCAGCAAATCCTTCATTTACTGTAAACGCGAGCTTTCTTGTTAGCTCAGGTTCAATATCGTTCCCAACCTCAGGTGTTAGCTTGACATTAGATGGCAATAATTATGGCGGAAACACATCGGTTGATGCGCCAGGTATCACATTTGTTTCACCAGTTGTTATCAATCGAAATCCTGGCGCATTAAACACTCCTTTGACCTTAACAATCGCTTCGGGGACGACTATTCCTCTTGGAAATTCACCAACGATTACTTTACAAAACACTTCAAACTCTAGCTATTCTTTGACAAACAATGGGACTATAACTGTTGGAACTGGTACTTTCACTGCAAACGTAGAAGGGAATCTGACAAATTCTGCGACTTCAGGAATAATCAATGGAACAAATACTTCATGGGTAATGAACGGCGATTTGGTTAATAGTGGAAGTATTTCAATGCCATCATGCAATACGTTCGACTTTAATACTTATGCAGGTAATGGTACCGGAAGTTTAACAAATAACTCCAGTGCAACATTTGTTATGGCTGCTAACCCCACCTTTACAATAAATGGGAGTTATAACGTGTCAACAGGCTCGATATCATTTCCAACCACCGGAGTTACGTTGACTCTCGATGGTGTATCAGGCACCCAAACGGTGACTGGTGCATATATCACAGCCTATTCAGCGATTAATAAAACTGCGGCTTCAAGTATGGCGCTTGCTAACAGTCTAACAACAGGATCGTTTATTCATTCTGGTGGTTCAGTGTCAAATCCTGCTTCTGCATATACACTAAATGTTACAGGAACATTTAGCCAATCTGCCAGTGGGGGCACGCTAGGTGGCGCAAACTTAACGATCAATTTGAACGGAACTGGTGATCAAACCATAAGCCAAACGAATGGCACATTTTCGTCAAAACTTGCTATAGCGAAAAGTAGTGGGACCGCTTCATTATCAACCAACTTCGTCGTCACCACACAAACATGTACAGTAACCTCAGGTATATTTGATCTCGCAGCCCGCAACTTTACCTGCGCAGGTGGTTTCACCATGTCTAATGGCACTACTCTTAGATTGGTTGGAATCGAAACCGTTACGTCGCCGACTTTAAGTACAGGATCAACTGTAGAGTATGTTGGAGATGGTGACTCGATCGCAGATAACTATTTAGTGAATAACTGGGCATATTCAAATCTTAAAGTAAACTTTTTGGACACTCTTGATAGCTTAGTGCCCAACTCAACTCCTCCTACTTCTAATCTTCAAGGTTATTGGAATTTGAACGAAGCATCAGGAACAAGCGTAGCTGATAGTTCAGGAAATAATATCAATGGATCAGTCGTTAATACATCTATTATTGCTGGGTATTCCGGTAATGCCAGAAGTTTTGCTGGAAATGGGTATGTAAGCAATTTAACTTCTCCAAGTACCTCACTAGCAAATTGGACAATGTCTGCCTGGGTAATGCCGAGTAGTTTAAACCAGATTGGAATGATTATGTATAACGGGAATGATACCGGTGGTTATGGAATATCTATTGGTAATGGAAGCGGTGGATCTGGAAGTCATCTCCAGATTCTTCTGGGCTCGGTTGGTTGGTATGATGCGGGCTATATATTTTCAAGTACTTCGCAATGGGTACATGTGACATTGACTCGTGATGGATCTACAATCACATCATACGTAAATGGTGCTCAAAATCCAAACACATTTGCCAATGTTCCGAGAGCCGTAACGAACAAATTTTGCATTGCATGTGAATATAATACTTCCAATAATCCTTCTCAATATTTTAACGGTTCAATTGATGAGGTTCGATTCTACAATAGAGTTCTTTCTCCATCTGAAATATATTCACTATACGCAATAAATCCAATTGCACTTTTAACTATTTCGAATACCTTATCGATAACTAGTGGAACATTTACAGCTCCCCAAACGCTTAACATAGCTGGAGATTTCACTCATACTAGTGGCTCATTTGATAGCAATCTGGGTACAGTAGTTCTCAATGGTACGAATCAATCAATATTGGGTAGCAATACGTTTTATCGTCTAACAAAGTCGGTGACTTCACCAGCTACCTTAACTTTCCCTGGTGATCCATCAATTTTGCAAACGATTACCAATGCGTTGACTTTGAATGGTACAGCGGGCAATCTCTTATCACTTCATTCTTCAGCGAGTCCAACTCAATGGCGTATTGATCCTCAGGGTACTCGTACGATTAGCTATGTATCTGTCAAAGACTCTCATAATATCAATGCGACTGAGATCAGCACGGTGGGAAATAGCGTTACAAACGAGGGAAATACCTATGGATGGTCAGGTTTGAACTATCCTCCCAATGCTCCAACGAGTCTAGGTCCCGCATCACTGGTGGATGGTTCATGGGGTGGTAGTGCAACACCTACTTTCACCTTCACCTTGTCAGATTATGATGTGGTTGACACCGTTAAGTATCAGATTCAAATAGATACTCATGCTGATTTTTCAGCTCCAACCATTGACCACACATCATCTCTTGCAGCACAGGGATCTGCCAACTATATATCTACAGCTCTCGGACAAGGCAGTTATTACTGGCGTGTGAGATTGACTGACAACTCAAATGAAACGTCTGATTGGACTATTGCAAATGGTGGGGCAATAGCATTTAAAGTAGATTTAACTCCTCCGTCAGCTATCACTTTCCTGTTTACTCTTTCACCAACCAAATTGGGCTCTCAAATATGGTCATGGACGGCATCTAGCGATGCTCTATCTGGCCTGGCGAACTATGCATGGAGAGTTACTGATTACTTAGGAACTGCAGTCACCAATGGTACTTCGGCAGGGAATACAGTCACTACGAATTTGACTGAAAATATGTACTCATTCTTTGTGAAGGCGGTCGATATGGTTTCAAACATGACGAGCGAGCAGTCGAGTACCGTCACCGTTGACCAAACTGCTCCTGTCACAATTGATAGCGGGATAGATGGGAGTTGGCACAAGACAGTCACGGTGACATTGAACTGTCTCGATACCTCAGGTAGTGGATGCTCTCAGACATATTATACGACAGATGGCTCCACACCAACCACTTCATCTTCTTCAGGTAGCAGCTTCATTCTCAATACTGATGGTGTCTATACCATCAAATACTTCTCTACTGATCTAGCAGGCAACCAAGAGTCTGTCAAAACGGCAAGCCAAACGGTGAATATCAATACCGCCGATCCTACACCAACGCCAACTGAAACCTCTACGCCAACACCTACTGATACTCCAACGTCTACTCCGACAAATACTCCTACTCCAACAAATACACCAACGAATACTCCAACAAATACCCCGACGCCAACCAGCACATCAACACCTACTCCTACTGAAACAGTGACGCCTACGCCCACAGCAACGGAAACACCCACGTCTACTCCAACGAATACACCAACTAGTACTCCCACACCTACCAATACTCCGACATCAACTCCTACTGAAACTCCTACTTCAACTCCAACAAATACTCCGACTCCGACTGCAACATATACACCTACGCCGACAAGTACTCCAACTCCTACAGATACACCAACGGCAACGCCTACTAATACTCCCACGAGTACTCCAACTCCATCTCCCACACCAACCTCATCCACATTGGCTTCTGCTACTCCAACACAGTCACTTACCATAACGCCGACTCCCACTCCCCCCTGTTCCGATCAATCCCCCGGTACCAAAGCACCATCCCTGTATGG
>JBAXSX010000014.1:0-27124 GCA_037130495.1 Candidatus Roizmanbacteria bacterium
GAAGTGAGGAAGAGTGATTATCAGATTACGGGGAGTATGAGTGTGGGGGCGTGGTTCAAAATGCCTGCAACTCCTACGAATCCAGATTTGATTGGAAAAGGAGGTGCGTATACCATCGTTTTTGGAAGTACAGACATAAGAGTATGGAATAATTCTGGCTGGATGGTACCTGCTATATATGGTCAACTGAATAACAATATTTGGCACTTGGCAGTCGTAACTTGGGCTACAAATTCAAGGATTATATATATTGATGGATCAGTTTGGGCGAGTGATACAGGAGGAACCGTCAGTGATTCTTCAGATCCTCTGACTCTTGGAAAAATATCTGGTAACGGAGGTTCCACCGCAGGGAGTTTTTGGGCCGGCTCCATCGACGAACCTTTTGTGACTGACGTGGCGTTAACCGCCGCACAGATATTCGATATGTACAATAGTGGAAGGTAGAGAAAATCAATTAATAATTGAAAATTAATAATTGAAAATGGATGAAGAAAGCAGGTCAAAGGTCTAAGGTCGAACGTCATCAAGTTCAAGGTTATAAGGTTGTCAGGTAAATTAGTTCATAAAGTCTGTAAAGTCGTAAAGTCCGTAAAGTGACGAACGACAGTGAGTCATCCCGTGCATACGCGTGAGCGAGACACGGGATCTCTACAGAAGCAACAGCTGCACGAAGTCCGCCCTCTGGCGGAAGTAGATTTAGCCTCTTTTTACTCCCCTCTAGAGAGGGGCGCCTGCCAGGTACCGTACGGCACCTGGCGGGGTGTGTTAGTGCGAAGATCCTGAAATAAGTTCTCGACAAGCTCGAACTGACAATATTCAGGATGACATTGGAGCACAACTTCGCAGGATATCTGTATTCCCGTTCTCCGTTATACACTCTACGTTATACATTCTTGGTTTCCCAACAATTCAACAATCTAGCAATATAGCCATCTAGCATCCTGCCTTTACAACGTCACTGTATCCCCCGGCTTGAGACTATTGGAAAGGAGCTTTTGAGCGACGATAGTCTCTATCTCCTCACTCAGAGCTCGAGATAGATCACGTGCACCATACGCAGGGTTGAAGTGCTTTGTAATGATCGATTGGACCGTTGCATCAGATACGACGAGGTGAACCTCATGGAGTGCATTGATATCTTTTGCAATATGGTCGAGCATCATTTTCCCAATCTGAACAGCTTTGGTTATATCAATAGGATCATAGCCGATTACCCCATCAAATCGGTTGAGAAACTCGGGAGTAAAGAGATGTTTTTCTATCAGAAAGCGCAGCAAGTCATCTTGAGTAGGAGGGATTACATCATGAGTTCTCGCTTGGTAAAAATCTGCAGCACCTGCATTGGAGGTAGCTATGACGATATGTGATTTGCAGTCAACTCGATCGCCGTTGCTATCAGTCAGATATCCCTCGTCAAGTACAGTCAGGAATATATTGAGCAAATCACCTGAAGCCTTCTCGATCTCGTCGAGGAGGAGCACGCCATATGGTTTTTGTCTCAAAGCAGCGATGAGCAGACCCGGTTCTCCAGTCGTGGCATTTCCTATCAGCTTCGCAATATCGCTGACCTGTTGGTATTCAGACATGTCAAATCGGATGAGTGAGTCTTCCTTGTCAAAAAAATATTGGGCGATAGCCTTTGCTGTTTCTGTCTTTCCAACTCCGGTAGGTCCAAGCAATAGAAATGTAGCCAGAGGTTTATTCCGCTTTCCCAACATCACAAATGCTCGCTGAATCGCCTCAGTGATTTGTTTAGTCGCATTTTTTTGCCCAATCACCTGTTGATCGAGAGCGGTACCAATACCAAGGAGTTTCTGTTTGAAGACAGAATCAAGCGATGTAGGGACATGAATTTTTTGACTCAGAACATGATCTATTGTCTCGGGGAGTACTCGCTTTTCAGCCTGATTGCTATTTTTCACAAACACACATGCGTCATCAAGTAGCTGAAGAGATTTTTCAGGAAATGGGATGGTTGTGACAAAGTAAGCCGATTGCTTAATCGTTTGGACGAGAGTTTCATAGGGGATCGTGACTTGATAGCGATCCTCAAATCGATGATGATGGTCCATGAGGATCGCTAGGGCAACTTCTGGAGATATTTCAGGTACGGAAACGATGTGAAGATGTCGAGCGAGTGATGAGCGTATCCTGATATAGCGCTCATATGCCTGAGGAGTAGTCGTGCCTATGACCTGTACTCCAGGTTGCGAGAGATATTTCTCAAGCGGGATAGAGAGGTCAACCCGGGCTTGTCCACTGCTCACATAGCGATCAATGTCTCCGATCACAATGATGATGTTGCCTGCCTCATGTGCCTCCTTTAGCAAAGTACTGAGAATCTCCTCTCGGATTTTTTGATCTGTGTTTTGAGAGAGGATTTTTTCGAGGTTCAAGTCAACGAGTCTCTTAAATGCAAGAAGCGGGTTACCGTGTCCAACATATATACGATACGCAAGCGACTCGACCAGTGTTGTTTTGCCTACTCCAGGAACTCCAGTGAGTAAAATATTTGCATCCTGGGACTTGCATAGGACATCTTCGATCTCTTTGAGCTCGCTTTCACGCCCTATGGTCATTGGTCTTTTATCGTGATAACTAGCATCTGTTGATAGGTCAGTGCTGTACTGATCGAGAGTGGGTGTATATCCTTGTGCCCAGTCGCGTGCGAGCGGGGGGGTACTCATGAGTGCCTTAAGCTCCCACCATCGTCGCGCACTTTCTAGCCGTGAGGAAATCCGATCATACCAAGCCTCAACGACTGCTTGATTGCGTGCATCTACCGTATGTGAGAGAACGAAGGTTGATTTCGCTTCACGATATTTCTCTTCAGGTGATTTGCTTATGAGGGTGAGTCCATACGAAATAGGCACAATAAATAGAAAGAAAAAGACAGAGCAAATCAAAGTGACGGGTACATATAGTACCAATATGATGAGAAAGCAAACGAGGACACTTAATCGCATCGTGGACCCTATCATTCGTGAAATCAGACTAAACATGAGATCCTCGCCCCATTGAGAAAAAGAAAAACCAACACGGTTCGTTTTTGGGGCTATCCTCCGCCATGGCGCGAACATCGTGCGCACCATAACATCTACTGAAAAGTAGTATGGCAGGAAGACGAATATGTTAAATACCGCTCGTCCGTAGTCTTGTATGAGCTCGTACATATATCTCATCATACACAAGGACAGGGTCAGAATGCAATCTTCTTCGAGTGACTCAGCTATTTTCCTCTTGCATTCTCGTATCCCACTTTGATATAGTAATTCAGATTCATGAAATCAACACCGCTCCATCATCGTATACGCAAACATATTGCTGTTCCTGTGCGTCGTGCCCACAGACATATTTTGCGTCACTCTAGACATTTGATCTCTGCCATCCGTCAAGCTCAGCTATATCGCTGGTATCGTGCACATCTTCCCGCATTTACGCTTGCCGACACCCTCGTTGCGACAGGAATATTTCTCATTCTTACCTCAACCGTTTTAGTGGCTGTGAATCCCCTGCGTTTTTTTGTAGATGCACGCAACAACAAGCGTATCCGCGAAATGAAAGTTGTTCGAGACTCACTTGTACAGTATACGAATGATAATGCTACAGGCAGAACGAATGTTTTAGGAGTCTCTATTCCTCCATGCGCTGATAGTCCTGGCACTGAGATCGGCACAGGGGCAGGTAATATCAATCTTACCTCACTCTCTGGATTTATTCCTACTTATCTCCCTTCAGTCCCTATTGATCCAAAGATAGGCACAGCAGCATCAACAGGTTATCGGGTTTGCCGCAAATCAGACCTCGATTATTGTGTTACCGCAATGTATCCGGAAAGTTTTGCAGCTGGAACAGTCACCATGACATGTGATTATTTGATCGTTACCCCTTCGCCGACTCCGATTGGTGTGCCAACAGCGACTCCTACCCCAACGGTTCCTCCAGTGACTTCGGGACTTGTTCTTTCTCATCAGATGTCCACCGGGACCGGCACGACTTCGCTTGACGACACGGTATATGCGAACAATGGCACCCTCACCAATAGCCCAACTTGGACAAGTGGTTATTTGGGTTCAGGAATCTTATTCGATGGAGTAGATGATTATGTGGATGTGCCTAATTCAACCTCACTCAACCCAACTGTGGTCACTCTCACTGCGTGGTTCAATGCAACTAGTCTTGGTGGTAGCTTTCCTCCACTTGTGAAGAAATCAACAGCCACAGGTGGCTACTCTCTTGAGTTCAATGGAACGTCCCTCTCAATGTGGGCATATATTGCTGGTGCTTGGAGACAGTCACCTGTCTATACAGCTACCACAGGTGTTTGGACGCATGTGGCGGGGACGTATGACGGCACAACGCTCCGTTTATACGTAAATGGTACACAAGTGGGCACGGGCACTGCCATATCAGGTACGATAGCAAGTCCATCAGCCAACTCTCTCCGTATTGGAAGCTCGCCAAGCGAAGCAGGTCGTTATTTCACCGGCAAGATTGATGACGTTCGCGTATACAATAGAGCTCTTACATCGACTGAAATCGGGCAAATCAAGGCGCCGGCCCCATCAATCACACCGACGGCATCAACTACTCCATCTCCAACGTCAATACCTGTATGTTCACTTCCAGCACCTATTACATCTTTTGCCCTGAATCCTGGTACAGTTGCTAACGCATCAACCTCGACTGATTATAAATACATGTATCTCTATCTCCGCCCAAAAAATAGTGATGACACCGTTGTATCTTGGGATCCAAATGCCCAGTTTCAAAGACCGTCAACGACATTCTATGGTGGGGCCTACAGCTCCCTTGGTAACTCAAGTTTCGTGATAGCTACATGGTATGCGAATGGCAGTGGTGCAATTGGCTATTATCCTGCAGGGTCAGTCCAATTGACTATAGACGGTATTGCCCGTTCTGTCTACTTTCCTTCATTCACCATTCCTGCTGCCGACTCTGAGATCTCATTTTATATCGCAAGCGATGGTTCGGCATATTATGCGCATTCATCGCATGCTGCAGTGAGTGGCCCAGGTACAAATGGACAAATATTTGCAAATTCGGTCAATCTCACTCCCTCACAGGTATTCCTATCGTCCCGACTCCATTTAGCTGTCTCCTGCGGTTCATCAGGTACGGCATTCGTAGCTAATGCATGGTCAAGTGGTATCACCGGGGGCACGAACTATTCGCGTGAATCTGCTTTGGTAGATGTGAACAATGATGGAAAACTTGATTTGGTGACTAAGGGTAATGATGGAGGTACAAGTATCGGTGCAGCGTACTGTTTGAACAATGGTTCCGGTTCATTCGGGACATGCCAGGTGATACCTGGCTCAGTGCCTGCTACGTCGAATGATATTACGACATACGATGTCGATTCGGATGGGAAGGTAGATGTTGTGTTGGCTGCATTCGATGGGACCGGCAGTGTCGGATGGTGCCGGAACAATGGGAACGGCTTTGATGCATGTACGACTGTCGGGGGTACTGGATCATATGACTCAGGAGTCGTAATGGTCGACTTGAATGCAGATGGACACAAAGATATTGTGCACTGTAGTAGATGGGTAGCATCATCCTGTGGGATATGTCTACACAACGGAACAAATGGGTACAACAACTGTACAACTCTTGCATCCTCACTCACTTTTGGATCCAGTCTTGTGGCATTTGATACCAATGGTGATGGGAGAGAGGATGTGGTAACTGGCGGCGGATTCACTGCAGCAAAAGTATGTATCAACAATGGAACGGGAGGATTTTCATCATGTACGAGCGTTCCCGGTGCTGCCGCAGGAGATTATGGTTCAAAAGTGATCGGCTTCGATGTCAATTTGGACGGCTACAAGGACATTGTGATTTCGTCGAATAACGGCCAAGCTTCACGTCAATGTTTGGCTGACGGTGCAGGATGGTTCAATCCCTGTGTTTCTACCGTGAACGATATACCAAAAGGTCAGCTGCGAGCTTTTGATTACAACAAAGATGGTTTCCTCGATCTCCTTGTTGGACAAAAAGTATGTCTCCATAATGGTGTATCCGCATTCGGAGTCTGCAATGCTTTGTCTAGTGCAACGACCAACCTCGATATCATTACTGGAGACGTTGACGGCGATGCAGATATTGACATTGTGACTTCAGGCGGCAACGTATGGAAGTGGCAGTAATCTCGCATGCGTCACTTTAAAGTTGAGCCCTGCCCCTTCTAGTTCCTTGGAACCCCCTCAGTCTTTGGCGATCTTTTGTGGATGGAGCGCATCAAGCTTCGTACAAATCTGTTTTGAAAGGGATCCTTGAGCAATTTTCTCTGCTTCATTTTTTGTTTTTGAAACAAGTGCATAGTCGAATAGATTGGCTACTTTGAGACCTGATTCACCATGCTGGTCAATGCCATATATATCGCCTGGACCGCGAAGACGAAAATCAAACTCAGCGAGATCCATACCGTTTTTCGTCTTTGCAAAAAAATCCAACCTACTGGAAGTTGATACTCCATCACTGGTAAAAAGTACACAATATGATTGTGCAGTGCCCCGTCCGACGCGCCCTCGCAATTGGTGTAGTTGTGCTAGGCCGAAACGCTCAGCTCCTTCAATGACTATGATCGATGCATTGGGTATGTCAATGCCCACCTCAATGACTGTGGTCGAGACGAGGATATCATACGCACGATTCTTGAAGTCATTCATGACTATGTCCTTCTCATTACTTTTCAGTTTGCCATGGATTAAGCCAATGTGTAATTCAGGAAAAACGTGATTCTGGAGGCGGGCGGCCTCTGCGATGGCCGCCCGCATAGATACCGTTGATTCTTTTTCGATAGGATCCTCCTCCTCTATTCGTGGGCAAATGACAAATACTTGGCAACATGTTTCGAGTATTTGTTTTCGGATCCACTCATACGCGCTTGCACGCTTTCCGGGTGGTGCCACATATGTTTTGACTGAGAGACGCCCAACGGGCATATCGGTGAGCACAGACATGTCCAGATCACCAAACAGAGTGAGCGCTACGGTCCGTGGTATCGGTGTTGCCGTCATAGTGAGTAGGTGGGTGTGCCCGCCCTTTTCCTTGAGCAAAGCGCGTTGTGCGACGCCAAAGCGATGTTGTTCGTCGATCACGATGAGACCAACGTCGTTGAATGACTGGGACTTGGATATTAATGCGTGTGTTCCTACAGTGATCGTCATGTGATCGGATTCTTTTTCGGTCTTCTTTTTTGAGCTAGACCCCGTCACTAGTTTGATTTTCACAGTATCAATATTTTCAAACAGTTTTGTAAATGTCGCGTAGTGTTGATTGGCGAGCACTTCTGTTGGACACATGACGAGTACACTTTTGCCATTGAGAATGCTGAGATAGGATGCCAGAGCGGCAACTACGGTTTTGCCCGATCCAACGTCGCCCTGGAGGAATCGGTTCATCGGGTATGTTCGTCTAAGATCGTTGAGTATCTCAAGCCACACAGTTTTTTGTGATGGGGTGAGAGTGAAAGGGAGCGCTGTAATGAAGTTATTCATTTTAACCTCTATTTCGCTGTCAAAGCGAAAAGGTGCCGTCACCTTTTGTGATTGCCATTGTCTGCGAACAAGGGCATTAGAAAGATGCATCAAAAAAAGTTCATCAAAGGATATGCGTGATCGTGCACGCTCTGCTTCCTCCATTGTGCGAGGATGATGGATTTTCTGTACAGTAGCAGGATATGCAAGTAGGCTATTTCGTCGTACAATGTCTTCGGGTAGCCATTCCCCTATTTCAGTCAGATCAAGTTGGTCGATCACTCCCGCAATTTTTTCTCGAAGAAGCCTGGTTGAAAGCCCCTTTCGTTGAGGATAGATAGGGACGATCGCTCCAGTATGATGTCCTTCACCCTCTTCCTTAATGATTTCATATTCATCGGGTTGCATCGTGAGCATAGATCCTTTTTTCTCAACCTCTCCTGCCACAGCAAGCGTTAGGCCAACAACGCACATTCTGATAATGTATGGCTGATTGAACCAGGTGAGTTTGATTTTACCCGTGCCATCATTGATGACAACTGTCTGGATCGTAAGACGCCGAATGTACGTATTTTTTGCTTCAGATATTTTTCCGCGGACAGTAGCCACATCACCCGGCTGAAGTGTCTGAATCAATGCGCAATGTGTGTAGTCGACATATCTCGATGGAAAATACTGGATCAGGTCGCCGAGTGTATTGATCCCTATGCTGCGCATCCTTTGCAGGGTTATAGAATGTGTTTTTGGCAAAATGCTGACGGGATCGGTGAGCTTCATTGGAAGATTATACCGTCTGACAGAGTGCGAATACGAGGAATAGAGATCATCTGCCAAAATAGGGGGCAAGTGATGAGCCAATGAGGATCAACATAATGAGTACTACTATGACTTTCCACACCTTTTTGATACCCTTATGTTTGTTTTTTGCCATGGAAATATTGTATACTGAGCTTGGTACTGAGTCAATATATGTATGGTACGATCTACTTTTTCCAGTAAGAGAAACCGACTCATTTTGAGCAAAAAAGTCAAGCACTATCTCATTCGAGCAGCAATCGGTGGGAGTCTGTTTATCTTCCTTTTCGGGTTTGGATCATTTTGGTATATCACCAAAGATCTCCCAGATCCAGGTGCCCTTTCGCTTTCACGTGCTGACTCGACGATCATATATGATAAAGATGGAGCAATTATCCACCAGCTGTATTCCGACAAACAGCGCATCTACGTGAAACAAGAGGATATCCCCGCCACGCTCAAGCAGGCAACCGTGGCTGTTGAGGATAAGGATTTTTATCATCATGGAGGATTTGACCCACTGACTGTCATACGTATTCCATACAACTATGTTTTTCGCAGCGGTCGCGTTGTGGGTGGATCCACACTCACCCAGCAGCTCATCAAGCAGACCTATCTCGACTCATCACGTACAGCTACGCGCAAGATCAAGGAGGTCGTCCTTGCAATACGGATAGAACAAAAACTATCAAAAGACCAGATATTAGCTGAATATCTGAACATTGCTCCATATGGAGGAACGATTGAGGGCATAGGAGCAGCGTCAAAAGCCTATTTTGACAAAAAGCCAAGTGACCTCACTCTTCTTGAATCGGCTATCCTCGCGGGACTTCCTCAAAATCCATCTATCTATTCTCCATATATCGGAAGACCCAATGCGTGGAAATCGCGTACCAAAGATGTGCTTCGTCGTATGTATGAAGATAGTTATATTAAAAAAGATGTATACGATGCGGCACTTTTGCAGGTAGACGGATATGCGTTCAAAAGTGAAAAGGTGACCTTCACTGCCCCACACTTTGTGTTTTATGTTCAGCATCAAGCAGAAGGCCTCGTTGGGGCACCCGCCGTCAAACAAGGTGTCCGTATCAAAACAACACTTGATCTTACACTCCAAAAAAAAGCCGAGGAGATCGTCTTTGACGAAGTAGGCAACCTCAAGGATTATAAAGTTGGTAATGGAGCCGCGGTTGCTCTCGATACCAAAACGGGTGAGATCAGGGCAATGGTTGGAAGCTTTGATTACAACGAGCAAACATATGGGAAGTTTAACGTCGTTGCAGATGAGACGGCGCTCCGCCAACCGGGCTCCACACTTAAGCCTCTTTTGGTAGCTGTTGCAATGGAAAAAAAGCTCATCACCGCTGCCTCAGTGTTTGTCGATGCAAAGACAGCTTTTCCCGTCATCAATCAGCCTGACTATGAACCAGTGAATTACGACGGCAAGTTTCGTGGACCTGTCCAGATCCGATTTGCCTTGGGCAACTCACTGAATATCCCCATGGTCAAACTTATGGCAACAGTTGGCACCACGGAGTTTATGACGCAAATGGAGAAATTCGGTATCAACAACCTTGCTCCCACCAAAACAAATCTTAGTCGTATAGGTCTTTCTGTTGCTCTGGGTGGCGGAGATATCACCATGCTCGAGTTAGCCCAAGCATACAGTGTTCTTGCACGCGGAGGAACACGTGTTGATACGTCAGCGATATCTGAGATCACCGATGCTACGGGCAAAGTACTCTATCGTCGACCTGAGATAGAGGTCAAGCGAATTATTTCTCCAGAAACTTCATTTATTGTTAGTCATATTTTGTCTGATAACAATGCACGACTTGATGCGTTTGGGTCAAATTCACTCCTTGTCATCCCTGGCAAAACAGTCGCAGTCAAAACTGGTACAACCAATGATAAACGCGACAACTGGACTGCAGGATATACCAATGGCATCATTGTAGTCAGCTGGGTAGGCAACAACGACAATACTCCCATGAATCAAAAAATCGCATCGGGCATCACTGGAGCGTCACCGATCTGGAATCTGATCATGAAGGCTGCACTTAAGACATATCCTGATGGGATAGCTACGAAGCCCAATAGTGTCGATGCGACAGAAGTTGATGCGCGCTTGGGAGGCAAAGTGAAAGATAACGATCATAAGCGATCAGAGTATTTCCTTGCTGATACCGCACCAAAGGATATTGCATCGGGATACCAAAAAATTAAAATCTCAAAAAACCAGTCCGACAAAAAAGCAAACGATTTTGAGATAAGTGCTGGTCAATACGATGAGCGAGACTTTATAGCTTTAAATGAGGCAGATCCGGTGAGTGCTGATGGTAAAAACAGATGGCAGGAAGGCATCGAGGCATGGATCAAGGATCAATCTGATAGTATTTATAAGATACCCCAGGAAACATCTGATTACAAACCTCAACCGACTAATACGCCAGCGCCAACATCGCCGCCCGCACCTACTGCTGCGCCAGTAGTGCCAACCGTGCCACCGACATCTATACCTACAACTGCTGTGACGCCTACGTCAGCACCATCTCCGAGCAGTGTGCCCTCACCTACAAAGTAGCTATCGAGTGATCCAGTTCTCAGGTTTAAAGTTCAGTCTGTAATATGTCACTTCGAGCCCCAAAGGGGCCACTTTGTGGCTAAGCCTGCCCCGCTCTGCGGGGTCGAGAAGTGAACCTAAGTTACTCCCCTCTACAAAGAGGGGTGGCACACGAAGTCGCGTCTGACGCGACGAAGTGTGACGGGGTGTGTCAGCCTGTCAGTTCGAAGATCCTGAAATAAATTCAGGATGACTCTGTCGTGTTACTTTGCGAATAGATCCCGTGTCTCGCTCACGCGCCTGCACGGGCACCGCCCGTAGGCTATGCCCGGAGGGATGACACTGGAGTGTCACTTTATGGACTTTACGACTTTATAGACTTTATGGACTATACCATCCGTTATTTCATCAATCCCCGTATCTCGGCAAGGCTGAGATCTGTGGGGGCAAGTTCTTGGGCCCTATTAATCGAAGTGCTCACCATCTCTTTATATTGCGCAATTTGTGCCTCATCTGTTGCGATGGCGCCCAAATATATTCCTAGTTTCACTCGATCACGCCAATACGTAGGATTGCGGGGACTACGCGAAAGTGCTCGCGTTTGTAAAATGAGCGAGAGACGCTCAAGGCTCAGAATATCATCGTCAGTAATTGCGCTGTCTGTGGATTTTTCTCGTGCAAGATCATGCGCCGCCTGAGCAGCCGTGAGGGCAAATCGATTTTCATATACATGTTCGGCACGTTGTTCATATGCTCGTTTGTACATCGGGAGCGACTCTATATAGTAACCAGATTGAGACTCTGACAAAGCACTCGCATAGTACACATCTGCGAGTATATAGTGGGTCCAATATTGATAGGCATTGAATGCTCCGGCCAAAATAATCAGTGTTGATAGAACTGTCAGAACGCCCGACCGAGTAGACCATAAATACCCTGTAGTGCGAATCATTTTGTCTCTCTGAATATCTGGTATATATGTATCAATCAGCAAGATCACAAGGAGAAGCTGAGTGCATGATGTTGAAAATCCCAAGAAGTTTGCGACATGCATCGCAACCATCGCTGCAATGGTACTATATCGTCGATGCAGATATGCAGTGCGTATAGACCATATCATCAGAGCGAGATATCCAGCGATTCCAACAATGCCGCTCGTTGCGAGAATATTCAAGAACTCATTGTGAGCTTTGTTATAAACGAAATCTTTTTCAGTTGTGAGATTGTGACGAGCAGGCCGTGTGAGTGGATATGTATATGCAAATGTTTCTGGTCCCGTACCAAATAGAGGATATCGAGCAAATAGCTTCACTGCGCCCTCCCACACGATGAGACGAATTGACCCAGAGTGAGTGATGGTCCCAGCAGTTACGGTCAGGAGAGACTGTGCATACCACGCTCCGATACCAACTGCCACAATCAAAACTACTGTCCATATACCCACAAACATTTTTTTGGAAACAGCATGTGATAGATATTTCGCGATGTATATGCCTATTCCACACACCAGTCCCAATTGCGCTGACCGTGACCCAGTGCACCATAGCCCTACAGCCAGCGAGAGAGACAGACCATACATGATGTATTTTTTCCAATTTGTTTTCACTTGTTGGCCGATGCCATATGCAACGAATACCAAAACTGCGAAATACGTCCCGAGCCAGTTCGGTTGGCCGAGAGTGGAAAACATGCGTTCACGCGGTCGGAAATCATCCGTCCAACACGAGACCGTCCACTCACCACGAAAGACATAACAGGAAGTGTCAAAATGAAGGAATCTCCCTGGGAGTCCCCAAAGGAGCACGAGACATCCCGACAACACAGCGACAGTGGAAAGGACCGTGAGGTCGCGCCGATTAAACAGCTGAGCCCCAATATAGATAAGCGCTGCATACATGAGTGTAGAAAGAAGCCCGCCATTGAGTCGTCCATAGTAACCGAAAAGTGAGGTATACCAATCGATCGAAAAAAGAGTCGCGAGCGCTTGCGTTGATATCCAAAATATCAAGAGATATCCTATTGTCCCCAAATAGGGTCTCCATAGTCTTAGCGCGATTCCAGCTAGATAGCACGCAATGATTGTAGTGGTGATGACGTAGATCGTGAGCATTTTTGGGATCTCAAACATCTCGCTTGTGAGTGAAGACATGATGAGTGGGACGACAACCAGGAGAGATGAGTACAAAGCGATGATGATGCGCTTGAGCCACATAGATGGGGACAGTATACCGCAAGGGATAGTTATCATCCATCAAGTTGTCAAGTTGTAAAGTTTTCAGGTTATCAGGTCGAAGGTCATCGCGCAGAGCGCGACAGGTCAGGTCGAAGGTCTAAGGTCGAACGTTAAACAGTTATCCCTCCTTCGCTCCCGCAGAGCGGGACAAGTACAGCTACGGAAGGGCATGCAGGTTCAAAGTTATAAAGTTTTCAGGTTATCAGGTAAATTAGTCCATCCCGCAGAGCGGGACAAGTACAGTCGTAAAGTCTATCCCACTGCGCCCCCGCAGAGCGGGGCAGGCGAGGCTACGCGGGACAGGTAAAGTCGTAAAGTCCATAAAGTCTGTAAAGTGACACCCCAGTGACATCCCTGTCTAAAACGGCAGGTTATCCCTCCTATATACGGCGGGCTACCTGTTCACACCACTGCTGTTGACTTCCTGAACTTGATTCAGGAACCATACTTACATCTTCGATTCATGGACCCTGACCTTCGTCAGGGAGTCAAGGAAATGGACATGCGTTCTCAACCCCGCGGAGTTGAGTTTGATCCGACAGAGCGGGGCAAGTAAGTCGTAAAGTCAATAAAGTGTCATCCCCGTATCATCCCGTTGAAAAACGGGATCTATTCTCTTGGCAGCCATCCTGAGTTAGCGAAGGAGGGTCATCCCGGGTTTATCCCGGGATCTTGTATGACTCCTCTCAAGAGGAGAGCACGTAGCTGACCTGGCTCTGCAATCGCTTTGCCGTGTCATTCACATGCTCTTTGCCCAAAAAAAACTCCGAGCACTCTGCTCGGAGCGTCTGATTACGATTGGTTAGTATGCACACCACATTCCATTTGCTTCATTTGCATCTTTAGGCCCATTAGTCGCACCTACGGCCGCTCCTGTCAAGTACGTAGTAAGATTGGTATTACCGGTCCCTGTCCCAACACCCCAATTCATTTTCTTTTTTACATCACGAGATTCCGGTCGAAAACAAAGGAGCGCCTTATCTCCATTAGCAGCATCTTTAATAACTGAGAAAAATACCCTATTTCTACGTGAAGTATTTAGTGCGCCAAGAACTGATTCCTTTAGGTATTTTTTTGTTATAAGCTGCCCAACACAGCCCTCAGCTGCTCCTCCACCAGTTATCTGTATAGCAAGATTTCCACCAGCGTTTGTCATCGCATTAGTTATTGCATTGAAACCAGCGGGAAATGAAGCCGTTTGAAGACAGGCTGCCTTTGTTGTGTCATCCCACGGCATGACCCCTTCATTTGCAGCATAGGTAGCAAATGCGTTTTCAATATTGGTTAGTGTAGTGATCAATGCAGTGTCATTGCTCTTTCGTATCGACTCAAGCGGGTCGATAGATGCTACGAGAACGGTGGCCAATATGCCGATGATGACGACCACAATTAATATTTCAAAGAGGGTAAACCCACGTGAAAATGTTTTCATAGAGAGCATGTAAATTTATTCACTATCTCATTTTATTCTATTCATGTCAAGTGGTACATGCATATTTCACTAAAATTCATATCTGACATGTCACTTTGTTCTCTATGACAGTCTCCATCACTGCGATCCAATCGAACCAGTCAGCGAGTATATTGGCGTAATGACTGCCATGACGATAAACAGCACGATGCCACCGAGGACGACGAGGATGAGTGGCTCGACTGCGGTCATCATCGACTTGATGGCGATATTTGATTCAGACTCGAAGTAGTCCGACATCTTGTGAAGGATTTCATCTATTTTTCCAGTCCGTTCCCCTACTGCTGTCATCTGTACGAGGATAGGAGGGAAAGCTGACTCTTTTTCAAGTGAAAAGGAGATGGTGAGACCCTTTTGAATGCTGTAGTAGACGCGATCAAGTGCATGCTGGTACACAATATTGTCGGTTGCGTCCTTGACGATGCCGATACTTTCGAGGACGAGTACTCCCGAGCTGATCAAGAGCGACAGAGTGCGGGTGATTGTCACGAGCGATGACATCTTCATCACATTGCCGAGGATAGGAAGCGACATGAGCGTGGCATATCGCCAATATCGACCTTTCTCCGTATTGAGATACTTTCTTGCAAAAAAAATCGCAACACCTATACCCAAGAGGATGAAAGGCCACCATGCAGACATGAAATCTGAAGCAGTGACGAGCAAGCGCGTGGTGAGAGGTAGTTCGATATTCAGGTCTTTATATAGCCCCAAAAGCTGTGGCACAACAAATGTAATGAGTACGAAAACAACACCAATGACACCGACAATAATCAATGCTGGATAAGTAAGGGCTCCCTTTACTTTGGACACAAACTCTCGCTGTTTTTCCATGTCATCAGCGAGTTTGAGCAGTATGTCAGTGAGCTTGCCTGATGCCTCGCCTGCCTTGATGAGCGAGACATATATGCGTGGAAAATATCGGGGATATTGGTTGAGCACAGCAGAAAAAGAACTGCCTGATCTAATTTTGACATCAATCTCGTTCAACAAGTCTTTCATTGCAGGCTTGTTGGTTTGTTGCATCAAAATATCCATGCTCGAGCTGATGGTCATGCCTGCATTCAACATGATAGACATCTCGCGAGTGAAGTGGATAATATCTGACTCAGTCAGTCTATTAAAGAGACCAGGTGCGATTTGACTCGAAAAATCACCAGCTTGTTTGATCTCGATTGGGAAAAAACCTGAATTGCGCAAAAACTCCGTCACCTCTTTTTCGGAGTAAGCTTCAACTTTACCTTTTTTTATTTCGTTGTTGAGGAGGGCCTTATAGGTGAACTTCATGGATATATATGATCACGATTTACCTGCCGATATATTTGCTCAATATCTGTGGTTTGTTGGCGAAGGCGAATGCACTATCTTTCGTCAATATGCCCTCACGTACAAGCTTTGCTAGATATTTTTCGAACAAGATCATTCCAAATTCATCCCCAGTCTCAAGCGAGCTGTCTATCATAAAGGTTTTGCCCTCTCGTATCATCGATGCAATAGCGGGAGTATTCTGCAATACCTCCACACATGGTATGAGCGGCTGGTTTGCAAGGGTAGTCTGGAGAAGTCTTTGGGCTACAACAACACAGAGAACTGAAGCGAGCTGAGTCCGCACCTGAGCCTGCTGGTGAGGTGGGAAAACGTCTACAATACGGCTGATAGCTTCAGATGTAGAGCCAGTATGGAGCGTTGCGAATACGAGATGTCCTGTTTCAGCAGCGGTAAGAGCCGCAGAAATCGTTTCAAAATCACGCATTTCGCCCAAGAGTATGACATCGGGATCTTGGCGCAAAGCTGCACGCAGGGCATTGGACCAGGACAGAGTATCAAGAGATATTTCTCGCTGGCTGACTATACCGCGAGCCTTCGGGAAAATATACTCGATCGGGTCCTCAATCGTGATGATGTGCTTGGACGAATTTTCATTAATCTCTTGAATGAGTGCGGCGAGGGTTGTTGATTTGCCCTCACCTGTTGGACCAGTGAATAAAATGAGTCCCTGATGATGATTGATGAATGAGTGAAATATGCTGGGGAGCTTCAGCTCCTCGATTGATCGGATATGAGAAGTGACATGGCGAAAAGTCCCTGCGATACTCCCCTGCTGGTAATAAAAGTTCGCTCTAAAACGATCTCCATTATCTGTCTGGATCCCCAAGTCTAGCTCGAGCTCAGTTGAAAGGCGCTTTTTTTGTAGATCAGTGAGAAGGGGTGTTAGGAGTGCGTTCAACTCCGCTTGATTGAGAGCTGGATATGCGCTCAGCATATGCATGTCTCGATTGATGCGGAGTGACGGAGGATATCCTGCTACCATGTGGAGATCGGATGCCTTGCGTTCTACGGTGATTTTGAGGAGATCTTGTATCAGGGACATAAGTTTTGTTTATTGATTACTACATACTACTACAATTGTGTCAGTCGCATGACTTCTTCGGGTGTTGTTAGACCAGCTAATACTTTCATGTATCCGTCTTGGCGCATGGAGACCATGCCTTCTTTGATTGCCTGTATATTGATGTCTGACGCTGAGGCATGTCTGAGAATAAGCTTGTTGATTTCGGGGGTGACCATAAGCACCTCAAACACTCCGATGCGTCCATAGTATCCGGTGCGATTGCATTGCTCGCAGCCGGCACCTTTGGTTAGCATCACCTGTCGTGTGTCGAGAGCATGCTCGTCATTGTAGACAGCATGGGCTATGTCATGAAGCAATGTCTCATCTGGTTTGTAGGTGATCTGACAGGACTTGCATACCTGTCGAGCGATACGTTGACCAACGATAGCGAGCAATGATGAGGTGAGCAAAAATGGTTCGGCGCCGAGGTCGATGAGACGAGGTATGGCAGTCGCCGCATCATTAGTGTGGAGAGTAGATAGCACCAAATGACCAGTCAGAGCAGCCTGGACAGCAAGGCTGGTCGTCTCTCCATCGCGGATTTCTCCTACGAGGATGATATTTGGATCTTGTCTGAGAAATGATCTGAGTCCAGCTGCAAAGGTGAGGCCGGCCTGGTTATTGATCTGTACCTGGTTGACACCGGCTATTTGATATTCAACTGGATCTTCGAGAGTGACGATGTTGGTGGTAGGTGTGTTCAAGATAGTGAGCACTGAGTAGAGCGTCGTCGTTTTACCTGATCCAGTCGGACCAGTTACGAGGATAATGCCGTGTGGATTGGTGATAGCCTTTTCCAGTAGCTTTAAGGTACTTCCCTGCACGCCCAGCTCAGTGAGTGTTGGGAGACCACCAGATTTCTTCAAAAGACGCATGACCATTTTTTCTCCGTTGACTGTTGGCAAGGTTGAAACACGGACATCGACCTCAGTCGTGTCGTATTTAAAATCAAAGCGTCCATCTTGCGGAATACGGCGCTCATCTAGCTTGAGTCCAGACATGATTTTGAGCCGTGACACAAGTGATTCATGGAGACTCACAGGGAGCACCAGCTTTTCTTGGAGGAGTCCATCTATGCGATATCTGACACGAGTTTGACCCTCTTGAGGCTCTATATGTACATCGGATGCGCGGCTCTGTGATGCGTACTGCATGATGGTATCGACGATTTTGGTGATTGGGGAATCCTCCACCGTCTTGGTCTGACGAGTAGTCTCAGCAGAGGGGACATTTTTGGTTTTGAGCTCTTTGGTATCTCTTACAGCACGAGACACATCCGGTGCAAATGTCTGGTTATACGCAACCGATATGACTTTTTGGATATCATCGACATATGCCAAGTGAAAAATCACATGGTATCCACTTTTTTGCTCAATGAAGTTTTGGAGATTGAGGTTGAGAGGATCAGCAGTCGCTATGAAAAGCGTCTTTTCGTTCTCGTCGAGATTGAAAGGAATGATGGTATATCTGATAGCAGTAGCTTTGGATATGAGCTCGAGTGCCTGGGGGTTGACAGCTGTTCCGACGATATCAACAAAAGGGACACTCATACACTTTGCCTTGGCTTCAAGGACGATATTGCGAGGCGCGAGATTGTAGGTGTTCACGATATCCTCGATTTCTTTTCCTGTTTGCAGTGCTTCAAGCTCGAGCTTGTCAGCAGCGTCAGTCTGGACGTATCCTTTCTCGATCAGGAGTGATAAAAATACCTTTGGAGACAACATGCTCTCACGATATCAAAATCCATCATCGGATGCAAGCTCATGCGTGAGGCATTGTGATATGAGGAGTAGATTATCATGGGTATTTTGCTATGATGATGATATGTATACATTTCGAGACCAGAGATCTGCCTTCACATTGATTGAAATCATGATTGTCATTGCCATCATCGGACTCATTGTCGGGATGGGAAGTTTGGCTTATTCCAATGCGGTGAGACAGGCTCGAGACCAGCAGAGAAAAGTTAATCTCGATCAGATTAGGAGCTCTCTTGAGATCTATCGTAGCAATGACGCAAACGGTACATACCCAAATGACTCCACGGCGACCCTTCCATACACGCCTCCACCATACCTCGAGCCGACCAGAGTGCAATCATATTTGCAGGTCCCTGTCGATCCAGGCACAAAAAAACCATACTTCTTCCGCGCGTATCAATCAGATGGGACATCCGCATGTGTGACGGCAGGCACATACTGTCGTGACTATACTTTAGCAACTCGCCTGGAGACTGCGAAGACGAGCTCTCCATGTTATTGGGTAGCAGCGGGAAGGTGTTACTTGCCAGATGGTGTCACCACAGCAAATTGTAACTATTGCATCGGACCCTTGGGCGAGAAATAAATATCTGGTGCATGTGGTCAACTGGCGATCTCGGACGGTAACTATTTTCGACTTTATGACTTTATAGACTTTATGCACGTTATAGACTCCCCCACCTGTCCCAAAAACGGTTTTACTATCATTGAGATATTAGTAGTATTGGCGATCATTTCCATCTTTATTGGATTCACGCTGAACAGATTCACCGGACAATCATCCGAAAAGATCCACAAGGCCAATGTCGACTCTACGGTAGATTTTATCACGATAGCAAAGGCAAAAGCGAGCTCAGGCGAAAGTAATACATGCCCACAAACGACAGAGTCTCTCTATCAGATCCTAGTTCAATTGAAAACTTCCACGACTCTTTCTATGAACTATATTTGTACCCCTACATTTTCAGTTGCTGACCCTCTGAATTTGCCCACTCCATTTCTGGTTCAACAATCACGGGTTACCAATACGAGTATTATGACCACTTCCGATCTTGCAAATCCTATTATCGCAACCTTTACACGCAAAGGAGTGACGATGACTGGCTCTGATCTGCAAATCTCAACCTCGGATAAAACCCCATACAACACGTGTATACGGGTTTGTGACACGGGGAGCATCGTGCAGACCCAATACACATGTGGTTCAGCTCAAGGAATAGCTTGGTCAGCCACAGCATGTAATTAGAATCCTTAATCTATGACCCACTCACCACAGTTAGATACTCAGAGAAAAAAAGGCTTTAGTCTTTTTGAGGTGCTCATTTTCATTGTTATTTCGAGTTTTTTGCTTGTATCGATGGTGAGTTATCGCGTAGCAACAATCCGCCAATCACGATCAGGATATTACAAAATATATGCAACTCGATATGCTGAAGAACTTACCGAATGGATTCGTATCCAAAAAGAATTGAATTGGACTGACTTTTATACAAAAGCCGCAAACGGGGGAACCGGAGCGAAATACTGTGTTAATAGTGTAATTGATCTGAATAGTACGTTGAGCACTGCCATGACCCCTTACTTAGATACAACGTGCAAGTTAGACGGGATAGGCACATCGGGTGCAAATCGTCCGAATATTTTTCGCCGCACAGTTACTTTTGAGACATCGTCAGGTAGTTCGCCGGTCAAGGCAGCTATACTCGTGGAATGGCAGGAGGGTCCAAACCAACTTTTCAATGTCCCCATCAATACGACCTACTCCAACTAATCCTCTGAACAACAGCTTCAAGCGGGGGAAGCCCCGAAGGGGCCACTTAGTGGCCGCACTTGTCCGCCATGGCGGGACCGGGTGTTTTATTCTTAATTTACCCGCCGTTTTAGGCGGGCTTTATAGACTAATTTACCTGACAACTTGATAACTTTGAACCTGACAACTGTTCTAGGTTCGACCTTAGACCTTCGACCTGACCTGTCGCGCTCTGCGCGATGACCTTCACATTTGCAGACTATTTTCTCCGGAGCATATGTAACTTTTGTATCTGATACAGTATGATGTATCTGTATGAGTTCTGTCACATTTGCTATCGAAATCGACGAGCACACCACGCGTATTGCTGAAGCACGTCACGACGAGGGTATTGTGTTTTTACAATCGCTCGGAACGACCGATACAGCAACGGCATTTTTTTCGGCTACTGAGTCTGAAGCGATGCAACAAAAGCAGGCCCAGATCATTCATAACTTAGCCACCGATCTCAAAATCACTTCGCGTTTGGCCAATGTAATCATACCCGATGCAGTAGCGTATGCCCAAATTGTGGAGATGCCTGTATTATCGGAGGCAGATTTGATTTCAGCTATCAAGTACCAAGCAGATGAGTTTATCCCGATGAAAGTCGAAGATACGTATCTCGATTTGGAAATCCTCAAACAAGATACCAAAAATAACAAACTTTCTATTCTCATTGTTGCTGCCCCTCGGAAAACAGTTGACGGCATCTACAAGACGATCGAGCTTGCAGGATTTGAGCCAAATAGGCTCGAGACTGAGGTGAGCTCAGTCGGGAGACTGCTTTCTGAAGTTATGAAATCTCGCGATTTGACGGAGGGATATTGTGTCCTCAATCTGGGATATTCTGCGAGCTCTATTTATGTTGTCGACAACACATCAAAAGCAATTGTATTCAATCGAGCATGCAAAATCGGTTTCAATATGATCCAACGTGAGATTATGACCAATCTCAATATTAGCGAGCCTGAGGCTCTTGAGCTTCTTCTCAGGCCAGGACAAAAGCGGGCCGCAGTCGTTGGAGCCATTATCACTTCTATGCGTGAACTTTCCGGCGAAGTTAGTCGTATCGTCGATGTATACAATCACAAATACAACCTCCCCGTCTCGCACATTTTCACAATCAACTACACGTCGTACATTGCTGACTTCTCGCGTATTCTATCTGAGTTGTCCAAGTATCATGTTGAACCACTCCCTCTCAAGACCATCTATGCACCCAACCCTGTTATGAAGGTGTTTTCATCTGAGATCACTGGTTTTGCTGCTGCAGTTTCAGCAACTTTTTTATGAGTACTACTAAGAAAATCAATTTCTTTGCTCCTGTCGCAGCAAAACAGGCAGATGCAAAATTTCGAATGAGAAAGATCATTCATGTATGTGTTTGGATTTGCGTTCTCATGGCTTGCATCACGCTTGTCGTGTATATGGTACAAATCAAGCTAAATGGAGATATTAGTCAGTTGAATGCACAAACCAACTCTGTTGAAAATCAATATGCTCAACATATCGCAGACCAGACCAAATTGAGTATCATCAACACGCGACTTAAGACGATTATATCCGCTGAAAAATCTGATATTGATTTTCGAACGAAGCAAAAAAAACTACAGGCACTACTCGATACCATCCCTACATATAAAACAGTTACTTCACTTGTCTTCACCCCGAAGGGGCAATTCACCGCATCGCTTGAATTTCGGACAAAAGCTGATATGAAGAGCTTTATCGCAAGTATAGAAGGAGATGTCTTTCAATCAAAAGTAAAATCGTTTACGGTCAACAGCGTGTCGTTCAACTTGGTTAAAACGAAAGATACTACGAATCCCATCATGAATATTACCGGAGAACTCTTATGAACGACAAATTACAACGTTTTGTACTCCATCAACGGATTAACGTTATCATCAGTCGAACTGTATATCCGTTTATGGCACTCGTGTTTGTCATAGTGTGTGGATTGCAGATCTATTTCACCTATCTTACTTGGGTGCGGAAGGGCGAGGCAGTATCACGGCTGGAAACAGCGCAAAATACTCAGCAAACGATTGCTCAGTCCCAGACACTTTCCTCAGACCAGCGGGACAGGTTCACACGCGTACTCCTATCGGTCATACCTGCTTCTGAAGATGCATTCAATCTTGGAGATGCTGTAGTCAACTTGATGACTCGTACAAATATGCACATTGATACTTTTTCTCCACCAAACCCCTCAGATATCGCTGGCATGAACAATACCGTCTCTGTGCTCATCTCAGGAACAGCTGAGGATCTTGATCGTTTCTTATCTACTTACAAGTACGCTGGAGGGAGATTTGTCACCATGGACTCGTGTACTCTGAAGTACGAGGGGGCGCTAGCGTCGGCAGATATCAAAATGACTTTTCACACCACTCCAATACCCAAAGGTACAGATCAGCTAACCTCATTTACGACTGAGTTGAGGAAGAAGCTCGTCTCTATTCAAGACCAGCTTCCTGGTGATACGATGCTTGTTACCCCATCTGATGCAAATGCGGTAATCGATACAAACTACGATGTGCGTGCTCCATTTTAGCGTCCGTGGTAAGCCCCTAAGACAGACATGATCTGAAGTGAAGACTGGTGAATAGAACGATATTTTATTTGATGTCGCTGAGCTTGAGATAGGTGACGCCTGTAGAGACTTGAGCTCCTACAGATTTCCAGTAGTTGTAACGATCCTTTTTGAGGGTTACTGTGGATGGCTTAGTAAGTGGATTGTAACTACCGATTTCCTCAATATATTTACCATTACTCTTGGCTGCTTTATTGAGCACGACAATACGATAAAAAGGTTGACCTTTTTTTCCAAAACGCATGAGACGGATAGTTGCTGCCATAAGTATGTGTGATTCAGATACAAGTTATAAGGATAGGTGATTGTGCGAAAAATGCAAAACCAAACCGACGATTAAGACGTATCTAGTCCCTAGTATATCATTTGGACTGGATTTTTTCTAGCGCGATCTTGGCGGCTGCTTCCTCTGCCTGTTTTTTGGATCTGCCCTGCCCTTGACCGTATTCTTTGTCCACGATGGTGACTTTGACCACAAATGTCTTGCTATGCTCTGGGCCTTCCTGACTCACGATGTCGTAGATGGGCAATGTCTTAAACATCTCCTGTGCAAGCTCCTGGAGATGGCTTTTGGGCGATAAATAGAGCTTGTGCGTGACAATATGGTCGAGTTTGGCATGGAAAAGGTGTGTTGATACGAACGAATAGGCAGTTTCAAACCCTTTTTCGAGGAAAATTGCAGCTATCAGGGCCTCAAAACAATCAGCGAGTATATTAGTATTCTTTCTCCCTTGATTGGCCTCTTCACCCTTGGAAAGCTGGAGATATGCACCAAGACCCAACCGTGCGGATACCTCCGCAAGACTCTCCATACGTACTATTGAAGCTTTAATATCAGTGTACTCGCCCTCGACCAGCTTGGGGTAATTTTTGTACAAATATATCGATGTAATCAGTGAAAGGACGCTATCGCCCAAAAACTCGAGTTTTTCATTCGAGGGGAGATGATACTGCTTATGTTCGTTCAGAAATGACCGATGGATGAAGACATTTTGAAGGAGCGTCTCATCGATGAGCATGATTCCTATGAGGTCAAAAAGAGGCTGATACGTGGACATAACGGGATCGAGCAATTAGTAATTAACAATTAATGATTAAGAATTAATGATTGGAAATAATTAATTATTAATTATGAATTATTATCTCCTCAGTAGGTTTTTCGAGCACAATTGCGCCCAAAACAGCATTTACAAAGGCAAATGCGCGTTCGCTTCCCATCTCTTTCGCGAGCTCGACCGCTTCATTGATGATCACTTTGGTAGGCTCGGTTTTTTTGATAGTAAGCTCGTATACGGCAACGCGAAGGATCGCTAGGTCAGCCTTTGCCACTTGGTCGAGAGGGTATTTTGGTGCGTATTTTTGAATCTGTGCGTCGATAGTGTCCATGTGACTTATGATTATGTCAATTTCGTTTTCGATCTGTTTGTCCGCTAGTTTGTCTCGCCTTTCCGGCCCAAACATGTGAGCATATACTTGCTGAACGAGGGTAATTCGACGGAGGTGACGGGGATCGACAGGGGGCGTATGATCAGTATCTGTAAGTGCCATATGGATGATTATAAGGGATCCGCTTGGGAAAATGAACCCTAAAGCATGAACAATGAACAATTAATAATTAACAATGAACAATTAGTAATGAAATAAGGATCACGAGTACTATTTTTTTGAATTAAATTTTTGACTTTTGATTTATCTATCAGTAGTGAAATATGAACCATGAATCATAAACTATGAAACATGAAACATGAAGTATGAAACATGTATTAGGCAGAGGAAAGCAAAAGAATTCAAGATTAGAGCAATTGAACAATGAAACAATTTAACAATCTTGCCATGGAGCCACGGATTACATCTTGCCACAAGCTCGACACACGATGTGAGGGAGGCGATCTTTTTGGCAATGTTTACAAATCACCATTGCTGGAAGCAATGTTCGTCGTGAAGCTTTTCGCTTGCCTGAACGCATAGTTGAAAATTTTCTTTTTGGAAGTGGGGTCATAAGTTAATATGTATTATACCGTAGCCTCGGGGCGGATTCAAATCTAATTATATCCGATATATCGAGCAAAAGAACTCACAGAATACCTATAGTTATTCACGCATAATAGGCGAGTTGGGCTGATCTAGCTCGCCTTTTTGAGCTCGTTCCAACTCGTTGTATACCGAGGTGTGCGCAGTTCGCTCCGTACAGACCATTCCTTTTTGATCCCTTCAGCCGCAAAATGAATGTACTTCTCCCCTATTTTGTGCCGTATTGCATCTATGGCCCGCATTGTCGCAATACCCTTCTCAGCTTGGTCTTGAGACACAAAAAGGCCTGTTTGCAGGTCAGATTCGGGCGTAAGACCGTAAAAAATAACCCCTGCTTTTTTGTACAAATATCCTTTTTTATAAATACGCTTCAGAAGATCTACAACCTCCTTGATCAACACATTGGTGAGATTGGTTGGTTGAGAAAGCGAGATGTGTTGCGAGATGTGATACTGCGGTTGAGTTTTGCTAAAGCGGTTTGTCCGGATGAAGATTGTTAGCTCACGTGTATTGAGTTTTTGTTCGCGCAACTTTTCCGCAGCGCGTGCCGTATAGGATGAGAGTGCCTCACCCAACTCACGGATTTCAGTTACTGGACGGCCAAATGAACGAGTAGACATGATGGACTTTTGTTGATGGGGAGCTGTATCGAGATCATACATCACGGTTCCATGCAGCTCATGCCATGTAGCAACTCCTGGCTCATGGAGGAAATCTTTGATCCACTCAGCATCTTTACACATAAAGTCGTAGACGGTTTTCACCCGCTTAATATATAGCTTCCGGGCCGACTCCCTACCAATTCCCCAGATTTCTTCAACAGGAATATTCTGTAATAGGCCAGTCAGCGCCGACGTGCTCACCTTGGATAGGTCCATAACTCCATTGGTCTCTTGTTGATGTTTTTTGGCGTAGTGATTCGCAAGCTTGGCAAGCGTTTTGGTTTGGGCGATACCGATGGAGACGGGTATGCCTACATCTTGTTTAATACGAGTCCTCACTGCTTGCGCTTCGGCTTTGGAATCGGACCAATGGTCAACGCCGAGAAAAGCCTCGTCTATGGAATATATTTGAATAGTGGGCACAGCCTCGGCAAGAGTAGCCATCACTCGTCGAGATACATCGCCGTACAGCGGAAAGTTAGAGGAAAACACATGAACGCGACCACCGCGTACAATTTGTTTGCATTCAAACAGCGGTTGACCCATCAGGATGCCAAGGGCCTTTGCCTCGTTACTCCGTGCCACAACGCACCCATCGTTATTCGATAAGACTATTACTGGTTTGCCTTCGAGTTTAGGCTGGAAAAGCCGCTCACAGGAGGCATAAAAGTTATTGCAATCAACGAGGGCAAACATACGTGGTCCAAGCATACCAAAATCTATGTCGCATGACCGTCATTTTTTGTATCTATGTATGACGCTTGTTACGACGCCCCAGATGGTGAGCTCTTGTTCATTACTCAACTTGATAGGAGGAAATGAAGGATTTTCAGCATGGAGCTCAGGCATAGCAGGCGGTGTCCAGACGAGTCGCTTGATTGTCAGCTCATTATCAATGATAGCAATCACAATATCTTTATCGACAGCATGACGAGACTTGTCCACGATGAGTATGTCTCCCGGGTGTATCCCCGCTCCAATCATGCTCGTTCCCGAAGCTTCGATGAAAAATGTTGCGATTGGATGGTGGATGAGAAGCTCATCGAGACTAAGATGTTTTTCGATAAAGTCATCTGCCGGTGAGGGAAAGCCTGCTTTCACACGAGATCCCAACAGAGGTATCTTCACTGTGTTTGGTATATATCGGAGCGGCTTCATAGTGAGTCTCCAGAGATTCAAAGGTGAGGGTGGACGCTAAGGGACTTGAACCCCTGACATCTACTGTGTAAAAGTAGCGCCCGGCCCGCCGCGCTTGTGGACCCTAGAGGACTTGAACCCCTGACATCTACTGTGTAAAAGTAGCGCCCGGCCCGCCGCGCTT
>JBAXSX010000015.1:0-25739 GCA_037130495.1 Candidatus Roizmanbacteria bacterium
CTTTCTGACACAGATTTCATCTGAAAAACCAACGCGAAAATATCATTAGCTCAAAGCTTGCTAACGCGGTAAAATGCCCCGCCATGGCGGGGAGACAGAGGGTTCAATTCCTCCCGCCTCCTGCGGGATAAACTTTCGCCCGCTCCGCGTCAAACGCGGCTTTGCATGGTGAGTATCCAAGTGGAGTCGCCGCGTCAAACGCGGCTTTGCACATTCAAAGGCTTTGCACATTCAGAGGCTTCGTACTTGTGGCCATTTTGCAGAGGCCGTGGTTACTTCTCGTCCGCGTCAAACGCGGCTTTGCACATTCAGAGGCTTCGTACATTCGGCGGCCTCACCCATATGGCTGCTTCGACCATACGGTGTCTTTGCGCATATCGCAGTTTCTGCCGCTACTTCTGTTCGAGTGTCCGAGTAGGACATCTTGCATTCTCTTACTGTTTTTATGTATAGTTGATACATGTTCAAGCCTGCCCCTCAGTCAACGACGTCAGCTATAAAAGGTCTAGATATCGTCATCCCCTCTCGTGAGATGAAAAATAGCGTCCAAACACTTCCTGATTTTCTTAGAGACGAGGCTCGGCATATTGTGCGAACGGGGAAGTCATTTTATTTTCAAAAGAAACATATAGAAAATGGGCTCATACACCTTAGTTTTCTGGTTGGTCTCATTGTGCCATTTGCGCATGTTCTCATCCCATATATAGTGTGGAAGATACATCAGAAAAATAAGGGTGATTTGTACTTAGAGGATGCGATGCTAGCTTTCAATTTTCAATTGACTTGCACGATTTACATGGTCATTTTCGTGATTCTCACCACGGGAATAGGCCTCATGTCATTTCCATTCATCAAGGAATTATCAGGAGTAGCGTCAAGTGATCGGGAGACTCCTTTGACAGTCATGGTGCCTACGGTGCTCGCACCAGCTTTGTCCATCTATTTCTGTGTTTGGGTGTATTTCTCACTCAAAGTAGCCATCGAGAGAATGAAAGGGAAACGAGCGCAGTATCCGACCTCAATATCATTTTTATCAATTGATACCTAAGCCAGTTCAAATTAGACTATTGATTTTTTGAAATAATACTTTAACATATATATTCGCTATGTCACAAACAACTGTTTCTCTCCAACCCGATGACCCTGGCTGGCGTCGTGCTCAAGGTCAGCTCCTCACTCAACAATATTCCCCCGCTCAGCTGAAAGCTTTTTCTGCACAGTACGGATCACCTCTCCTACTCCTTTCGATCAAAACCATCAAACAGCAATACGAGACATTGCAACGACTTCTACCTCGAGTCAAGCATTATTATGCACTGAAGCCGTTACCTCATCCTGAGGTAGTAAAAGCACTGAAGGAATTGGATGGGTATTTTGATCTTGCCACCAGTGGTGAAGTAGACGTAGTGCGTGCGGCAGGAGTTGATCCAAAACGCTGTGTGCATAGTCACCCCATCAAACGACCCAATGATGTGCGGTATGCCCTCGATTTTGGGAATGACACATTTGTATTCGAGAACGAATACGAACTGGTCAAACATGCTGCTGTCAAAGATCGCACAAGATGGTTTATGCGACTCTCCTTTCCCAATCCTGAGGCCCAATGTGACCTATCATCCAAGTTTGGCGTGCCTCCAGCGGAAGCATTTGCTTTACTTAAAAAGGCACATGAAATGGGTTATCATATTCGAGGGATTAGTTTCCACGTCGGGAGTCAGATGAAAACTCCTGCAAAACATATCGAAGCGATTACCTTTGCAAAGCAACTAGTCGATCAAGCGAGAGCAGCTGGGATAAACACTCTTGGTACCCTAGACCTAGGTGGAGGTTGGCCAGTGACGTATGTCCAGCCAACGATGCCCATCGAGGATTTTGTTGCTCCTATAGCAGAGGCGCTCGATGATCTTTTTCCTGACTTTGAGATTCTGAGTGAACCGGGGAGATTCATTGCGGGACCTTCGGTTGTGGCGATAAGTAGTGTCATGGGTAAAAATATTCGAAATGGTCAGATGATGTATTATCTCGATGATGGTCTATACAACAGCTATTCTGGCATTGTATTTGATCATGGTCACTATCTCATTTACTCCCTCAAAGAATTGGAAAATGCAGACGTCCCTGTATCTCACGCGACACTCGCCGGGCCAACCTGTGACAGCATTGATATCATGTATCGGGATATACTCATGCCTGATATGGACCTTGGAGATCTGTTAATTTCTCCAGTTATGGGTGCGTATGCTGGGGCATCGCATGCGACTGACTTCAATTTCTTCATGCGACCAAAGATGGTAGTTGTCGAATAGGAGATAGCGCATAACGTAAAATGGAGAGTGTAGAACGCATAATATAGAAAGTCCATAAAGTCCGTAAAGTCGTAAAGTGAGGAACAGCTCCGAGCTACAAGCTGCGAGCAGATATTAGCCTCTTAATTATTATGCAAGATCTTAGATTGCTGCTTCGCTAGCTTCCACCAGAGGAGGATGTGTATGGTTTCCTCATCTAGCCGCAAGAATATCTGTGGGGAGTTTTTCTATTGGAACCTCCATACGATAGTTCCAGTTTTTATCACTGATGATACCTGGCTCATTGATACGAGTTGTTGATCCAATCCAATCTTGTACAGGGATGATTGCGATATTAGTATGACGAATCAGTCCCAACACTACATCTCGATATGTATATGGTTTATTCGGTATGGTAAGTACAGTCGCCAGTTTATGCTGTTGAGCAGGAGTCAAATCTCGGAGATATGCTGCAAGTGGGCACGTGTCATGGGTAGAGCTGAAGTAGATGTGTGGCTGACCATCAAAAAGTCGAAAATCCTTCTCATGCACTTCGCTCGAAGATTGAGCGAACATCATAGTGACGACAGAAACACCAAGCACTCCGAGCTTATGTGCTGTTGCCTCGAGTTGCTTCATGTTGAATTCAGAAATGTCCTCAATATATATTCCTGAGTTGAGCTCCTGAGCCATACGTGCAAAGTGAGTCATATACAATGCTCCAGGACCTTGAACTATCTTGTCCCTATGAGTGTCGGCTACATGGAACATTTCATATTCATACAAACGTATCGCAGAATCGATCCGTACTCGATCGAACAAAGTCATTGCGTGCCTCATGCGTTCATCCCACAACTTGAATGTATCAGGATGATCAAAATCGTAGAGAGGAAAGCCCCAGATCTGACGGTTGCGCCAGTGACGACCGCCGAGAGAACCTGCGATATATTCGAGATCATACTCTGGCGTTAATACGAAAGCGCCTGGATAGCGCCAACAATGGTAACTTCCGATGGGAAGGAAAAACGGAAGATCTCCCCACAACTCGACATTATGTATTTTTGCATACTTTTTCATCTCCTCGAAAGATTGGTGAAGATTGTATTGAACGCGTTTTATCTCCTCGACGCGGCGAGCAAAACTCTTTGTCCACTGTTTGATTTTCTCGTCATCTGGCCTATGAAATCCCGTGTCCCATCTTCGCCAATCATCAGTCTCATGATTTTCACACAAACACTGAAATACGGCATACCCATCCAGCCAATATGATTGGCTTGAGACAAATACCTCATACGCATCGGTATGCACATCATCGATTATTTCTTGCCCATCAAACGTGGGGATATATGCTGGGTTTATCCCTATCCCGTAGCTCCAATAGGGTGATGTAAAATAATCCTGTTTCGGATCAAAACCTGTTGGATTCAGTGGCAACATTTGCCAAATAGACTGACCAGTAGCATGCAACCAATCAATGAACACATAGGCCATCCCAAAAAAGTCGTCCTTTTTCATATTCTCCGATAAAAGAGAGTTGAGAGGGATGAGAGTGCCAAGACGCTTGATAGAAGTCATAGAAACATAATATCAGATTCGTGCAAAGGATGTATAAATCACCCTGTCTCTACAGCTCGAATGATGGCCGCTGCGTCGATCTCCTCATATTCGAGGAGTTCTACTGGCTTGCCACTGCAGGGCAACCTTCGTACGGCAAGAGAAATAAATTCAGATTTTCTATTTCTTAGCACACTTTGTACAGCGTTTGCCATGCCACCCTCGGCATAATGGTCCTCGATGACGATGATTTTCTTTGATCCATCACACGCGGCATTGATCGTCTTTTCATCGACAGGCTTCACTGAGTACAGATCGATCACAGCAACCCTCTTTCCTTGAGAAAGAAGTGCTTTTTGAGCTTTGAGCGCTTCGTGGAGCGTGATCCCCGCAGCGATCAGTACGGCATCTTTTGTGCCATCTGGATCACCATGGACTTTTGACCCACCCAAGGTAAATACTTCATCTGGACCATATATCACTGGAGTTTTTGCTCGAGTGGTACGCATATACATGAGTCCTTTCGTATGCGCCATATACTCGACCAACTGAGTAGTTGACTGAGCGTCGCTCGGGTAAAATACCGCGCTTCCCCAGATAGAACGCATCATGGCGATATCTTCTAAAGCCATTTGAGACCCTCCATCTTCGCCGATGGAGACTCCTGCATGAGATCCAACTATTTTCAGATTTGATCCCGCTACACCTGCCATTCGAATCTGATCATATCCCCGAGTCAAAAATGCAGCAAAGCTTGATGTGAATGGGACCATATCTCTGAGTGCGAGACCAGTTGCAGCGCTTATCATGTTCTGTTCGGCGATATACATTTCCAAGAATTGGTCAGGAGCAACTTTCTTGACTCCATCAGCAAATGTAGAGTTGCTTGTCTCGGCATCGAGTGCAATGATGCTGGGATTAGATTGTGCTACAGCGGCGAGCGCAGCTCCGTACGCTTCACGAGTTGCTACTTGTTCGCCGAGCTTATAGGTAGGCGGCTCGTATTCGTTGATGAATTTTTTCACAGACTCTATTTTTGATGGTTTCGAGATTTTACCTACAAGGGAGGTATCTACCTCACCTAGCTCGAACAATACTGCGGGGAGATCTTCTCGCTTGACTACTGTGCCGTGTTTGCCCTCTTTATCTTGAAGGGATGCTACTCCATATCCTTTGTACGTTTTGCAAATGATCATGACTGGCTTGTCTTTCACGGTGTGCGCTAGTTTGTACGCTCCTCGTATTTGATCGAGATCATGACCGTCTATGATGATTGGCCACCATCCAAATGCCGTCGCTTTATCCTCATATGACTTGAGATCGTGACCATACATAGTTTCGCCACGTTGACCTAAACGATTTGCATCGAGAATCGCAATGAGATTGTCACTATGGTAGTGTGATGCTAGTTGCATAGCTTCCCAATTTGACCCTTCGGCCATTTCGCTGTCACCAATGAGTACATATGTTCGACTATCAGTATGAGTGAACAGTTTCGCATGGAGCGCCATTCCCAGGCCAACTGACAGACCTTGACCAAGTGATCCTGTCGGCATCTCAGTATAAGGAAACTTCATCGTGGGGTGTCCCTCGACCTCGGATCCAAACTGACGAAGCTTCATCAGGTCATCTTTCGGATATACGCCACCCACTGCCCACAGCGCATAGAAAAGAGGCGCTGCATGGCCTTTGGAAAAGATCAGCCGGTCGTTCCAGATATTGTCCTTGTGGTCGATATCGTATCGGAAATAGCCTTCGTACATGAGTACCGCCATGAGATCTGCTGCTGATAGACAAGATGTCGGATGTCCCGATCCTGCCTCGGTCGTCGATACAAGAGAGTAATAGCGGAGGAGTTTCGCAAGTTTTTGGGTTGTAGAGGTATTGTTCATGGTCAGATCGTACCAGGTAATATCATTTTGTCAAAAACTCGATACTTTTCGACGTAACTCAATCGCGGGACAATAGAATCAAAATCATTTTCTACTATTTTCATTTCTGAAAGTACACATCACTTACTAAAGTTTTTCCACATCTGACTTGCTCGAGGCTTGGTGTCTCCCATATATTTGCTATTGAGTTTTTTGCTACTTCCATACGCATGTGCAGCTGATGTCGATATTTTCTCAAATGCCATTTGAGCGATGGGCATACGATAGTAGAGGAGGATGGGCATGTTGGCGACATTGTGTAGCTCAAGGGTCATCTTGAGATTGTTACCTGGATCCAAGAAGCCTGCCGTGATATGGATGAGCAACCCAAGGCGTCCCACCGAACTTTTGCCTTCAAGTCGTCCTACATACTCTGCAGAGACTCCCGTATGTTCATAGATCATGCCAAGTGCAAACTCGCCGGGATGGAGTACGAAGGGTTTGTCACCGGAGATGCTGATCTCTTTCATCATGTGATCAACGGGCTTACGCGGGTCGATGACTGCATGCTGTGTGGTGTCGAACACAAGAAAGTACCGATCAAGATGGAGATCTATGGATGCTGGCTGGAGATTTTTGTCATTGTACGGAGTCACGCTGATATCACCTGCGGCTAGAGCTTTTTTAATATCAACATCTGACAGAATCATAGCGAGGTGATTATACACTGAGAGCTGACGCTTGACAGGTGAGTGAGTTTGACTTTACAATGCGTAGGAAAGACCGTACCAATATGCACCAAAATATATCTCAATTAACAGAACTTCAACGAAAGGTTACGCAAGAAAGCGCTACTGAGCCTGCATTCTCAAATGAGTATTGGGATACCCACCAGGATGGTATTTATGTAGATATCATATCCGGCGAAGTCCTATTTTCATCCAAAGACAAATATGACTCGGGCTGTGGATGGCCGAGCTTCACGAAACCATTGAACCCAGAGAATATTCTTACAAAGACAGACAACTCAGCTTTTATGACACGTACCGAGGTCCGTAGCACCAAAGCAAACTCTCATCTGGGGCATGTGTTCGACGATGGACCAGCAGACAAAGGCGGACGCAGATATTGTATGAACTCTGCTGCTATGCGCTTCATCCCCGTAGCTGACCTGGAAAAAGAAGGGTATGGGGAGTACATGAAAGAGTTTATAAAGTCATAAAGTCATAAAGTCGTAAAGTGAAGAATAGCTCCAATTTCATCGCTTTGATATGCGTTCTACACTCTACGTTATACGTTCTACCTTCTACGTTCTGCATTTACACACAATATCCTATAAAAGTGTGATATACTATGTACTAGATTGTAAGAAATGATGCTGCTTTATGCAGCATGCACGTATCTTCAGCCAGAATCCTCTCCATTTAATTTTTTTCGAGGACTCCAGCTGACACAAGCGGAGTACCACATCGTTAATCTGTAGGCATTCCTCTTCACGATTGAGATCTTTGTATCTCCATTTTTGCAACAGTTATATTTCCTTTTATTTTCTTTCTATGTTTACACCTACCTCATCATCGTTTTCAAATCGTCCAACTCGTTCCCGTTTTGGCCGATCACCTAGTCCCGCACGCTCATATGGCCAATCGCCTCGCAGAGAAGAGGGATCGACCGGGAGTTACGGCTATGGTCGACCATCACGCGATGACGCTCGACCTGCCAGATCGTACGGATCTCGACCATATGGTACAGCTCCTGCTAGTGGCAGATCTGGTCGTCCTGCTGGACGATATGGAGCGCCACGTGGTTTTGCTCCTCGAGGTCAATCATCTCGACGTGGAGGCAGATCAGAGAGTATTGCAGCCAGTCGCTATATAAAAGCAGCCATCATCAAACCTGCAGAAGAGGTGCTCATTCCAACAACAAAATACACAGATTTTCCACTCCATCCATCACTTCTTGCCAATATCGCTAAAAAAGGCTATGTCAATCCAACCCCCATCCAAGATCAGGCAATACCTCATATCATGGCTGGCAAAGACGTTGTAGGAGTTGCAAATACTGGTACAGGTAAAACGGGTGCATTCCTCATCCCAACCATCGAAAAAATTGGTCACAATCCTACTACCAAGGCATTGATCATCGTCCCAACCCGTGAGCTTGCTGAGCAGATCCAACAGGAACTCTCATCACTTACTGTAGGTATCGAAATATATTCAACTTTGGTTATCGGTGGAGCGTCGATGATCCGTCAGATCACCAGTCTCCGTCGACATACTCATTTTGTCATCGGTACTCCAGGTCGCATCAAGGATTTGATTGAGCGCAAAGTGCTCAATATGAGTGCTTTTAGTGTATTCGTCCTGGACGAAGTCGATCGTATGGTAGATATGGGATTTATCCAAGATATTAAGTATCTCGTATCACTGCTTCCTGAAGAGCGACAGTCGCTCTTTTTCTCAGCCACGATCTCTCCTGAGATTAGCCAAGTCATGTCTAAATTTCTCAAAGATCCGATCACTATCAGGATAAAATCTACTTCGTCAACTGTTGACAGCGTCAATCAAGACGTGGTCCGTGTCCCTCATGGTATGACCAAATGGCAGGTTCTTGAACCTCTTCTCAAAAAGGATGGTTTTACCAAGGTTATGATATTTGTCCGCACCAAACGTGGCGCTGACGATCTCACTGGAAGACTGCTCGATGCGGGATTCCAAGCTGGAGCTATCCATGGTGACAAGCCACAGCGTGCGCGACAGATAGCCGTGCGAGAGTTCAAAAACTATCAGACTGATATCCTGGTCGCAACTGATGTTGCAGCCCGCGGCATCGACATCCCTGATGTGACGCACGTCATCAACTATGACGAGCCAGCTACCTATGATGACTATGTACACCGTATCGGTCGTACAGGACGCGCAGGTAAGGCTGGTACAGCGCTGACCTTCATCGCTGGGTAATCAATGGCACAGGAAATTAGTCATCTGCTTGTCATCCCGGCGAATGCCGGGATCCAGAAACGAAAGATTGGTCCCATTTCAGGGGCCTATTTAGAAGCAATTTCATGATACCTAAAGCAGCTCACTAGGTGGTCGTTGACCATGCCACACGCTTGCATGTGGGCGTAGCAGATCGTCGACCCGACGAAGGTGAATCCTCGTCTTTTCAGATCTTTGCTCATCGCATCTGACTCTGGTGAGGTCGCCTTATAATCTTTGATAGTTAGCAATCGATTATTTATTGCTTTACCTCCTACAAAGGACCACATATAGCGGTCAAATGTCCCAAACTCCTTTTGTACCCTCAAATATGCCTGGGCATTTTTTACTGCACCACGTACTTTCAGTTTATTTCTGATGATACCAGGATCGGCGAGGAGTACGGCGATTTTCGCCTCATCATACTTTGCTATTCTGCGGGCATCGAAGCCATCAAAAACTTTTCGATAATGTTCGCGCTTGCGCAGCACGGTGATCCACGAGAGGCCTGCCTGCATCCCTTCGAGCACGATAAATTCAAATAACTTGCGATCATCATGCAACGGAACGCCCCACTCCTCATCGTGATATGTGATGTAGAGCGGATCATTACCGGACCAAGGACAGCGAAATGGCAACTTATTTTTCAGGAACATTGGTATATTCGTCAAACTTCCTAAGGAGATTTATAGAGTTGCTAATTATTTTAGAGATATCCGAAACACTTAACAGAAGTTTATTACTTTCAGAAAGAATCATCCGCATTGCTGGCTGAGATTTGAAGAGTGCAATTTCAAGCTCTGTGAGATCGACCTGCGAGTGTGATAACTTATTTCTAATTACCCTCATACATTGAAGATAACTCCTTACATCATTTCTAAATGCTTTTGTTACTTCTTTGCCATGAGTTATTTGAATATGTTTCAAAATCGACTCTATAGAGTCATCGAATGATCGTCTGTGATCTGGTTTGCGAATAGATTTTTTTATTTTTGCAATAGCGCTTGCAATTTTCGGGTAATCAGAAAGGAGTGATTCAAGTATTAATATTGTCAGCCCGTAGTTATCTGCAAGATCATTAGAAATTCGAATTCCTTTCCTTTCAATCATCTCATTAATGTGCATTTCAAATGCAATAAAAATATCTGTGAAGAAATGTATAAAGATTGATTGATAGATTATTCCAATCAAGATATCGTCGTAATCATACGGATTATCTTTAATAATTCGATGTAGATGAGCTATTTGGTCAATTGTCACCACACTACACCTGTTGATTTGAAGATAGATCTGCTGAGCAACAAGAGGCTTTAGTATTCCATCAATATCCTCGATTATTTTGGGAAGAACTGTGACGACTGCATGTTTATCTATCATTATTTAGAACTCGTTGAGATCTTGACTAATATTTTGCGGAAAGGGCGAGATTTCCGCCAAAGGCGGATAAACTTCTCATCTCGCAGTCATGTGCGGAAAGGGCGAGATTCGAACTCGCGAGGCTTTCGCCTGCCAGTTTTCAAGACTGGTGTGATCGACCACTCCACCACCTTTCCTTAGGTCACCCCTATATTATACCTGCTATCCGGTCAAACACAGGGATTAATAGATCCATATATCCTTCTCGGGATATTTTTATACCCACTCGAAATCAGAAGGAATCCAGTGCTAAGGTCTCACTTTTGCAGCATTACACAATCTCTCTTGCACGAGAACCTTCCATGATAAACCGGCAATTAAAAGATAAGAAATAGTTGAGTAAGCGAACGCTACAGAAAAAATGAATTTATTCTGGAGTATCGCAAGAAATACCTGTGCTACGGAGATGATGCTTAATAGCAATATAATGTATAAAACTGATATTGATTTTTTCCAGAATCCAAAGCTCACCAGCAGTAATACGAAACTGGTTGCGAGTAAGTATGGAAGCATTGATCTTATGTGGGCAGCATTTACGATCCATGCAGGAACGACACTAAGTGCGCACCAGAACGCATTCGCATTCCACCAGTTAATCCTGCCAAAAATGTGTTTAATCTGGACATTGAGATTATCTATCTTGAAAGGAGTGTTCATATGAAGATATTAGAAAATGAGGCACGAGCGGGAATCGAACCCGCGCAATAAGAGTTTTGCAGACTCCCGTGTTTCCACTTCACCATCGTGCCAAGGTGGGTATATTTTAACAGAAAGAACCACAGTAGTCTGAACCAAGAACGTGTGAAGGACTATCGAAGTCCACCCCACTCGACGAGAGTGAAGCCCGTGCGCTCAATATATTGCAACTTTTGTGGCGTTATCTCTTGTACAGGCTTACTATTCAAAGCCGAATAGTCGAGGAAGACACGGATGACCGTATCTGGTCGTGGCGATACATCCATAGGGATGAACTCATTCATTTCTTTTGTTTGGAAGAAGCTCACTCGATAGTATGGAGTATTTTTCTCGCTCATCTTCGGGACCCAGTAGGAGATCATATCGGCCGATTCTTTCGCTGTCAGTCCCATTTCACTCATTCGAGCATTCATAAATGACTCCAGATTATCTTTTGTTACGATCCAACCACCCTTGACTGAGGGATATGCGTTTTCGATGCTCTTTCCTGACCAATAGATATAGGGATACTCATTCTTTCTACATGCATCGCTCGCATATTCAGATCCAAACCGACTACTGTTGATAAGTGAACAATCGGTATATTGCGGTTGAAGATCTGTGATCGTCCCATCTGGTTGAGCCTTCACCAGCCAACCATCATGGTAGGTGGGTATTTGTGTATCGAGTGTCACTGGAGAAACAAATGAGATGCGTACAGTTGTTGGCTTCTCAGGATAGAGATACACCACAGGCTTTCCACACCCTCCCATTAGCTTGATGTCATACTCTCCTATGACGACCCATCTGTCCCAAGTGTCCTTGAAAAAAAGAAGTGGGTGCTTGGATACATATTCGCTTATAGATGGGCGCGGCATGTTGTCGTTGGACATTTTGAAAGATTCCTCGTCATATCCCGATTTTGCGTTATATGCAAGCTGGTACAAAGGATGGTTACTGTCTGTAAGTATGTAGAGCGTAAATGACGATGATGAGGATATGGCTATGAGATCATCGTTTTTCAATCCATCGACTACGTAGGTACTTCTCCCTCCGCCACATGCTCCAGGAAAGGCCATGTCATACGTGTTGTAGTAATCGCTCGGCAGACCTGCGAGAGCCTTTGTGAGCTGCATACTGGGAAAATTGATGTATTGAGGAGCTTTGGGGTATGCACCAATCTTCTTTTGTTCATATTCTGCAACCTGTTTTGTATATTCAGCGTAGCTTTGATCGTACGTGGGCAGATCCTTTTGATATGCCCCTATTATTGATTGAGGAGAGAATACATATGGATAGGTGAGTCCAGTTGAGTCTGCTGCCAAAACATAGGTAGTAGTCTTGAGATATTGATTGCGGATAGCGAGCAGATTTTTCTCCTTGTCTGAATCATTCTTATTTCCAGTCCATTCCGTTGAGCTCGCGTAGAGCGTCAGTTGTTTTTGCGAGGAAGTGAGCACATGTGATGTATCAACTTCGGTAATGAGGTAGTCGAGACTGATGTCGTAGCCATTTTTATCTTTTTTTCCGCTTGGTTTCAACTCGGTGAGAATATTGTCATACCGGATCAGGCCAAATGGCTCTCCAGTTGCAATAGTTTGTGGATGATCGCTTTCGAGAGTAACTGCTTTTGATATTTTTGATTTATCAATATGCATGTAGGGATTTTCCCAACTTGCTTCGTCATACAGTGTGGTGTTGCTCTTTGGATCATCGAGTAAGTACGACTTAAAGTCTTTGGTTGCAAGCACGTACTGGAGGCTCGGCCCAGGTCCTTCTGAAGGGCGTATTGCGATGATGCGGGTATAGCCCGCATACTCACCTTTGGCATAGGTGCCTGCAGAGAAATACGCAAAACTATCAGTTACGCCATTTGCAATATCGCTTTCGGTGACTTTAAAGAGATTTAGATCATTGGGAAGCTTTGCAACTTTGCCGGTGAATAGACTGCTTTGAGTTTGCTGCGATATGGTAGGAGATTGCGTGCCCGTTTGTGGTGAAACGCCTGGTGTGGTAGCGGTGGTGATGGGTGCAGCGGTAGTGTCTGTAGATTGAGTCGATGTAGTGCGACCGAGATAAAATGCTCCACCTAATAACGCGGAAACAAAAATGAGCGCTAACACTATGTATAGGAGGATTTGTTTATTCATACTGGATTTTAATTATTCATTATGATACTCGTCTGTATTACGGCATTCAAGAGAGGATGATTGGTTATTTGTAAATTGAAATCATCCACTCATGCTCGACATGGTGACATCGACGAATGAGTTCATGTTTGATTCAGATATAGTCACTGTTGTTGCGGTGCCAGAAACGATCTGGAGCGTCACCTTGCGCACTAGAGTCTCAATGAGCCGCTCGAGCGATCTGATCCCTGGCTCAAATCCGAGTGGCCGAACCAGACGTGGCCAAACGCCATCTTCGATACTGAGTTGGGCTGGAGTGAGACCTGACTGAGAAAGCATTTTGGGCATAACATAGCGTTTGCCTATCTCAATCTTTTCTTCATCAGTGTATGAAGGCATTTGAATGACCTCCAGACGATCGAGGACTGCTGTTGATATGTCCTTGGTATTGTTCGCTGTTGCGACGAACATGACCTGAGATAGATCAAAAGGATAGTCGAGATAATAATCAGTGAAGTGATTGTTCTGTCCGGGGTCAAGTATTTCCAAGAGTGCTCCCATGATCGCTGCACGATCAGCTGGGTTTGATCGATCAATCTCGTCCAGTAGGATAACCGGATTGCGACTGCCGCATTCGGCTAGTGCGCGGAGTATGATCCCTGGACCAGCATATGAAGTCGTTTTACTCTGTCCACGTAGGTCGAGTGCATTTGCCAACCCACCAAACGGGATACGATAAAACTTTCTCCCCAAACTTTCTGCCATAATCGGAGCAAATGATGTCTTTCCTGTACCTGCAAGACCCGTGAAAAAAAGTGAGGGAGCACGCAATGATGCGTCGGGATTCACTCTCTTTATCATGATTACTGAGGCGAGGTATTCCTCGAGGCGCTTTTTTACCTTATCCAGACCATAGTGTCGTGAATCCATGATCTGTCTGACGCGATGTATGTCGAGTAAATCCTCAGTGCGAGTCTGCCATGGCAAACGGGTGATGAAATCTATGTACTTTTCAGTGATATCTATGGCTCCGAGAGTGCCGCCATATTGGAGACTGAGAGCAGCGCGAGAGATCTGTTCATAGGCCTTCCGCTGAAGTTCTTGAGGGAGCGTTGGGCATGATTGGACTTTTTGAGATAGTCCGCTGAGCAACTGTGCAATATGAGTATCTGGCATACTGTTTTCAAGTGTAGCAGATAGACACGGACGATATCAATCTAACTCGAACACACATAGTATATATCAGTTGGTGGCGATTGGAATAAGACTGCTGCAACAGTGTTTTTGATAAAAGATATCAGATGCTCCTTGACAGTGATTAGCAGTCATGTTATAAATCTGCTACTGAAAGATTATTAATTATATTTTATCTATGGCACACAAAATAAAGCCACTTTTTTCATATATTCTCATTAAACCTGCGGAAGCTGAGTCAAAGACAGCCTCGGGAATACTTCTTGTAGATACCGGCAAAGAAAAACCACAAATGGGTGAAGTGGTAGCGGTGGGGGAAGGGTTTGGAAGTGATGATGGTCGCGAAAATAAGATGGTTGTGAAGGTAGGGCAGAAAGTCATGTATAAGAAATGGGGCGGAAACGAAATCAAAGTCGGTGGAGTGAACATGCTTCTCGTTGAGCAAAAGGACATCATGGCGATTGTTGAATAGTTCATAGTTTATAACTTATAACGTACAACGAAGAGTTTCAAACATTCGTTTTACGTCTTAACATTATTCATTTTACATTTTTAATCCTATGGCAAAGCAAATCATCTACGGCGACGAAGCTCGACAAAAGCTCGCAGCCGGTGTAAATCAAATGGCTCGTGCAGTGGTTACGACACTTGGACCCCGCGGACGCAACGTGGCGTTGGAGAAGAAATGGGGCGCACCATCAATCGTGCATGACGGAGTGACAGTAGCAAAAGATATTGAGCTCCCAGATCCGTTTGAAAATATGGGTGCCCAAATGGTCAAAGAAGCAGCATCAAAAACGAATGATGTAGCAGGAGATGGGACAACTACCTCAACATTACTCACTCAAGCGATCGTGAACGCAGGACTGCGCAATATCACTGCGGGAACCAATCCAATGGTTATGCGACATGGTATTGAACGAGCAGTTGAAGCAATCGTTGCTCAAATCAAAAAAATGTCAAAGCCCGTCAAAGGTGATGATGTTGCATCAGTAGCGACTATCTCTGCGGCAGATGCGACGATAGGGAAGCTGATCGCTGATGCGATCGCAAAGGTTGGTAAAAATGGTGTCGTAACTGTTGAAGAAGGCAAATCACTCGTGATGGAAACAGATCATAAAGAGGGTATGGAGTTTGATCGAGGATATGCATCACCCTACTTCGTCACCAACCCAGACAAGATGACTGCCGAAATAGAGGATCCATATATATTAATCACCGATAAAAAGATTACTGCGATCTCTGACCTACTGCCTTTCTTGGAAAAGTTTGTAAAAGTTTCTAAAAATCTTGTCATCCTCGCTGAGGATGTGGAGGGCGAAGCTCTTGCAACATTGGTCGTAAATAAAATGCGAGGTGTACTCAATACGCTCATTGTAAAAGCTCCCGGATTTGGCGATCGACGCAAGGCAATGCTCCATGACATTGCTGTCCTTACGGGTGGCACAGTGATCACGGAGGATCTTGGGAAAAAACTCGATACAGTTGAGGTAACTGACTGTGGACGCGCAGATAAAATCTGGGCAGACAAAGACAGTGCTCGCATTATCGGAGGCAAAGGAAAGAAGGGGTCTATCGAGGATAGAGTCGGACAGATTCGTCGCGAGATAGAGGATACAACCTCTGATTTTGATAAGGAAAAGCTCCAAGAAAGACTTGCGAAGTTGACCGGAGGTGTTGCGGTCATTCGAGTTGGCGCTGCAACTGAAGTTGAGATGAAGGAAAAGAAAGAGCGAGTGATCGATGCTGTCGCAGCAACAAAAGCAGCACTTGAAGAGGGCATAGTAGCTGGTGGAGGGACTGCCTTGCTGCATGCACGCTCAGTGCTCCTTGAACTGAAGAAAACCGCTACATCTGATGAAGAGCGTGTAGGAATCGATATCGTTTATACAAGTCTTGCTGAACCAGTTCGTATGCTTGCAACCAATGCAGGACTCGAACCAGGCGTGGCACTCAACAAGATGGAGGCATCAAAAGATATTGATTTTGGATTTGACGCTTTGACGCTCGAGTTCGGCAGTCTCCTCAAAAAGGGAATTGTAGATCCAGCCAAAGTCGTCCGCAGCTCACTCCAAAATGCAGCATCAGTCGCAATGACGATGCTCACAACAGAGTGTCTCGTGGCGGACATCCCTGAAAAGAAAGCCGAAGCTCCAGCTGGTGCAGGAGGAGGCATGGGGGGAATGGGCGGCATGGGCGGAATGTACTAAACGAACATTGGTCGAAAGTCCGTAAAGTCTATAAAGTCATAAAGTGAAGAAGCTCTGAGCCACAAGCAGCAAGCTCTCGAGCCCGCCAGGTACCGTACGGTACCTGGCGGGCTGGCAGGAGTTTACCTCAGTAACGATCCCTTACTCCCTCATCGTTCCTGAAGCACGTTCAGGGGATCAAATGGAGATGGCAAGATAAGTAAATAGCACGCCTACGTTGGCGGTCTATATGAATCAAACATGTGGAATTACAGAACCATGATCTTCATTTTCAGCTCTGCGTTATCAGCTCTACATTTTATGGTATATATTCTCACTGGTTATTCATATCATTGAGCACTTCGTTGCTCTGAGGCGGGCCACGACGTGCATAGTGATATATCCGAAAATCATCCATGACTCCGTTGAAGTAGTCTGATCCCTCTTTTTGTGGTGACTTTCCGATACTTGCATAGATTTGATTAGTGGATACTCGTGATGGGGCTATTTGAGTAAGTAGATTGGTTTGCAAACTTACGCGCGCGCCATTCACATAGAGTTCGCGATATTTTTTTGAAAATATTGCTTCAATGTGATACCACGTATTATTGGTCAGAGGAGCAGTCGAAGTGAGCCACGACTCATTTACTTGGGGATTTGTAGTACCTCCAAAGACGATCTTGTGGTTGTTGATACTCAAGTTTACGAGATATATACCAGAAGCATCTTGCTCAGCAAAGATAGTGTATAGTCGATCATCTGCGTTCGGTGCCATCTTGACCCATACACCGAGAGTGAACTCACTGCTCCCCGCAAGAAACAAATCTTGAGTTCCCACCATCATGGGAAAATATCCAGTGACTCCGTCAAAGGAGAGAGCTCCTCCATATTTGGGCTCAACTGAATTGACGATGACTCCTCGAGGAGCGATAGCCAGTCCTGAAATCCCCGTGCTTGAAATATTGCCTGGCATGAGCTCATCCATTTTGAAATATGCGTACGGCATATCTACGTTGATTGTCCCTTCGACCATGCGGGGTACCGCTCCATCAGAAAAGACAGTAAATCTCCCTCCACTATCACGAAGTATTTGATAGCCCGTATTGTAGGAGCTCATGCAATCGGTGATATTTCCTCCATCTATTGAGGGGTCATGTGGAAGAGAGGGTACATATCGAGGGACAAGTAGTGCACAAAGCCCAGTCCCATCATTGCTGCTGATAGAGATGGGGCCTACAGCGCTATTGAGTGGTAACGTGTGCAGTATTTTGTCATCAGTGCTCGACTTGTACGCATCTATTGCCCTATATATTGACTGAATGTCTGACCTGCGTTTTGTATCATCGCCCCGAAGTACTTGGGTCACAGGATTGATTAAGATGAGCACGAGAGCTATAAACACAGCGCCTGCGGCGACAGATGCGATAATCAAGTAAATTGAAAAGGCAGATTTGGTGGAATGCATAGGCTGAATTGAGCTTAATAATGCACCATTTTGATATAGATTGCAAGACTAGAGTTGACAGAAGCAGTGAGAAATGAGTATAGTGTAAATATATGCGATTCATATCATCCCAAAAGTACTTGGTAGCCACTGTAGGTGTTGTTATCATGGCGACTGTTCTCGTGAACCCGACTCATGCAGAATGGCTCATGGATCGGCATGGCAATCTCATCAACCAATCAGCCTTTGTCTTAGGGGAGTCTACTGATGCGACCGTGCCCGAACTAGATGAGTTGTTCAAGGGTGAATCAGCAATGCAGCAAGAATTCGAGATGGCGATCAAGGAAACTTCTCAGCCAGCATCGGCCGATGTACCTTCTGTGCCGGGAAGTCTTGTTAACAGATCGCCCAAAGTCATTCCTCGTAGCGGCATCAATCAAGTGCGCATCAGTGCTCCAGAGGGGGCCCAAGGCCCACCATCTGAACTAGATGATATTTTCACGGGCCTCGATGCTGTCGGCGGCTCAGCGCAGCCACAACTCAATGTTGAGATGATGCCAAAAGACGGCAATGCGAAAACGACTCCCCAGAACAGCTTCAAGTTGCAAAAAGGAAATAGTCAGATTGAGTTTGCTCCATCTGTTGGTGATCCTAAAACACTTGAAATGCGGAGAGATCAGTTCAAGGCAAGGCTTCCCTTCCCGGTCAAAATAGATCCCGTCTCGCAAGAGATACGCGTCGAGTCTCCTGTAGGCGACCTCCCTATTCGCATCATGCCCGATGAGGCACAAGAGAAAATGAGTGTTGCACATCAACTCAGCCTCAGCAAGGATGCCCCAGATGCTCCTCAAGTCGTGGACGGCAAGCTCCTCTATACATACGAAGGGACACAAAATAAAAAGCTCTTTGGTTTCATCCCCGTAGTGCTGAATAAAAAAGTCACCGTTTCGGCAGAAGACGGTGTAGTGACAGAAGGCAAACAAACAAGTCTTTTGGGACGATTCCTCGACTATTGGGCAGAATGAATCTATCTCGATTGATACCTGTCTACCAGGTGTGTATTTCTTCTATTCTTCTCGAGCAATATCACATGCATTATGCATTTGAGCTCAATTTACGCCGATCTTGGTTGGACTGTCATAACAGTCTGTAAGTATGGTATAATACAAACATTACATATTGAAATCATTCTCAATGTAGTTGTATGATGATCGAAGGAAACTAATGAATCAATTTATTCATAAACATATACACCGCGTTACTCACGCTGATTTTGGTGCACTCGAAATACTGAAATATATTGGGCCAGGATTGTTAGTCACTATTGGCTTCATCGACCCCGGCAATTGGGCATCCAATATTGCTGCTGGTTCAAACTACGGATACCTACTCCTCTGGATGATTACCCTGAGCACGATCATGCTCATCATCCTCCAACACAACGTCGCTCATCTTGGGATAGCAACAGGACTATGTCTATCTGAGGCGGCTACGATCTACACTCCAAAATGGATCTCTCGCCCGTTGCTTTCGAGCGCCATGATAGCCTCTGTTTCAACGTCACTCGCTGAGATTTTGGGAGGAGCAATCGCCCTGAACATGCTTTTTCATATCCCGATCAAAGTCGGGAGTATCATCATACTCGCAGTCGTTATCTGGCTACTCATGAGCAATTCGTATCGCAAGCTCGAGAAGTATATTATCGGATTTGTTTCCATAATTGGCCTATCTTTCATTTACGAATTAACGTTGACGAACATAGATTGGGGCCAAGCAATACATGGATGGATCGTGCCGTCTATTCCAAACGGCTCAATATTAATTGTGATGAGCGTGCTGGGCGCCGTGGTCATGCCCCACAATCTATTCCTTCATAGTGAAATCATTCAAAGCCGTCAGTGGCAGCTCAAAAACAAGTCGGTGATTCGAAAGCAAATGAAATATGAGTTTGCGGACACATTGTTTTCAATGCTGGTTGGCTGGGCTATCAATAGCGCGATCATACTCATGGCTGCAGGCACATTTTTTCATAATCGTACTTCGGTATCACAACTCCAACAGGCAGGCGTGCTCCTCAAGCCGCTTCTCGGGAACTTTGCCTCAATTGTCTTTGCTATTGGACTATTATTCTCAGGAATCGCATCAAGTATCACTTCTGGTATCGCTGGGGGGTGTATATTCTCGGGCTTCTATAACAAGCCATACAGTATCAAGGATGTACATAGTCGAGTGGGAATATATATATCACTCTGCATCGCAGTTGGGATCATCTTTCTTATCTCTGATCCATTTCGAGTACTTATCATTTCTCAAATGGTCCTCAGTATGCAGTTGCCCTTCACCATTTTTTTGCAGATCTATTTGACCTCATCGCGAAAAGTGATGGGAGAATACAAAAATTCACTATTCCTCAATATCCTGTTGGGCATCACCGCTCTGATCGTAACGTATCTGAATATCCGCTTATTTCTTAGCTTTATCTAACTACATCAAGCCTTCATGTAGCTATGCAAACCCGGGGAAAAAATCAACCTTTATTTGTCTGTCTGCGATACCCATGTCTTTGAGTGTTTTTTGGTAACCAGTAACCATGGTATGTGGACCTGAGATGTAATACTTTCTTTCTCGATAGTCCGGTACCTCTTGCTCGATCATTTGCGCGTCTATTCTCCCGATTTTGCCAGGCCAACCTGATGGGACCGAAGACTGGTCAGTGAGCGTGTAGACTGTTTTTATTCCCAATTCATTTCTAGCTTGTTCGAAAATTTCTGAGTAAGTGATTTCACTTGCAACTCTATTCGCATAAAAGAGCACAATCGATCGTTTATCTTTTGTGTCAATCAGATATTTGATCATGCTCCGGAAAGGAGTTATACCTATGCCACCTGATATAAAGACACATTTTTCTTCGTGGTTTGTGGGGAGTGTAAAATCTCCAGCAAGCTGCCCACCAACAATAATACCATTGGTCTCTAAGGAGGAAAGTTCCTGCTTGAAACTGCTTCCTTTTGGATAAAATTTAACTCCGAGGTGTAGATCATCCTCAGTTGGTGAGGAGGCAATCGTGAGATATCTCCTATTCCCTCGGCTATCTGCACGGGTATTGGGCAATGTCCACTCCATGTATTGACCAGGAGAAAAAGCGATTTTTTGCAAGAGTGAAAAATGGAAATCAAAAGTATCAGTGCCGTATTGCTTTTTATCCTTGAGACTAAGGATCAACTTATATTTTGGACTAACTAGGTATGTGAATATATTGCCAATACAGAGTGCTAGCTCGGGCGTAAGGTACATGCCCATGAAATGTATCTGTGGAACAGATAGGAAACCCACGAGGACCCCATACCCAATTTGCATTCTATTTGACGGGGGTGTGGTCAGTGGCTCCGTAAGCATAGCGAAAGCGAGAAACATGAGTGACGAATTGAAAACAACACCGTATGCAGCCTTGATTAGACTTCCACCTGAAAAAAAGGTAAATAGCAACGATATCGCAAGTGATGTCACTAAGAAGTTGAGCACCAGGTCTTCTTTTTTGATCTTTCTCACTATCAGCAAACCACCAATCAACACAAATGGTGTCAATGTAGCTGTGCCCACCCACCAACTAGCAGATCCGTTAAACCCAATGGACGTGAGAACAACAGCTATAGCGACTGGATTGAATACGTGTTTCATCTTGATAGCCAAGATGTACTTTGAAGCGACAGTCAAAAGTCCAGCCCAAATAAACAACATAATATCTTGATAGGATGCGATTGGACTGATGATGAGGGCAAGGATAAGGGCTGAGATATAGACTGACTCGAGGTTGGTCGGCGCATCAAATACCCTAGAAAAAATAAAATTGCTGACGGCGCAAATGATCAGTAGGAAAAGAGTTGAAATGATGAGCGAGAGGGGGTTGTACGGGAGGATATGGAACAGGCACAATGCGACGGCGACCGCCAAAAGGCCTACGAGATAATACAAAATAAGCCGATACATGGTGATCGAGTTCAAGAACGAATCGATGATATTGACTATAATCATTGTGCTTTGTTTAATGCAGACTGAATTGATTGTATAAATGCCTGGCTTGATGCCGTCGCTCCAGAAACAATATCAACGTTGGCGCTCTGTGCCTGGATAACTTCTGATTTTAATATTGGCATAGCAGATTGATTGATGCGCACCGAGTGTGAACGATCGCTTGGATATTGCAAAAACTCGACATCGGCAATGAGACCATTTTGTATAGTTGCCCGTACTTGCATATTTCCATAGATTGCATCTGCAACATCGCCATCATATGTACCATCCTTGTATTTTCCAGTTTGCATGGGAGGTGTGGTTGGGTTTATGGGCTGATCAGTGATCTTTGGAGATGGTGGGGTAGTGACCGTAATATTTTGCTCAGGTGGGAAAGTGGGTGCTGGAGATATGGTGATAGAGTTTGGAATCACCATCACTGGCTGCTCGGTAATCGCTGACTGGTTAACAAATCTATAGTAGACCGAGAAGAGAATGAAGCTGACTATGACTGATCCTGACAATAGGAAGCGCTTCATAAAAATGTATAGTTGAACGAATTATTACTTTTTTGCAAATTCACATATTTTTCGAACCCGGATGTATAGGTTGCTGTGCCATGGCGATCAATCATGTATCCTTCGAGACCTTTTGTTTTTTCAACAAATAGTATACCTTCTTTGCCCATGGCAAAAGTAGCTGTAGCAAATCTATCAGCTTCCAATACATCAGGTCCAATGACGCTCATACTCACTATATCAGAAATAGGCATATTCCGGTTGTAGGGGTCATATATATGGTTCCCTCGTATATAGCTGCCAGAGGTGGCTATGCCACAGTTGGTGAGAGACAAGAGCTTCACATTTTCGAGCCTGTTAAAAGGGTTGCGAATGCCCGTGATCCACGGTGTTCCTTCATAATTCATGCCGTGAACTTGTATGTCGCCGCCTGCCTCAATGTAGAAATTTTTGTATCCATGTTCGAGTAATAGCTCTGAACCCTTTTTTATAGCCCATCCTTTGACGATGCCCAATGGGTTGATTGATCCATGTGAAATATGATCAAAATAACCGTTTGTCTCAGCCTTTGTGCGAACACACAGATCATATACTTCCCGAATCTCCTCACTCCATTCCGATCGGTGGATGTGCAGGATGTTTATCCTGGATATCTCGCTTTTAGGGTCAAAAGTGTTGAAAAGTGCGTCAACGTGTGCGAAATACGTAAAGACGGATGAGAAAACATCATCCCTCCCAACTGTATCGGCGATCTCGATAGTGATGGGCATATCCCACATGTGTTTAGTTTTTCTCATATTATGCTGAACGGTACTATATGCTGTTGAGCTGAATGCGAGCTTAATTGTATATTAGTTTTAATGGTCTTTGAAGCATCAATGACGATCGCGGCATGAGATAATTTATATATGAACAGCTCGCTTAAGGAAAAGATTCAAAAGTATTACCTCTTTCAATTTTTCGACAGCCTGGCCTTCTTTGCTCCAGTGATCGTCTTGTTTTGGCAATCAAATGGCCTGACGGTGACCCAGATCATGTATCTACAGTCCATATATTCTATTGGGGTCGTATTCCTCGAGTTGCCAACAGGAGCATTTGCTGACTTTTTCGGGAAGAAGCAGTCATTGATGATTGGAGCGCTCTTTTGGACGGGGGGAATCATTTTTTATGGACTCGGCCACACATTTTGGCAATTTGTGATCGGTGAACTCGTCGTGGGGATCGGATCGGCTTTCATATCTGGGGCTGATAGAGCGTATTTGCATGAGCTCCTTCGTATGGAACAGAAAACGGGTGACTTCAAAAAAATTGAAGGTAAGGCGAGGGGAATAATCCAAGTTGCGCAAGCGATAGGGAGTATCGGAGGGGGATTGATAGGTACGATTTCGTTGGGCTTGCCACTTATATCAACTGGCATATCAACCTTTATTGGTTTTGTCATCGCAACCACCTTTCCTCCGGTCAAGAAAACCAATACTCGGGTGAAAAAACCTGGCTACCTACAAATAATAGGAGAAAGCCTATCGCTGATAAAACGCCATAAGACGCTTTTGTGGCTGACTGTATTTTTTGCATGCTTCAACGGACTGCTCTTGCCACTCAATTTCTACTCTCAGCTCTATATGCAGGTGTTGAAAGTGCCCATTTTGTACTTTGGGGTTATCTTGTTTGGCTTTAACCTCATCACTGCATTTGGATCGACTATGACTCATCGATTCGAAAAAATAGCAGGGAAATCGGTATTTATTATTATGAGTGTCGTAGTCGTATCAGCGTTGCTCATAATCGTACTTACACAAAGTATATTTACATTTATTTTATGGTCATTATTCCTCACCTGTATGTTCATGACACAAACGATCATATCAGATAGGGTATTGCAGATAGTGCCGGTTGAGAAGGCCGCAACGATACTCTCTTTCCAAAGTCTTGCGAGACGTCTCACCTATGCAGCAGTTGCGCCTATTGTCGGCATGGCAACAGATGGATTTGGCATACAGAAAACCCTATTTGGATATGCGCTCATATTGGCACTTGTTTTCGGAGTATTGCTTGTTTTGCAAAATAAATTCGAAACTGCCAAAGTCAGTGCATAGGGTATAGATCAGAAAATGCGATTGAACAGATCGGGGCATTTACTTCAACTGTCGCAGACAGTTAATCATGTCTTGCGTACATTTAGGACTATACTGATCCTATATGAATACTAACAATTCAAGCTATGGCTGGTACAACAAACTGAAAAAGCCCACATGGTCTCCACCCTCATGGCTTTTTGGACCCGTCTGGACTGCTTTATACGTATGCATAGCCATCTCCTTTGGATCGGTTTTTTTTAGAGTTTGGCGAAGTGAGATCGCTTATGTCATCGCGATTCCATTTGTCCTCAATCTACTATTCAATTTCTTGTTTACACCTCTTCAATTCGGATTAAAAAATAATTATTTGGCAGCTATTGATATATTGCTTATCCTCATCACGCTCATCTGGTCTATCGTCATGATATATCCGATCGTCAGCTGGATTGCATATATTCAGATCCCATACCTGCTATGGGTAAGTTTTGCAACTATCCTGCAACTCACTGTCACGTATATGAATAGAAAGTAGAGTCAGATCAGCATGCCGTTATCCTCGGCCAGAGAATCCAGAGTTACGAGCACTCATCTATTTGTTCATTTTGAGTGTGATCGCTTCATGTGTTGATAGATTTTTGTATGGAGTTGAATATATACTCGGCAGTTTCCTGTGGTCTTTGGTGACTGTTATCAATAGTCTCTCCAAAAGTAACTGCATATGTGTTTTTTTCATACGTATCCTTAATTCTTTGGATCTCCCATGCATTCAGCGCTCTCGTTCCTCTATTTGTGATTGTTATATTGAGCGGAGGAAGTAGAGTAAATGCATGCGTAATCGTGCTCGCTGACTTCAGCTTGTCAACAATCTGTAGATATCTTTTGTCCGAAATGGGATACGTAATCAAAACATGTATGCCTCTATTGAGGAATTCTTTCGCCACTAATAATGCTGTCGAAAAGGATATGTCCCATGCCGTAACGTTATCCATCCAACTGATAAACTCACGAATCCTATCTACTTCGATATGCGAAAGGTTAGGGATCTTTTCTGAGAGAATTTTCCCAACGGTTGTTTTGCCCGAATTTATCGGGCCATTGAGCACGATTGTCATGAGTAGATTGCATCAAGAAGTGATTGATAGTAATCGATAAGCATTTAATTTTCGTGAATATACTGTACGACCACATCTGGTTCAGGATTCAAGGTATAGATCGTCAATTATTTCTTACTCACTAATTCGGATATGATAATTGTGCAGATTCGAATCAATTCTGTCAAACGTACTGTTTGGTAAATTCGATATGTTGAGCGCGGAAAGTGAATGGTTCTGGAAATCACATCCCTAAGTTCAACTGAGAATCCGAACGACTGGATACAATATCAGTCGTATGAAAAA
>JBAXSX010000016.1:0-19972 GCA_037130495.1 Candidatus Roizmanbacteria bacterium
TGTGTAAAAGTAGCGCCCGGCCCGCCGCGCTTGTGGACCCTAGAGGACTTGAACCTCTGACATCTGCTGTGTAAAAGCAGCGCTCTACCAACTGAGCTAAGGGTCCATATGGTCAATTAAGTATAGTCGTAAAGTCTATAAAGTCTATAAAGTCCGTAAAGTGACGAACGACAGTGCTTGCCCGCCTCGAGCGAGAGTCATCCCGGGTTTATCCCGGGATCTATTCGTAAAATGAAAGGCTAGCTCCGAGCTCCGCTTGTCCACCTCTGGGGGGAAGCTTCAAGCGGGTGCTAGACTCATTATTACTCTCCTCTCGAGAGAAGAGTTCGCAGTTCACTTCTTGACCCGGCCTAAAACGGGGGCAATCGGTTCACTTCTCGACCCCGCAGAGCGGGGCAGGCTCGGCTCGAAGCGACACTGATGGATCCCGGATCGCACTTCGTCCCCGCAGAGCGGGGCAGGCTTGTCCGGGAAGTCAAAATACTACAAACCATCTTGTGTTCCCGTTCTGCACTATACCCTCTACCTTCTACACTTTATGACTTTACGACTAATCAGTGCGTGATCATGGAGTCGAACCATGCACCTCTGTCTTATCAGGACAGCGTTCTACCGATGAACTAATCACGCGATATTTCAAATGCCAAAAATGTCGATGTAGCCCCATTGGACTTCGCTGGGAACTAATCATGCAAAAAGCGTCATGACAATCTACCACTTGACAACGGAAGCTTATTCTAGCAAACTGACTAGTATATTACAATCTGGTTTACTGCCAGTCATATCTTGGTATACTCGTCAGCTAAGGTTGTGTGTTTACTGGTCAATTAATACATTACATATAACAAGTACATGCTCTATTTTTCAGAGCTCAAAGGTAGATCCGTAATTGATCAAAATGGTACCTATGTTGGTCGTCTTGATGACCTTGTCTTCAAGAGTGCGCCAACGGCACCAGTGACCAAACTTCTTGTACGTGATTCCTCAGGTTTTCAACATCTCATCCAGTACTCCGCAGTCATCAAAATAAATGACCTTATTAAGATCGATAGCTCAATTCCACGTACCAATCTCGATGAAAACGAGCTTTTTGTCGGGAAAAATATTTCAGATCAACAAATCATTGATATATCTGGAAGTAAAATGGTTCGCGTGAATGACGTCATATTCGTTCAGCATCCCACCTTGCGCATTTCGGGCGTCGATGTTGGATTCCTTGGTCTCATGCGGTGGCTTTGCATAGAGAATGTTTTCATACGAATCTCTCGCCTACTACGAAAACCGATTAGTCCACGATTTCTTTCATGGGCTGATGTTGCTCCACTAGAGCTTGGGAGAGGAAGAGTGATGATGCGCAAGCAAGAAACAAACCTAAAAAAACTGAACCCCGAGGATCTTGCAGGTTACCTTGATCGTACGAATATCCGTAATGTACGCCGTATCGTCAGCTTGCTCGATGAAAAGTATGCTGCAGAAGTTATCAACAATCTAAACGTCACCTTTCAAACTACCCTCTTCAAATCATTTCCGTCTGATCGATCTGCCAAAATACTTGCATTGCTAGACACTGATGACGCCGTCGATATACTTATGACACTGGACCGGCATACTAGGGCGAAGATTGTTGCCCTTCTCTCGCAAGAAAAGCAAGACGAAATCAATGCACTTGTGCACATATCTCGCACTCCTCTGGGAGATGCCGTATCGCTCGAGTTTTATGAAGTTGGAGCAGATTGGACGGCTGGTAGGGTAAAAAAGATGATAAGCTCGGAGGCCGAGTCATCCATGCAAGCACCGAGTATTTATGTTATCAACAACGAGGAACAATTGGTGGGAGCGTTTAATCTATTTGAGCTGATCGAGCAGCATGATGAAACTCCGGTATATAAATTTATGGTTCAAAATTTAGTAACTCTTCACCTCTCGACACCAAAAGAACTAGCTTGGAAAAAAATGCAAAAGTATAGATTCAGCTCTCTTCCAGTGATAGACAATGAAAAAAAATTAATCGGAGTTGCACGATGGTTCGATGTATCGCCATAAATATATATGAACAAGTTTTTCACAAATCTATTCATTTTCGCATCTGTTGCTGGGCCATCCATAGTCACTACTATGGCCGGAAATGATGCGGGTGGTGTAGTAACGTACTCACTATCAGGTGCAAACTTTGGATACGGTCTCATGATCATTCTTCCCTTTTTGACACTCATATATGGGCTTACTCAGGAGATTGCGGGGCGACTCGCCATAGTGACGGGACGAGGACTTGCTGATCTGATACGTGAGCGATACGGAGTCCGCATAGCCATCGGCATTTTTATATTAGTGTTATTTTCCAACGTCAGCAATCTCGTTGTCGATGCTGCTGCACTCAAAGTGGCCTTTGAGTTGTTTGGACTGCATGGATTGTGGATCCCCATAGCCTTTCTGATAACTATAGTAATGTTATTTTTGATTGTGACAAAGTTCAATTATCAGATGACACAGAGGATATTTCTAGTTGGTGCAACACTCTATATCGCATATATTATTTCAGCATTTAGGACAAACCCTGATTGGCTTGATGCCCTCAGATCCTTGTTCATACCCACCAAAGAGTTTTGGAATCCTGAAACAATACTTACCGGTATCGCATTTATTGGAACTACCGTGACACCTTGGGGACAGTTTTTTATCCAGAGCTACATGAAGGATAAAAAACTCGGCACAGATCGCATCGGATTTGCAAAGATTGAAGCATATCTTGGTGCAATTTTGTCAAATATTGTCACGTTCTTTATCATTGTGGCTACCAAGTCAGCACTGTTTGATCATGGCATCAAGCTCGTAAATGGAGAGCACGCTGCATTGGCCATTAAGCCATTTGCAGGTGAGCTCGCATCTTTTCTATATGCATTTGGCTTGTTCAATGCGGCAATCATAGGACTTATTATCATAAGTTTGTCTACGTCGTACGTGTTCACGGAAATGTTCGGCTTTGAAGGTACGCTCGATGCAGGATACAAAAAGGGTAAGAATTTTTATACTCTCTTTTTGGTACAAATATGCATAGCCTGTACATTTGTACTCTTTCCCTTCATCTCTGCATACAAAATTGCGATAGTTATCCAGGCAGTCAACACTCTCTTATTGCCAGTTATTTTCATATTCTTGATCAGGATTTCTACAGACAAGGGTCTCATGAGGACTCATGTTGTCGGTCCAGTGAGGGTGGCACTGCTCGTCGTATCAGCCATACTCATTGTATGTGCATCAGCGTTTAGTATCATCTATAATTTTATCGGGTAATCATGCGCAAGATCATATCAATCACTGATTGGAACTCTGACGAGCTTTCTCGAGAACGCTTTCGAACTGTTGCAGAAGGGTATTCTGTAAATCGAAAAGATATTCGCATTCAGACTCTCACCTCGACAATCTCGTCCATACATGCGGGCTTCTTGGCATATGAGATGGCGCTCACCGAAGCTAAAAACGGCGATCCGACCGACACAGTGGTATATGTAGATGTTGACAGCTCGCATGAGTCGTTTGATGATGATCTGACTGAGAGAGCTCATTGTTTTGCAGTCATCCGACTCACCAACAATCTGCTTGTATGTGGCCTTTTGTCAGGGTATTCATTTGCATGGATGAAATCGTCGGCTCAGCAATATTTGGAATATACTCAGCTTCCGACGTCTGGTCTGATATCTGTTCGAGATGCCCATGCACGCGTAGTTGCTCATTTGGCTGATTATATGGATGATCAGTTGGACCTACAATCTCTTCATGAGGCTGATGTTATTTCTCTTCCAAGTGATTGTCACTTCGTCTGCCACAAATACAAACAGACACTTGTCACGACGATAAGCCACGCAGATCTTGAGGATGCGAGTGTTGGAGATCTCATCAAAATGCATATCAATGATCAGTCATATACGGCTCGGCTCATCTCTCATCAACACCAAGAGTCAGACTCAGAGTTGGTCATATACAAAGGACATTATGGATTACCAGATGCGCATTATCTTGAGATCCAGTCGAGATCACCCAGTGTCTACACTCGTCTGAAAAGTATTATTCCTGGTTCCAAAATCGTTTTGGGCTGATAGCTCATACTTCATCTCGATCTCCACCAGTCGTTCACTTTGGTAAGTATGTACCAGAATGACCCTCGAGGATTAATAAGACAGGCTTTTATATCACGTTTACAGTCAGGCGCAATATATCCCGTGATCTCTTTCGTTATACGATCATTTTTTTGCTTGAATACGATCGAAGCATCGACTTTTGTTGGAATATCCGAAAATATATCAACATATTGATACTGAGATTTGCGTAGTTCTCCCAATCGTCGTACCTCAAGGGTAGGCGGAGTTGTTTTTATCTCAGGTTCATCATCTAGGATGATCGGAAAGTTCAGACCATCATGAGGCTGCAGTACCAATCGTATCGGATTGCGTCCCGCAATGGCATACATATTGTCAACTGAAATAGTCGTGTACTTTTCACTCATGACCCGACCGGTTGATTCAGGATATGCATAGGGATAATAGATATATCGTCCCGTGTTCCATTCACTGCTATGGGTTGTGTCAAATGTGATCGTAGCAAGCTTGTCATTCTTGCTGATTTTCATTGCATGTGCGGGCTTGCCGTCCCACAGCCATTGTAATCCTGATGATGAGTATGTGACGGGAAATTTGAGCGGAGTGTATGTGCTGAGCTGATACGGTTCAGCAGTTGATGAAGTGAGTGTGATTTTCACCACTTGTTCGCTAAAGGTGAGTGAGAGTCTGCTCCTCTCGGTTGTTCCGTCCGTGATGTCCACCATATTGTCACCACTACTTATGACTGTATACAAAGTGTCGCTCTTCGTTTGCGGTAAGATGAGGCGTGATGGTGGGTACGTGATATCTTTTTCAGTTGAAGTAAAGACATGATCAATCGCTAAATGAATCGAGCCATACCCGTCATACCAACGTGATCCATCGAGAAGAAAAGGTACGACCCAGTACCCCTCATGCTTTGCGATAGTGTCATTGTATGGGTCTGTCAAATCAGGCGAAAAAACACGTATATCGGTGATAGACACCAATCCCTCCTTTTGCAGTAGTCGTATGCGATATTGTTGTGTCGTGATCCAGGTAGCCTCTAGGGAACCATCGCGACCAGTGTAAGAGGTGACTCTCTGGCTCATAAACTGATTTTTTATCCGTGTAACCTTTTCAAAAGTTATATTTTTGGATGTGGAGTATTCTTTGATCCATTCGAGCTGCTTCACATATTCAAGTTGGTATTTTTCCTCCATATTATTTTCCAGCCCAAGACAGGCAAATCCGACAGGGTTGATACTCGGATCAAACGCTTGCGATATGAGCTTTTGAAAATACTCTATGGTACTCCCATTTCTCATATAGTCATTTGGTTGAGTGGTGTGAGAGCTTGTGGTGTCGCCATAGTTGTGTATGGGATCGGTCACGGTTTGTCGGATGATCATGGGCGCATCTGTACGGGCGAAATCAGGCACCATGAGCCAGTTTTTGGATGCTGGATAGGGGAAATGGGGCGGGCCACCATAGAGCGTGTAACTGTCTGTTCCCCACTGCTCACGCGTGATTTGCTGATATTGGACGCCATAGGTGAGCTGGATATAGTTCAGACTATCGGTATCGATCATCCAGGAGGAACTAACACGTGGGTATGCACCCATTGCGCTCGCATACTGACCGAACAGCACATCAATCATTTTCTTTCGTGTTTCTCGTGGATATCCGATCGTGAATGCATGATGTGCCTGGTACCATGTTTCCTGACTTCCCTTGTAGCTCACGCCCGCATCTACTGCTAACGACGGGATGATCTCTATCATCACACCGATATCGATAAGCTGAGGAAAATCAGCACGATATTTTTTGAGGAGGGAGACATACTGAGCGTCTTTCAACGCGTCGTATCGTACGACAAACGTTGCGGGGAGTCCGAGGCGAGTCACCGTCTTGAGTTGAGTCTCGAGATTGGCCAGATTCCCCTTGCCACAGCATTCTTCTCCTCGTACTTGGTTGATAATGATCACACTGTGAGGTGCTGATTGTGCATGGACGCTGAATGTGCCTAAGAAGCTAAGGATGAAGAAGAACATCAGTCCACTCATGATCTGACGCAGTGACATAGGTACTCATTATATCTGATGAATCGAGCTAGATGCAGTCTCAGGAGATAAGATTTCGACCATAAAAAATCCCTCCGTTGCGGGAGGGAAATAGATTTTTGTATGAAAAGCACAAAGAAAGATCTTCAAAAGCCATCCAATAGAATCGCGAGATGTGTATTATGTTCTTTTGCAATGTTTCAGTTGTTATATTGTATTTTGTTGTCTTTGGCTGACAATGTCTCATAGACTCTTCGCTTATACAGCGTTTCCTCTCATAGAATGACTACGTCATCTATGACAGAAAATCATCGACTTCCTTCGATGAAAAAGAAAAAAGAAAGGAGGTGATCCAACCGCACCTTCCAGTACGGTTACCTTGTTACGACTTAACCCTCATCGCCGGCGATATACTCCCACGGCAAGACCGCAGTTCATATACTGTCGACTTTGTTGGTTTGACGGGCGGTGTGTGCAAGAGGCAAGAACGTATTCACCGCGGTATAGCTGACCCGCGATTACTACCAAATCCAAGTTCATGGAGTCGAGTTGCAGACTCCAATCCCCACTGAGAATCAATTTCTGAGATTTGCTTGTCATCGCTGACTTGCGAGACTCATTGTTGTGATTCATTGTAACATGTGTGTAGCCCAAGACATAAGGGACGTGCTGACTTGACGTCTGCCCCGCCTTCCTCTCGCCAAATAAGGCGAGCAGTCTCATCTGATACGTATAACAGACGACAGGGGTTGCGTTCGTTGTCTCACTTAAGAGCACTCCTCACGGAACGAACTGACGACAGCCATGCATCACCGGTGCGAGCCTCCTTGCGGATTTCCCCAGTTTCTTGGGAATAGAACGCTCGCATGTCAAGCCTTGGTAAGGTTCTTCGTTTTGTATCGAATTAAACCACATGTTCCTCTGGTTGTGTGCCTCCCCGCCAATTCCTTTGAGTTTCAACCTTGCGGCCGTACTTCCCAGGCGGTACGCTTAACGGATTACCTGCGCCACACCCGATCCCAATAAATTGGGAAAGAATGCAGCTAGCGTACATTAGTTTAAGGTTAGGACTACGCAGGTCTCTAATCTGCTTCGCTCCCCTAACTTTCGTATCTCAGCGTCAAGATGCTTCTAGAGAACCGCCTTCGCCACTGGTGTTCCCGTGGGTATCAACGCATTTCACTACTCCTCCCACAGTTCCGTTCTCCCTCAAGCATCTTCTAGACGCACAGTCTCACTTCAAGTTTCCGAGTTGAGCCCGGAGATTTAAAAAGTGACTTATGCACCCGCCTACATGACTCTTTATGCCCAATAACACCGGATAACGCTCGTAGCCCACGTATTACCGACGCTTCTGGCACGCAGTTAGCGGCTACTTTCTAGGAGGGTACCGTCCTTTCTCTTCCCCTCCCACAGTGCTTTACGATCTTGTGAACCTTCATCGCACACGCGGTGTCGCGCGGTCAGGCTTTCGCCCATTGCCGACTATTCCTGATTGCTGCCTCCCGTAGGAGTAGGGGCCGTATCTCAGTCCCCTTCTGGCTGACCACCCTCATGAGGCCAGCTACCCGTCGTAGGCTTGGTGGGCCATTACCCCACCAACTACCTGATAGGACGCAAGCTCATCCCGAAGCGCCTTGCGGCTTTACACCCCTCTTGCGAGGGGAGACTATCTCAAATTACCCCACCTTTCGGTGAGCTATGTGAGACTTTGGGGGAGATTCTTACGTGTTACTCAGCCGTCCGCCGCTGAAATCATATCCATCTTGCGACTTCAATGATTCCCGCTCGACTTGCATATCTCAGGCACACCGCCAGCGTTTATCCTGAGCCAGGATCAAACTCTTAAAAGAAAATTGCAGAGTATTTTACACACATCCGCGACTCTATTGCTTGGCTTTTTTGTGCATTTCAAATGATTTGTTAACGTGCGAGCCTCTATTATACGTAGAAATTGGGCGAATGCAACCTATAGATGGAATATTCATTCCTTGGCTGGCGATATGAAGCAGTTTACGGCATGCTTTCTCAATAAAATGTCATTTTTAGCGACTTACAATGGCTAGTATTTGCTCTGCCTTTTGAGCAACGGCATTGGGGTTGGTGTAGTCAGTGTCCTCCAAGTATGAAAAAACAATAAGAATATCTTCAAGTTGGCTAGCAGTCAGCTGCCTGTTTGGCGAAAGCAGATTAAGTGCGGATGCAACATCACCCTTTTTGTGAAACCCAAGCACTTTTTCTCTTGGGAAAATACCTTTCTTTGATAGGAGTTGAAGTATTTGTGCACCTACTTCTGTCTGCGAAAGGCTGTTGTTGATACCCGGCTTCGCAAACCCTTCTATACCAGCCATCCAGTGTGCGTAAGACTCCTCAAACATGGAATACACTCTTCTTGGCTTAGTTCGGTCTGTCTGGGAGTCTATTACAGCAAAGCCAGAGGTGACAGGTTTACTTACAACAACAGGCTTCCTCGTCTCTGGATCGGTATAAGCAACACGATATGGATATGTTCCAATACCACCTAAACAGTGGTAGAATTCATGTCTAGTGACTGCTGCAACCGCTTCCATGGGCTTCATCTCAATAAGTGGACTAGCAACAATTTTTGCAGTATCTACAAATAGAGTTTTTCTTGTCTCAACACCATTTGTAGATATACTGCAGAACCCAAATTCTCCACCCGGTATTGATACACCAGCCTGCAACAGAATCGATTCTGCTTCAGGATATTTTTTTTTGAGCTCTTCGAAAGTATTTGCTATGAATTTGTTTAGTGTATCAAGTTGTGCAATTGACTCCTTTGTGGGCGGAAATCGAGTGGGTTCGCTTCGTAGTACAGCGGTTGGTATCTGTGAGGCTATTGGAGCAGGTCTGGGTGGAGTGGGTGTTGGCTTAGCATCAACAGTTGGTGAGCTGCACGCAGTGAGTAGCGCTAGATATGCGGCTCCAGATAACCGAGCGAGGGATTGAAACGAGAACATCGAAGCGCCCTTTTTGGGCGGCTGGATAGGTCTCGCATCAGGTGTAGCTCTGTCTTGTGAAGCATGATCTTGCTCTAGCATTTGTTCACTATAGCTGGCGGCGTACATCGGTGCAAGTCATTTGTTTGGCACCACAGGCGTCTCTACGATGCGCAGGATGTCTTTCGTCCATGGACTGATGGCAGTCTCACTTGTGAAGTCTACGGAGAGGGTCATCGAATCTATCTAGGATTTGCCTCATCGATGCAACCGTAGAAATTAGATTTCTGAATCATCTACTATTTGTATAAAGCTCCTGGAAATACGATATTTATGCCACCAAACTTGTGACTAATTTGACGGTATCTCGCTCAATGAATGGGTTGGCGAGCCCATGATACTCACTCATTAATGCTGACCAACCAGCAGTTGAGCTCGCGAGTTCATACTGTTGGTTGAGTTCTGGGGGAGTATTTCCCTGAACCAATTGGGACTGAAAACCCTCGACAGCAGCGATCGTAATCATTTCATCTGCCAGCGACTGTGCAATCTGTGGAAGAAGAGGTATTTTCATTTGTGCACCACGGACTTTCATATATGCGGGATTCAATATCATATCTGTACGTGGAGGGGTAATATCAGACCGATTCAAGATCGAGGCGGACCGAGCAAATACATTTCCGGTCGGGGGCTCTTCAGGACTGTGCTCTTGAAGCCCATTTGGAGTATAGAGAGTCGAAGGATACCCCGATCGAGGTACATGGAGTACTCGTGATTGAGCCTCAGACTTTTTAAAAATGTCGACAAGCGCGCTCTCCCATGCAGAGGTATCAATCGCAGGGTAGTTTCCCCCATATCCAACCAGGCAATAGCGTATCCCATCACGATTGAATTCAAATAGTGAATTGCCAGGTGCGCTTTCGATTAATCGAGGAGCTTTATCACTTGCAGGAGTTCCGTCAGCTGCGACTGGATTTATCTCTCCTCTACTTCCAACTACAGCATATCGAGAGTTGGATTGATCAAGGAGTATGGGGAAATATGGCGTATTGGGTAAAATTTCTGCCAGCTTAGCTACGGCAGCACGTATCGTGTCCAAGGGCACTGCATCTATCTTCGTGCCGTTAGGTATGCCAAGACTAGCATTGAGAGAATTAACCAATTTCTCGGCCATCGACTTTCGATCAGATTCTCCACTCTCGGGTTGAAAGACAAAGCCTCCCCGTGGTACATATTTTCCTCTATTGTCAGGAGTCAGTGTCGAAACTACACGTTGGGCAGGCGCACATGCGGCGAGTAATACTGCACCTATCGCTGTAACTCCGCCAAAAATGACACTGCGACGAGTTAGCTTAGGAGGATTTTCGGACGCTTGTACCTGTTTCAGGGCTTCATTATGGACCACAGTTTGTTTGGGTTGGTTTAGTTCTGACATATTTTAGTATCAGTGTTGATCAGTCCACTGATTGCGTTACCTACTAATTTCGCGGGATGAGGACGTGGGAGACTTCATATAGTCCCCATATGGCGAGGATCACAAAAGCCACGCTTCCCAAATATGATATTACCGGATGCTTCACGATTTTGATGGTATGTTCTGGAGAGATGAAAAGGAGGATGTTGAGAATCATATGACCACACAGTACTCCGATAGAAAAGCCAAAGACATTCACGATATCAAAGACTGGGACATATCCAGCGAAGTCATCCAATCCCAATACAAATGGCACACGAAATGAAAACAGAAACAGTCCAAGCAATGTCAGTGACACAGGAGGATTCATTGAGAGTTGCGGCATCACACGTGACAAGATAGGACTCGTAAATCGATTGATGAAGTGAACAATCTTCTCAGTTTTATCGACGAGTAGATAAAACCCGCGGGGCAATGTATACGTTTTGTCACGAGCATGCTCGAATCCATCCTCTGCTAGTTTGAACAGCACCAGTGCTGCCCAGACTATCATGACAGCCAAAAGAGGCTTGATATCTCGGAAGATATCCCAGAGAGCAAGTATGATGATGGTGCCTAGCGCGTTTCCCATCGCTGTCCCGATCTCGATCATCACTCTGTTTTTCCATCCACGGGCAGTGTGCATCAAGTTGCCAATGAAGATGGCAAAATCTACTGAAGTTTTCAGATAGATTGTCATGCCGATTAATACGTCTGACCATCTCACCTGTATGGCGATGTGAGTACGAGTAAATCTATTGAGCACATGTATCTCTACCCATATGACTGCTATTAGAGCAGCGCATACCACAACAGTGAGGATCAGGGGAACAATCTGTTCGACGAAATACGCGCGTTTCATGGGGTGATATTAGCGGATGATCGCTTGAAAATGATCACTCACATATTTCTCCACCTGTTTGATCACTTGGGCTTTATCCTGTTCTCCCTCTTTTAGCACGATGCGGAGCAACACAGATTTTTGGTCCGCGTTGTGTACTCGTGGAGGCTCAGGAAGTGCTACTGAGTCAATCTCTGTGATATTTTTCTGGAGCGATACAATCATGTCTCCCACTTTGGTTGTGTGAGGAAGCAAGCATGAAATATCAAATGATTGAGTATGTGGTATGGTTGTATACAATCGTGCTTTGGATGATGCCGCTATTCGCTGCGAAGCTGCAAATGCATGCTCCAGGTTGATGCACGTGTAGACTGTCTGCTCATCCCAAACGTATGAATCACTTATGGCATCAAAATACGCGACGCCAAGCGATTTGCAAATCGCCTCAACAACTCCTTTTGATTTTTGATAGAGGACTTCCTTCGCAGTTTTTTGTTCATATATCAGATATGCGATGTGTCTCGGCTCGTGATATTTTTGTTTACTTTTGGGATCGGTCGACTCAGAGTACACTTTGCCTAACTCGAATAGATGAATTGCTGATTTCCCAAACTTCTGATGATGGTGGAGTGCATGTCTGATCCCTTCGTCCATGCCAAACCGCAACATTGATTTGTCTGCGTTCAGTGCATTTTGTAGTTTGACTGGCTTGAGTCCCTTGATAGCATGAGACAGCTCTTCGTATCGAGCGGTCGAGGTCAGCGGCTCAGTCATCACTTCGTCAAATCCGATGGCGAGCATGGTATCACGGATTTCGTCATCGAGTCGATATGCATAGGAGGTGATGTCAGGAGGTGGTGCATATGGCGGCAATGCTGATGGGATATTTTCATACCCATATAGTCGAAGCACTTCTTCGACCAGGTCGGCTTCGCACAATATATCAGTACGCCAATAGGGCACGATACAGACGAAAGTCTCAGCGAGATGCGGATCAGCCTTTGGCTGAGAAGGTCGAAGGTTGAAGGTCACCTCAAACCCCAGTGACTTCAGTATGTGTGTGATTGTTTCTTGTGGCAGTTCAACGCCTCCGAGTCTGCTGATCTCGGACGCGCGAAGTGCAACGCTCAGAGGGTGCGTAGGCTCTGGATATGAGTCTGCGACCGCGACGATCGTGAAATCAGTCAGTTGCTTGAGGATGTCCAACGCTCGATCGATCGCATGATCCACCAGTCGTGGATCAAGGAATTTCTCATGCCGTGTAGATGCCTCAGTGCGGACCCCGTGTCTGATTGAAGATCTACGAATGCATGCCTGATCATATGTCGCAGCTTCGAGGACAAACTCAGTAGTATCTGCTGATATGCCTGTTCCTTCTCCACCGATCAGTCCTGAAAACGAAAGGATTTTTGTATTATCTGCTATGACAAGGTCGTCAGGTGTCAGGGTTAGCTCTTTGCCACCTATGACTGATATTTTTTCATTTTCTTTTGCGGACCTGATAGTAATATGGGCATCAGTGATGGCGCGAATATCAAATGCATGCATTGGCTCACCCGTCTCAATCATGACATAGTTGGTGATATCAACTATAGGCGAAATCACCTTGATACCATACGCCTCGAGATGATCCTTCATCCAAGGGGGAGTTTCCGCCAGAGGTGGATCAGCCTTTGGCTGAGAAAGCTGCGAGCTGCCAGCTGCGAGCTTGATTCGAACCGCTTTAAACCTTTTACAAAGTGATGGATTTGCATTGGTGATCTGTATGAGCCTATCGTTTGTGATGGGATTCTGACTTTCGAATTTTGATTTTTGAATTTTGACTTTTACATTTGTAATTGCTGCAACTTCGCGTGCAACTCCAAGGATAGAGTAGCAGTCACTTCGATTTTGTCGTACCTCAAGGTCGATGACTATATCATCGCCAACCTTCTCGGGCTTTTTGTCCTGCATGTGACCGATAGCTGTCAGCTTGTCTGTGAGCTCCGTAACTGACGAGGGTATCTCGACATATTGTTTAAGCCAATTGAGCGGTACTTTCATTTGAATGAAAAATGATACATGATTAACTGTAAATGTTATGTTGCCCTCAACTTTTTAATACTTGCTCCAAGAATATTTGCAATCTGACTGATTTCCTCAAAATGCTTGTTAAATTGTTCTTGACCCATGTATTGTAAATCTTTCAAAAAAGTAAGCCATAGCTTTGTTTCGTTTGCTGACTTCAATGAAATAGATAAATAATTTGTGAACTCTCTTTTGGATACTCCAGATTGACCCTCGATATAGTTTGCGATAATACTTGTTGAACTTCGAGTAACTTGATTGATAATAACTTTTGATGTTGCATCATACTTTACTTCTTTTAGAAACTTCAGTAGATCGAGTATTTCAGCATAAATTCTATTCTTATATATTTGTGTCTGTTCAAGCGACATAGTAATTTGAAATATGTTATGAATAATTTATCATTCTCATATTTATCATTTTCACTGGATTTGTTGTATGCAAAATTTGAAATGTATCATGAATCGTTTATCATTCTTGCTAGTTCTTCCACACGAGTTCGCCGTTGTAAAGTGACCGGATATCATTGATTCCCCATTTCATCATGACAAGTCGATCGAGACCCATACCAAATGCAAATCCACTGTATATGGTTGGGTCTATGCCACAGTTTCTGAGTACTTGTGGGTGTACGATGCCAGATCCGAGAGCTTCGATCCATCCTCGGTATTTGCATGTTTGACATCCTGCGCCACCACAAAACCGACATTGGATATCCATACCTGCTCCGGGTTCGACCTGCGGATAGTACTTGCATCTGAAACGAGTTACGACGTCTGAGCCATACATATGTTTTGCAAACTCTTCCAATGTAGCTTTTAGGTGACCCATATTGATGCCCTTGTCTATCACCAGGCCCTCGAGTTGGTAAAAAATAGCATTATTAGTCATATTTGTACTCTCGTTGCGATAGCACTTACCCGGGACAATCATGCGTATGGGGAGTTTCTCTTGTGTCATGCATCGTGCCTCCACACTAGATGTATGGGTGCGAAGGAGCCACTCAGGCTCACTGATATATAACGTATCCTGGAGGTCGCGTGCAGGATGATCCACAGGGAGATTCATTTTGTTAAAGTTGAATTCATCTGTCTCTATTTCGGGCCCTTCATATACGCTATATCCAAGTCGAGTGAAGTACGCGACCATCTCGCGAATAGCAAGTGTTGTGGGGTGTAAATGTCCAATATGGGGTGTAATACCAGGGAGTGTTGTATCAAAGTCTACGAGTTGTGAACGACGAGCAGCAACGAGCGCGTATTTTTTATCTGCAATATGAGTTGATATTGCCTTCTTATGTTCATTCAACGAGATTCCAAACTTCTTTCGCTCTTCACCAATGAGTGTCTTTAGCTTTACAGCGTGTTCATTGATGAGACCGTTGCGTCCAAGATATAAGAGCTCCTTTGATTCAAGCTCAGTGAGCGTATGGGCTGATTCAATATCTTTTTTGATAGCGACGAGGTCGAGCATGTGAGAGATTATATACCAATCTTAGCTCGATTGTCATCGGGAACGATGAAGAAGGAATAATTAATAATGAAGAATGAACCATAGAAGATGAACCATGAAACATGAACTATAAATATGAAATAATTACGTGAAGCATGGAGTGTCAGGCAAAAATCATTTTGCGAATAGGACATAATCATAGGCATAAACGCAGTGATGCATTTTTTTGACTCCCCGGACAAGCCTGCCCATCCGAAGCCTTGCCTGTCCCGCTCTGCGGGAGCGAAGGAGGGATCCGGGGTCCATAAGTTGTTATTACGCAAACATGGTTCCTGAGTTGAACTCAGGAAGTCAAATTGATTGACTCTCTGAACCCCGAAGGGGCCACATTGTGGCTCGGTTCAGAGTCTATGGATGGAGAATGAAATAAGAAGTATCAACAATGATTGAGAAGTTTGGAGAAGATCAGGGATCAGGCTTTTGCGGTGACTTGCTTGACGAGGCTCGCAAATGCTGCTGGGTACTCCACTGCAATTTGAGAGAGTACTTTGCGGTCAAGCTCAATACCTTTGACTTTGAGTGTGTGTATAAAGACACTGTATTTGACGCCGAGCTCACCAAGAGCTGCATTCATACGAGTGATCCATAGAGATCTGAAATCTCGTTTGCGGAGCTTGCGACCTGCAAATGCGTACTGACCTGCATGCAAAACAGCCTGCGTGGCTACTTTGATCTGCTTATGTCGCGTCATGCGATAGCCTTTGGCAAGACCAAGGACTTTATGATGATTTTTATGATTTTGGATGCCACCTTTTACACGTACCATAGCTTTAAAATATCAAATTCCAACCATAGATCCTGAAATAAATTCAGGATGACATAAATAATTTATGCGAGTCCCAAAAGCCTCTTAATCGTTTTTGCTTGCTTGTTTGTGACTGGCTTCATTGCTTTGAGTCTTCGGATCTGCTTGGCTGACTTTGCGCTGCGTAGATGTCGGATGGTGTGACTACGGTGCAATACCTTGCCCGTCGTGGTGATTTTGAAGCGTTTTGATGCACCTTTGTGCGTGCGTACTTTGGTTCGAATGTTTTTTCCCATAGGATAGGAGAACATTATACTCGAAAATATCCAGATAGCAAAGGAAATAAGCGGTATTTTCCGTAAGGATGCTTATCTATTAATTGGCCTACAGTTGCTGACTTATACCTGAAGGATGCATATTGTCAGTTACTGTATACGCAGGACTGCTAGAGTCTTGTATAAATATGCCACCACCATTTCCATGTAGTAGGCTTTTAGCTGCAGAAGCCACATATGTTGCCATTTCAAGTGAATCAGGCCCAACACCTTTCACAGGAAATAACCTAAATGGCCGAGATCTATCAGCTGGAGTGGGGTCAAGCACCATTATCTCAAGTGACATAGACTGCTTATAGTTATCCAATTTGAACTGAGCTCACTTATTTCTTCCGCGCGACAACTGCTCTGATAACTCGAGCTTCAAGCTTTGGCTCTTTGGAGATATTCACGTCGCCGAGCAAACCCAAAAATGTCTTGGTATGTTCGACAGCCATGGGTATTTTACCCATTTGACGACCAACCAGCTTCATATTGATGCGTACTTGGTTGCCATCGGCAAGGAATTCTTTGGTCTTGTTCACCATACGAGTAAGATCTGCCTCACCCATAAAAAGGGAGATGTTCACATCTTTTACCGTACTTTTCTTCACGCCTTTTTTGGCTTCTTGTTCCTTTTTGGATTCCTGATACAAAAACTTTTTGAAGTCAATGATTTTTGCTACCGGTGGATTTGCATGAGGTGCAATGAGCACTAGATCGAGATTGAGCTCTTGAGCTTTGTTCAGAGCTTCCTGACGTGCTATGACGCCAACGAGACCGCCCGCATTATCGATCACACGCAACATAGGCGCTTCGATCCTGAAGTTGGTCGCATAATATTTGCGTTGTGGTTTGAGGAATGGTCTTCTAGGTATGATTCTCAATGTCAGTGATCAATTTATGAGTAAATTCAGCGATGGATTGTGAACCGAGATCATGTCCGTCTCTAGCTCTCAGAGATATCGACTTTGAACTCACTTCTTTATCCCCCATTATAGCCATATACGGTATCTTTTGCAACGTGGCATGGCGGATCTTTGCACCGATTGACTTATTATCCGTATCGACCATGACTCGAATACCAGCCTTTTTCAACTCGTTTGCAATAGATTGGGCATACTCGATGTGACCCTCTCCAATAGGGAGTATCGCAACCTGTACGGGAGATAGCCACACGGGGAAGGCTCCTGCATAGTGCTCGATGAGTATCATCATTAATCTTTCTGCTGATCCAAGAATAGCACGGTGAATCATTACGGGCGTTTTCACTTTGCCATCAGAGTCGACATAAGTGAGCTCAAAGCGCGATGGTTGTACATAATCAATCTGTACAGTTGAAAGCTGCCACTCGCGTCCGAGTGCATCAGTAGCGATCAAGTCCATTTTTGGCGCATAAAATGATGCTTCGCCAGGTCCATCATAGTATTCAATGTTATTCCGTTTCATGATTTCGACTGCCCACTTTTCTACCCTGTCCCACTGAGCTGGGTCTCCCAAATATTTATCTAGATTTTTGGGATCACGAGTAGAAAGGCGATACTTGTACTTAAACCCAAATATCGACATTACTTTTTTTGTCATGACCAACATTTTATCTATCTCAACATCGACTTGATCCTCGCGACAGAATACATGACAGTCGTCTTGAGAAAACGATCTGACTCGTGCAAGACCGCTGAGTTGACCTGGACGCTCATCTCGATAGAGCATTGCAAAATCGGTTAAACGGATTGGCAAGTCACGATAGCTACGGGGTTTGCTAGCATAAATCTGCGTATGCTGAGGGCAGTTCATGGGTTTCAGATACATCTCTTCGTCGCTGTAGTGTGATTTTACGATAAACATATCTTCTTGATATTTATCATAGTGACCGGATTTTTTGAACAACTCAGCCTTTGCTATCTGAGGTGTCCAGACTTGTTCATACTCCTCTGCCTTCTGAATTGACTCTACATATTCATTGAGAAGTCGTCGTATCAATGCACCACGCGGGGTATATAAAGGCAAACCACTCCCAACATATTCAGAAAAGGTGAAAAGATCAAGCTCCGCCCCGAGCTTCCGGTGATCGCGTTTTTTAGCCTCTTCGAGCATATGGAGATGGGCATCAAGCTCCTCTTTTGTAGCAAAAGCCGTACCGTATATCCTCGTTAGCATCTTATTTTTTTCACTTCCCCGCCAGTACGCACCAGCGACTGACATGAGCTTGAAATATTTCAGTTCCTTGTCTGGATGCTCGACGTGGCCTCCCTCACACAAATCTTCGTACTCTCCCGATCGATAGAATGAGAGTTTTTCTCCACGGTCAGCGAACTCATTGATCAGTTCAGCTTTGTACTCGTTGCCCTCGTATCGCTTGAGCGCTTCCTCACGACTCACCTCTTCACGAACAAATGATTTCCAGGATTTGACTATCTCGCGCATTTTTTGATCGATTCGGGGAAAGTCACTTTCGGATATCTTGACACCTTCGGGGAAATCAAAATCAAAATAAAATCCATCAGATATGGAGGGCCCAATCGTGCGCTTCGTGCCTGGCCAGATCTGCATGACTGCAGCCGCGAGTAGGTGAGCTGCTGAGTGTCGTATGTTTGAGAGCTGATTGATATTTTGCATAGGTTGTAAATGAATTGTAACAAATTATAAAAAACCCCGCCTGTGTGGCGGGGTGTTGTAGTTCATATGGTGCACTACGACACTCCACCACCCAAGGTGGCAGATGTAGTAGTTGTAGTGATGAGCAAGTATTTCATAAATATTTTTTGAGCTTGCGAGCAACCTCATTATAATCCATCGCAAAGTGTTTTGCAGCTTTTTTCACCTTTTTACGGACCACTATCCCACCATACCCGATGAACAAGTCGGCTTTGCCCTGTGTTGCTAGGTCCGAAACGCTATCACCAATATGGACTATCACTGAGTGCGGGTACATTTTTTTGATTTCTGTTACTATCAGGCCTTTTCCATTTTCTTGAGCCATCAGTTGGTTTTGGTCATATCCCACATAATCTCCGATATCATCGTGTTTGATGTGCATACCGAAGCACAATGTCGGATCGCAACCTATGAAGGAGCCAACATCGTCAACAGTTTCTTGAAAATGCATAGACAAAATTCCAATTTTCACATGTTCATACCTGCACAACATTCTGACAAGCTCAAGCGCATCGCTTGACAGATTGTTCAAAGCTATGCGTCGAATGAGTGTTCGGTCTTTTTTGGATGGGGAGAGCATCTTTATTTTACGTGCGAATAACTCAGCAACGGGCTTTTTTCCATCCATTGTTTCTGAGGTGATTTTTTTCACTTTTGCTTCTATCCCTTTTTCTTTAGCGAGCAAATCGAGTGTCTCAGCAGTGGTGAGTGTGCTATCTAGATCAAATAGGACGATGAGTGGTTTTCGTTTTTTGACAATCATAGTATTAAAAAACGCCTCGATTGCGCGAGGCGTTGTGTTGTTCGTATGTATTAACACATCACCACGCTTGTTTAGTGCATGTTGTGTTGCCGAAAGGTTGTATAAAAAATACTCTATACATTATGTATCTATAATAGGACGATTTATATGAAAGTCAAATCAGGAAGCAGCTGGAGAAGGATAAAACATGAAATATGGACTATGAATAATGAACAATGAATAATGAATAATTGACAATGAACAATGCTTTTGACCTAGGAAATGCAAATTATTGATTACTAATTATTCATTATTAATTATTAATTAACTATTATTTTCTCCACCTCGTCGGCATGGTTCCTGAGTTGAACTCAGGAAGTCAAATTGATTGACTCTCTGAACCCCGAAGGGGCCACATTGTGGTTTACCCGCCTAACGATGAAATCGTTGGCGTGGCTCGATTCAGAGTCTATGGTTGAATCATGAACCATGAAGGATGGAAAGTTAATTTTAAATTATTAATTATAAATTTTAAATTGTATTT
>JBAXSX010000017.1:0-18373 GCA_037130495.1 Candidatus Roizmanbacteria bacterium
GAAGTGAGGAAGAGTGATTATCAGATTACGGGGAGTATGAGTGTGGGGGCGTGGTGGAAATCAACTACTGCTGGCCCCGCTAATATCCTTTCTAAAATTGGACCGAGCCTTGGCGTGAATACATATAGGCTTGTTAGTTATTCTGGCAACTCGATAGCATTTGGCGTAAATGGCGGTATTAAATACAGTACTGTAAGCGTTTCGGATAATAATTGGCACTTTCTCACTGCAACTTATGATGGCAGCGGATCATTTGCTGGCATAACCATATATATCGATGGTACTTCGGTTGCAACGACGACTGTTGGTAGCTTTCCTGGTTTGGTAGACAATTTTGAACCCTTAACTATAGGGGGAGAACTGTACGGCAGCAATTTTCAATATAGTCGAGGTTCCATCGATGAGCCGTTTGTGACAGATGTTGTGTTGACTCCCGGACAGATATTCGATATGTACAATAGCGGAAGGTAGAGAGGATAGTCCATAAAGTCCATAAAGTCCATAAAGTCCGACTTTACAGACTATTTCATCTTTTCTCAACTGCATAGAGAGCGTTGCGAATGGAGATATTGCCCGGAGCTCGCAAGTTGAACAGGGGTTTGAACTCTGATCCTGATATCGATACCTGTCCTCTATTTGTGTTGAATCGTATTTCACTGGTGTATCCGTCTTTTGAGAATGAGTAAGATACTTCGGAAACGCTCGTATATCGCCCTCCATATTTATCGGCAACTTGAGCCATCTCATCCATCGAATATGGGTCGCCGCTTGCGCCGGCAATGGAACATTGATTGATTGTTATGGGGAGTATCCTGCCGACCTCATCATTACTGCCACTTTTGCGCACTTGCCAGGCATTGAGGATGTCGGCCATCTCTTGCTCATTCAACCATGGATGAGTACGTCCGCAACTATCCGAAGTGTTGCTATATCCTGATCGGTACCATGCTTTATAAAACCACGGTGATTTTGCCTTTCTTTCCCATGCGGTGTTAAGAAAGTCGCCACTTTGCCCATCAGTGGTATCCCAACCCGAGCTGATGAGGTAGCCCCCAGTCGTTGAAGAGTAATATGCCTTCGCATAATCTCCCCCATCTTTGAGCACCATACCACGCGTTTCATCGACTGCTTCTTTCCATGCTTGCGGTACATTTGCAGACTTTGATGGAGAGTACACCTGACAACTTTCGGTGGTACATATCTCTCGATCAAGTCCTCCGGTATATCGCAATGCATATGTACGCGCCAGGATCGCCTGCGCCTTCAGCGCTTCTTTTGACCATGAAGAGGGCATTTCCGCAATACCATATAGATAGGTAGATTCAAAATTGATCTCACCCGATCCTGATACTTTGATATTCCCTCCTATCTCTCCCTTTTCTTCTAAGTTGCTGCCTGGGAAATATGCCTTGAGGATATCTCTGAAGTTTTGGCCTGCATCAGCACGCCCCTTTGCTCCAAATTGACTCATGCCGAGTCGGTGTGTGTATGCTCCGATTGAGAAAAATGCAAAAGCAGGTCGAAAGCCAGGATCAAATGATGATGATGCGCGATCATCATCTGACAAGTCATCATTGTTCGCATTCGCAGTGAACTGAGCAGACCGCGCGTCTATGATAGATTTCTGTCTGCTTGATAACTCTGATATCTTCTGCACAAGTACATTTTGATATTGTTTGGCGTTGGTTATCTCTCCAGCCAAAAATGCGCTCTGACGATCAAGCTCTGTCTTGAATGAAGCGAGGCGCGCTTGTTGGGATTCGAGCACCAACTGCGCTTCCTCAGTGTTTCTCACTCGAATAGCGAGTTGAATGATCAGATTTTGATTTTGTTCGACTACGGTCTGTTGTTGTTTTTGGGTCTGTGAAAAGTCTTCTAATGATGTTGTGAGAAAGTTGATGAGTGAGAGATCTGATTGAGACTGAATGAGCTTGTAGTGAGATGCCATTTGTGTCGATAGTAACTTCTGACGTTTTGCTATGGTAGCATCTCCTATTGAGACAGCTTGCTTTTTTTCTGCAACTTGCATACCAAGCACTTCAACAGATGCGCGGATATCTTGGATACGTGTTCTCAATTTGTTCAGCTCAGCCTCATTGGTTTGGGTTGCGCTCACTGATAACACCAAGTCTCGCTTGGTATCTTCGAGCTGCTTGGTGATCGTATCGAAATCGTCTGCATGAACTGTATTCAATGGAAGAACAAAAAGAAGAATGGAGATACACAAAACCAAGACGACAGCATATCGCATGAATACATTTTAGCAGCTGTGCGGTCATAGAGTCCGCTTGATTTGATCAGTCATCATCGGCTATAGTGTAGATATGAAAGGTTATGTATTATGGATTGGCTTCATCAGCCTCGCTTTATTGTTTTTGATCAATCCTCAGCGAGTATTTGCCGTACGATATGCATCTTGTGATGCATGTGGACTCTGCGTAAATTCTGATGGTACGTTCAAAAAAAACAAAGCGGGCGAGGATGTGATCCCTCAGGGATGGCCTTCGTGCGCAAAGTGCCTCTATACTGGGGTTACTTGGGCGCCAGGCGATACCCTGTCTGATGTGGTCAATGCCAACAAAGATAAAACGCTCAAAATCATCGATGTCACCATAACAAGCGTCCCACCTCGCACTGTACCTGGCACAGATCCTCCTCAAACGATCTCGGGTAAGTATTTCACTCAGTTGGGCTGTTTCGACATCGGATCTGAGTTTGATAATCCAAACATCTCATCTTCGTTCATTGGCAGCCTTCTTTCGATCATCCAATCAGTTACCGGGGCAGTTGGATTTTTGTATCTGCTTTATGGGGCTTTCCTCGTACTCACCAGTCGTGGGGATGTGGTCAAGCTCAAAAGCGGACAGCAAGCTGTCATTTGGGCTATTATAGGCACGATATTCACTATTCTTGCAGTATTTGTAGTCAGATTCGTAGCTGTCGATCTCCTGCGTATCCCGGGAATACAGTAAGAAAGATGAGGTAGTCCATAAAGTCTGTAAAGACTGTAAAGTCCGTAAAGTGACACCTCAGTGTCATCCCTCCGGGCATAGCCTACGGGCGGTGCCCGTGCAGGCGCGTGAGCGAGACACGGGATCTAGTCTATAAAGTAAGAATAGCCGCGAGCTGCGAGCAGATTTAGCCTCACTTCATCGCCCCCTCGGGTATAATCACCCTCAATGATCCGCCCTTCTGCGTATATTCTCATTGCAGCCTTTGAAGAAGCGACCGTGATCGGTCAGGTGATCGCCGACTGCCAAAAGGCAGGTTATGATCATGTCATCATCGTTGATGATGGGTCTTCAGATATAACAGGGGACATAGCCCGGCAAGCTGGTGGTATCGTACTCACACATGTACTCAATTGTGGCAAGTCAGCCTCAATATCAACGGGATTACGATACATACAGAGTCTCGCAGGTCCAGATGATATCGTTGTGCTGATTGATGCCGATGGGCAACATCTCCCCTCTGAGATCACGCTCCTCGTTCAGCCGTTGCTGACTAATACCTCTCTTGATCTAACCTATGGTGTCCGCACGCTCACTCGTGATACGCCTCTTATAAATAGACTCGGCCGTATACTCGGAGACTGGATCAGCATCCTATACACGGGCAAGCGCTTCGAAGATTCGCAATGCGGATTCCGTGCTCTGAGACTCAGAACGATCACGGGACTTGAACTCGGTATCGATCGATACGCTATCGAGACACAGATGCTCCGGCACATCGTCGAACATCATCTCACCAGCATGCCGGTGAAGATTTCAAATGTATACACCTCATATTCAAAAAACAAACACCATAAGCAGGGTGTCATGCAGGGACTTAAAACTTTGGTATCATTGGCCCAATGAGTAGCCCTTCAATCAATCCAGTACTGCTTTTGGTCGGACTCATATCACTATCTGGCGCTATCACTTCTATCCGCAGATTCATCAAACATGAGTCTGGATTCAGCCTGCTGAAACTCATTGTGCATCTCATGATTGCTGGGGCGATGATGATCGTCGCATGGTTCCCCCAATCTGCTCGTGCAGCAACGAAATATCTTGGTTTTGGTGAGAATCTCAACACGCTCATTTTTGTGGCATTTCTCATACAATTTGTAATGATCTACAAACTCGCGCGGACTGTCGAAGTGCTTGAGGGTAGGATTGTGAAACTAACTCAGAAAATCTCTCTTAACAAGACACAATAGGTATGCGTATAGCTGTCCTTCTCCTCTATTATCGTCAACCTCAATATATCAATGCTTGTGTCCAGTCTTTGTTGGATCAGTCATACCATGATATGGATATAGTCTGTATTGATAATGCATCGAATGATGGAGCAGTCGCTACTCTCGCTCAACGGTTTCCTACAGTGAAAGTGCACGCTTCAGAGGTGAACGCAGGGTACTCCAAAACATACAATATCTGGATGAAACACTATTTCGAATCCGGATATGATGCATGCATCGTGATGAATACTGACACAGTCGCGAACTCTGATATGGTTCATGAGCTGGTGGCAAGTTATACAAACGCACGGGATAAGGTGAAGATCGGACTACTCCAACCATCTATCCTGCTCATGTCAGATCCGAACCAAATCAATACCATTGGCAACAGCATTCTATTTACTGGGATCGGATACTGTCCTGATTACAAGAAGCCAATCAGTATAATTCCCCACGCAGACACTTCCATCATATCCGTTAGTGGATGTTGTATGTTTGTACCAAGAGCCTATTTCCTCGAGATGGGTGGATTTGATGAGAGATATTTCATGTACATGGAAGATCAGGAGTATTCTGTGCGTGGATTGATGAAGGGATACACGCATCTTGTATCTGTTCGTGCGCTGCTCAGGCATGACTACTCACTGAAGTTTAGTGTTAAAAAAATCCTCTTGCTTGTCGGAGGTTTGATGAGATTCACACTGTCATATCCTTTCGTATATCTGAAATTGGCGCGCATCACCAAAATACACATATGAAGAAAGTGGTTTTTCTCATTTCATTTCTCTCAAAGCATCTCCTGCGGGGAATCTCTGTGTATAAGCACTATTTCGCCGTACATTTTGCATTATTTGTGAAAAGAAAGGATATCGTCGTAGAGCTATATGATGGCGCGAAATACTACATCCGCAGTGGGTATTTTGATATCACTACTCTTGATCAGATATATATAGAGCATGTCTATGACCCGTCTGGATATGAGTTGAAGCCAGATGACGTGGTTTTTGATATTGGAGCATATATTGGGGATTATTCTGTGTATGCAGCACGGAAAGCTACTGCTGGCATGGTGTACGCGTTTGAGCCGGTCGTTGAAACATTTGCGCTACTCGAAAAAAACTGCACGCTCAATCGTTTGGACAACCTCCGGCGTTTCAATATTGGTCTCAGTGATTCAGATAGAACAGTCGAGTTCCGTACCGGTTCAGACATCTCACAACCAGGAGCAAGTGCGTATGATCTAGAGAAAATGGGTTACTCGACTGACGAATATAAAAAAACTAAGGTGAGCCTTCGCGACATAAATAGCTTCATCAAGGAGCAGAATATCAAGAAAATCAATGTACTCAAGATAGATTGTGAGGGAGAAGAGTTTGCGCTCATGTACCATCTCGATAAGGATATTTTGTTGGGTTGCCGCATGTGTATGATCGAGTACCACAATATTCATCATGACCCAACCTATACAGGCTCGCACTTGGCTGCATATCTCAAGAAGAATGGCTTTTCTGTAGATATTGAGGCGTATAATTTGGCTCAAAACACGGGGATGATCTACGCAAAAAATAAGCTATTTATATGAAAAAGTCCCCTATCCTATTTATCGTCTTTAATCGTCCTGAGCTGACTCGGCGTGTGTTTGAGATGATACGGATTGCACGACCAGATATCTTGTATATATCCTGTGATGCTCCGCGCAGAGCGAAGGGACAAGTTGAGTACGAAAAGGTTGAAGAGGTGAAAAAAATAATCCACCTGATTGATTGGCCATGCACTGTGCAGTACAAAATAGCTAAAGAAAATCTCGGGTGTGGGAAGTCTGTGAGTGAGGCTATTGAATGGGCATTCACCCATGAGGACAGGCTCATCATCCTCGAAGATGATTGTGTGCCCCATGCGGACTTTTTCACATATTGTGATGAGCTGCTGGAACGCTACAAAGATGACCAGCGTATTGGATGTATTGATGGCACATCACTTTTGACATCAATCAATCCGACAAAGCTAGACTCATATGAATATTCATACTATTTTTCTCGCATCCATTGCGTCTGGGGATGGGCAACCTGGAAACGTGTATGGCAAAACTATTCGTTTGATCTAGCTGACTGGCCAAAGATCAAGAAGCAAAGACTACTTGAACACTATTGGTCAACTCAGCGCAACTATGAACATACTGTGGCTCATCTCGAGATGATCCTCGACGGTCGAGTTGACTCGTGGGATTTTCAGCTTGTTGCCTCTCTAGCGCTTCAAAATCAATTGATCATCCACCCAAAGCAGAATCTCGTTGAGAATATTGGTGCCGGCAGAGATGCGCATCACAACAAAATAGTAACAAAACTAAACAACATCAAGACACATCAGCTCGAGTGGCCTCTCACGCACCCTCCATATGTGGCAAATCATAGTTACTTTGACTATCTGATTGAAAAATCATATACACAGCACAAAGTATTTATTAAAATCAAATCGCTTCTTTTTCCCTTAGTTAAAAAGATTCTATCCTAGCTATGTACTATATATTTCTTCTTATCACCCATGTGTTCTGGCACTCATTGCTGTGTCTGTGGTCAAAGCGGATTGTGATGAGCGAGAAGCTCTATTTAACCCTGCTATTTTTCCTCTACACGGGACTCCTCCCTCTGTCATACATCTTCCCCATTCGCAGCATTCGAGTGGGCAAATATATTATCAGTGGGGTTCCCTACCTCAATCTGTTGTTTCAGTTTTCTGAGATTTTCATCAAGCAGGAGTATGCAACAGATACGGTAGATCCGAAACATATCATCGATGCAGGAGCAAATATTGGTGTAGCAACCATATATTTTGCATATTACTATCCGAACTCAACGATAACTTCGATCGAGCCTGACCCAGAAATTTTTGCGATATTAAAGAATAATATTGAGGCAAACCATCTATCTGATCGGGTCACCCTCGTGAATGTTGCACTTGGCAGGACGAAAGGTCATGTCACACTCTATCACAATGGTCTACCAGGACGGACAACGATGAGTATCGTGCATGAACGAGAAAAGTCTGTTAGTGAGTTTAATGTGCCTATGGACACATTGTCCGCATACATCCCCTCTGAGATTGACATATTGAAGATCGATATTGAAGGAGCTGAGCATGAAGTGTTTGACGAGTTGACCCAATCATACACAATCGATCGTATCAAATCTATTGTAATGGAATATCACCATATCATGCCTCTTGGCAAGAGCAATCAATCATTAGGTTACTTCCTGGAGGGGCTTGAGAAGGCTGGATTTGTGTACAATATAGACTCATTTCACTCTCCCCTTTTTCCTCATCGTACTCAAGATATTCTTATCGGGGCAAGTAAGATGTAGTGTCTCATTTACATTTTTAATCCGCTTATGCAGACTGAAACATCCAATGTTAAAGACATATATCAGAGAAGATTTAATCAGACTCCAAATGAAGGAGTGATGCGAATGATGATGTGGAAAATATTAGTACATACCTTTTTTCAAAAATTTATCCCCTCCACTTCGACTGTGTTGGAGGTGGCATGTGGGTATGGTGAGTTTATAAACCAAGTTCATGCCCATCGGAAAATTGCTATCGATCTCAATCCTGACTCAAAATCGAAAGTATCTAGAGATGTTGAATTCCATGAGTCATCATCTACAGATATGGGAGCCATACCTTCAAGTAGTGTTGATATCATCTTCATGAGCAACTTTCTCGAACATATTACAAAAGAAGCAGTAATCCAAACTGTGCGCGAATGTAGGAGAGTATTGAAAAAGGATGGAAAACTTTTAATTCTCGGCCCCAATATGCGATATGTTGCGAATGACTTTTGGATATTCTGGGATCATATCCATCCAACAGATGACCGAGCAATATGCGAGATGCTTGAAATAGAAAATTGGACAATCACCCTCAATATTCCTCGATTTTTGCCGTATACAACGAAATCGCTCCTCCCCAATAGTCCAGCATTGATCGAGATTTATCTACGCTTTCCTCTCTTGTGGAGATTTTTCGGCAAACAGTTCTTCATCGTGGCGAAATGCTGATATCATTTCTCTGGAAGTCTTTGGTGAGTGGACTTTTGATAATCATTCGAAGAAAGCATTTTTTCAAGATAGCAATACAAGATGATGAAGAAATATCTCCCTCCCATTTCTTTAATTTTAAGCTTAGAAAATCCCACTTTCCTATTTGTCCAGTTCGTTGGTACAACTGCGTAGGTATATCCTCTTATTATCGCCTTGAGAGGCAATTCTACTGTTAAATTAAAATGTTGACTAAGAAAAGGTTTGAGCCCATTGATCGTTTGTCGTGAATACAACTTGAAAGCATTTGTCACATCGTTGTACGATATGAAAAAAAGTAACCGGATAATATTGTTTGTCAGTCTATTGAGGATGAGCTTGTAGATCGGATATCCGACAACTCGTGCCTGAGGTATGAATCTGCTGCCGAAAACGCAATCGTATCCTTGCTCGGTTTTTCTAAAGTATTTCACGAGATCGACTGGTCTATCCGACATATCGGCCATCACAATAGCCACATAATCTCCGCTGAAAGACTCGAGGCCCGCTGCAACTGCTCGTCCAAAACCATGGGGGGGATGATTATCAATGGATCTTAATTCGCCTATCTCTTTTTGCAGATTTAGCAAGATGGTCTTAGTTGAGTCTGAGCTATTATCATTGACGACGAGTATCTCGTGGTCAATATTTTCCTTTGTCAACTCCCTATGAAAAGCTCGTATTGTCTCCTCTATACATCCTTCTTCGTCGTGGGCAGGGATGAGTACGGTTAACTTTTTCATAGTGCTAGAACCGGTCTCAATGCATTTGAATGCTTATTAATCCATGTTGCAATATCAATCATGGTCTCTGTCGTATTCATATTTGGTTTCCAACCAGTGAGCTTGGTGAATTTGGTCGAATCGATGATGAGAGATCGAACATCAGATGGACGATCATTCAGAATAGAAGATATCTCTATTTTTTTTCCCGTTATATTTTCACAGATCACTGTTAGCTCTTGCAATGAAAGGCTGTTGCTCGTGCCTCCGCCGATATTAAAGGTCGCGCCGCTCAGTCTATCCAGATCATTGATCTCAATATCTATCATTTCAAAAAAATCATTGATATGGATGAGATCGCGGACTTGTTTGCCCTCTCCACCATAGCCTATGTATGCTAACTTTCCGCCAAAAATATGTCGTGCCATCCACAACACAAATACTCCTTGATCAACTTTTCCCATTTGCCATGGGCCGGTTATTACGCCACATCGATTTATGATCCCTTTGATACCAAAATTATAAATATATTCTTGCAACATCAGCTCTGATGCGAGCTTGGTAGTCCCATAGAGCGACCTCGCTCCAGTCAGGGGAAAATCTTCTGTTATGCCAGCCTGTGAAGCTCCAGGCATTTTTTGATTGTTAGATATGGCATATCTCGTTTTTCCTTCGGTGTATTTCAGATTGTTTATCTGCTCGATAGGATAGACCCTGCTCGTAGAAATGAATATAAAGGCAGATGTATTTTTTCGGGCAACTTCAAGACAGTTGATCGTGCCGGAGAGATTCGTATTGATCAGATAGGTAGGTGATGTTTCTAGTCCAGCTAAGACGGATGGCTCAGCCGAGCACTCAATGATCAGGTCAATGGTTCCTATCCCTTCGAAATCTTCGACATTCCGTATATCCCCATGTACGAATGGTATGCCCACATCCTTGAGTCGCGGGATATTGAGCTCGGATCCTCTCCTTTTGAGGTTGTCCATGACTATTATATTCGACTTAGGATACTTTTCTTTCAATTTGATTGCTGTATTCGAACCAACAAATCCAGCGCCGCCAGTGATCAAAATATGTTTATATTTCATAATTCATCTTTTTAATAGTGCCCATGGCTACACAGTTCGGCAAGAATACTGTCAATATCGTATTTGAACTTCCAATTTGGATAATCTTTCATAAATTTTGTGACGCTGCTGATATACCAGATATGATCACCATTTCGATTTTCATTCTCGTAGCTATATATCGCTTTTTTACCTAAGATCTTTTCAATTTTTTCTATAGCTTCTAGTATGGAGATATTCGAATGGCGTGATCCCCCCATATTGTATACCTCACCTTTGTTTGGCTTCTGATATACATGCCAAAAGGCATTGACGAGGTCATATGCATGAATATTGTCTCTGACCTGTTTTCCCTTGTATCCAAATATGTGATATTTCTTTCCTGTTGCGATACATCGGACGAGATAGGCAAGAAATCCGTGCAGTTGTGCTCCGCTATGTCCTGGTCCCGTAAGACATCCGCATCGAAATATAGTGGTATTGAGTCCGAAATATTTCCCATACTCTTGAACCATGATATCTGCAGCAGTTTTTGAAACACCAAAAATGCTGCGCTTGGAGTGGTCGATACTCATCGACTCATCAATCCCCTCATCATAAAATGCATGTGTTTTGGATATCTCATATCGTTTGTCTTGCTCTACCAGTGGAAGCGTGTTTGGAGTATCACCATATACTTTATTTGTGGAGGTAAAGATAAAAACCGCACTTGGACAGTATTTCCTCATATTTTCGAGGATCACTAGTGTGCCATTTGCATTGACCGTAAAATCGGTAATTGGTTCTTTTGCTGCCCAATCGTGGGAGGGTTGAGCTGCAGTATGAATAATAAGGTCGAAGGTATGCGCCTTAAACACATCTTCTATCTTTGTAAGATCTCTAATATCTACGGCATATTGGGTGATCCTTTTGCCATATTCCTTCTTGAGCAATGTACCCTGCCATTTGGTACTGGCATCTTTTCCAAAGAAATATCCTCTCATGTCGTTGTCTATCCCAACAATATCAAATCCTTTATCGATAAAAAACCGCACAGATTCTGAGCCAATGAGTCCAGAGGAGCCAGTTATAAGAACAACCTTGCGAGTCATAGACATATAGTCAGTGGATTAGAGAAATAGGGTCAAGCTCCTGTGGAATGCTTGAGCTGGTAGTCTACCACAATCTCATATTTGTTGCCTCTCACTCTATTTGTGTTATAGTCAGCTCCATACTATGTCAGTAAAAGTAACGTTTCTTCGATCGCAGTTCCTACACGGAATACAGAAACTGTCTCTCCGCTGGAAGCGCCTCTGTAGCAATAGATATGTATCTACTATAGGTAGTGCGGCTATGATACTGTTTGTGCTATCAGCTTTTGTGGTTCGCATCGTTGCATTATCTCCCAATTTCCTCTTATTTAATTTTGACTACAGCATGCGGTTTGCGACTAATTATGCTGTGGCTCACGGTCTCGTATTCGGCAAGGACATCATCTTTACCTATGGTCCATACGCCTCAGTAATGTCGATGGATTATTCTCCCTATACCGATCATCTTATGTTATTGGGTGGGATACTCTTAAGCTTTTCATATGCAGCGCTCCTCATTGGAGTATCTCGGAAATCATCCCCTTTCTGGCTGCTCATCATCTCGGTTGTTATTCTCGGGTTTAATATCTCTCAAGACTCATTATTTCTTTTTTTCCCTCTGCTTCTATCCACCTTCGTGTATCGGGTTTGTCTGCCTCGAGACCACTCTCTGCATATACCTCGATCAGCAATGGCTGGCATAACAATAGCAAGCTCTTTTATCGTGCTTGGGCTACTGCTCCTTATAAAAACATCTTTCATTCCAGTTATTCTCTGTCTTGGATCGCTTTGCATTGGCGTCCTCTGGTATGCAAAAATGAGGCGATTGGCTCTGATGAATTTCGTCACAATCATCCTTTCCATCGTTGCACTGTGGCTCTTCGCGGGTCAGCCGCTCGGTGGACTCCCTCAATATTTCATGACTTCTGTATACATGTTCTCTGGGTATGCAGAGGCCATGTCGCTCAAAGGAGATGCGGTACAGATATATCTCTATATATTGTCATGTTTGTCAATTTGCTTTGTGATATTTTTTGTTAATAAGGCCCCTTTTTTTCAAAGAATATTTTTGCTCATATCGTTTGTCATCTTTCTGTCAGCACTATTTAAGGTGAGTTATATACGCCATGATCAGCCGCATTTTATCGCTGGAAGCTCAGCTATATTACTGGTCGGATTGACATTGTGGCTTATTGTTAAAAGCAGGTATTTTACTTTGCTCGGTGTATTGCTATTGATCACATGGTTTTATAGTGAGAATATGTTAGCTTCTCCAGCTTCTATAGCGAGTATATATTCGACAGTGGCTTATGGATACTCACGGTCATTTGAAGGATTGGCAAATAGAATGAACTGTAAAGACTGCTTGCAACATGATTTCGCTTTAGTTTCGAAAGGAATCGGAAGATCTTGTCCAGTTCCAAAATTTTCTGGAACAACAGATACACACTCTGTTGCCCAAGCATTCTTGCTTGTAACAGGAAATGTATGGTCTCCTCGTCCAGTATTTCAGAGCTATGCAGCATACAATCCAACTTTGGCTGGACTAAATGCATCTCACCTGATCGGTCCTAGAGCGCCTGATACTATACTTTTCACATTGGAACCTATTGATTATAGATATCCTACTCTAGAGGAAGGTTTAAGCATGATCTATCTCATTCATAATTATTCTGTTGATCATATGGATAAGTGTTTCGCATATTTAAAAAAATCGAGCCCTGAAGGAGCTATCCCTCAGAAAAATGTTCTTTCAACAGGCAATCATGTGTTTGGAACATCAGTCTCTGTCCCATTAACTAACTCACTTATATATGCAGAGCTGGATATCGAGCAAACGATACCCGGTAAAATCTTATCAATGTTGTATAAGCCGCCTGAGCTTCATATTAAGGCAGATCTGGCTGACGGATCAACAAAAATGTATCGTATGATTTCAGGAATGGGAAAGTCTGGATTTATCATCTCGCCGCTTATCGAGAATACAGGTGAATTCACATACTTGTTTGGTGACAGTGGCCAGTTGAATTCGAAGAGAGTCAAGTCATTTGTAGTATTCTCTGACGATCCCGGGGCATACTTTTGGAATCAAAACTATGGAGTACGTCTGAGCTCGTTCACACTCACAGATCATCCGTCTATCCTAGGAACTGATGCAGGCGCAAACAAATAATCGTAGTGGCGGGTTCTTCTCATCCAGTCTAGCCTGTCAATCATCGAATACATGCGAATCATCCATCATCTTCTTTGTCTTTTTATCAGCAGCATAGTTTATGTATTTCTGAATAAGCTCAGTATTATCTATGATGTGAATACTCTTTTTGTTATAAACATCGGAGATGATGCTTGACGTGTAATCATTCATTGTGTCTTTAGATAGGGACCACTGGCCATTCTGAAATAGTCTTTTGGTGATAGCAGGACTATCGCCGTATACAAAGTATCCCAATATAGACTGCCCCCACCTGCCTATGACATATATACTTTGGCCATTCAAATCACCATAAGCAGCTGATAATGAGATCCATTTCTTTTGCATTTTGTAGGGGAAGTAGTTGGTATACCCATTCGCAACATGAAGCAGCAGATCATATCCCTTGGCATCCATATTCGCTTGGTTAAATACTGCAAAAAATAGTGATCCTGACAGCATGAGTGTGATCAGTGTCACAGCACCTTTTGTAATAAATCCCCGCGCATTTACTACATCGATTCTTTTTGATATATATGCCATCAGCGGTGGCAATCCCACAAACCCAATCGTCCAATATGATTTGAAGAAGTAATACCCAAAGTTATTCGTCTGTGTAAAGAAACTACTGGCGCCCATGATCATTTGGATGATCGTCATACCACATACAAGTATGCTCACCGTACGAATATATGCGTCTTTTTTCTCTTTCATGAGTGCACATACGAGCACGCCGATGAGCGATACAAATAGCCCGGTGAAAGATATGAAGGCTATTCCGTAGGTTGTATTCACTGAGTCGATTCGCTGAGTCAAGTTGAATAATATAAGTGGAACAACGCTCAGCACTACAGCAATATATGGCACATAGTTGCGTCTGCTCCGCTTGAGGAGAATATGTAAAAGGAAATACATGACCGCGGCTATCGGTATAAAGAGAAAGTAAGTCCATCCAACTGATATTGTCACCAGAGAGATGAGGGCAATCTCAGCAAGGGACATGTGCCCGCGTTTGGCAATTTCTCGAGACTCAATAAAGAGCACTAGGATGAGGTTAAATCCAACTAGTTGTGCATGGAAACCATAAATGTATAATTTTAGATAAAACTCGCTCAAGATGATGAAGAATCCTATGGTAAAAAGGAAGATGAAACTCGCGATACTTTTGGAGGCATACGTCCCATCTACAACTTGGAAAAAAAGGAATAAAAAGATGATCAATTGCAATGGTATATATACTGCGAATAGATCAAAGACAAGTTTGAGGTCGAACGTATTGGGTAACTGTGAATAATTTTTTAATACATGATATATATGCGCGGTATTGGCATACAGACCTACTGGATACCACTTGGTCACAGGGACAATCAATCCATCGTTGACCCCTTTTTTCACCAGCGGATTGTCAAATAGGAGCGACTCTCCCCTGATCGCTGCAGCTGTCATGGCCATATGATTCGCATTGTCATCATTCGTGCCCACGATAGGTATCGATCCATAACTCTTGTAGAGTCTGATTGAGTTGAAGACTATCGATAAGGCAAATATGGCCACGATCGCTGTCACCGCGGCGAGGGTGTAGGGACTCATGGACATCCGAGTTTGTGCCTTTGTTCGTAACTCGAAATATATATACAGAGCTTCAGTTCCAAGGACTGCTCCCTGAATAACATCGTGGTTTAGTCTGCCCATGAGTACTTGGGTAATGATCGACCATATAGTTACGAAACAAAAATAGAGCACCGTACTAAAACAAAGTCCATATATATATCCCCTCTTTTTTTTAAGAGCAATCGCTGGAAGGACTATACTTAAGATCAGAAGTATTATTGACATAAGATGGGTCATTATACATAGGAATCTGTTACCCGACATCGATGTTTTGGGGATATTATCGTAGTAAATATGTTCCCATGATTGGGAACAGGTACGAGATGAGGTAGGTCGGTCTAGTGAAACATTTCGACCAGTCTTTTGGACAATTGGGGACCGTGGTAAGCACGCCTTTTAGGGTTGTTTTCCCGTGCCCACCCAGATACTCGACAGCGAAGGGTCTATTTCCCACATCTGGCGAGATGATTTGGGTTTGTAGATCTACTGGCGTCGTCTTGGCACTCTTGGTAATATCGAGGCCAAAGGAATCTCGCATACGTATTGGTGCATAGACCGCCTTGTCTTGGATCGCGTAGAGGTGTGTAGGAATAGTGCTTTTCTTCTCATCGACCACTCTCCCTCTTTGTTCGGGGAATGTATATGGATAATGCTCAAAACGACTCGTGTTAAAGATTCCGATTTGATCGGCGTGAAAGTCCATATCACATCCGATCGACCTACAGTTTATGGTCATTGAGTATAGGTTTTTGTCTTTCCATATCCAAGACATTGAGTCGCGGGTTTCGACGACCGGGAACGTTGATGGGGCATATTGATTGTATGCGAGCTTTTTCTCGTTCGATTCAAATCCAAACAGAGATAGGTTTTTTTCTGCGAATACTGCCAATACCTCTCTCCGTGTGGGACTGAAGTACTGGATAGATATGGATCCGTCTGATTTTAGCGTCTTTGTCCTCCCGAGATTTTCTAATAATCGATCAGGCATCTTGAGAGAGGTGACTGCATGCCCAAAATCATTTTTTGAATGTAAAAAAATATCGTCGGGAGAATGATCTTCATACCATCGTGCGCCATTTATGAGAAATGGGGCAACCCAGTGTATCCCATCCTGTGCTATAGCTGTGTCATATGGATCAGTGAGAGAGGTATCATACACTCTAATATCGGTTATCCAGAGAGACTGTTTATCTGCGATGATGCGGTATCTATACTGTGGCGTGGTTATAAACCATGCAGTACGATCATCTAGTGTACGAGTGTAGACAGAGATCGGGTCACTAAACAGTGCGGGAATGTCAGAAGGATAGAGAGTTGAAACAGTGCTGGTTGAGAAATATTTAATTACATCTGCATTGCGTAGGAGATCTTTTGGGTCAGTGTTAGTGAGGTTAACACCTGCAAACCCTCTCTGACCTGCTGGCTGATCCAGAAGGGCATTTTTAAGGAGCGCAATATACTCCTGACTACTTATATTCGTCTCTTCAGCAGAGCCATACCCGCATAGTGGGTCTATGGTTCGCTTGCGTATCACCCACACCGGATCAGGATTGGTGTAGTCGGGTATTAGTAACCAGTTTTTTGATGCCGGGTATGGGTATTGTGGAGGGCCTCCATCAATGTCTTGATCTTCGGGATCTATATATTGATATCGGATGCCATAGGTGTCTTTGAGGTATTGTGCGCTTGATGAATCGATGATACGACTAGAAGCAAAAAGTGGATATTTCCCAAATACATCGTGGTACTGTGACAAGAGTGTGTCTAGGATTTTCTTGCGATCGGATGGGGAGTATGCCGCGAGTGTGCGCATATGGTCCTGAGCCATATCCCTCACCCCTTCGACGTGTGCGTCTGTGAGGAGTTGTGTGGTGACCTCTGCTAGGATACCAAAAGCATCGTCATATCGAGCTGTGCTGTATCCGATCATCAGGGCCTCATACGAGCTGTCTCGGAGTGCGTCATATCGAACTGCGTAGATCCCTCTCGCTTGGCTCGTGGTATTTTGTGAAAGTAACTGCTCGAAAATATTTATCGAGCCTGGGCGGTATGGGTCACCTCCTCTGATCTCATAGATGAGCGAGGCACCTACTGAAGGATTTGCTTCGGCTTTTGCAGATACAACTGAAGTGATTCCAAGCATCATGAAAGTAAGGATCGAGCTGATGAATATGATTCGTGCCTGCATACGGTGATTATACCGAAGCAAAGCACCAGGGGGGCTGCATCATCGTGAGATATCAGCGTGATACTTCGAGTGTGACTGCTGGTTCCTCGCCCATAGCTGAGATGGTAACTCTTCCACCTGAAACATACAAGCTATAGCCCGTATCAAATGTCGTGCAGCTGGTGTATGAGCCAGTTGTTGGATCATAGGGAAGCTTACTGATATACACACCCTTATCCCCCGTTGATCCAACAGATATCTGACCTGTCAACATCTGACAGAGAGAGCCCATATGGGTTAATCCAGCTCCTGTGCTTGTGGAAAGACGCAATGCAGTCGCTGAGCTGAGGGATGTAAGGTTAAAGGGTCCAGCGGTTGTTGGAAGTGAACCTTTGTTATCGATGATCAGCTGAGTGATGGCACTGGAGATAGCGTTGAGAGCTGAGTTTCTATTCGTATCATTTGCCATTCTGAATTGACGGGCAGGATTGATAGCGACGAGGGTGATAGATAGAAGTATGCCCACGATACCAATGACGACTAATAGTTCGATAAGGGTAAAACCCTGGTTACTGTGGTGATTGCGTTTCATGTTTAAATAATGATAATTGATGAAAATACGTTACTTACAGTTATCGTAACACGATATTTAATCTGGGTCAAGTGATATTATGACATATAGTTGGGAAAACCCCCACCAGGTAGGTGGGGGTAAGAGTTTCGTGTGATGAAATATCAGCGTGATACTTCGATGGTCTGTGCTGGTTCCTCGCCCATGGCTGAGATGGTGACTCTTCCACCTGAAACAGTCAAGCTATAGCCCGTATCAAATGTGGTGCAGCTGGTATATGAGCCGGTGGTTGGATCATAGGGAAGCTTGCTGAGGTATGTTGATTTAGATAGCGATGAGCCAAGAGATGACACACCGGTCAACATATTACAGAGTAAGGTCATGCCCGATGGCGTCGATGCAAGACGAAACGTTGTCGCTGAGCTGAGGGATGTGAGATTAAATGGTCCAGCAACTGTTGGAAGTGAACCCTTGTTATCGATGATCAGCTGAGTGATAGCACTGGAGATAGTGTTCAAAGCTGACTGACGAGCAGTATCATTTGCCATTCTAAATTGACGGGCAGGATTAATAGCGACGAGGGTGATAGAGAGAAGTATGCCCACGATACCAATGACGACTAATAGTTCGATAAGAGTGAAACCTTGATTGTGGGTTTTCATAGAATGTATATAAA
>JBAXSX010000018.1:0-18273 GCA_037130495.1 Candidatus Roizmanbacteria bacterium
GGAATGCACTTCTTCTCCGCTGTGTGGAGGAGGGATCTATTCTATTTTGATTTCCTGATGACAATCAGGAACCATGCTTAGACATATCTTTTCAGCCGTGATTTGATAGACTGATCACAACGATCTTGTTCGAAATGGAGTAAAGGAGTTGCTCTAAAAAAATTTACCCCTCCTTGCAGAGGGGTACGGCTTGCTCGTTTGCACGAGTAGCATTTGTACTGGTATTATACCATATGCGTATCCTCATGTTGAACTGGCGCTGTCCAAGCAACCCCAAATCTGGTGGAGCAGAATATGTCACACGCAAACATCTCGAGGCATGGGCACTGGCCGGACACGAGGTCCACTGGCTTGCCGGAGGGTATCCAGGCGCAAAAACCTACGAAAAACTCAGTATCAGCCCCAAAACGATAGAACAATGCAAAGGTGTCATCCCAGACCTGCCTGCCCCGCTCCGCGGGGATCCGGGATCCATTTCCCCACCCTCCACTCTCAATAATGTCACTTCGAGCCCAGTCGAGAAGTCTCAATTAGGTTCTCAGTTCATCCATCTCCATCGTTTCGGCTCGCCACTCACCATCTCATTTCTCGCCCCACTCCTCTACTGGTGCAAGTGGCACGGCGATTTTGACCTAGTGATCGATCAGATCCATGGCATCCCCTTTCTCGCTCCACTCTGGGCATGGAAATCACGTAAGATCGCCTTCATCCATGAAGTCGCTCAGGAGATCTGGGACGAGATGTTTCCCTGGCCCGTCAATATCATTGGGAAATTCTATGAGAGATTGTATTTTCTCCTATATCGTCATGTTGCATTTTGGGTGGATTCCAAGTCTACGAGAGATGACCTTGTCCGATATGGCATCAAAACCTCTCTCATCCATGTCATACCATGTGCGATAGATCTTGAGCCGGTTACCGGGGTGCCTGAGAAAGAAAAAACCCTCACATTTATCTTTCTCGCTCGACTCGTCAAAATGAAAGGCATCGAGGAAGCGCTGCGCATCATCGCGGAGATCAAAAAAACCACTCCCGAGGTCAAACTTTGGGTAGTAGGAGGTGGTGATCCAGACTATGTTTCTCATCTCAAAAGTATGACCAAAGAGCTTGGCATAGAGCCAAATGTAGAGTTTAAAGGTCGGGTAGATGACGATGAAAAAGTCCAACTCCTCCGCCGTGCCCATTGGCTCCTCCACACCTCCATGCGCGAAGGATTTGGCCTCACGGTACTGGAGGCAAATAGCCAGGGCACTCCCGTGATCGCATACGATGTGCACGGACTGAAGGATTTGATACAGCCGAATACGAATGGGCTACTGATGTTGGCTCAAACCACCGATCCAGACAAAAGGATAATTCATTTTCCACAAGATTCAGAGTATTTAGAGATATGTCAAACAGCTCTGAAAGCATCTCGGACATACCAATGGGACGTAAATATCAAACGATCACTCGCATTAATTGAGTCACTATGACTGCCAAACCAATATTCTCTATTATCATCCCTACCCTGAATGAAATGAGACGTGATAATATCGAAACCCTTTTAAAGTCAATTTCGTTACAAAAAAATAAAGCATATGAAATCATTGTCGTCGATCAAAGCAGCGATGATGGTACTGTTGATATTGCAAAAAAGTACGGCGCAGTAATCATGAACATACCACGACCTGCATTCTATACACCCCCGGGTGTACATCGCAACACTGGCGCAAAAGCAGCTCACGGTGACATTCTCATACACTTAGATGCTGATATGGAGCTGTCTGACGATGGCTGGCTGGATAGAGTGGCGAGTTTAATCGACGAAGAACACCAGGCTGCCATCATCCATGAAAAAGATATTGCGTATGGATATTGGAATAAATGCAAGGCACTTGAGCGTAGGTGTTACTGGGGCACTCCAATGGAAAGCGCTCGTATTGTATCGTGCAAGCTATTTGAGCAAGTCGGTGGATATGACCAGCATATTAGCTCTGGCGAAGATTTTCATATTTCGGAACTTTATGGCCGACACACATCTATCAATCAATCAGATGAGGTATGGCTCAAGCATCGTACTGGTAGTACTTCGCTTGGAGCACTTCTCAGGAAAAAGTATAGTTATGGCAAGACAGCAAATGTATTTCTGCGCGCCTCGCCTTCACGACTCAATATTGCCAAGGAGTCTCTAGTGGCCTATCTGAAGCATTCTAGTCTTTTGATTCGACAACCTCATATTGCGTGCGGTATGCTAGTATTACGCATTCTTGAGTTTGTAGCTGTGAAATATGGTATGAAGACGGTAAAAACCAATATTTAATTTACTATCAAATATGCCAAGACAACAGTATTTTGCCGGTGACTCGAGAAGCTCCCTTTATCCTGACGCCATAACTGAGCTGCATGGACGACTTCTTCACACCGTGAACATGGCTAACTGGGAGGGTAAGAAAGTGCTTGTGGTTGGTGACTCATACGGTTGGTTTGCAGAATATGTTTTAAGACATGGAGCAATCAAAGTTGTGAGTTTTGATATTGCCAGACCATCGGCTCATATCGCCAAACTTGAAAAAGAATTCCCCCATTTTACTCATGAGATTTGCTCCGTGTTTGACCTTTCATACCGAGATATGTTCGACTATGTCGGGTACTTTGAGGTTATTGAGCACCTTCCACCACACACCGAACTAGAGTCGCTTAAAGCCATTTATAAATCACTCGTGCCTGGTGGACATTTATTACTATCTACACCGCATAAGTCTCTTTTCTCATATCTTGCTGATCCAGCTTGTTTTTTCGGCCATCGTCACTATAGCATTAACGAAATGCAGCTGCTTCTCAATACATCTAGATTTCGTGTAGATTCAATCTATCGGGGTGGATATTTCTATGCTATAGTCGACATCTTGCTTTTATATTTCACTAAATGGATATTGAGGAAAAAATATACTTCTCGGTTGCTCTATAAATCGGACAAGGAATATCCTAATTCAACTGGGATCACACTCTTCGCAATTGCTCGCAAATAATCATGGATCAGTATCGACCCACAACAACTGGGATCATCATTAATTTCAATGGAGGTGATCTGGTGTTACAGGCGATTTACAGTATCCTGCACCAGACTGCAACTGTGTCCAATATTATTGTTGTAGATAATGCATCAACAGATGGTAGTCTTCGAGTGATCAGGGAAAAGTTTGGTAATGCAATCACATTAGTAGTGAATACTACTAATACTGGATTTGCTCACGCAGTAAACCAAGCCATTATGCATTCAACTGGATCACATATTATTTTACTCAATAATGACGCCTGGATTGAGCCTAATTTTGTTGAAGATGCGCTCAGACAACTTAAGTCAAGTTCAGTACAGCTTCTCGCTCCCGCAATGAAAGACTATGAAGGAAAACATATACTTTCATGGGGTGGAAATGGTATCGATATATTCGGTCACTTTGTCTCGCTTAATCGAGACCAAAAACCCTTCTATCTGGGTGGCTGCTGTCTATTCTTCACTCGAGCAATGTATATCGAAACGGGCGGTTTGGATGACGACTTCTTTCTATATTTTGAAGAGGTTGATTGGTTTTGGAGACTCCACCTTCTCAATGTACCCTTTCAGCTAGCAACTGACCTCTTTGTGATGCATCGATACTCACATGGGACTGGTGAAGGTCTAAGTTGCAAACGTTTTCTATGGCGCAACCAAAATTGCCTCCAAATGTTACTGAAAAATTATTCGTTTTATACTCTCGTACTGATTCTGCCCCTGTATATTACAACAAACATTGTTGAGATGATTGTTTTCACTATTATCGGAAAGCCCCAGATAGCCTTGACGTACCTTCAAGGATTTGTTTTTAATTTCAAACTTCTTCCAAGAACCATTGGAAAAAGAACTCTGATACAATCACAGCGGAAAGTGAGTGATATTGTTATCATGTCTCGGATGTACAAAGGAAGTGCAAAGCTTCGACATCTGTTGGGTTGGTTTAGGACAAAAACACCAGCTTTAAATTAGTTATATATATGGTTTCTTTCCTTGTTTCGGTCTATAACAAACTTGCCTTTGCTCAGGCAACGATAAGAGCTCTCTTTTGGCGTCCTTTTGTGAAATGTATGGGGAGCCATGTACATATTATGCCACGGGTCCGTTTTTATAGCCCACATGGAGTCAGTATTGGACACCACGTATTTATTAATCATGATACTGATATATCCGGAAGAGGAGTAATCACTATCGGAAACCATGTTAAGATTGGCCCCTTTTGCAGCATCCATTCGGTGGACCATGAATATTCAGACTGGAAACTTCCCATGGACGAACAAGGAATGTGGGCAGCTCCAATCACGATCGGCAACGATGTATGGATTGCTGCAAACGTCACAATAACCCCCGGTGTCACTATCGGACAGGGCTCGATCGTAGGAGCTAATGCGGTCGTTACAAAGGATGTTGCCCCGTACAGCATCGTCGGAGGAGTACCGGCTCGACATATTAAGTACCGTTTTGATAATCAAACGATTACGAAAGCAAAACTCATCGATTATAATCATTAAGCATTTTTCATAGATATGACTGTCCACAATCCTTATCGGCTCAATATTTCCACATATTCTACACATACCATAATCCTTGACCAAATCCCCCCTCACAGCTCGATATTAGATGTCGGCTGCAATGATGGGTATATTGGGGAGCTGGCGAATCAGAAGAGATGTGAAACATATGCCCTTGACAATGCCCCCTCTTCGGTCGAAAAAGCCCTAAGAACGAATAAGGCGGCTATTGTCTATGATGCGAATATGACAGAGAAACTCCCTTGGGACAGGCAGTTTGATGTTGTTATTTTTGCAGATATCCTTGAACACCTGATAAGTCCTGAAAAAGTACTTACTTTTTTTGCTCAAAACTACATGCATGAAAAAAGTATTGCGATTATATCTTTGCCAAATGTGGCAAATTGGCTTATACGTATTCAGCTTATATTGGGCAACTTTGATGGGGTAGATGCAGGCATTCTTGACCGTACTCATTTTCATTTATACACCTACAAAACGGCTAGAAAACTAGCTTTTGACGCTGGACTTGAGCCTCACGAGGAATTCGGCGGGGCATCACTACTTGGTCCCATCATAAAAATCGCGCCAGTTTTAAGAACCTTGCTTGCTACCAATATCATCCTTGTATGCAAAAAAAAGACAGCAAAATAAGCCTTCTTTTTTGCCCCATCCACTCATTACTCCTCCGATCAAATAAGGGTTCAGAGTTTGCATGGGCATACACCTTCTTCCAAATTACTTCCTGTCAGGATAAGCTTAATTGTGTATATCTGACTGGAGCTACAGATATCGATGACCCAAGAGTTGTTGACCTTCACACTACCACTATCGATGCAGATCAAAAAACTATTAATGGCGATGCACGTCATTCAATAAGCCTTGCTATGAAGTCATTTATCTGGATGATAAAAAATAGATTTTCTAGTCTAGGTTCAAGGGTAATCTATCATCACTTTTTGCCCTGCGCTTATCAGGCATCTATCAACCTCTTTCTTGTCTTTTTCCCCGAAAAATATATTATTGGACCAGTTCAAAGACCGCTTTTGTGTGCGGATGCTGACCTTTTTACTGTCGACACCAAAACGCTGAAGTTCAGTATAGCTTTCGCTTTATTGCAACATATTCAGAAAAAGTTGTCCTCTATTTTTTTCAGGAAAGCATACAAAATCATCGCTATTACTTCTGAAACCAAAACATATCTTACTCAAAAAGGCCTTGATCCCCATAACATTGTTATCATTCCGGTAGGAATAATATGTCGGGATTTTCTGCCAGCTTTGCACACTGACAGACAGACTCTTAAACTCATAGCTGCCACATATCTGTTAAAAAGAAAAGGGCTAGAGACTACGCTTAGGGCTATACAGCAAGTCGTAAACTCAGTGGGAGCACCTCAACTACATCTGCAGATCATCGGGACAGGACCTCAAGAAATGGCCCTTCGCACCCTCACCAAAGAGCTAAATATTGAACAATATATATCTTATATAGGTCATCAGGACCAAGACAAGATAAAAACATATTATCAGCATAGTCATATATTTATTAACGCAAGTAAAGATGAGAGCTTTGGCCAGACTTGCCTAGAGGCACTCGCATCAGGCTTGGGTATACTTTCGACACCAGTGGGAATATTTAAAGACGCAGTCAGAAAGGATAAAAATGGGTATTTGTTCGAGGTCGATGATTATCTTGGTTTGGCTGAATTGATAATAAAGCTTCTCCATGACAAAGACTTGAAGTTTCAGCTTATGAGGGAATCATTACAGATCGCCCGCGCATATGATTGGGAAAACTCAATACTCCCCCAATATTTAAAACTATATGACGATACTTACAAAAGCATATAAGTTTGCGGTCAAAAAACGAATATATACCCTACCGATTCTTTTTTTTGTTGTAATTGCAATTCTTTTTAGCCTCTGGATCGGAAAATATCGTGTATATTTGCATAATGAACACGAGTTTTCTTTTGAATACAGATATCACGCAGTAACAGCATTCAACGAAATCGTTAAGGGAGATCAATATCAGAAGGACATTACTCGATGCATCGATTGTGAAGGCTATACTGACTATAACAGGTGGCACTACCTCTTCAAATCAGCCTTGCTGGCTGTGCCAGAGCTGTTTGGCTTGCATCCTGAGGCTGGTTTTTGGCTTATTCAAACGTTGCCCATTTATTTATCATGGATATTTTTACTACGTTCTTTTAAAAGACATACAGGAGTCTGGGCCGCAAATATATCTGCATTTCTCTATACCTTTATCCCCATACGACTGTCTTATATGTTCGGAGCGAGCACCCTCACCAATTTTCAGTACAGCATGATTACGTTCATGATTGGACTTATGGTCCGGATGAATAGGGAGACTCATTGGTCTCGCAAACTCCTTCTCTCGATACTAACAGGTATTTGCTTGTCATTTACATTCAATATTGGATTAAGTAATCTTCACAATTCATATATTATTTTTTTTGGTATAGGGATCTACCAGTTTCTAAATAATTATCACCATAAATTTCGCATTATTCCCTACCACATCCTCTCCTTCGTTCTTGCAGTGTGTATAAATTTACCCCTCGTATATCAGCACCTCCTCTACTCTATCCAGATAACCTATCCCAGCTTTGTGAGCACTTCAATGTTTGATGCTGTTTCATTACAAATGGTTACGGGAGGGATTCCTCTATCTATAATTATTTTATTTTTTGTAATAGCAGCTTTTGGGGTCCTAATCTCACCGGTAACTAAAAAGAAAAAATTACTGCTCTTTTTAGTTTACTTTATAGCTGCTGATCTGGTAGCTGGGGATGGAGCTCCTGTAAAGCTAGCGAGGGTCTTGTTTGAAAATGTACCGACATTCACGACTTTGCGATCTATGTACCGGTTTAATTTTTATCAAATAATAATTGCGACTTATGGTATCTACTGGGCAATGGAAAATAACTTTGCAGATAAACGTTACAATGTAGTTCTGAAATCTATTACCATGGTGGTCGTTCTCGTAATGATAAGTATCAGTTTGACAACCTTCATAGATTCATATCCTAGTTTCGTTTTACCACACGAATACGAATCTGCTGCTCAAGAGCTTCGCAATCTCGAGGGAAACAAGCTCTATTTTCCACCTCACCCCCATCCATACAAAGACATATTGCACTCATATAAATGGCCAGGTACAGAAAAAATTGATGAGAAATTTGTTTCCTACTATTCAAACCCTTTTAAAACCGTCTATGCCGTGCCTGATGTATACCAGATGTATGATCTAGGTCGATCACCTAAAAAACAGCTTTATCGAATGCTTTTTGATTTGGAGAATCAGAGTGTAAAAGATATCGTGGCTGCCGTTAATCAAAGCGATTTTACCTACCTAGTCATTGACAAAAATTACTTGTGGTCGGCGCTCTATCCCGCATTTAAGATAGATGAGTTTATGAGTCATTTCAGAGTATATAAATCATATGGAAATATCGTGTTGTTAGAAGTAAAGGGAAAGGGTCCAGATTGTCCTCAAAACGACTATTATTTTGATCACGCAAGTATATGTAGTGATCTGAAAGAGATCGATCATTTTGAAGAAGCCGTGAGAACAGGTGAAATATCTATGATTAAAATAAAAAGTAAATACGATTACATGTCATTCATCATGTGGCCTGGAGAAAGAACTCATCTCAGGTCAGAAGGTGTGCTTATGAGTACATATATGAAAGTATTTCAATCGCCTCAAAAGAATGTCTTTGACCTCAGCGAAGCCATACCTGCAAACTTCAGTGGCAAAATTATTGTGCCTGTATTATTGAGAAGAATGACTAACGAACCCACAGAAGAGCTCAATTTGGTAATCCATGATTCCAAAAAAACAATCCAAAATATAAACTTGTATACACAAAATCTCAGTCACTACGAATACCTTGAGGTGCCGATAGATCGCAATACAAATCGAAATATATCAATAGATTTAAATGGCAAAGGAAGTGTTATATTTCTTAGTAACCCATTTTTTACTAAAAATAATTCTCAGTTTGTTCTTCATTAATTACTAGATACTGTCTATGCACGTTACTCGAGCACAAGTTCAACACGCTATCTGGATCAGTGCTATTTTACTGGTGGTCCTTGCTACGCACTGGAGATGGTTCTATCAGCCACTAAGCATCCTTACGTACGGCGACTGGTGGCATTACAACAGAGAGCAGATGAGCGAACAGCTCGCCTGGCCGACCATCCTCACAAATGAAAACTTTGGAGGAATCAACATGGGGATTTCCATGTACCCCGTGTCACTTGCTTTTGGTGTTTTAAGTAAATACATGCCCTTTGGTCTTATAGAGCGGATTATCTTTTTTTGGCCATCAATTATAGTCTGCTCTTTGGGAAGCTATTACCTAGGGTGGAAGATCACGAAAAGACATGATGCTGCATTTATCCAATCGATGGTTTTGACTTATAATGTCTATTTTGTGCTTCTCCGGACGGGACATCTCACCCTTACATCGAGTTTTGCTTTTGCACCCGTGATCTTGGGGTTGCTCATATCATTATTAAAAACACCCAATGTTAAATACGCATTGCTATTGAGCCTGGCATATCTTATAGCAGGGACATATGAGATTCGCGCACTATACCTTACCACTATTGTGGTCATACTGATGACATGCGCTACTTTTCTCACACGTCTAAAATCACCAAAGCATATTGCCAAGTGTGCTGTATATCTTTTACTATCAACACTCATCGTGGGCGTATTCAATTTCTATTGGATAGTGGCTTTTTCGAATGTGGATTATCTGAGCAGCGGAAACCCACTCTTTCAAAGGGTTTTATTCGGCAGTCAGTTCATGTCTTTGTATAGATCATTGGCATTATTCCATCCTTTTTGGTCAGGTGGACAACAGGTGCCCTTTGTAGTCTATTCAGCTCCCATCTTTTTCTTCCTAATACCCGCTTTAGCGGTGATTCCCTTTACAAAAGCTGGCAATAAACGTTTTTATTATGTCATATTTGGAATCATTGCAGTATTGGGTATATTTCTAACAAAGATGAGTCACCCCCCATTTAAAGACACCTATGAATGGCTCTATCTCAATTTTCCGGGATTTGGGGCCTTCCGAGAGTCAAGTAAATTTTACTTTTTTATTGCCCTGGGGTATTCGGGAATGATAGCGATAAATTATGCTTCATTTAGTACGTGGATAGGCCAATACAAAAGTGGACTACTTTTCAAAAGACTCATATTTCTTATGATTGCCTTACTCTTCCTTTTCAATACAAAGCCACTGATAGATGGTTCTATTGGTTCGATATTTATACCTCAGCAAATACCGCAAGAATACGTACAACTCAATGCCTTATTGAAAAATGATGGAGGCATGCACCGCATACTAACAATACCTTACAACTCCAGATGGGTATCGATCACACAAAAAAGACCATATGTTGGCTACAACGACATGCTTGAATTCGCCAACAATTATGTAGAAGGTTTGAATCTCAAAGCATCCACACTAAGCGAAAGTGTTGATTCTAATTTAAACAACCCACAATTGCTGCAGTTTATGGCAGAATGGTCTGTCAGATATATAGTAGTGCCTATAAGTCATGAGGGTAGTGGGGAAGGTGCATTTGCAGAAAAAGATGAGCTCATGAAATCTTTAACGCAAAACAAGCATTTTCGTCCAACGATAATTACTGATCGTCGAGGACAACTGCTCGGATTATTCGAACTTATTGACCCTGCTCCACGACAAACACAAAAACTGGGCGATACTGATGCTATTTACGAAAGAAACCGTGTCATTCTTTCGACAAGATACAGTAAAAACTGGGTTTTAAGCTACGAAAACAAGAAGGTCGCAGGTGCAGCAGATCAATTCGGTAGAGTGGTATTTAATAATGTCCCAGACAATGCAAAGATATCTCTTTCCTTTGCCCCACAAGAAAAACTCGATGTGAACTTTAAATGGAGTGTTTGGTCTGTTATATTTTTAATCTGCACTCTTGTGGCAATATGCATCATGGACATCTATAAGTTATTCTACGGTAGGTTTACTCGTAGACACGAAGTCCCACAATCATCCTTATCTGATAGAATCAAAACAATATGAAACTAGCCAACAGCTCTCACCAATATTACCTTGAGAATACTCAATATTCTGAATTTTTAGAATCCCAAAATCTGAGCGCATTTTCTAAGTATATCGAGGCAATTAAAAACCACGCTTCCCCTGAACAGAAGGTTCTTGATGTAGGTTGCGGCACAGGTATTGTTTTGCAAGGACTGAAAAGGCTTGGGTTCAAAAAAATGGTGGGGATGGAAATATCTCGCACTTCTGTTGAGGTATGCAAAAAAAAAGGATTCGACTGCTATCAATATGGTGGGTTTACGTTCCCTTTTGACGATCAAAATTTTGATCTAGTGGGTTCAATAAATGTGCTGGAGCACACTGATAACCCAATCAAATTCCTCGATGAGCAATATCGCGTTTTGAAGAGAAATGGCTATTTAATTGTTGCTTGTCCGAACTTTTTATCGACCACTAATAGCTATCACAAACATACAAGGGGTATTGCGAATAAGGTAAGGAATGCCATCATGCTTATGAGGTATGCATTCACTAAAGAGTTTTCTTTCAAAAAGATGGAGATGACAATCCGTACTCCTTTTCAACCTGATGATGACGCAGTTAACGTTACGAATCCTATCCAATTAACTTCTTGGGCTAAAATGAGGAAAATGCATATAGTTTATACGTCCGCGTTTCAAGCCAAGAAAACTGGTCTATTAGAATTTCTCGACCATACTCCACTCCGTGTTTTTTTTGGTTCCTGTTTCTATATTTTACAAAAAAAATAAGTGGCTAGTTTTTTATATAGCCAATCATAGCTAATCCCCTAGTGAAAATTTTGTACGAAGTTCGATATCTTTATCGTGCTGAATAGTATTTCACCAGGTACCTCCTGTACCAGATCGCTGCAGTATCAATCAACATCCCTCTGATAGATTTTATTGAGGCGCCAGTTGTTACGCTACCGAAAGCGTAGTTTGATCGGAGCCTCATATATCCGTCCGAATCCATTTGCCTTTGCAGCGCGCACCTCCAGATCGCGACAATCTCTAGCCAATTACACTGATTCAGCTCCTGGACGAGGGTAGTTTTACCCACTTGTCTTGCGCCATATATCACTATCCCTTTAGTATATAGTTTGATATCTTTTGTGCTAGATAACGTTTTATTATGCGGTCATATTAACGCTAAATTGATATAAAGTTAAATCAATTTACGGTTTTCGTCGCGTAGTGCATACGAGGTAATATGTATTGCTATTGTCAATACATATAGTATCATTTAGATATGAGGTTTCGATGGAGTCGTGAGAAAGATGTCTGGTTGCAAAAGACTCGAGGGGTTTCATTTGATGAGCTTTTGACAGGCGAACTCGTGGCATTTGTAGATCATCCCAATCAGGTGAAATACCCCCATCAAAAAGTCATGTACGTGAGATACCGGCAATATATCTCCGTTATGCCTGTGTTGCTCGAAGGGAGTGACACGGTGTTTGTAAAAACTGCCTATCCATCACGCAAAGCACGTAAATTATTCATTCCCTAAAGCACTTATGGTCAATCGGCTCATATCCCAAAAAATTAATATCGACGAACTTTCTGCCCGCGATGCAGATAAACTGACTGATTATCAGTCCCTATCTCAGAAACCACTTACTGATGAAGCAAAGAAACTAAAGGCAAGTATGCGCGCTCATACTGCCAAACGCATGATCTCGCTCCGCGCATCGCCAGATGATATAGATGCAGTGAAAAGACACGCAACGAAAATCGGACTCCCCTACCAGACCTATCTCGCTCTCATGATCCGCCAGCTTGCACAAGGCAAGATTGAAATGAAAATATAAGAGAGATGAGCTCAGAGCTGGACTTGAGTATTGGCTTAATCAGATGGCTGTCTTCGTCGTGTAGTGCTTGATCAGGTATCTCCTATACCATATTGCAGCCGTATCAATCAACATCCCTTTGATTGACTTCATTGAAGCCGCTGAAGTTACGCCTGCAAACGTATAGTTTAGCTTGATCGGTGCCTCGTATATCCGTCCAAATCCATTCGCCTTTGCGGCGACGAGCATCTCGAGATCGCCACAAAACTTCTTCTCGAGGAGTTTCGGGAGGATTTTTTGCAGTACTGGTCGACGGAAAACTTTGATCCCTGCCTGCGTATCATGGATTGTGATGCCGAAGAGGATTTTTACGATGAGATAGTATCCGAGACTCAGGATCCGACGGACGCCGGTATAGGTGACTCGACTCACCGGGTGGCGCTTTGATCCAACGATGATATCGGCCTCGTACCACATCATATGCTCCATGAGCATACTGATCCCACTCGTGTCGATCTCCATCCCTGCATCCATAAACATCACATAGTCACCCTCGGCTCGCTCCATCCCATAGCGGATAGCGTAGCTTTTGCCATGGTTTTTCTCGTATCCAAGTACTTGCGTGTTTGGTAAATTAGCTTGTTGGAGCAGCTCATATGATCGATCGACATATCCATCGACGACACAGATGATTTCGTAGCTGAAACGAGTTTTTTCAAGCGCAGCGATGATGTGCCTCACATTTTCCACTATCGTCTTCTCCTGTCGATAGATGGGGATGATGAGTGAAAGTTGCATATATGAGAATATATATCTATTTTATCCTACCATACTCTAGTAAAAGTACGTAGATGAACTACAATGATATTTTATAGATGTGATTGTTATTCCATCTTAAATCAACAGTCATGGATTCGACAGGCTCACTATGACAAAGTTGTGCATACCGCACATCGCGTGACACATATACTTAACATGCCATAGGATAATCATTTATGATCCGTTCATCCTTTCTCATCACCTTCATCTTCGGCCTGAACACGATTGCTCAACTGGTCAATCAGATCGTGACGACGCGACTCATGGGGGCTGGCGCAGAGTATGATATTTTCCTCGCAGCTGTTACTGTACCCAGTTTGCTTACCATGCTCTTTGCAAGCACTTTAGTAGATATTGGAGCCCCGGAGTATACGAGGAACAAATCCAATGAGTGGCTTACGGGATACATACTTTTTTTCACACTGATAGCTACGCTGATCGCAGTTCTGGGTATCATCGGGGCCCCTATTTATATCCCCCTTCTGCTTGGGGGAACCAAATCAGCGATCTTTATCTCTCGAGCAGTGATCTTCGCACAGATCATCGTCGCGAGTCTTCCCATAGTTGCTATCACCGCTGCTTCAAATACCTATTGGTATGCGACAAAGCGTGTATATAGAGCTCCTCTCGTTGGTCTCTTTGGCTCTATTCTCCTGACAATACTTTCGTATTTGACTATTCGCAGCTGGGGAGTGTATGGTCTCATTGCCAGCTCGATGACCAGCTCAGCTGTCTGCACACTGTTCCTCATCCCCTTTTCAAAACTATCATTTCCCCATGCATTCGCCACAGTGCGCAAGACTGAGATTCTCAGCAAGTGGATCCCGCTGGTCATCGGGACATTTGCGATGCGTTCGGATGGAGTTTTATTGCGCGCCCTCACCAGCGACCTGCCTGAGGGGCACTTCGTCTACATCAATATCGTCTACAAAGTCATATCAGCAGCGGCAGGCCTCCTCTCAATAGGCATCCAGATATCACTCCTTTCCTCGCTCCTAGACCTTGTCAAGCATCAGGACTTCAAAGCAGCATACAAAATAGCCGCACGGGCCAAAATACTTTCATTTTTGGTACTTCTCGCAGTATCTCTCGGGATTTATTTCCTCGGACCTTTTGTGATCCGCACACTCTATGTTGGCGGTAAGTTCTCGCTTGCTGATGCGCAAAAGGCATCTGCGGTGATCCCCTACTTTCTCCCGGTGCTCATGGGCATGGGTATGTTCCCTGTTTGGATGCAGCCTGTCCTTGCGCTCCGGAGACAGAGACTCGCTGGAGCCATTGGGGTGACTGGATTTGTGGTTGCATATGTAGTTGGTAGACTGCTCCCTATCCAGAATCCGCTGATCCTCACCTGCACCATACTCACCGGAATGTATGCATTTTTCATCATCTCTTTTGAGTTCGTATGGCGGAAGTATCAGGCGTAATTAATGCCTCGGTCGATGCGAGCAAGGGTATAGCTAAAAAATGCAATAAACTGTACACTTGCTGCTATGGACAAGGTACTTAAAAGCGATACTGGTTCCATGCTTCGTCAAGCTCAGCATGACAAGATCATGCTATGGACTCAGTTCTGTCACTATTTGCCCTATATTGTCGTCGGGTTAATGACTATTTTTGGTTTTTATCTGAGATACAGTGGCATCACCCATGAAGCGTCATATTGGAACGATGAGAGTCATGCGGCGACCTATGCCCGTGCAATCGTGCAGACAGGCAAACCGGTCGATGCTACTGGATACAACACTGGTCTCTATCAGATTGGGCTTTACTGTGTCACCGCTGTGTCCTTCTGGCTGCTTGGTATCACTGAGTATGCGGGTCGGCTCCCTTCCGTCCTCATCGGCACTGCGCTCATTCCTCTCATCTTTTATATCACACGAAAGATTGTTGACACGAGATCAGCCCTCATAGCAGCGCTAGTCATGGCCTGCAGCCAGATGCAGCTCGCATGGTCAACTCAGCTCCGTCCATACATATGGATGGAGGCTTTTACGCTGATCACCATATACCTTTGCTACATGACACTGCAGGAAAAAAAGCGGATTTTGAGTATTCACCTGATTATTGGCGCTGTGGTCGCTAGTATTTCCTTTTTATTTCACGGTATCGGACTTTTTAATGGAATATTTGTCATCGCTGTTTTCTTATATCGCGTCGTTCGAGAAAAAAAATATACATACCTCTTCGTACTTATTCCCATAACACTCCTGATCGTAGGCGCTTTGAGCATGACGCCTTTTCTCAAATCTATGTTTGTGAATCTGTTTAAGATCAACACTTCTGTCACACATTATTGGGTGTTTCTCCGGTATCACTACGGTTGGTTAGTTATTGGGGCAGTCCTCGGGAGCCTAGTGTTATGGAAGACGAACAAATATCTCTGCGTCATCCTTTCAGTTGGCGCCATAGGCATCATTGCACTTGCCTTGTTCAAGGTCAACGATCAATATGTCCGCTATTCAATCGGTGCTTTCCCTCTCCTATACATTCTATTCGCTGTTGGAGTAACCCGTCTCCCTGATGTTCTCATAAAAAGTCATGCAAAAAGATATTCAGCTTCTCTTCTCTTGCTTGCAATACTTCTCCTCTTTCCAGTAGCGAAAGGCAAGCTCGTCTTTCGTCCACAAATATATTACTCAATCAACGCAGATATGCGTGAAAATCCGATAGTTGACTACAAATCTGCATTTAAAAAGATTCAGTTGCTTACAAAAGGAGACAAAAATGTGGTGATATTTGATGCAATATTCGACCGAATACCGTGGTACTTGCCGGGCCAAAAATATATCCTGCTGTATAAAACCTCTACTGAAATCGTCCACACGTCTACTATCCAGGGTTTTGAAAACGCAAAGAGCCAAAATATGTCCGGTATCGTGATCGTTGAGAACTGGCCCAGCTTGACTCCTCCTGACGTGCAAGAACACATTCGCAGGACACTCAAGTACGAGTTTGAGATGAACACCGTGAAAGGTAACGAAAAAGATCCGTGGAATATCAATGTATACAGTTGGGGTCTCTAAATATGAATATTCTCAATGCACAAGCCCCACTAGTCAGCGTCGTCGTGGTCAATTATCATACTCCCGAACTCGTTATGCAGATGGTGCGCACCCTCTCAAACCCATCAATTCAAATCATAATTTCGGACAATAGCCCAACTTTGGAACTTGAAAAGTTCATGAGCGACTCCCCCTCAGCGCTGTATATGAAAAATGAGCGGAATATCGGTTTTGCAGCTGGTGTAAATAGAGGGATCCCCGCAACAGATGCTGAGTGGGTATATTTCCTCAATACTGACGCTCTGTCAACTCCATCTGACATATTATCGTTGCGCGATATAGCAGTGAGTCACAATGCACATATTGCCGTCCCGCAACTGGTAAAAAATGATGGTACACCAGAAAAAAATGTTGGTTACTTTGATGGGCCCAAGAAAAATCTCTTCGATTGGATATTTGCTAGACCTAGACTCGTCGATCTGAGTCATCATACCCATCCGATATGGGTAGATCTCGCAACCGGTGGGGCTCTACTAGTCCACAAAACGGTATTTGAAAAAATTGGGACTTTCGATGAAAAAAACTTTTTCATGTATTTTGAGGATGTTGATTTTTCACTCAGACTTAAGTCTCATGGGATGCCTATACTATATGTACCTGCAATCAAAGTGCAGCATACAGGAGGGATATCTTCGGACAAATTCCCGGCTGAAAAGCTCCGCAATTATCAAATGAGTCTTCGCGCCTATTTGACGAAGCACCGTGGCCGACTTATCACATGGATGAATACAAAGCTAAAGTTATTTAACTGAATATATGACTATATCCCGGAAACTCCTGGTAAAAAGTGCGATAATAGGCGCACTCGCTACCATCGCATTTCTCCGGCTCTACCGCGTCGTTGACTTCTACACCTTTGGGATTGATGAAGAGGTGCTCTTTCTCCATGCATGGGAGCAGGTGAAGCATTTCCACCGGATTTGGATCGGCGTGAGTGTCTTTCAAGCAAACTATTATCTTGGCCCAGGTCTCGTATATTTGACTGCGTTATTACTCAAAATCTCACAGGGAGGCCTCTCGATTTTGGCATATGCTGCGGCGCTAACGGGACTGATCACTACCTATCTCATCTACTATTGTGGACAGACGATCACCGGGAGCAAAAAAGTGGCACTCATCGCTGCGCTGCTCTATGGAGGTTCGACATGGGTCAATTTCTTCGACCGATTGTATTGGAACCCGAGCTTCATCCCTCTCCTCACGATCTTGACGATCTACGCACTGGTGAAATTGCCTCATGACAAAAGATACATCATCCTCCTTGGAGTTCTCTACGGTGCATACCTCCATGTTCATATTTCGCTTTGCATACTGGCTCCGATCATCGGGATATCTGTTTTGAAATATGCTCGGACCATCCCCAAAAAATACTTCTTCCTCGCGATCCTCGGGTACGTCATCGTCACGAGTCCACTCATGGTCTTTGACTATTATCACAAATACGACAATATTCTCATGCCTTATCGGATGTTGATGAAAGATAAAAAAGTGTCAATCCCCCACGATCCAAGCAACACAATTGCTTCACATGTAAAAGTAGGATTTGAGGCTTTGGGACGCTTTTGGTATATCAGTCCTACGAAATCCGCACTTCCTCCAACATGTCAAGGCATCATCTGTGACATCACGCCTCTACCGTATGTATTTTCTCTTGGGAGTCTGGTGCTCATCATATGGGCGCTAGTCAAATCAAAGCGCTCGTATTCCACATACATCATCTGGTCAACCGTCGGGATATATAGTCTCGGCTTCGTATTCTTTCCCGGATATCCGCTCGAGTACTATCTGACAGGACTCTTTACGATTCTGCCCTATATCTTTGCCGAGTCGCTTTCGCGAGTCAATAAATATGTCCTTTTCGCTATCCTCGCAGTATTTCTCATGGCAAATGTGAGCTAATGATATTTTCGCGTTGGTTTTTCAGATGAAATCTGTGTCAGAAA
>JBAXSX010000019.1:0-17471 GCA_037130495.1 Candidatus Roizmanbacteria bacterium
CTCTTTCTGACACAGATTTCATCTGAAAAACCAACGCGAAAATATCATTAGCTCCAAAATGGCCCCTGCCAAAATGGTGCACGTCCCCATAAAGGGGAGTACTATAGTGGACTGGGCGTCAGCCCCGAGCAGGGCGACTAATGCACCGGGCATGGCCCCTATAAATGGCCATGCCAAGGCATCTATTGCCTTTCTCATTTATCTGCTCCTCCTAAGAGCATTTATCGATAGATCGCTATCTAGCAATACATACCCTTAGGGAGGCACAGACTTCTTTCATGTAAGCGCATGTTTGAACGTGCATGCACGACCATTTATATAGAGCTTATCTGTATATCGATCGGGCAACTGGAGGGTATATCATACCTATAGTAAATAGCAACCCCTCACCGTATTTTCTCACCTGAAATGTGCATGTATTGATCTAGTTTTAGGCCTTTTTCGAGCTTGATCTGAGCGTGATTTTGTGCTACTATGACAGGACGAGTTCTTCTCGTTCATACATCACTTTGAAAGTGGTATTGTTAGTTGAATTTTTCATTATGGCCGAATACAACGCAGCGTCAATTACCGTCCTTGAGGGTCTCGATCCCGTACGCAAACGACCCGGTATGTATATTGGTTCAACGAGCCAATTGGGTGTAAATGAATGTCTCCGTGAAATCCTCGATAACTCTGTCGATGAAGCGCTCGCAGGTTTTGCGAAACACATCATCGTCAACTGTGAAAAAAATGGATACTACACCGTCTATGACGATGGACGAGGTATCCCAACAGATCTGCATCCCAAAGAAAAAGTTTCCGCAATGGAGCTCGTCTTCACGAAACTCCATGCAGGTGGAAAGTTTGATGGTGGAGCATACAAAATCTCCGGAGGTCTCCATGGTGTCGGCGCATCAGTCGTCAACGCATTGTCAGATCACTTGATAGCCGAAGTCACTCGAGACGGTAAAGTCCATCGCCAAGAGTATAGCAAGGGCATCCCCAAAGGCCCCGTCAAGGCGGTCAAGGAGCCCATGCTGAAAAATCCATTTGGTCGTGGCACAGCTGTATCTTTTTATCTGGACAAGAGTATTTTTAAAGAAACGATTGAGATCAACTATCTCGCATTTAAAAAACTCATGAAAGAGCGTGCATATCTGCACGCAGGTCTCGATCTACGCATCGAAAACTTCAACCTTGATGAGCGCACTGCGTACTTTTTCGATGGGGGTATCATCTCCATGATCAACGATATCAATCGAGGCAAAAAAGTCTTGCACGATCCGATCTTCTTCCGCAAATCAGTCGAGGACAAAGAGGTCGAAGTCGTCATCCAATACAACGATGGTATGGCCGAAAATGTCAGCTCATATGTGAATACGATCAATACGCACGAAGGAGGCACTCACCTCACGGGTTTCCGTACTGCTCTCACTCGCGTCATCAACACCTACGCGAAAAAGAATATGTCTGAAAAAGAATATAAGGAAGCCTTCACCAGTGAGGACATCCGCGAAGGACTGACTGCTGTCATCTATCTTAAGATGTCATCGACCAATCTGCAATTTGAAGGTCAGACCAAGGGCAAACTCGGCAACTCAGAGGTCCAACCCTTTGTCCAATCTGCAACTGGCGAGTATCTCGATACTTTTTTTGAAGAAAACCCACGCATTGCAAAGGAGATACTTGGGCGGATGGCCCTTTCGCAACGGGCGCGACTCGCTGCAAAAGCAGCCAAAGATGCGGTACTCCGCAAGGGAGCATTTGAAGGATTGGGATTGCCAGGAAAACTCGCAGATTGTCAGGAAAAAGATCCCGTACTCTCTGAGCTATTCATCGTCGAGGGCGACTCAGCAGGTGGTTCAGCCAAGCAGGGGAGAGATCGCAAAGTACAGGCGATACTCCCTCTTCGTGGAAAGATTCTGAATACTGAGCGTGCGTATCTTGATAAAGTCCTCGGCTTCAAAGAGCTCAAGGATCTCGTCATCGCACTAGGCATGGGCATTGGCGAAACCATCGACTATGCGAAGCTCCGCTATCACAAAGTGGTCATCATGACTGATGCCGACGTCGACGGCGCACATATCCGGACTCTCATACTTACCTTTTTCTTCCGACATCTTCCCGATATTATTGCAAAAGGTCACGTCTATATCGCTCAGCCGCCGCTGTTTAAAATAGTACATGGCAAAAAAATGGCATATGCATTTTCGCCCGATGAGCGAGACAAGACAATAACTGAGTGGGAAAAGGCAAATACAAAAGATGGCAAAAAGTTTGATCGTGAATCTGTCATCGTCCAACGATACAAGGGTCTTGGAGAAATGAATCCAGAACAGCTCTGGGAAACAACAATGGACCCAACCAATCGGAGCATGAAGCAGGTATCACTTGATGATGTCCAGGAAGCTGATCAAGTGTTTGCAATGTTGATGGGCGATGAAGTCCCCCCACGCAAAAAGTTTATCATTACTCACGCCAAACTTGCTAATCTTGATATTTAAAATATATATACATGTCTCTCCAATACGAGACTCCGTTAACAATTCACTTATATACCTATGGATATAGCTCACAGTCTCCTGAACAAATCAGTGCGGATGGTATTTTTGGTAGTTGTTCTTCTTATAATCGTTCTGATTGCAGTCGTTACAATCAGCAAAAAAATGGCCCTGTTTGTTCCTGGCATAGGAGCAAATAGTTGTACCCTTGAGGCAAAGCTCTGTCCAAATGGTACAACAGTTGGGAGAAAAGGACCAAACTGTGAGTTTGATGTGTGTCCGTCGTTTGCACCTCAACCAACTACAAAGCCTGTGAAAAATAAAGAGGGCTGCACTATGGATGCAAAACTCTGTCCAAATGGTACAGCAGTCGGAAGAAAAGGACCAAACTGTGAGTTTGAGGTGTGTCCATCAACCCTAAATCAACAACCAAAGTGAAAGTAACATATTACAGAACATTATTATTTACTTTTTATTAAATGAACATCATCAACCTCTCTCCGGGAGACAAAAGTCCCGAAGTCGTCCTCGCAATCATCGAGATCCCCGAGGGCTCAGATATCAAATATGAACTCGACAAAGAAACAGGCATCATCATGGCAGATAGATTCCTCCATGGATCCAATGTCTTTCCTTTTAACTACGGATTTATCCCCGGCACGATGACTGGCGATGGAGATCCTACAGATATCGTGGTCATCTCAAGTTCACGAATGTCTCCTGGTACCGGCATCAAAGTTCGACCAATCGGTATGCTCGAGATGCAAGATGAAGAAGGTCAAGACGCCAAGATTATTGCCGTGCCAGTCGCAAAGGTCGATCCGTTTTATGCACACGTCAATCTGATTACTGATCTAGATGAGCCGACTCGTCTCCTGATCAAACACTTTTTTGACACATACAAGCTCCTTGAAAAAGGAAAGTTTGTGAAGACGGGCAATTTCGTAGGAAAAGAAGCAGCATACAAGGAGATTAAGAAATCGATGGTGAAAAATAAGTAACGAGCCGCAAGCTATTTAGCTGCAAGCCTATGAGATTTAAATCTCTTCATGATATTAAGGTCTGGGTTAAGGCTAAACAGCTTGTACTGGTTATTTATTCAGAAATGTCGCAGTCTAAGGATTATGGTTTTAAAGACCAGATCCAGCGCGCTGCAGTATCAACCATGAATAATATAGCTGAAGGGTCATTTCGAGAATCTGGTACTGAGTTTTATAGATATTTAGAGATTGCAAATAGTTCAAATATTGAAGTTAAGTCTATGTTGTATGTTGCAAAGGATCTTAAATACCTCAGTTCTGAAAAGCACAAAATACTTGATGGGTATACTGAAGAAATTATCAAGATGATTATTAGTTTGCAGAGAACATTGATTTAAAAAAATTATTTTATTGCTCGCAGCTTGTAGCTTGCAGCTCATGTTGTAACTTGATTATTTCTCTATGACCACACTAACTACCTCAAGCATCGTTACCGAAATGAAATCAGCATATCTCGACTATGCTATGTCTGTCATCGTCGCGCGGGCACTCCCTGACGTCCGAGATGGACTCAAGCCAGTCCACCGCCGCATCCTCTATATGATGCATAAGCAAGGGTTCGGCAGTGCAGGTCGATTTGTAAAGTCAGCTCGCGTCGTCGGAGACGTTTTGGGTAAACTTCATCCCCACGGTGATGCGCCAGTCTATGAGGCCATGGTGCGCCTCGCGCAGGATTTTTCGATGCGATACCCACTGATCAAAGGCCAAGGTAACTTTGGATCCATAGATGGTGATCCACCAGCATCGATGCGGTACACGGAAGTCAAAATGAATAAGATCGCCGAAGAAATGCTTCTGGACATCGAGAAGGATACGGTCCTCATGCGTGACAATTTTGATGCGACGCTTTTGGAGCCTGAATACTTGCCAGCCAAGCTGCCCAACCTCCTTCTCATGGGAAGTGAGGGTATTGCAGTAGGCATGGCGACCAAGATCGCACCACACAATCTGACCGAGCTCGTTGATGCTGTGGTCTATATGATCGACAAGGCACAGCTGGACAAAAATGCGTACAAAGCATTTGAGAAGGCAAAGGCAAAAGAACCAAAGGTGAAGGTCGCTCCGGATGCATATGGGATCGTCCCCTTTGATGCGACTGCGCGTGATCAAGCAACATGCATGCAGTATGGCGTCACCTTAGATGAGCTCCTTGAGTTTGTAAAGGGTCCAGACTTCCCAACGGCTGGTGTCGTATACGGCGCAGGAGACATCCGTGAGATGTACGCTTCAGGTCGATCATCAGTCATCGTCCGCGGTGTTGCAGATATCGAAGAGATGAAATCAGGCAAGTCAGCGATCATCATCACTCAACTTCCCTATCAAGTGAACAAAGCCAATCTCGTTGAAAAAATTGCTACGCTCGTCGTCGATAAAAAAATATTAGGCATTTCCGATCTTCGTGATGAGTCAAATCGTGAGGGCATCCGTGTCGTCATCGAGCTCAAGCGCGATGCGACGCCAAAACAAGTATTGAACAATATATACAAGTACACCGAGCTGCAGACATCTTTCCCCGCCAACATGGTCGCCCTCGTCGAAGGAGTACCACAAACGCTCGGACTCCAGCCTATCTTGGAGTACTACTTAAAACATCGTGTAGACATCGTGACCCGCCGAAGTGAGTATGAGTGGCGTGAGGCGCGAATGAGAGCGCACATCCTCGAGGGATATATCATCGCCCTTGATAATATCGATGAGATCGTTGAGATCATCAAAAAATCCAAGGACGAACCAGAGGCACGAGAAAAGTTGATGAAAAAGTTCAAGCTTTCTGAGGTGCAGTCCAAAGCTATCCTTGATATGCAGCTCCGACGACTCACTGGACTTGAGCGAGACAAGATCGAGTCAGAGCTCCGAGAGCTGACGGCTCTTATCAAGCGACTCGAGACTCTCATGCAGGATGTGATCAAAATCCTTGCTGTAATCAAAGGGGAACTCCTTGATATCAAAAAGATATTTGGTGACGAACGTAAAACAAAAGTAGTCAAATCAAAACCAGGAGAGCTTTCTGACGAGATGCTCATCGAAAACAAAGATGTACTCGTCGTCTTGACCAAAGATGGATATATCAAATATGTGCCAAACGATACGTTCCGTTCACAACATCGTGGAGGACAAGGAGTATCTGGCATGGAGACCAAGGAGTCAGACGATATATTGAATATCATCGCAGCACAGACCCATGACTATGTCATGTACTTCACAAACACTGGCCGGACATTCCAAACCAGAGTGTGGGATATACCCGCTGGATCACGCATCAGCAAAGGTAAGGCCATCGTGAACGTGATCACGTTGCGACCTGAGGAAAAAGTAACATCTATCCTCACATTTGCTCCTGACCAGGCAAAGGCTCGGGGTGGAGCAGAGACTGCTGAAATAAAAGACAAATACGTTGTCATGTTCACCAAAAATGGCACGATCAAAAAGAGCGAGTTCGTAGAGTATAAAAATATACGAACGAACGGCATGATTGCGATCAGACTCGATATTGGAGACGAGCTGAAGTGGGTGATGCTTACAGATGGGACGGCCAATATGATGATGGTGTCTAACCGTGGCAAAGCCATCATGTTCCCCGAAAAAGAAGTCCGATCTATCGGTCGATCGGGTATGGGCGTACGCGGAATGGATGTTGAGGAAGGAGACCACATCGCAGCTGCCGCAATCATCACCAAAGCCGATATGAAAAAATCAATCATGGTGATAGGAGAGCGCGGTATCGGAAAGCGCACTGCCATAAGCGAATTCAAAGATCAACATCGTGGTGGAAAGGGAGTCAAAGTCGCTGCTGTCGATGATAAGTTTGGCGAGGTTGCCTTCATGGGACTGATTGAGCCTGAGCATCTTGACGTGGTCATGACCTCAAGTGGAGGTCAAGTCGTGAAGATATCACTCAAAGAAGTGCCCCCACGATCTCGTACTGCAAAGGGAGTCATTCTCATGCGGCTCAAGAATAAGGAAGAGAAAATCGTCGGCGCAACTTTATTGTAATCCAAAGTGACGTTGTGAAATGAGGTTGGCAAATGCCCATCTCATTTCACACGTCGATCCTATTTCTTCTAGACTGTATCTGGAGTCGATTCTGCGTTCTTAAATGAACGCGGTTCATGCAGTACCGCCCCACTCACTGATTCTGGCCTCACTTGAGATGCGTTTACGACGACGTACCTGCTGTTGCTCCCGTTTTTGCCTTCACGACTGGCATCTGCAATACCTTTGAGATATGTGACCCCACCTTCTTTAATCTCTGCGTGCGCAGGCTCTATAGAAGCGTTTCCGAGACCTGTTAAATCTAGGCCAAGTGCCGATACACCAGTGTTTTGCCGAAGTGTATCAACAGATATGGCATTTGCTCCAAACATCGCTTCATTTTGTAGGGCAACTCGTGAGGTGTCACCCGTCACTGTCCGTCCAGACGTATCCATAAGAGACACGATGCGAGCTGTTCCAAGTGCAGCTTGAGTGAGTTGGCTCAATAGCATATCTTTTTTGAGCGAATCCATTTGAGCTTCAGACAAACCATTTGCACGGCCCATCTCCTGTAGACGGGTGAGGAACCACCCGGCCATCCCGCTTAGGGCATCAATATGCGTTTTCTGAAGGGTATCTACCAAATGCTGACTATCGATTTTTTCACCTGCAAGCCGTGCCACACGGTTGGACAGTATTCGCAAACCCTTGTTAAAGGTGTGCTTTATCATATCTCCGGTTGTCGGCTCTCTCAAGATCGGTTCTCTTTTGAAAGGCGTTGCGAGATCTGCTGCAACTGCTGGCGCACCTCCAAGAAAAGTATCTACGCCATTGTGCAAGATCAGATATCTGAGCGCATCAGCCGGCGAATCAAATGCTTTATCTCGTCGCTGATTATCTGTCAGAGACGCATTGTCAGACCGAGGCATGTGAGAACTGACTGCGTTCACTAAGTCTAGAACGCTTTGAAAGTGTTCAAGGTGATTGACCCGATGATCTGAAGACTCTACTTGGAGGGATCCGAGTGCTGTGGTCATAGTGTCCTTTTCCCCCTGAGTCATATAGCTTATTACTTCAGAAAGAGATAGGGCAGACTGCTTGAGCAGTTGAGCTTCTTTGAATGCCCTATTGCTCCAATTAACCATATCAACTCCTGAGGTAAGCTTGCCAGTAGGATCGTCAGCTTTCTGTGGATATGCCAATCTTTTGAGCACCTCTTCGTTCACCAGTGCATCTGCTCTGAGCGAGGATACCATCTCACCGGCAGATGCTTTTGGGTCGATTGTGATGCAGATGTCATATCCTGCGTCGCGCATGAAATCTATCGCGCCCACGTTCCCTGCTTCAGCCCTTTTTTCTGGAGAAGCGTCCTGTGATATTTCACGAGTAATACCAGCCAATCCACCTATCGCTTTCGCTTGTTCGTTCTTCGTCAGGGTATCGCCAACCCATGCGATACCTCCCCCGTAGATACCAATCCGAATAGGTGGCTTGCCATCGTCCTTACGTTTCGTGTTTTCGGTATTGATCCACGATCGCATTTCAGCAATCACTTGATCATCGAGTTCGTCAGCGATAGCCTTTGTTACCTCTTCATCCACATCTTGTGGGCCTTTGCGGATGTCAGGATTTACTGAAGGATTACTATCATCTTGCTTGACTTGGCCTAAGGTGATCCTGGTTCTAATCCTACTTGTGATCGACTCGCGCGCAACAGCGGTGAAGTCCGGCAGTTGCATATCACCTGCGCAGTAAATACTTGCCGTTTGCTGTTCGCTTTGAGATATGGGTGAACGTTTCTCATCACTGTTCCTCAGATTTAGTGCTTTGTCTATGACTCCTCGAAATGCCTGAGTGAGATGAGCATTTTTGATGAATTTATCTGGATTTTTTTGTATTTCTGGAGTAACTATCGTGGGCACGGTCTGCTCAGGAGGATTTGCACGGTTTGGTTGAAAACCGGTGTCGGTTTCTGTCATAGCATATGTATGCAGAAGGTAGGATGCCTTTCCTGCAATCAGAATATATCCTACGTGAACTGGGACTCCGATGCAAGGGGATCAAACAGTCAGCACGATGTATAGCTGCTCGTTTCCGAGCTCTGCTCACGGTGTATAATCAACTCTATGCTCATCCCCTGTACAACGATCAATACTCGCCTCAAAGAAATCCTTAAAATTGAAGTGGGCGATCTAAAGTTAAAGGGCATTGTCCCTCGACTGCTCGCGATCATCATTGGCGACTCACCAGAACAACAGTCATATATTCGAATCAAAATGCGGATAGCTGAAGAGCTTGGTATTGAGTTCGTCCTTTGGGAACTCGACGAGGTACCATCTCAATCGATCTTCGCTGAGATGCTCAAGCTCAAGATCAAAGATGTGGCTCCCCATGGAGTACTGATCCAACAACCACTTCCTCCAGGGTATGACTCTGTCAAAATACACCTCGATATTCCCATATACATGGACATTGAAGGTCATGTCAATCGCCGATATGCCTTTCCTCTTGTCCTTTCTTGTATTCTTGGACTGACCTGGGTCTACTATCGGCAGACTTCGATCCACGAGCATATACACTTTGAGTTTGTAAAGCTTCCTGTAGCCTTGACAGCTAAGACAGTTGACTGGCTACGAACACGCTCTATCGTGATTGCTGGCCGCGGCCTCACGTCGGGCTCACCCATCGCAACATATTTCACAAACTTGGGGATCCCCTACAAGCAGACACATTCTCGCACTGCACACAATGACGAGGTTTATCGCGCTGCTGATATCATCATTTCGGGTGTTGGGAAGGAAATACTCACTCCGGCCAACATCCGCCCAGGAGTCGTGCTGTTAAACTTTGGCCTGCACGAAAAGATGGTAGACGGACGTAAAAAGTTGAAAGGTGACTATGATGAAGAGAAGATTAAAGATATTGCAGCGCTGTACTCAGGGACTCCCGGTGGCCTTGGCCCGATAGATGTCACCTGTATGTATGCCAACCTCATACAAGCAGCGCAGCAAACAAATCATCTGGTCTAAAGTCATCATGTTATAACCTGACAACTTGAAAACAATATATTTTATCCTCGGTCAGACCGCGACGGGCAAGACTGCGCGCGCTGCGCTATTGGCGAGGGAAATAGACGGCGAACTCATCAACTGCGATAGTCGTCAGGTCTATCGACACCTCGATATCATCACCGGTAAATCTGACAATCCTCCTGATATTCCAATGCACATGGTCGATATCGTCGATCCATCTCTGCGGTATAGCGCACACGAATACGCAGTAAGTGCGAAACTGATCATAGATGACATAGTTGTGAGAGGAAAGTCTCCAATCATCGTAGGCGGTACTGGTCTCTATGCATATTATTTACTCCATCTCAATCCTGACCGTGCGACTCCGGAAATCCCTCTTGATGCAGGAGAAACGAATCGGATCGATTCGCTTCCTATATCAGAGCTTCAGCACGAAATCATGGAATATGATCAGCATGCAGTAGATACGCTCAACGAGAGTGATCGCTCCAACCCCCATCGACTTGGATCTTTACTGAAAAAACTTCGCAATCCTCATTACAAAGCGCCTCTGTCTCCGACTGTCACACTTGAAAGTCATACATCTTTGGCGATCACCGTCTTGCTGTATGAGAAGTCAGAAGAAATGCGATCTCGGATAACTCGCCGGGTAGAGGATAGGATGAAAAGTGGCGCAATAGAGGAGTGTAAACAGCTACTTTCTGCAGGATATACCCCTGATATGCCCGGTCTCAAAACTCTAGGGTATGCTCAGATATATGCATATTTGAATGAGCAGATCAGTTTGGATGAGGCTCAACAAACATGGGTGAGCAAGGAAATCCAGTATGCCAAACGCCAAAAAACATATATGCAGAAATATTTCGTTGACGCTCGTTTTGAGATGGTATAGCATCCCTCTCACTGGCCGTGTACTCCTTTACAGTCGAGGCGATTTGTACTACTATGTGCCTATGGCTGGCAACTTTACCCCTTTGGATCTCCAAAAACAGCTGAGTGTCGCCTCTCCAGTTGCTGGAAAGCCTATTGGTACCAAGTCAAAGTTTAGCCTCGATAAGATCATTTTTCCTTTTTCTTTAGCCGTGCTCCTGATGTCGCTGACTTTTTATGGGATAAAATACCTCGTTGATTTTAGCTCGTCTCCGACAAAGACTGCAGCCTCAGATCCACTCAAAGTAGCTGCAATAGTCCAGCCCACTCAAACGATTCCCCAAGAGCCATCAGTCACAACCAGTTCCGCTGCCGCTGTATATACGATGATTGATCAGATACAGATCGACTCGCCGAAACTCCTCCAGACTGCTCAGCCGCTCTATCCAGATCTGACCCCTGATCAACTCATCACGCAAGTGAACAAGGATCTCATCGAGTGGGCAGCGATGCGAAAATACTATCAAAAAGATGCGACACTTTCGGCGTCTCTCCGCGCACGTACCACAGTACCTCTGACGAGTTTTCCTGATATGAAAGCAGATGTTGATCAGTTGGTGATCTTGTACAATCAGGACACGTCGCCCGATAGATCGCCGCTCGTACAGCTCGTCGAAGAATTCAAAAATAACGCAATACTCAAATGAAAATCGCTCGCATTGCACTCTCGATCGTCTTCCTCTTTGTGTCTATCATGCTCATCATGACGACGATCAAAGATATGAATACGACCAAGCCTACACCCGTGACCAAGTCTGATTTGACCAAAGTAGCCGCAACTTCTGTCCAATGGAATAAGTGCGATGCTAATCATTCAAATTCCCCGTGCGGGAGCTGTAGTATCACCGCCTTGACCAACAGCTCATTTACATGGAGTTGCGAGCTGGACTGTCCTGCAGGTGCCTCTCCCAGCTGTGCCAACATTACATACACAGTGAAATCAAATGTTTTTCAGTGTGATGCATTCGTCGCAAGTGGTGATCAAGATCAGGCAAACCCATGTGGGGATCGAAAAATACAGGAGTTTTCTAATATTGGAAGCTTGACATCATTGGCGGGTTATGCGAAGTCATTGGATACTCAAACTGCACAGTCCTTCACCCCGATTACCTGTGGACGTATCCAAGCAGATATTGAACTGGTTGGAGCGACGGGGGTCAGTGTCGCAGGACGTGTATTTGGCACAACCGCAGATTGCGCAGCATCTCCGACAAATACCCCCAATCCAAACGCAACGAATCCTCCCCCTACAAACCCACCAGGTCCGACTGAGCCTCCAGCCTCAGGTGCTCCCACAGCTACTCCTACTCCAACCAAAACACCTACCCCGACAGTGACCATGACACCTACCAAAACGCCCACGTTCACCCCAACCCCGACATTGACCAAAACGCCGACCCCCACTCCTACACCAAACAATCCGCTCACTCCTACAGTGACTCCCAACCCCCTCACTCCCACACTGATCGCATCTGGTTTTAGTCCTACACCGATTGTCAGTGGACCTCCGGTTCCCGTATGTGCACCTGCCGATTGTGGCGTCTGTGGATGGAAGGATGCAGGCGGAGTCTGTCGTGATGGAGGAGTGCTTCCGAGTGGTCGTCGCTGCTGCTACAAAACCTGTGTGAGCAATGCGTGTACCAGCGTGTCTGGAGATGGCCAAGATAGATGTACTGCTGACACGAGCTGTGTCCAACCGACCGCGCCTATCATCGCCTCGAATAAGTGTGATGCTCGATGTGGCATCTGTGGCGTATCTGATCAGGGAGGGCTTTGTCTCGATCAGACGACTGCACAAGATGGCGTGAAGTGTTGTCATCAAGTCTGTGTATCTCAAGCATGCACTCAGGTATTTGGCAGCGGGCCCGATGCATGCACTGAGGCGAGTCAGTGTGCGATCGCCGCAGTCCCGATCACCATCCCGCCGCTCACTACAGTCCCGAAGCCACCTCCACCTGTCTCCGGAGCGAGCGTACCATGGTATCTCTTTACCATACCCATCGCTATCGTAATACTTGGCATAGTGCTGTAGTCATCATTGGCTGAACCAAATACGCAGAACCTATCGAAGCGTTAAGAAGGATAGAGAACAATGTCAGTTCGAACCCCGAAGGGGCCACTGTGTGGCCTGCCTGCCCCGCTCTGCGGGGTCGAGAACTGAACAAAGCCAATGAACACCTATTACATCTACATCCTACAGTGTAAAGACAACACCTACTACGTTGGCGTGACGAATAACATAGAAAGACGAATGCATGAGCATTCATTGGGTATAAATGACAACTCATACACCCACAATCGAAGACCACTGTGTTTAAAATATATCGAATCTTATACAGATATCAATGAAGCTATCAGAAGAGAGAAGCAAATAAAAAAGTGGTCACAGGTAAAGAAAAAAGCCTTAATAGATAAACAATATGACAAGTTATCAACACTCTCGCATGTCAACTTCTCGACCCCGCAGAGCGGGGCAGGCAGGCCACGAAGTGGCCCCTTCGGGGCTCGAAGTGACACTTTACGGACTTTACGACTTTATAGACTTTATGGACTTTATAGACTTTATGGACTTTATAGACTTTATGGACTAATTTTTCACTTCTCCCTATTGAACATCTTCTGAAAGGCTTCCTTGGGTATCTCTACCTTTCCAACCATTTTCATTTTTTTCTTTCCTTCTTTTTGCCTTTCGAGGACTTTCCGTTTGCGTCCAACATCTCCAGCACCAATCACCTTACTGTTTTTCACAAGCACGTCTTTGCGATAGGGTGCAATACGCTCACTCGCAATGATCTTGCCTTTGAACTGACCTTGGATTTTGACTTCGTATTGCTGACGAGGGATGAGGTCGCGTAGTTTTTTGCACAAGTTGTCTGCTTTTTCAAATGCACGCTCTGCCACGACGACTTCTGAAAATTCTTCCACCGGATCTGAGTTGAGGAGCAGGAGAAGCTTATCCGCCTTTACTACCGCATAGTCAATAAGTTCCCAATCAAGACTTGCATAGCCTGAAGTGACTGATTTGAGACGATCGAAAAAGTCAGAGATCATCTCAGACAGTGGCATGTGATAGATGATGTTGACCTGATGTTTGTTGTCCATCGTCTGAAATGTCCCACGGTAGTGCTCACAGAGCTCCATGACACCTCCCACATACTCGCTCGGAGTGATAATCATGATTTTGACAATCGGCTCTTTATACATCCCCTCGCCCTCTTTGATGAACTCCACTTGCGGAGGAGTGAGGACTATAGACAGATCAAACTCTCGCTCGAGTCGTTCACGCACTACATCGGCATGGAGGAGCCCGAGGAAGCCAACGCGAAATCCCGCGCCGAGGGTCATGCTATAGATCGATTGGAAATCCAGCGCAGCATCATTGAGCGCGAGTTTCTCCAGGGCTTTTTTGAAGTTTAGATAGTCATCGGTATCTGTCGGAAACATACTCGCATAGACCATTGGCTTCACTTTTTTGTATCCGGGAAGCCCCGTGTCAGGTGACTTGGAAAGGACGATCGTGTCACCGACAGCCACGTCGCGAATATTTTTGAGATTGGTTGCGATATATCCTATTTCACCAGATTGCAGTGCTCCGATCCGCTTGAGGTCGGGGGTGAAGTGACCGATCTCTGGTGGCTCACATACTGCCCCAGAGATGCAGAGTCGATATTTTTGTCCCTCAGTAGCTGATCCTTCAAACATACGGACAAATGCGACGACCCCTAAATATGAATCGTAGTATGAGTCGAAAATCAGAGCCTTTGGATGATCATTGAGGAATATCTGAGGTGGCGGTATCTTTTGGACCAGTGCACGCAGAAGCCCCTCCACTCCAACACCCGTTTTCGCAGATACACAGTGGATGTCTTCCTCTGCACAGTTGAGAAAGTCCATAAGGGCAAGTTTGGTTTTGTCCACTTCAGCACTGGGCAGGTCGATTTTGTTGACCACAGGGATGATGACGAGGTTTTTTTCGATGGCTTTGTATGCATTGGCGATGGTCTGCGCCTGGATACCCTGAGTCGCATCGACGAGAAGTAGCGCTCCCTCGACACAAGCGAGCGTACGATCGACTTCGTATGAGAAGTCTACGTGCCCTGGCGTATCAATGAGGTTGAGTATATACTCGGTACCGTCCATCGTGTAGCTCATCCGGACAGGTGCAAGCTTGATAGTGATCCCACGCTCACGAGAGATTGGGTTGCGATCGAGAAATTGTTGTTCACCTGACTTGAGGTCGACGGTATGGGTCATCTCAAGGAGACGGTCGGCAAGCGTTGACTTGCCGTGATCGATATGTGCGATGATAGCAAAATTACGGATGGGTGAGGACATGAGCCTATTGTATCAATGAAATGGTCTATGGGCAGTAGGACATAGAGAAGGCGGGCCACGGCAATAACTAGTTAGTTAGGCGGGCATGGGATTCTTCTGCGCCCGAGGCGCATCAGGATGAAGTTTATCTGTGACATCGAGCCCCGAAGGGGCCACTTTGTGGCTTGCCTGCCCCGCTCTCTGCGGGGTCGAGATGTGAAAAGATAACTCACTCACGTAGGTGAGGAATGAAATCTCCAGTTCTCGACAGGCTCGAACTGACATGGTTCTCGACAGGCTCGAACTGACATGGTTCTCGACCCCAGGTACCGTACGGTACCTGCCGGGTTACTAAGAAGATGGATCCCGGATCGCACTTCGTCCCCGCAGAGCGGGGCAGGCTTGTCCGGGAAATCAAAATAATTGAATCCATCAACTTTATAACAGTTTGTCCTTCGACCGTTCGACCCTTCGACGTGAGAACGTTCAACCTCCCCTCGGTCGTTCGTCACTTTACGGACTTTACGACTTTCGACTTTACGGACTATTCTTATCCCACTTTTACCACTCGCATAGTGGATGTGCCACCAAGCGCACCCCAATAGTCTCCATGGAGGACAATGACGATATCTCCTGAAGCTAAGTGGTTCTGTTGCTTGAGCTCCTCGATGACTCGCGTGACTTGATCTTTATTCACCTCTCCTGTTGGCTCTTTGAACAGATGTGGCATCACCGCATAGGTAAGACAGAGTCTGCCGGCCATCGTTGGGGATGAGGTAAAGGCGTGAATCGGTACATCAGGTCGGAAATGTGCAAGCAGTCGTGCACTTCGTCCTGAGTGAGTGAATACAACAAATGCTTTAACAGTACTGTTGGTGGTGATGTAGTCTTGATAGACTTTGTATGCAGCATGCGCGATACGGGCAGGCCTATCGACGAGATCCATATGAATATCCTTTGACATGAATTTGTTCCCTTTTTGCTCATGGAACTCAGCGATCTGAGACATCATGGTGACTGTCTCAACAGGATAGGATCCGGCAGCAGTCTCACCACTCGTCATCACCGCATCGGTACGATCATAGATCGCGTTCGCGACGTCAGATACCTCGGCTCGTGATGGAAATGGATTTTTTTCCATACTCGCCATCATTTGAGTTGCTACGATGACGGGCTTGTCTGATTTCAAACAGAGCTCGATCATGCGCTTTTGATGGAGAGGCACTTGTTCGATTGGCGTCTCAACAGCAAGGTCGCCACGCGCGACCATGACTGCATCGGTCTCTGCGACGATCTCCTCTAGATGATCGATGCACTGACGTGTCTCAAGCTTGGCGATGAGGGGACCAGTGTATCCGCGCTCGATGCACTTTGCTCGCACATCTCGAATATCTTGCGCATTGCGTACGAAAGATACCGCTACCCAGTCGAGCTTGTTTTTGACGGCAAGATCGATACCGAGGATATCTCGCTCAGTGAGCAAGTCTACAGGAAAATCCACGCCCGGGATGTTGAGCGACTTGCGGGTTTTCATGATGGTATCTGTGTGACATAAGAGAGTGACAATATCACCCTCTTTTTCGACAGTAAAGCGAATAGTCCCATCATCAACCAATATCTCGTGTCCCTTGCGTAGGAGGGGGATGATGTGAGGATGTGTCAGGGTGAAGTCGGGTGTACCAAGCTGGAGGGTCATGCCTTTTTTGAGCTGAATGGTCGGTGTTGACAGGATGAGACGAAAGGATGGTCCCTGGAGATCCATCATGATCGAGATAGGTGCCGACATACGTGTTGCCACCTCACGAATACGTCGGACGCGCTCCTCATGCTCGGCGGGATCGCCATGTTTGAAGTTCAGGCGGAAGACATTGACACCTGCGGTGATCAATTTCTCGATGGTTTCGAGACTTTCAGATACCGGACCGATAGTTGACACGATTTTGGTTAGTTTCATAAGGGACAATTATACATAAAATATAGCGACTCTGTATGGAGAATATGACGATGCAATACGCAATATCGCACTATCTCAAACAGATCGCAGAATTAATGGACTAGATGATATGAATTGGAAGAGCAGCGAATCGGCACGGATTAGTTATTACTTGTTTTACAACAACGAGTAACCCAAGGAGAGGTTAATGCGCTACCGCAAATCCCTCCTCCACTAACGCTGGTACAAATATATCCAGTCCCTTGAGCTGTGCAACGAGCATCACCTGTCCCAGCAGAATAAGCAACATCAACACATGTAAGCGTTAATGCTGTGCCACCCTTACGAATCTGTCCCGAGGTATTAATATCGCCCCCCTGTACGTCGAGAGCATATCCAGGAGTTACAGTCCGGATACCGACGTTACCGGTACTAGCTTGGGCATAGAACATGGGGGAAGTTTGGTTGAGGAGGACGGAGACGGTGGCGCTGTCCTGATTCGCCACGGCAAGATCAGCTTTACCATCACTATTGAGATCGCCGATGGCGACATAGTATGGGCTCGTTCCGGTACCATAATCAGCTTTGGCAGCAAAAGTGCCATTACCATTGTTGAGGAAGACGGAGACGGTGGTGCTGGACTGATTGGCTACAGCAAGATCAGCTTTGCCATCACCATTGAGATCGCCGATGGCGACAGAGCGAGGCCATGTTCCGGTACCATAATCAGCTTTGGCAGCAAAAGTGCCATTACCATTGTTGAGGA
>JBAXSX010000002.1:0-119801 GCA_037130495.1 Candidatus Roizmanbacteria bacterium
GAATGAGTGCTAGGTAGGATGAAAGTGTGAGGTATGAGATCGGTAGATGCCCAGTGTCCGACCAGAGGGAGTCCCGCCTCGGCGGGATAATGGTACTTGAGCGCAAGCTCAAGGAATGAGTGCTAGGTAGGATGAAAGTGTGAGGTATGAGATCGGTAGATGCCCAGTCGTCTAATGGTAGGACAGCAGCCTTTGGAGCTGCTTATCTAGGTTCGAATCCTAGCAGGGCAGCAGAAGTGAGTGGGGGGATGCGGATCAGATTTTAATCCCCGATTTTTCAAGACATGGAACAAGAAGCTCGACTGGCAATCCATGAGTACACCCTGTTAAAGATCCTTCAATCTTCTCAATAAATCCCAACTGATACGTATACGCTGGAGAAAAAGCTGCGGCCCATTCTGTGACGGGATTATTCATCACAAATTCGGATATTTCCTCATCTGAGAGCTTTCGGAATTCATATTTTGTGAGAGTGGTTTTTGAGAAATCGATACTATTGTTCCTATCAAGATAACAAAATCCAGTATAAAGCGTACAATTTTTGTTTGCCTGAAGTTTTAACATTTCGCAGGCTTCATTTTGAGACCGTGGCTTTTCTAATACTATTCCATCACAGGCACAAAAAGTATCTGCCGAAATAACTATTCCCTCATTTGCTTCAGCGACCCTTTCTGCTTTTGCTCTGGCTATCTTCTCAGCTCTAAGTTCGAAATTCTTATCGCGGATGATTTTCTCATCAATATCAGCGGGAATGACCGTGTAGGCGATACCTAATGCATCCATCATTAGTTTTCTTTGCTTGGAGTTTGATGCCAGTATTATCTGTGTTGGTTTTTGATGGTCAGATATCATAGTCAGATTATATCAGTTCCATCTTAAGACTCTTTCTATACAATCCCATTTGACACATTTGTTCCACCGAAGATGTACTTAGATCAAAAAGAGGGCAAAATTTTCCTTTGTTTCAATCAATAAATGACATTGAGACATAGCCAATGGTAGTGTACGCATGTTTATCCGTTAGCATAAACTCTCAGATCTGGGATATATATACTCACTCTGTCGCTCAAAGATGGCTTTACGTCCTTCACTATAGCGAACCAACATAAACTCAAAATGACGAGATGGTTCATCTCTCAACACCTGCGAGACTGCCCGGACAATAATCATCATATATAATTACTCCATGAACTGGATATTAGCAAGCGTCTTCATGTTTCTAAGCTCAGTCGCCCTGTATCTATTCGTCAGAAAAAGTAATGACTTAAAAACTCCGCAGCAACTCAATAACCTTGCCATGTTTCTGATACCTGTCATTGTATATTTGCTATTAAGCATACAAGCGGGCACGCGATTTACTCTCAAACCTTTCGAGTATTTGCTCATATGTATTCAAGGAATATTTTTCAGTTACCTAGGCAACGTTTTTTCGTTGAAAGGCATCAAGTATTCACCCAATCCTGGCTACAGCTTAATTATTTCCAAGAGCTATGTTGTTTTCACTGCAATAGCATCGATATTCATTTTCAGCGCACCATTGACTGTGAAGTCTGTCATGGCAATAATCCTGATAGTGGCATTTTCTGCCTTGATTATGATTGATAAAAAACGGAATGTATCTGTTTCAAATAGATTATGGCTTCCCTATACATTTGGCGCATTTATCTGTTGGGGGATGCTCGCTTTGAGTTCAAAATATCTGCTTAATCTCGGCGTGCCAATATTGACGAGACTGAGCTATTCGATGATTATTGTCACTATATTAATCTTAGGTGAAATTAAGATGAAGAAAGTGTCTATCACCAATATCACAAAACCTCAATTTCTAACATTAGCCATGATAGGGGTATTCGCAACATGCTTTAATTATTTTATGCAGGTTGGATTCAATTTGGCTCCAAATGTTGGATATGTTAATGCAACCAACGCCGCATCAATATCTTTATTAACACTTGCGTCTGCCTTTTTATTCAAAGACGATCTATCTTTTAAAAAGCTGATTGGAATTGCAGGCGTTACGGTAGGGCTGCTCATATTGTTTTTATAGGATTTTCCTGGGGCATACTAACAAGGTGAGGTCAATTCAATACTTCTCATTAGAGCGAGTAGACGATGTGTGAAAAGGGCAATGATATAATAAGCCATTGTATCTACAAGCTTCCTGATAGTTTTTGCGTTATCCGTTCTTCTGTCTTATTTACACGGTATAGAGTGTATTAAAACGAAATTTTACGATATTGAGCCAATGGAATTGAAAAAGTTGTGGATACAAATCAGACTTTTGCTTGATATGGTTTAGCTGATATTGGATTGGAGGAGCAAAGCAAACTCTCTATGTGGAATTTGTTTGCGCTCTCCTAATCAGTTCGAGTGCTCCATACAGTCCTGCATCATCTCCTAGGATCGAAATAGAGACTTTCGTGCCGTTGTTTTGTGTAGAGTCAAATTCGCTTTTAATTTCCATTAACCTAGCTTTTTGCTTTGTGACTATGCCACCCCCAACAACTACCAGTGTAGGATGTAGCTGATAAATGAATATTTTCAATTCGTTAGCGAAGTCATTTATGATGGCCTGCCACTCATTTTCACTCAATTGGTCACCAGTCTTGCCATATTTCATATTTACATTCGCGCCACCACATGCATCTTCTAGTCTCTTGAGATAGAGACTCCAGTCAAGCTGCTCAGCAATCACTGTATCGCCGACTCTAGCAACTTGTGCACCTCCTATGCCTGTGCCCCAGGTTATGTATATAAAGTTGCCATCAATCCCTCCGTATTGTGCAGTCCCCAATGCACCTGCCACAGCATCGTTCTCGATGTATACGGGACAAGTGAATTCACTCGAGATTGCTTTCACAAAAGGTTTATTCGCCCACTCACTATTGTGAGTTGGAAGACTCATTTTGTTTTGGTTACCTGTCCAGTCGCCTGGGAAACTGATACCAATGGACTCGGTGTTTGATGATATATTCTTCATTTCTTTTATCATCCGCTCATAATCTGTAGTGAAGTTGTGCGTGAGTGTATACTCAACTCGAGTTGAGAGGAGTGGGTGGAGGAATGACTGGGAAGTCGCGATGCGTATATTTGTTCCTCCTACGTCGATTGCTATGTACATGGTTACATCGTACCTTATTTGCGTAAGTAAAAATACCGTTGTTGATCTCTATTTATTACATATTCATTGACCTGACAGTATAATGATGACATGCGCATGAAAACGTCGAAAACGTCGAAGACGTCGAGGATTATATTGATCGTTTGTTGCTCAGCTTTGGTGAGTTTAACAGTCTTTTGCTGGCAGGCAGCACGCTTGTCTCCCTCCATACCTTACTCTGAATCCTATTTGAGTCAGATTATTCCTAGTGTGACCAGTAGCCCTATCAAAGCTGCATCTGTTTCTGCACGAATGACGCCAATTGCGAGTATTGATGCTACTTTGCGAATCCCTATCATTACCTATCATTATGTCGAGTATGTGCAAAATCCTAACGATGCGATGCGTCACAAGCTAGCGATCAATCCTGCGCTATTTGAACAACAAGTAAAAGCACTTCATGACCACAACGTCGAAACGTATTTTGTAAAGGAAATTCCCCGACTGTTGAACCAGGAAAATGAACTTGCTACCAGGAGTGCTGTGCTTACTTTCGATGATGGATATCGAGATTTCTACATCAATGCATTCCCTATATTAAAAAAGTATAAAACCAAAGGTACGATCTACATCATCTCGAACTTTCTTGATCGATATGATTTTCTCACAAGAGATGAAGTCGCAGAGATGCTCAAAAGTGGTTTGATAGAGGTTGGATCACATACGCTGGATCATGCATATCTTAAAAACGGTCAATATGAGTATGTGAAAAGACAGATTCTTGAGAGCAAGTCGGATTTGGAAAAGTTATTTGGCATACAGGTAGAAACATTTGCCTATCCATTTGGAGCATATGATGACCAGTCAGTGAACCTCGTGAAAGAGGCTTCATATAGCGCCGCGGTATCCACGGTACCCGGAGTGCTTCATTCGAGCAAACAACTATTTACGCTTACACGATGGCGAGCAGGGGCACTCAATGGTATATACTCTGTTGATTCACTCGATCATCTTCGCTGAAATTTTAATTCCAAACATGGAAATAGTACAACTTATAGCTTTCTCGCTCAGATTATTTGTGATCAAGCATAGCCTTTTTGCATCTGTTGCGCTACTTTTCGCTGAGGAATCTGGCATTCCACTTCCCATACCGGGTGATGCAGTTGTTACATTTATTGGGTATGCAGTATCGCGGGGGAGGATCAGTTATCTGAGTGCATATATACTTTTGCTTGCTGCGATCATGGGCGGCTCCTCAGTATTATTCTATCTTTCGAGACGATATGGGCAAAAGCTCGTAATGCAATTCGGGCACCTGCTCCATGTGAGTGACGCAAAGCTATTGTATATAGAAGATAAATTTAAAAAGTACGGCGCATGGGTCATTGTCATAGGCCGACACATACCTGGGTTGCGCATACCAATCACGATATTTTCAGGTATATCAGGAGTGACTTTCAAAACGTTTTTCTGGAGTACGTTTGTATCAGTGATATTTTGGATACCCATCTATCTCGAGATTGGACGGAGATTGGGAATTCGTGCCACCCGTCTGCTTGATGCTCACCCTGAGTATTATCTGATTGCTCTTCTCCCTGTCACCATTTTTATTATTTCGCTCGTGACGGCGCAGATCAGGCACGAGCGCAAAAAGAAAAAAGTGAATATCTAAATTCACTTTTCTTCAATCGTGATTTTTTCTACTTTCACAGGAGTGACAGGAGTTGACTCCTCCCCACTTGCTCGATTTATTTTTGTCGGCGCAGTGGCTATACGATCGACAATATTCATGCCTTGTATCACTTTCCCAAAAATCACATAAGCCTTTGGAAGCGGGACGTTCCCATGCATGATAAAAAATTGGGAACCATTGGTGTTTGGCCCAGCATTTGCCATCGCGAGAGTGCCAGGCGTATATTCACCGTCAAATGGCTCATCATCGAGTCGATATCCGGGACCTCCAGTGCCATCTCCTTTTGGGTCTCCCCCCTGGATCATAAAATCCTTGATGACTCGATGAAAAATAGTTCCATCATAAAAACCCTGACGAGCAAGATACACAAAGTTGTTGACGATATTTGGTGTTTGGCTTGCAGTCAATGCAACCTGGATATCGCCCTCACTCGTCTGAAGAGTTGCGGTATACGACTTGTTTACATCAATCAGCATCTTTGGTTTTTTAAGGGACGTTTTTTTTGACATATCGTCAATAGGGGAAATAGGTAATGTTGGACTAATAGGCGGTTGGGAAATGTCCTGAGCGTCGGTTGGCAGGACCGCTACCGATGCCGATGGGACAATCTTTTTCTCCATCTGATCATCGCTAAATGAGTTACGGTAAAAATAAAATCCCCCAATCCCGATTACGAAAATCAGCGGAATCAGTAAATACTTCTTTTGCATATCAACGTACTATACCGAAAAATATCAAAATGTCTATGTTCTGAATAGTCCCTCAAGGACCTGTTTGCGCAAAGCAAGGTGAGGGAGTAGTGCATATTTTTCTTCAAAATGTACATGAAGTTTGTCACTCAAAATCGATTGACCTTTTCTATCAGCACAAAAGATCAGTGTTTTCCCATGGTATATAGAGGTGATGATGATGCATGACCAAGCGCTCCCGTTTGCTTGTTGATTGGCATAGACAGCGAGTGAGATTAATTCATTTATTTCTGTTGTTGAGATGTCCCACACTATGTATTGATAGATACTGACCTGCTGTCCGTCGAGAGTGATTTGTTTTCCATCTCTTACAAGGGATATGGGATCTTTCGCCATCGCATCTGACGCATACTCAAACATCTGTTGGGCAATTTTTTGTGGTTGGGATAGTGTTTTCGCAACAGGTGCTAGTGCAGCCGCATCGCGCTTGGTTGTATTTGTACTTTTGAGCCAAAGTGTATTGTGTACGATCGCACCAAATAGGAGTGAGCCAAGTTCATGCGGAATCTGCAATCCTGCGTGCATATATCGTTCGATAATGAGTGTGGCAGCTGCCCCAACAGCCTCAATCTGAATATGTGCATGAGGGAATGAGCCCTCAACATAGTCGACGATACGGTGATCGATGATTTCGGTGACCTCCTCTGCCTTGATGCCTGGATGCATGCCTTTGAGCGATGAGCCATCCACGATCACAACCTGAGTGCCAGGAGCAATGGGCATGTCAATGCTCATGGGTTCGACCGTGACTTTGTGCGATTTTATGAAGTAATTCACCTCTTCTTGAGGTGTGCCAAATATCCCGACTGACACATCTCTTCCTTGAGATCGAAGTAGATGAGTATATGCGAGCACACATGCGACTCCATCAATATCGGGGTTGATCTTTGCGGTAACAAGCGTATTCATGAACGTAAGGTAGCAATGAGTATATTCTTATCAAGAAATAGATTGAGTGCGTCAACCACAGTGGGCACTACAATGTCTGCGGCAGATAGTGATGCAGTATACACACCTTCTGATTGCAAGGCGATGATACTGAGCTTAACCACTTCAAATAACTCCTTGTCTATACGACCGTTGCCTATCGCTGCACATGAATCCGCTCCATATTCACGCGCTAAATTTGCCTTTTCTGCAGCAGAAGGAGCAAGTCGGAACTCAATGTCCAGATCTTTAGCGAATATTAATGCATTGCCGCGTGTATCTCCTGAAAAAAGGACTTGACGAATTCCTGCGTCATTGAGCATTTTTATTTTCTCCTTTACACCTGGAACGATCTCTCCTCTGACGCTGAGTGTCCCATTTAAATCATGAATAATAGTTTTTATTGATAATGGCCCATAACCGGGGATATTGAGTGAGATCATGACTCCATAGTATACCGCGGTTATTGTACTATTACTTTCGAAGGGCTATACTCACCTTCATATTAGCATTTGGTCGCCTATACATATCTATGCTACTTTCACTCATTGCTCAGGCTACTGATAGTTATCCTATTTCTACTGATTACGGACCTTCAGCCGCAGGTGCCCAAGCAGCAACTGCTGGCGCATCAGTTTTTGGATTTTTCTATTTCGCACTCGTAGTTCTGATGATCGTTACTATGTGGAGAATATTTACCAAGGCTGGTCGCCCAGGTTGGCACTGCCTCATCCCGATTTATAGTACCGTTGTTTTGTTGCGGATTGTTGGCAAACCAGGATGGTGGTTCTTGCTCATCTTTGTACCTTTGGTAAATATAATCATCGTCCTCATCATGCATGATGCTCTCTCGAAGTCATTTGGGAAATCGACTGCGTTTACCTTGGGATTGATCTTTGTGCCGTTTATCACCTTGCCAATTTTGGCATTTGGCGGGGCAAAATACATCGGTCCTGGTGGAATGCCAATGACTCTAACCGTTCCTATGGCACCACAAGTTTAATACATTGAAATATCACATACCCTATGGCTCAAGCTCTGATCATCGACATCGAAACTATTGGCGAAAAGTGGGAAGACATAGATCCACTTTCCCAAGAAAATCTCAGTAGTTGGATCAAAAAAGAATCCAAAAATGAGACAGAGCTTGAGTTTGGGATGGACTCCCTCCGTGAGGGACTCGGATTCTCTCCGTTGACGGGGCGTATCGTCGCAGTTGGGATGATGGACTATCCGACCAGTAAACGTGCCGTCTACTACCAAAATCCTGATACAAAAGAAAAAGAGAAAGTAGAGGATGGTGTGAAATATGTCGCATATACTGAGGCCGAGATGCTCAATCGTTTTTGGGAAGCTGTGGCCAAATATCAGACAGTGGTGACGTTTAATGGATATGCCTTTGATGTTCCATACCTCATTGTTAGGTCTGCAGTACATGGCATCAGACCAACTGCAAATCTGATGATAAATCGATACCTTTCGAGTCAGTATAAAGCCACCGTGCAACATGTTGATCTCCAAGATCAACTCTCATTCTATGGCGCGATGCGCAAAAAGGGGAGTCTCCATATGTGGACGAGAGCATTTGGCATCAAAAGTCCCAAGACCGCCGAAGTGAATGGTCATGCTGTAGCAACTATGTACGATGAGGGTCGCTACCTTGATATTGCTCGTTACAACGCTGCGGATCTTGTGGCAACAGGTGAGCTCTACACAAAGTGGACTCAGTTTATGAAGTTCTGAGGACCACAAAATATAAACTATGAAACATAGAATATGAAACAGAAAAATGAAATATGAAATGTGAAACGTATATGTACCAAGTGATTAGATTGACTGTCGACCCCCCATTTCATGCTTTATGTTTTGTGGTCCATGGTTTATAGTTCATATTGGATATGTCATTCATCTTTAAACTCCTTCTCAATGGGCTTGCTGTCTATTTCACTGCTGTGCTCTTAAATACTCTATTTCCAACTATTCAGCCAGTTCTTCTCAGTAACTACCCCGTAGCTATCTTTGTCAGCGTGGTGATTGGCCTCATGAATCGTACCGTTCGACCAATACTCAAGTTTGTTACATTTCCAATCAATCTACTTACCTTGGGTATATTTGGATGGATTGTAAACGGTATTGTCATATTGCTGGTGCCATACATCGTGAACTTTTTCGTTCCGGGCGGATTTCAAATCCATGGACTTTTGTGGGCGATCGTGTATAGTGCAGTTGTCTCGTTTGTACAGTCGACGCTCAACGTATTGGTTAAGTAATCTATGAACACGCTTGCCATCTCTCTCTTTCTTTTTGTCTTCGGATTTGTACTTGGATTTGTGATTCAACGCATCCTCGGAGTTAAGAGTCAGTCTGCTGATTTCGCTGACAAGGTAGAGGAGAAGCTCAATGCGATCATCCCGCGGATGACTCAGACTGCTGGAGAACAGACGGCTCTATTAGCAAAAGAAAAACTCGAAGCTGCGACTACAAATATCAAGGATGAGTTCGACAACAAGCAAGAACTCATCGATATGACGATGAAAAATCTGACTCTTGAGCTACATAAGGCAAATGAAAAACTTGAAAAAGCCGAGCGCGAGCGTATTGGCTCGTTCGAAAGTCTCAAAACGCAGATCACTGCCCAAGCCAAGCATACGCAGGATCTCATGCAAACGACAAATAACTTACAGCGTGTCCTCTCAAACAATCAGCTCAGGGGACAGTATGGCGAACAAGTCGCGGAAGATTTGCTTAAGATGAATGGATTTGTTAAAGGGGCTGACTACCTAATCCAAGACACTCAAGGTGAGGGTTCACGACCGGATTTCACGGTTCTATTGCCCAATGGTATGAAGATCAATATCGATTCGAAATTCCCTTATCAAAATCTGCTCAAAATCGTTGAAGCTACAGATGAGAGTCAGCGTGCGCAACATCGCAAGCAGTTTGAGCAAGATATCAAAGATAAAATCAAACAAGTCACTTCACGAACGTATATTAATCCTGAGGAAAACACTGTGGACTTTGTCATATTATTTGTTCCAAATGAGATGATATTCTCATATATTTACGACAAGATGCAGGATATTTGGATCGATGGGATGCATCAAAAGGTTGTATTTGCAGGGCCCTTTAGTTTCACTGCGATTTTACGCATGGTAAGACAGGCGTATGACTATTTTTCTGTCCAAAAAAATCTCCGTACGATCATAGGACACATTCAGACTTTTAGAGAAGAATTCACCAAATACAATGAAGAAGTCGATAAATTGGGGGATCGAGTCGATGGGATACTGAAGCAGTATCAGGTAGTCTCTCAGACACGCACAACAAAGTTGTTGCGGGTGATGGATAAGGTGCAGCTCGAGAGCACTACCGAAAAGCAAGCTCTGCTCGAGTGATTGATATGCACTTGCGGTATGATCCAATATTTTGATACACTTGATCAGATTCATGGTCACTTCAACTAAGCACCCCATCAAGCACAAAATTTCCCTCCATCACCGAGGTGGAGAACAGATGATGCATTTTTTCCAGCGAGCATCATCATTTCTCGTTATCATCCCACTGGCACTCATGGCATATATCGTGCTTACCTATGGAAATGCAAACAAAAGCAACTTACTAACTTCTCCGTCGCCAACAAGCACCCAAAGCAAAACACTTTTGCCTACACCCGAACAGACTCCCTATGTTGAGGAAGGTATAAAATCTCTCTTTGCACAGGTGAATGCTGAGATGGCGCCATCAAGAGAAGAGGCACTATCGCCACAGTCTGCTCCAGCAACTCCCACGTTTGATTTTGAAGGTCCATGGGTATGCGAAAATAATTCTCTGAACTTGTACGTGAAAGAAAAGAAAATTAAAGTCGCGTTTGTTGATCAGCAAATACAAAAACACGTATTAGTGAATGGAGATTGTGCATATGAGTGGAGCGCAAATAATCAGGGAGTGAAGCAATGTGGGATAGGAACATATATCGATATGCTTGCGCCATTTATATCTTCAGATCCGTCCAAGATCTTGCAGATAATCAAAGCTCAACAAAATGACATATCTGCGGTTGATGTTGATAGCGTCTTAGCATCATGCAAAAAGCTGCCGGTTGATGATGCGTTGTTCACTGTGCCTCAAGGAATCAATTGGACGGATCAAGGTAATGGCTTATTTTAGAACTCCAAGTCAAGATAGACTATAAAGTCTATAAAGTCGTAAAGTCCTTAAAGCGTCACTTCGAGCCGAGAAGTGAGCTAAGTAGCCTGCCAGGTACCGTACGGTACCTGGGGTCGAGAAGTGGAGCTCAATTTGAGGCACAAAAAAACCCGGCTATGACTTACTTTCCCCCATCGCCGCTTTGGCGGGAGTATCATCAGCGCTAGTGCGTTTCAATACCCTGTTCGAGATGAGAAGGGTTGGTTCCACACTGCTTATATAACCAGGAGCTCCCATTTTACCATAGACTTATCTTTCTTGCAATCTTCAGCTATGCTATACTATGGGTAACCGAAATGGCAGCACTCGACCTATCTACACTCATTCCTCAACGCAAGGCCCTAGGCGCCTTTTGTGTCATGCCAAATATGCGGTATTCCCAGCAAGAGCCTGGTGAAAAGCTCCTCCTGATACTCCGCGCGAGTCCATATACTCAAGTCATCTGGGTCATCAACTCTGTCATGGCCTTTGTCTTGTTGATCGTCGGCATAATATATCTTGCATCATATATAGATACCATGGCACTTATTCTTTGTCTCTTGGTTGGGCTTTCTCTCATATTCACCTATAGCTGGTATAACTTTGTTATCTGGTACTACAATTTGGGCATTATATCTACTGTTCGCCTCGTTGATATTGATTATTACGGCATATCCAAGCGAGTGACTACGGAGACCTTGATCACTAAGGTGGCCGATGCCACAGCGAAAACTACTGGATTTTTTGGTCAAATTTTGAACTACGGCGACGTCTTTGTCGTAACTGACGGACCAGCGCAAAATATCGAGTTTCTCAATGTTCCTGACCCTGATCTGGTCGTATCAATTATAAATAGCGCAATGGGCGCAGCAATAGCGCATGAATCTCATGTTTAGCACACTCGACATCACTCTCACCTGGTGGCTTGTGAAAGGGTTCCTTGTCGTCTTCGCACTTTTATATGTGTTATATAGTGCTGTACTTTTGGGGCAGATCAGGTCATTAGCACGCACAGTGTGGACCGAAACAGGTGGCTTTATAGTGGCGGTGACAGCGGCACAACTAGTTTTTGCTGTTATTACTCTTTTGGTTATGGTACTCTATTCTGTATAACCCAGGTTTCGAAAGGGTTACAATCCTATTGTACCCATGCGTTCCATAGTTTTTAAAACCAAATCTACGCCCTCTTCAGCAGTATACGTGCGCAGTGACGCTCACTGCCTCCTCGTCGTCACTCATGTATCTGGAGATGACCAGAATATCGATCCTCTCGTGTGGCAAACGGCATATGATCAACTGCACGACTCATCAGCTATCAATGATGTGGAATCCGTCATGGATACTCTTGAAAAAGGATCTGATAGTGCAAGCATAAGACTGCGTGACCAACACGTTTTCCTTGGTACTCATGGATCCGGGGTCATCTATCTAAAAAGAGGCAGTGAGATCTCAGAGATCGTATCTGATGGATTTTGTGCAGAGGGGAGTTGGGAGGAGGGTGACCTCTACATAGCAACCACAGATGCATTTCTTGAGCATATTGGAGGAGATGAAGGATTGAGATACTATTTCGACCATTATCGTCCCGAAGAAGTGGTTGAAATGATGCAAACATATGATGAAGGTCAGACCTACGGATTTGGGATCGCTTCATTCGCAAAACTTGAGACGATATCGACTGATCTGCCGACGACCGAGATTGATGAGGTGATTCAAACAGTGAGTACAGATGAGGGCATTGAGGTTCAAGAGTCAGTGACAAAATCTACCCAGGGCAATATCACAGCGCCTTTCCTACATACTCTGCTTGAACGATATAAAATCGCGCTGATCCGATTTCGGTCGCGTTTCTCAAGGGCCAGCCTGAAGCCCTCTCGTCGTTTCCTGCTCATCATCGTTCCAACTATTTTCCTCATATATCTTGCATTCCGTCAAAGTGGTTTAATAACATACATTAAGCCAAATACAGAGAGCGAGTATGCCGTGTTGATTCAAACAATAGATGCAGATCTCAATCGTGCAACCACAGAATCATTTCTTAACGCAGGTCAATCAGGAGAAATATTCACTTCAATTGAGCAAAAGCTAGCCACCGTTTCTGCACAAACAAAATCACTGCATAGTACCGAACTGACCCAGCTCGCTGCAAAAATTACTCAAAAAAAGCAAGAACTTCTGCGTATCGACCCGGTCACGATCAAGGAAGTCTTTGATATTATCGTAGAAAATCCCCAAGTGACGGTTACCGATGCGGACTTGGACGGTGATACTCTATATGTTCTCGATGGTGACAGGGGCGTGATATATGCTATCTCACTTACCAATCGATCATATGAGGTGCTCACCTCAGACAAGATCAAGAATGCTCGACTGGTTGCAGCGTCGAGTGGATATATTTATGCTCTGACAGAGCGAGAAGGTGTATTTTTGATTACTACCTCTCGATCTGTTCAGGTCATTCCGCGAGATAGCGAGTGGGGGACCATCACAGACATGAACGTATTCAATAGTAATATTTATATGCTTGCTGATGGCAATAAAGATATATACAAATATATTGCGATAGATACCAAGTCATTTGCCCCACGAGTATCATATTTGAGCGCCGAGACAGCGGCGAGTTTTGCCGGGGGAAAAATGATGACACTAGATGGTGCCGTCTATGTCGCATCTTCAACTTCGATGAAAAAGTTCACGTCCGGTAATCGAAGTGATTTTAAAGCGGTGTTCCCAAATAAGGCATCACTGATCAATCAAATCTTTGCTTCACCTGATGTGCCATTCACCTATGTTCTCGATAGTAAAAACACTGCTATATATTCTCTCGAAAAAACCGGGGCATTTCACGGACAGATTATCGATCCAATACTAGCTCACGCGAGTCATGTGGTGAGCACTGGAAATGACGTCTTCGTTGTGTCGGGCAGCAAGATATATAAAATATCACCCAAATAGGCACTATCGTGTGAATACCGTGCAGTCTGATTTTAGTTCACTTTCGTGGGACAGGTATTCCCATTGATGGTGGGGAGACAAAGGAGCCATTGGCCAGAACTTGTTGTCTGGACGATTCCAAGCATATTACTTGCTAAGACGCCCCAAATAACCAATACAAATATCGCCAATATAAGACCTATGAGTGCGTGCATGATCTGGTCCCGAGCTGCCTGTATTTTTTCTTCTACACCATTCGAGCTCACCCATCCGAACGCTCCCATAAGCATGTTATACAAGGCAAAGAGAGCAAGGACAACAAAAAATACCTGGAGTCCCCACTTGAGGAAGTCTCCGAATGAGATGTCGGCGTACTTTGGAGGATCGATTTTTCCCCAGACTGGAGTGGGCATAGGTTAAAAACAAATGATATCAACTTTCAATAATGCCAAAATAAGTCTGGCGAGCGAATATGCAGTGACGACGAGTATGAGCCCGAGCGCTGCATTGATGATGATAGATTGAGCCGTTGCGATCGCTTCGGGCTCACCCTTTCCCATGACGTATCGATAGGCGCCGTATAGGAAGAATATGAGAGCGAGGAGGCCTGCTCCAACGCTGGTGAGATTGATGGCAAAGCCATATACCTTGCAGATGCTGGTAAAGTTGCATGCTGGAGAGAATCCCCGCGCACAGAGACGATTGCACCCTTCCGTACATACGGGCTCTGTAATAAATTGACCCGGAGGGGCAGTGCTTACACATTTGACGCCATCAAGTACCCCAGCTGCATTTTTGTGGATTGAGTCTCGGACGCAATTCCATTGCGCGTTGACCGGGAAGTATGAAGACACCGTGATCACGCCTAAAATGATTATGATCAGGCCCGTGATCCAACGATATGCATGCATAGTATGAGTGTAACGATATTTGTCCACTTGTGCAAGTAGTGCGGGAAATGTACAATAAATCAATCAGTAGTGTAAAAGGTACAAGGTAGAACGTAGAATTTAATATTGACGTTTATTTGGAACTTGGAACTTGTGAATTTTAAACTTTGTCATCATGTATAAACCTGACTATCAAATCTCACACAAAATTCTTTCACATATATCACGCATCGAGGCTGCTGCCGAAGTGATTAAACACGCTCCAGTTGTCCCTTTGTGGGAAAAAGAGTTTCGTCAGGATGCGATCGTGCGCCAGGTCTTTCATGGCACTCATCTTGAAGGCAACCAGCTGAAAATTGAGGATGCCAAAGATGTCCTCATGGGGCGAGATGTCATTGCGCGACCTCGCGACGTCCAAGAGGTGATCAACTATCGCAAAGTGATTTCAATCATCGATGAGGAACAAGAGCGTGGGGTGATCAAAATCAGCGAGCCACTCATACTCAAACTTCATCGTACCATCATAGACAAGATCCTCTCTCCCGAGTATCAAGGGGCCTATCGCACCAAAGCTGTAACAATCAGAGATTCCTCAACAGGAGAAGTGAGTTTTAAGCCTCCTGAGGCTATGCAAGTGCCTTTTCTCATGAGTCAATTTATCATGTGGCTCAACGCGATGACTAAAGAGCAGCTACATCCAGTTCTGAAGGCGGGCCTTGCCCATCATGAGCTCGTCAGGATACATCCTTTTGCAGATGGCAATGGACGTATCGCTCGTATCATCGCAACGCTTGTACTTGTTTTGGGCGGATATGATATGCGACGATTTTTTTCACTCGAGGAGTTCTACGATAAAGATCCAGAAAACTATTATCGATCATTGCAGGCGGCTTCAGCTGGAGACTACACGACATGGCTCGAATACTTCACCTATGGGGCAGCTGTCGAATACGATCGAGTTAAAGAAAAAATACTCAAACTTTCTCAAGATGTGAAGCTTAAATCCAAGATGGGTGGCCGGCAGGTATATCTAACTGAGCGACAGATCAAGATAGTAGAGTACATCACCGATGTAGGATATGTACAAAACAAAATGTTCTCAATGCTTTTCCCTGATGTATCAGATGACACTGTCTTGCGAGAAGTAAATGAGCTAATCGAAAAGGGTCTCATTCGCAAGGTGGGCAGTACCAAAGGCGCACGATATGAGATTAATTGATATAACGTAAAGATCCTGAAGCCACTCAACTTAGAAATATATTCTGTTATATAGTATATAGTCCCTCACATATGATCTTCAAACTTCACCACTGCATAATCAGTGCATACAGGCACATCATAAAAAATTATGAAAAAATCCTAGTCGGTGTTTCTTGTATTGCTCTTGCCTACCATTTTCTTCTCTTGATACAAGTTGTCCTCACCAGAGATTTTTACATTGCTACAGACATTGCGCGCGACTTCTTGCTCATGGATGAGATTGCGCAGAAAGGATATGTTCTTGTGGGGCCGCGATCCAGCGCCATAGGTGGTCTTTTTCATGGCCCGCTTTGGATATATCTGAGCTATCCAGCATACTTTTTATCACATGCTAATCCACTTGTTGTGAGTCGTATATGGATGGCTTGGTATATTTTATTTTTAGTATTAAGCTATATTTCCATCTCTCGTTTGGTACGCAGTCGCTCTATCGCTCTCATTAGTACTGCTTTGGTTGCCTCAATTAGTTTTCAGCACTCTTTTAAGATGATTAATCCGTTTGGAGCGACAACGTTCATGCCGCTTTATCTGTTTACGCTCTATAGTACGTATACGAATAAGTCCATCCGATGGGCTATCCTGCACTTACTCGTCACTGGTGCTATGATCCAGTTCCAGATGGCAGCTGGAATCCCCCTTCTGCTGGTCACCATCACCGTGTGGGTATACAAGACATATAGAGATAAATACCTTCAGCGCTTTTTTGCACTCCCTGTCCTGCTGATTCCTTTATCCACATTTCTTCTTTTCGAAATCCGTCACAATTTCAGCCAAACGAGGTCTACGCTTAATCAATTATTAGGTAACGACATATATCGTATAAAAATGCCATTTTGGGATGTATTTGTTGATCGATTCCATGGAGCAACGCAGTTTGGGTGGCAACTCTTACCTGAGCAATACGCGAGTCTGAATATCATCATGCTCATACTTATTGTCATTTGTCTCGTATTGATCCATCAAAAAAAGAATAGAACTACCCTTGATCAAATAGCTATATTTTCAACTTTTGTGTATGGTCTCTTTTGGATATTTAGTCTTTTGCATAACGGGAATACTCAGATATTTTATTATTCTCCAATTTTGATATTGCCGATACTACTTTTTGTTATCTCTTCGTCGTATATAAATAAAATATGCGGGATAGCGTGTGTTGTACTTGTCCTATATGTCAATAGTGCAACGAATGCTCAAACAGTCGATGATATGTCTAAACGGGTGGGTGTAGAGATAAGTTCGTGGAAGTTTTACGAGAAGCTTTCAGATGATATATTTTCGGATGCGCCTACAGAATTTGGCTATTTTATCTACTCACCTGATATCATCGCCTATCAAGCCAAATGGGCGATGCAGTATGGAGTACTCCATCATCCGGAGAAAAAAGTAGGGCGCTATATCAAAAAAAATATCACCTATCTGGTCGTTGAGCCGTCACCCAAAGATATGCCTGAGTTTACTCCAGATTTCTGGAAAATCGATAAAGTGAAGATGGAGGGTACTCAAATAGGAAAATGGTGCTATCCAAACAAGTATTGTGTCGAAAAATGGAGCTTGACGGACGAACAGGTTGCCATACCTACTGATCCAAACATTGATGACTGGCTTCATTACCGTTAATCACTATGTTATTCAAAGAATTTGCAATATTTCTTCAGGACATTGAGTCTGTCTCCTCACGACTTGAGATCACCGAAAAACTTGCGAAGCTCTTTCACTTGCTTTCGGTATCTGAGATCGGCCAGGTACCCTATCTCCTCCAGGGGAGGATATCTCCGCCTTATGGAGGACTTGAGTTTGGAGTAGCAGAGAAAAGTGTTATAAAGGCCGCAGCATCTGCCCTTTCTCGTGACCCAAAAGATTTTGCCCAAACGGTTTCGAAAATTGGGGATTTGGGAACGGCAATAGAGCAGGAGAGATCGATGTTTCAATCTTTCGACCAAGAAGACCTTAGTATTTCGCAGGTATTTGATGTGTTTGTTCAGATAGCTGGACAATCAGGACAAGGAAGTCAAGAATCAAAGTCATCACTCATCGGTATGCTTATCACCAAGCTCGATCCGTTATCATGTCGTTACGTCGCTCGGATACCACTCGGAAGACTTCGGCTCGGCGCATCTGATGTCACGGTCATGGACGCTTTATCGTGGATGATTTCTGGTGATAAATCACTTCGCACGACTATCGAACGAGCGTATCAGGTCAGACCAGACTTGAGTTTTATATGTCAGACGGTCAAAGAAAAGGGTGTAGATGCTCTTGCGGTTGTGACTCCGGTACTGGGTACTCCCATACTTATGATGCGAGCTGAACGGCTCTCATCAGGTGCAGAAATCGTTGAGAAGCTGGGAAAGTGTTCGATCGAGCCCAAATATGATGGACTCAGACTACAGGTGCATGTGAAAAAAAGTCAAAAATCAAAAGTCAAAAATCCAAAAGTATCAATCCTCAACCCTCAACTACCGAGCGTTCACATATTCACTCGAGGTCTTGAAGATGCAACACATATGTATCCTGATATCGTTGTGGCAGTATTGGAGGAGCTTGATTGTGATGAGGCGATCATCGAGGGAGAGGCACTCGGATATGATCATGTGCGAGATAGCTTCTTGTCATTTCAAGAGACCATACAACGCAAGCGCAAGCATGATGTGGCTGAGACAGCACTCAAGATACCTTTGCGACTCATGGCGTTTGACGTGTTGTATGTCGATGGGACCTCATACATTCAAAAACCATTGCATGAGCGGAATCAAAAACTGCGCTCTCTATTACGATCAGCATCATCGACTTCTGATGATGGACACATCCAAACAATTGTTATGGCTCCCGAAACGGTTACTGATGATCCAGTAGCTATAGAAGCATTGTTTGATACGTATATTACTGACGGACTCGAAGGTATTATGGCCAAAAAACTCGATGATCCATACAAGCCGGGAGCTCGTGAATACTCATGGGTCAAACTCAAAAAAAGTTATAGTGAAAAAGTCACCGATACTATCGATGGCGTTGTCATGGGATATGATCGAGGAAAAGGAAAACGCGCTGCATTTGGTATCGGTGCTGTGCTCCTCGGTATCTATGATCCTGAGGAGGAGAAATACCTCACAATAGCAAAAATTGGGACAGGGATGACAGATGATGAGTGGAGGAGGCTCCTTGCTGTTAGTGACCAGTTACGAGTCGCAAACAAACCACCAGAGTATGAAGTGCTCAAAATCATCGAGCCTGATGTATGGGTTCGTCCGGGGACCGTGCTTGAAATCCGTTGTGATGAGCTGACAGAGTCAAAGATTCATTCATCCGGATGGAGCATGAGATTTCCGAGGCTCGAGCGTTTTCGCACCGACAAAAAGCCTACTGACGCGACGGCTGTATCAGAACTCAAGGCTCTTGCACACAAGTGAAAGAGTTTCATGTGAAGTCTCACGAAGACTCGTGCTTTTGATCATTTTCGCTCTCTTCGTATAGATGGCCTCCCATCTCATATTTTGTCTGTACAAGTTGCCTCCCGACCGATTGCTCAATGACTGACATAAGGATTTTGGGGAACACACTGAGCCATCCTTCGCGCTCGAACCGACGGAGCGAAAATATATATGAGGTATGATCGATGTATTTGCCAGTCACTCCAGCTTTCTTGGCCCGTTTCAGTATCTCTTGGTCTTCTGCAAACAGCTTTTTTTTATCATGATTTTTATTTATCTCATATCCGCCAATATGTTCAAAAAAATGCCTTTCAAAGATTGCTAATCCTCCGGTTGGTATAGGTAAGCTGAACATCTGTGAAGTTCTCACTGCTTGATTAAAAAAAGTGAAAACGGCTTGGAGGGCAGGGTCATCATTTGCCACTTTCACTTTAGGAAGATACATAAGATGTCTACTCGCAGCCTCTGTCCTGATACAACTCAAAAAATCTTTCTCATCTATACGCGTATCGGCGTCAACGAAAAAGAGATAGTCACCTGTTGCATGTGTCGCTCCGATATTGCGTTGATATGACAAATTGCGCTTATCAGTTGTGATTGTTTTGATCTTGAGTTTTGATCGAAACGAATCGACTACTTGACACGTTTTGTCCTCTGAATTGCCATCAATATGGATTACCTCAAAATCACTGAGTGTCTGACCAGTCAAATCACCCAACAATCCACCGATAAACTTTTCCTCGTTCAGGGTTGGGATGATGATAGAGCAAAACATATGTTTGATTGTATCACTTGGAGACGGAAAAGAGTGTTATTTCACTGATCCACAAACTATCCACATATACTTTGTGTAAAATTTTGGAGCTTTGCAACAGTTAAAAATACCTATTAAACTATATAGGATATCTCATAGTAGAGGAGGAATATAATATAGGCTTGACAACTAAAAATCTGAAGAGTATCATGAACCCATACGCTCGTTTTACATTTTCGAACTTCGAAAATGTATAAACCTCTCTTAACTAGCTGTTGATCCATGATCACCAGCTAGTCTGAGAGGTAAAAAGGGGACAGCGTAGGTCCGGATATTGCTAAGCACTCATTCGGAAAGGTAGAAATAGTATCGCAGATACTAAAAAAGCATCAATACCGCTCGTTTAAAGGGGACGACGAGTATTAATGCTTTCTTAGTCATAACTCCTTGCTGGGGTTATGTTCTTGTGTGTCATCATACTTGCTTTTTTTCTTCATTGCAAGCACTAGCTGTTGTGCGAGCCTCATTCCTTGACGCTATGGATTGCGTTTTGGTATACATTGTTCATTTACCTTTTTATTGGTTTTTATTGATCTGAAAAGGTGAGCTCATTTGGTTCCAGTTTATTATTCGTTGTTGACTTTGTTACTCGAACGAGTCATCATGGATACATGATTCTTGCATATATCCTCGGTTATCTCGCGCTCCTCATCCTTTTATCTACGCTGTCGCACCACTCTTTTCAAGCAATGTATCTGTTTTTATACAAAATCTCGAGATCTGATTTTTTCGCAAAGGTGGGTATAACCATTCTTTTTTTCCCCGGCACTGTTGTTCACGAGATGAGTCATTTTTTTGCGGCAATGCTCCTCAATCTGCGTGTCCGCTCGGCAAACGTGTTGCCCGTATTTGAGGATGACGGTATCAAGCTGGGGACGGTCGTGTACGAAAGGAAAGATCCCTTTCGAGGGATACTTGTGGGGATCGCACCCCTTTTCGGTGGCATAGCAGCATCGTGGGGACTTGTCGCGCTCTTATATCTCCCATTGACAGATATGCCTATCGTACATGCGATCATTTATTACCTTTTGTTTACCATCACGTCGATGCAGTTTTCGTCTCGTCAAGATCTCGTCGATGCGATATGGCTCATCCCGATGGTATTCGGGATAGCTATCCTCATATATATTTTTGGAGTAGATGTTTTGGGCCTACTGAACAAGCTTGATGCATCAGGAGCACTGACGAGATTTTTGAAAACGATCGGCACTATTGCAGTATGCACTGCTGGTCTACATATGGCAAACATCATCTTGGGGAAAGTAGGAAATTACTTCCAAAATGCTGGAAATACACGTTCACACCACCATGCACAGTGAGCAGTTTTGACTAATACTGAGGGCACTCTCAGTCGGCTCATCTTCATAGGCCAAAACAAATACATTTCCAATAGACATACAGGTAATAAAACGATAGACTGATTTGTATGTCTCCTCATGAGGCAACACACTCGATTCAGGAATCAAAAGGGCCCGTTGTGGATACGGGTGCAGCTCCTCCTGTGGGCGAAACGACTGACCAGTCTGATAGAAAACCGGGCATTGTCAGCCAAGTCGCTCATAATGCACTCAGCAAGGAAAACTTTTTGGGAATGGGGGCAGGATTTGTTGCGCGTGAACTACTCAAAAAAGCTGTCGGAGGACCGATCATTGCTCCCGTTATAGGCACGGTGAGTGCAGTTGCATCGGGTATCGCTCGAGAAGCTCATCGTGCTGAACAAATAGATAACTTTAGCGATTATCTCCGTTACCAAAGAGGAGAAGTGACATATGACAAGCTCTCACGAGAACAGAAGGCACGTGTCAAAGAGCAGGAAGAAAAGATGGGCATACAGAGAGCTACTCCGTTGCCAAAACGCGTATTTGGCTTCGCGAGGTCTGTGCTTGAATCAACTGGAAAAAGGATCGAAGATGCTACAGGGATAGGCCATGCAATCGGTGAGAAAATAAACGAGGCAAAAACACGCGTCGTGCAAACGTCTGGGTATACCGACATTAGTCATCGACTGGAAACAATCGGGAAAAAAGTTGTGCAAACTGTCACCGAAGTGGTTCAGTCAAAAGAAGCTCAGTCGGTGATTGATACTCTGCGGCGAGTTGACGTGAAGGTTAAAGATATTGCAACGGGACAAAGCAAAAGGCTCGATAGGCTTGATCGCATTGGTGGGGAGGAAAATGAGGAGAGCCCTATCGCAATCGATCGTACAAAAATACACGCGATATCAGTAGCGATACGTGAAAGAAAAAGTAAGGGAGACTTGATCAGTAGAGATGAGGTAAAAAATATGCTTGGTTTTGCGATGACGGATGAAGAGATGAAAAAAACAATATCTCAATTAGAAAAAGTTGCCACAGATGCATTCATAGCCTATGCAGTAGCAGCAAAAGGTCAAAAACATGGAGAAAAAGATGTTCGGACTGACACCATCTCGCTCGCAAAAGATACCATGCGCGTCGTGAGGGCGCTCAAGGGCGAGGGTATTGGTGGGCTTTCCGTGGATAGCTCTCAGGATGCTGATGTAAGTCAACAAAAACGCTATGACTCTTTGAGAAAGCATATTTCTAAAGAAGCCAAAGCCGTAGTCGCCCGCTCAGTGGTCGCAGCAGGACTGAAGCGCGCCGCGTTGGCTCCGATCACCAGTTTCATTGGAAGTGAAGTATCTGCTGCCCTTCGACCAACTATTAATACTATCGTTCAGCCTATCCTGCGTCCAATTCAGGAGTCTATTGCGCAAGAAGTTAGGCAAGCTGTCACTGGAGTCACGGGACTCATCTCAGGAGCGCATTCCCCATCTCTTCCGGCCATTTCCGAAACTATTCCCATCCCTTCGCACATCGTAGTTCCGCCTCCATCATTGATCGAAAGTCATGCTCCACATCTACCATCAGTCTCCCCTGTGGCCGAGCCTCAACCGGCGGTTAATATTCCACGCCCTACAGCTACAGAACATATGGGAAGCTCAAAGTTGGCATCGCCAGTCAAGTTTAGTCATCCATCGACTGAGGTTGCAGCGCCAGAAAAAACAACAGTGCAGTTACGAGTCAATCAGGGAGCATCACTTTCGGAAACAGTACAAAATGCCGGGTTGATGTCTAAGGATTTTAATCAGCCAGGGAGCGCGAAGGAATTTTATGATCGCGTCATCGCTCCAAACGCATCGAAATTCACAGTAGGTGAATTTGATCAGCTCACCAAAGCACTCGAAAAAGCTGACACCATGGGCGAATATTACCAGAACAACAAGCAACTATTCCAAAACTCGTGGATGGAAAAGTTGACCACCCAAGATGATGTGAATATTGCATTGAAAACGTCCAATCTCAAACTAGTTGCAGATGATTCTGCCCCTCTACCACAAGAGATAATCGTTCCAAAGGGAAGTAGTCTCTTAGCAGAGCTAAATAACACCGGCGCATTTACAGAGAAGGAATTATCGACGCCAGGTAGTGCAAAGGATTTTTACCTCCGCTTCATCGCGCAAAACCCGCAATTAAAGGCCGGTGAGAAATTGCGTTTTATGGAATCGTCTACGGAGAGTTTCTATAAGGTTGCAAGTAAAAAACCCGAGGTATACAAATTGCTTAGTAGCATTAAGGCAGATGCTAAGTTCCGTGTAGGCATTCCAACCCAAGCAAATGATGGTCTTCCTGTGCAATCGACTGATGCCAAACTAACAGATGCTAAGCCAATTACTCCTCAATTAGTTGAACCGTCTCCGTTGCAGAGTGAATTGATTAGTAAAGATCAGTCTGGAGTGAAGTGGCACTTTGTTACGGATGGTACGGCTGGAGTCATGCGCGTAAAACTGAATGGGGGAGATGTTAGAGATGTTGTTTTTGTGCCAAACGATATCGCAGGTATTTCGCCCGATGTTGCGAAGTCAACCAGATTTGAGTTAATGGGCTCAATCCAAACATTACTCTCATATGATGAAAAAGATGTCGACTATCTCTTACGCGACTTAGACAAGGAAATGACTTCTCTGTATGCGAGTGCACACCCAGATGCAAAACCATTATCCAATCTATTACTAAAAGCCTTGCTCACTGATGCATTCCAAAAGGATAAATTGCTACCGACTGTAAGTCATGACAAGGGGTACATAAAAGATTTATTCTCGAGAATATTAAAAACAAAGGATATCGGTCTACTCGAAAAAATAAATGCATACTCTCTTGATCAGGCGATGACGCGGTCAAGTTCATCAGCTTCCAAACTGCTTATGCCGAAATACGAGCAAAGTCTCAGATCACTACTGGATGGAGTCAAATCACAATCCGATCTCATGGAAAAACTAGTAAAAAATCCGGCCGTGGTCGGGATGAAAATGGGAAAGATTCAGGCTTCGGAAAATAAAAGTGCAAATGAATATTTCAATGATCTTTTGGGAATGAAATATGGACCAAATGACGACGTTCTCACGCGTGTCCCGGAAAACATAGTTCCAAGCAAAAGCACGATACTTGACTCTTTGCCCACCTTTACTGAAAGCGCCCCCATCGTACCTCGTAGTGTGACCATTGAGTCAGGAGACACATTATTAGCTGCACTTCAGAAGACACATGTTTTTTCTGACACAGAATTAAAGTCGCTTAAGTTAAATGGCGGAGGAAAATTATTTTTCGATAGAATCATTCAGCCAAATGTTGGGTCTCGTCTGATATTTACTGATGCTGAAGGCGCGGCTCTCCAGAAAATATTGAATAATCAAAACGCAAATTTTTACTCGTTGCTCTATGATCCGAAGCTCAGTAAAGACTTTACAAAACTGACTCGGCTATTGCCCGGTCAGACATGGGTAGTAAAGCCTTCTCTGGAGCAGCAACAAGCACTTGATACATATACTCAAAAACTCGAGGCATATGAAAAATCATTTATCCAAGACAATGAGAGTCAGGCTCGTGAAGATACAATGACTCTAGCAATTAAACTTCGTGATATACCATTTACCCCCGCGGTATTTGTTTCCTATCTGACTCATGGCGACGAAACGACAATGGATATTGTTCAGGTACAGTCGGTTTTAAAGGAATTATCAAAAGAAGGTCTGATCCCAACAGATATCGAAATAGTCCGCGAGCTGGCAAAAGAAAAAGGAATTGATGACTTCGGAATACAATTGGCAGGATTAATGAGTAGTTCGAAAGATACTGAACACCCAGTAGCAAACGCTCTGAAACAATTTATCGCTGCTAATGATTTGGCAAATGATATGGTGAATAACACTGCTACAGGAATACCTCTCCTCAATCGAGTAGGGTATGACAATGTTTTTATCAATAGACAAATATTATCACTAGCGGGATTTAATCCAGAGGCATTTCCACAAGGCCCGGGAATCACGAAATTTGGTGAAAATGTCTTTGTGGTGAGGGGGGTAAATGGCGACATGAAACAAGAATTTATCAGTCGATTGGGCGACACGTTCGCCCAACAAGCATCAAGCTTCGAATATAGAGCAGTGCATGTGATTCAAAAAATTATTTCATTTCCCTCGCAGACATTTGAATCACTACAAAAAGACAGACTGTATATTCCCTTTATTTGTGAAGCAATATCTTCGGATAATAAGCAAACATTGCTTGCTAAATTGATAGCCGATGCGAAGTTTTTTGGTGTATTTGAAGAAGCTGATGTTGTGAAACTATATAATACTGCGATGACAGGCGATCTTGCCGCATATTATGAACTAGAAAAAATATTATCAAAGCCAGGTGAAGCTGCAAGCTATTTACGCTCCCTTAAGCCATCGGAAGACGGCAATGTGCTCTATCAGATTCTTCGACCTGATAAGAATCCTGATGTAGGTCATGTTTTAGGCAAAGTTAAAGATTACGGTCGATATCTTGGATTGGAAGAGTACCGCGCAACCACACCACCGAATAATAATTTGCTTAGTAGCGCAAAAATGGACAGGATAAAGTCGGGTGGTGACATTATAAACCTGCCACGGAAACCTGCTTCAGAGTTACCGACCCAACTAGACAAGTCTGTATCGATTGATTCACTCTTTCATAGTCGATATGACGATAATATTTTTGTGCAGGCGAAAGACGGGACCTTAAGCCGATTGACTGGCACTTTGCAGGAGAGTGTTCCATTTCTACAGCGTTATGAAAAATTCCCAGTAAGCTTTCTTGATTTCTTAACGAAAATCGAAAATACCCAACAAACGGGAGATGAATTTCTGAATCGAATTCTTGGCCGTAATATAGCTACCGGAGCATTACTCAAGATTGACGAAATACTGAGCTGGTTTAAAACCAATGTTGCTGGCGATCGTGTGCTTGGTGGCGGCTCTTCGGTGGACATGCAGCTTTCGGAAACGTTATTGGGCGATCCATATTCATCGGAAGCAACATCTCTCTTTGGTCGTCGCCCCGATTTATACGGGAGAGTTGATTACTTTGCGTATCTCGTAGGAAAAATTCATAACAATGAATCGATGATAGTACCAGATGACACAAGTCCATTTAAGCCTGACTTATCGTTCCAGCCAAAAGATATTCGTGCCGCAGCAAATGCCGACACAATGTCAAAGATTATTTCCAAAATGGAAACTTATCTGATTACAAAAGAATTAGAAGCTCGGTATTCGCACGATGCTTTGATTGAGGCCTATATCAATCACGTTCCTATGGGCGCGGCGGGTAATTTGGCCGGTGGACAGGGTAGGCCAATTATTGGTTTTCAGGCTGCATCAAAAATATATTTTGGCAAGCCCATGAATCAATTGTCATCTGCTGAACAAATCGTACTGATCAAAATTGCTAATTCTCCGGGTGGTCGTTCACCAGTAGATATTGCTCAGGTTGATGGGACACTTCATCCAGCGCTTAGCTCATCTGTCCGCGATATTGAAAGTCGGTTTATTCCGGCAGCAAAAACTCCCAATGAGAAGGAGTTTTTGTTAGCACAAATTGAAGCAATAAAGAAAATACATTTTGTTAATATAGTGCCTGATGAATGGAAACTCGAATCGCAAAAACGGTTGCCTTTGGGAACGTATGCAATGCTCAATGATTTCATAAATGGGCGATTAACTCATCAGGATGTGGCCTATGTTCCGGGCGCAGGGTATATTATGGAACTTCAGCAACCCACCACGCCAAGAACGTTTGGCGGTGTAGAGATACCAAAGGATTATGTGCCTGTTGGTACGCAAACTCAGTACAACTCTCTCATCGAAAATCGCTTTGCTCCAAGAGCAGGCGGAGGCTACGAAGTTGTTACTGACAAGGGTCAACGTATTACTATTCCATCATTCACACAGGCATACCAAGATGAGAATGGAAAATGGATTACTGTTAAAAAAATCGGTGTGGGTGTCGTTGCAGTAGACGTGGATACAATGGAGCCAATCATAGATTATGACCCGTCGAAGACCATACTTGGTTATGCTCCGCCAGCATCGACAATCAAGCCATTTGTGGCATCATTTTTGCAATCAAAGGGCGTAGACATCAACACGGCGCTTCAATCAAATCTTCCGGGACAGTATGCGCTGGATGGGAGCAATCTCCGGGTTGTTAACCATTCAGAGTATCTTGACCATGTCAACCAAATGACGCTTGCGCAAGCTCTCCTTGATTCGAGTAACGTGCCGTTTCAATATGCAATGAAAGAATATCTTGCTCATAATCCCAATGGGTGGGCAGAGTTTCAAGATTTTATGAAACATTTTGGCATACCATTGCGCAATTATGATGGAAAAATACTAGAAAAACCTTCAGCATTCGGCGCGATCGGAACAGACGTAGTGGTGAATATGGAGGATTATGCACGAGCATATGCACTGTTGGCAAGACCTGAGAAAATATTTAATGATCCCCATATCATCCGCAGTATCCAAACTATCACTGATCATATGACAAGTCAAAAATCGTTGCAATATATTGCACAAGGTAATCAGTATCCAATACAAGCGCAAGTCATGAATGGCCAACCAGTTACCTATTTCACAAAAAGTGGTACCGAAGGAACCAATTCACTTCTCAACGCAGGATTTGTCAAATCAGCAGATGGTAAAATAGTGAGTATCGTGACGCGAGTCGTGAATCAAGGCATTCTCTTTAATGCGAAAGGTGAACCATATGCGACCACAGGAAACCTTGTAAATATTTTGGGTTCTGGGCAGGCATGGGGTAGTCGGACTGCCTCACCAATATCATTTCTCACTGCTGAGTCAATATACAAAAACTATCTGCAACCTGCTGCAGTAACCAACACTTCAACCCCAGTGGCAATACAGGATCTGATAACATCCACTCAGGGTATACCAAATTTACCAGCTACACCAGGAGTGGGATCAATACAGGTATCTTCGTCTCTCGATTTACCACCAAAAATTTCGATACCTATTATCATGTATGGAGGTAGAGATAGTGACTGGTCGATTGCAAATCCAATGGGAACGTCAACTACACCCATATTTACTAGTCAAGCAATAGATTGGAATAAAAAAGTTAATGTTGCAGCTACCGAGATTGTCACTTCACTATCCAAACTGAGACCAGATGAAAAACCAATCTTGTTGGGCCACTCTTTTGGTGCAAATGCCGTGATGACCGCGGCATATATTGAGATAAAAAATAAGATGGGGAGTGCTATTCGAGGTCTCATCCTTGAAGATCCAGATTTTTCTGTAAGTCCAGGTTTAGGCGATAGTATTGCAGGTATGGGTACAATTAGCCATGAGACACCAGTATTGTTGATCTTGTCAAAAGGCAGGACAATTTCTGCTACATTTCTCCAAGATCATCCAAATATCACCGTAAGTTATTATGATAACCTACAACACGGTGAGCTCCCCGCCGATTCAGATGTTCAAAAAAAGATAGCTGAGTGGACAGCGCAATTGCAGAAATAAGATGAGGATAAAGCGTGCATGACGTGACTACGATGACTCAGGCGGCGGTTTGTTAGCTGCTTCAATCTGTCTCTTGATGGTTTCACCAATTAACTTTTTCAACTCATCATGGTTTCCTGTTTTTGTGGACATGATAAATTTCTTCATGACGGTAAGTATGAGTTTCGTCCGAGGATCTTTCACTTTCGATATCGCGACATCGAGCGCCTTTGGCAATAGTACATCGACTATCTCCTGTGGATCTTTATTTCCAGCTTTGATCTCAACAATGATATCCTTGAGCTGTTTAGCTACTTCAACTACTGAGGTCATTGATCCATCAGTGACGAGATCTCCTGCGACAAGCGACTGACTTACCAGACTTTCTACCATGAGAAGTGCAAATTTCTCCACTCGCTTCGAAGGTGATAATCTTTCGCCATCATCCAGTCCACTGCCCAATATGTTTGTGGCTCTCAATTGAGTAGTCAAGCTTTTCAACCACGGTCCCACCACGGGGATCTCATGTACCTCATCGACGAGTTGATCGGCCCTCTTAATCAGTTTTGATTGATCAGCCTGTATTCTCTTAATTTTCTCTCCGAGTGAAGTTGCAGGATCTCGATAATATCGCCATGTGGCCTCGAGAACTGCGCCTGTAGTAGTGAGCTCATCAGGAGGCGGATTCTCTGTACTCCTAACTGTGAGTGCTGTATCTTGTGAAATGATCACTCGCGCCTCCTCGGTAATCAACTCTTCCTCTTTCACACTCAGAGCAAGTACATTGGCTACTTGTTGTGCTTCTGGTGTGCCTTTGTTTTTGAGTTGATCTCGAAGGGAGAGTATCGGTGCTTCACCATCTTTAGGTAGAGGGGGTTTAATGCCGTTACTTTCGCTGACTCTGATGTCGGATTGAGCCATCTGCTCCCATAGAGGAGCGGATTTTGGCATGTGGAGCTCAGGAAGTGGTTTTTCAACGATGGCGTCACTTTTTACCACCTCTGCTTGCTGCTGTCTATATCTATACTCGATACCCTTGAGTCCCATATCATACGCCTGACCCACGATAAGCATCTTGGTGAGGTGTGTGCCGTACAGTGTTTTTAGTTTATTTACTCTTCGTTTTTCGTGTTCTGCGTCATTTTCGAGTATAGTTTTCATTGTTGCCCTAACTTCGTCAGGTATACCCGTGTCGGTATAGATCTGAGCGATAAGTGCCTGAGTATCTACTGCGTGCTCCATAGTGATTCCCTTCATGACATCTCGTTTAGCCTGTATGGCTAAAATCAACTCAGTGGACGCACTGGACTTCATTTTCGTTCTATCTATTTTGACACCGTGTGCGACAAGCACTGCAGACTCGAGAGACGCACGCGTATCAAGGATCGCTTTTTGCTTTTCTGCCACGTCATTGATCCATTTCAATTCCTCTCCGCTGAGGAAGGGGAGAACAACCGCTGCATCTGACTCTTGTGCTTTCAAGGCTTTGTAATAGGTGTTGATATGTAGACGGCTTTCTTTACCGATGGGTCTCGCATATATTGTGGCGAGCTCCGCACGAAGTTTGAGAATAATCAATTTTTCTGTATCAGGCAATAGCTGATCCATGAGGACCTCGGCTGCACGCAGATCCGTCGCCACCTCACTTGTGAGCTTACGTACCTCTGCTGGATTGGTGAGATCGCCGCCACCCAGATCAGTAAAATTCAACTTCTTATTCTTTTTCTCATATCCCTCCGTTCCATAGATGATCTGTCCCCAATCCATCATATATCGGTTGATGAGCGTCCGCTCAACATCTCTTTCCTTCTCACTTTTTCCTGGACCTTTGGCATCGTCCATGTTCTTGTTGATTTCTGACAGATCAAAAAATTCCTTCATAGCTCCCCGTGTAGCTTCGGGGTCAAATACAACGCGCGTATTCACGCCTGATGCCAATCGTCCAAGCTGGTTTTTTATCACTTCTTTGCTCATCCCCAGCTCTTTGCTTACTGGGTCTATGAGCGCATCCCTTGCCTTTTCTCTCGTCTCCTTATCTGAGATATGAGAAACATCCATAGCATTTAGTTGAGCAAATAGAGCTTCGATTCTTGGATTGTGTACGACAGGCTCAGTTTTGATCTCTAATGCGATATTCTCTAAAAATGCTTTTCGTTTCGGGTCAGTTTCTTGGGCAATACTTTTTCTGAGGTGATTGACAAATCGTGTTTGTGTCTCGGGTGTGATGACCGCGGTATCGGTGAGGACATCGAGCGTCTCCTTGACTGCATCATGTCCTTCCGTGACTGCAAGTTGAATATCCCCTAGAATCTGTCTGAACGTCATCATGGTATTTTCTCCACCAAAGGGCAATTCTTCGCGCTTTACGCCATGTAAGAGGGAAAAAGTAGTATCAAGCTCTATCCGTCCTTGTCGATCAAACCCCCATCCCGTCCGCATCTCTTGTGTGTCGGTTCCCGTAGACACGACTCGCTCGGATTTTGTTTTTTCGATAAGTTTCGCTTTATTTTTGAGGTCTTCGAGATATGCTCTCGCTTTATCGTTGACCATGACCTCAACGGCCCCAAGAATACTATATATCTCTACCGGACCTGAGTCAGGAATGGGAGGGTCAGTCAGGTGCATAGCTTGTGCGGCTGCACCAAACTCATTCCATACCTTTGATCGGGATGGATCAATCTGTTTGTTGCCGAGTTTCCTACTCATCTCAGAATAGAGCTTTATATAGCCCTCTGGATAGATATGTCGAGTGCCCAGAGCGTCTGTATCAAACCACTTCTTGTTGCTATTCTTATCTTTTGGTTGCTGTGGATCTAGCATGTCCCATATTTTGTCGCCCAAAAATAATTCGATTAGCCCAGGAAAGGCTGCCTCGATACGAGTAGGGGACCCCTCAATGTTCGCGTCTGTAGGCTCAAAAAAATGCTTTACTCGTGGATCTTCTTTGAAAGTTGCTAGACGTGGATTGATTTTATCTACGGGTTGAGCGAGATTGGACTGTGGTCGCTCAATAGCCGTGGTTATCCTATGTGCCGACGTCGTGAACTCTGTTGCCAATGCCTGGGCATCATGCAATGGTTTTATATATTCCTCGGGAGTGAAGTCTTCTGGCATACTATATTAGTTATAGAGGAATCTGATCCAGATTGTCAACATCAATTGATCTTGCAACTGATACGTGAGATATGCTACAGTGAAACGTCATGACAGAATACAAAACAACTGAAGCTCAAATAGCTCGGATTATTCACGTGGATTTGACAGAACAACAAAAGCAAGCATCTGCGCATTATTCCGAGTCGGCAACTACACAAAAATGGGGAGATATTCTAGCTACTCAAGACGGAAGAGATGCTCTGGAAAAAGCAAAAAATATAGTAGCAGATACGCAGCTTGCGCTAATAATCCAGAAAAATACGGGCGAGTCAGATCACGATCATCATGTGCGCATTGCGAATGAGGTGCGATCATGTCTCATGTATAGCCAAGCATATGCGCAAGATGCTCCCGATAATCTCGTCCATAAATTTCTCGAGGGCAAAGGATATTTGGATCATCCTGAGCGCCTGATACAAGCTTTAGAAGGCTTCATGAAGTTGCCAGATCAGACGGCAAATCCAACTGGTAGCACAGCACAAAAGCCTGAGGCTAATACTAACAATGTTCCTCTGTTGACAGAGAATATTGGCAGAGACCTGGTAGATGCTCTTGAGGATAATGTGAACACGCTAGACCCAGCAAATAAAGAATATGCTGCTCTTTTTGCTCTAGATCTCATCGCGGACCCAATGCTTGATGTAGAAGATCCTGACACTGCAGGTAAAACATTTAGACAGTTGATTGCTGATCAAATACAGATAGTAAAAGATGCCAACGTAATCACTGCAGACAAAAATAAGTCTAAGCCTGATGTAGATGCGGCGACTAAGCGCGGTGAGGATGCCGCGAAGGCCATCCTCGAGATACGACAGCGATTTTATGAATATGCAAAGATTGCCTTGGTGAAAAAAGATGAACTCAGCAAACCACCATCAACTGAAACGTCAGAGCAGACGAAAAAGCGCGTAGCTTCATCTGAGATGTGGAAAAAGATTGCTGCCATCATGCCAAAGAGCGGTGGAAATGATATTCTCCCCACTTTCCTCGATGCACACAAAGGCATAGATTTGCGTACAGAAGAAGAAAGAAGAAAGGATAAGACCAAGCCTTCCGCAGAAAGGGCGCTCGCCCATATAGCTCGGGGAGGATTTCCTATCCAGGATCAGGACAGTTTCATCACATCTGCGCTCAAGGGTATCGATCTCATGCAGCAAGGTTTGTCGCAACAACCAGAAAAATCAAAAACTCCCGATGACATTGATATTCACGAATTATCCTTTGACCAATCATCGGGCATCAAAGTGGGGCCAGCAAAACCAGCCGAAGCACCAGACCTCACACCAACGCAAGAGCCACTACGGCCGAAGGAAACAGTGAAAGAATTAGTAGATACAACTATTGCTTTCGTTTCAGAGGATGAGCGCGCGATCAAGATGAACAAAAAGCTTGGCGATCACCTCAGCGCTCGTGGTCATGATGAGCCACGCATCATCACCCTGAAAGAAAAACTCAGGCATCCTATCGCGACTATCAAAGATCTGTGGAATCGAAGTGCCCATATCAAAAATCGCAATGCAGCCTTTGCTACTGAGCTCTCAACGATCATAAAAGAAGAATCGGGCATTGACCCGCTCACCCATGTAGAGCTGACCGAGGAGCAAATCGATAATATACTTGCACAGGCCAAAAGAGGGCGACAGGCAACATTTGAAAGTTTGCGGACTCGTGACAAGGTCAGTATCTGGCTGAGACGCAAGGCAAATATCGTAGCAAATGTAGTCGGAGTACAGACGACAGATATGGAGCTTACCAAGCGCTGGATAGAGGTGAACGCCGCACAGATAGCTACGGGTGATATTATGCGTAGCTCCATAGATGAGCAGACGGGATTTGCCTTACGTTTTGCAAAAAAAGTCGATGCCACAGGATTGACTCCTACCCAGGCGAAAGAAGTAGAAGGTCAGTTTATCCGAGAAAATCTTGGAGAGATGCGAGTATCACTCTCCAGTATCAAAGCAGATGGTAGATGGACTGGTGACGAACAAGATGTACAGCAAGGCATCAAAGAGATCATCGCAACGTATCAAGGTGCTATCAAAAATGCAACTCCTGAACAGATACTTGTGGCTGAAAAAGAACTTATCGCCAAAACCAACACTCTCTATCAAGAGCAGATCCTCGGAGGCATCACTGATAAAGATCTGAAAAATAAGCTAAACGGCATATCAGTGGCCAATACGATCCTCCATACAGCGCGGAAATTCGCAGAAGTGGATCCTAATACGCAAAAATCAAGATACGATCTCATGCAGGAGGTCACTCCCGGCGCAAATGATGACAAAAAGGTATGGGATACACACAAGTTCGACATACAGCTCGCTCGAGGTGAGTGGGGTGGTGCACGGACGACAGAGCATGCTGGACTGGTCGATCGCTACCTCTATCGGAGGTTGAGTGAGCGTACAACTGATCGCATGCATCGCACGACAGGTCAAGCTGTCAGTGCGGCTCGAGGACTTCGTGGGGTAGTTGGTGATCTCGGGTATTACGCGGCATTTTTTGGGAGTGGATATGCTGGAGTGGCTGTGGCACGAGCAGCAGGTCTCGGCCGCAAAGCAGTGGGTCTAGTGGGATTTGGAGTTGGGGGAGTCGCAGGAGCGGCTGGATATTCTGCGCTCCGTGAGGGTGGTCTCGCATGGGGATCCGATTACAAAGGCATAAAAGGTATTTTCCGTGGGAGGTATCTCAAGGAATACGAACAAGTCAGCTATGAACATGCGCAAGGTCGCAAAGCAAACAATACCGAAAATCGTTCCCCGCGGAGAAATGAGCTTATGTCTGCTCTCGTAGAAGGCAAAGATGTGCTTGTAATATCGCAAGAAATAACAGGGCTGAGAGCCACGTATGAAAGTGCACCAACCGAGGACAATAAACAAAAACTCATCCTTGCCCTCGGTCAAGCACGTGCGCGAATATCACTCACCGAAGCGTCGATCAAGCGTGACGGCGGACATGTCAAGGTGGCCATGAACTGGGTCAAATATCATGAAGGACAAGAGAATGCTGAGGATTTCCAACTCAAAGCGACCCTAGCGGATACGCTCATGCAGTTGGCCAAAGATGGTGTTGCAGTAGACAAGATCAAAGATGCAGAGGCGCTTGCAAAAGCAGCGTTTGCAGTCGGATACAAGACAGCCACTCACACGCAACATGGACAAGCACGAGCTATAGGAACTACTGGCCAGAACACCGAAAACCTCGTGCTCTATCTGGTCAAAGAAGAAGGGAAAACGGAGGCCGAGGCCCGAGCAGTATTGACTGGATTCCAAAATACACTCCTTGATGGGGCAATGGGAGGATTGACCGATGTCAATAGTGCAGAGGCAAAGATGCGTCGACTGCAAAAACTGAATGCTCGAGCTGGTCGTAAAGCTGCTGCATCAGCAGCTGTGAGTGCGCTCGTTGGTGGGCTCATTTCGACGGAAGTCGTGAACTGGGCACAAGAATCGATCATGCCCACCCTACAGGATGGACTCCAAGCAGGCGATCTCGCAACGATTGCATCCAACACCATCAGATACAATGTCGGCCATTTCCAGGCCAACTTTGGCGGGGGACGCTTACCGGTCATCGAGGATGCCGCGGGTATCCCCTCACTCCATCTATCTCCAATCGAAAAAGCCCTTTCATTCACTCGCGCTGCGATCAAGGATCCTGGAGCACTGATATACGATCATCTTCGTATCGACAAAAATATCCAAATACCGGGTGGATGGCAAATCGGCAAAGACAACGACACATGGCTAAACGGTCTGATGAAAGATCAGCCACCTCAATTTCACACCGAGACAGTCAACGGACTTCAGATGAAGCTGCCCTCATGGGCAGAACATGGTCAGACGGGGACGCAAGACTATATAGTAGACAGGTCTACGGGCGAGATCGCTGGTGCATGGGATAAGGGTCTTACATTATCACAAAATGCAAACGGAGATCTCATCTCGATGGATACAAGCGGGAATGTAGTCCCGCTGCCTGCAGCACTGAAAACATTTACGCTAGAAAGGGGGAATCTCGTCGGCACAACAGATCGGCTCATGAGTAGTGATATAGAAAAAACGCTGCAATCCAATATACAGGACATACAAAATGGAAAGCTGGACAGTCTCAAAAATAGTCTGTCCGCATTGGGCGCAAAAAATGTAGTAGTTCACCAGACCCCCGGAGTGGGAGGAGCTATAGGAACTGCGAAAATATCATTTGATGATGCACATGGCGTGCATCAGGAAGTGCCCGTCCACGTAACCGTAGATGGAAAAGATGTGGTTGCATCGAGTGACCCAAATGCGCTCCAGATCAGAGTCGTTGCTGAAGCTGCGAAGCGTGGTCCAGATGTCACTTCTCCAGGTACTTCTACCCCGGAAATCAAGATAGGCTCGCCCGAAGATGCGCGTAAACTGTATGAAACTCTCGGTAAAGATATTAAATCGCAATATATCACCAATGGCACGCCTCAGAGTGATTGGCAGGAGCTTCAAGCACACACCAATGCAGTTCAGCTCGCAAATGGCAAATGGGTCGCTCAATTGGACTCATCGCGTATGGGCAGAGCTCTCGTTGATGGCAAATGGATCAATGTGCAAGATGAGATAGTTAACAAAGGCAAAATGCAGTTTATCTTCCGCCTACCAGGTGCCGGTAAAGCTATCAAAGTCGACGATCTGGGTGACGGTAAAACTGATGGTAAATTCACACTTGACCCTGAATCAACTACTCGTGTCTTGTCTGATGGACAACCCATCACCTATCAAGGTCACGAACTCACTGTAGGAGAGCTCTCAAAGATCATGGTTGATGAAGGCAAGCTCAATGAGGCGATAGATCTCGCAAAGAAGTTCGGATCACCTGACAAAGGTGGATCAATAGATATCGCTACTGAGTATTTCAATAACTACAAAGGAGCATCACAGATGCTGCAAGTATGGAAAACATCGCCAGACGGGAAGTCGGTAGGATTCATCCAAACTGCGTTCGATAAAGACAACGGCACCACGGGGATCCTTGCGACAATGCGAGGGACTGGATCAGCCAATGTCACCATACCAGGAACAAATATCCCAGGCGTGACGACGCCTGGGGAACTCATCCCAGCTCGCGTCACGCTGAATGTTGACGATCTCGTGACGACGAGACAAGACGGCCTCCCCACGCTCATACCTCATACCGAATTCAACGTCGATATGTATCCATTCCCTATACTCCCGTGGAGCCCACGACTGGAGCGATCAATCAAAGGAGAGAGTGTGCGCGGGCCAGATGGAGAGAGTGCCTCTGGCAAGTGGGTGAATCAGCGTGAAGTCATCAAGACGAAGACGTATGAACAGTGGCTCATCGCAACCGAAGAAAAAATCATCCAGCTTGAGGCAGAAATGGCTGCACTGGAAGCAAAACTTGCAACAGCAACAGGTGCTGACAAGGCAGATATAGAAGCGAAGATAGTAGGTAAAAAAGAGGAGATCCAGTGGGCAGAAGAAAAAGTCGCTCGTGAGGCAAAATATCAAGAGCTTCGGGGAATCCAACAGTTGTATATGGGGGAGACAAGTCATCTGCTCACATTTATCTCTTGGCTAAAAAACTCTGAAAATGATACTTCTGAGGGTGCAGAGGAAAATAGGAAAATGGCAAGCGGAATGCTCCATGACAGTGGATTTACTGAAGAACAAATAAATGAATTGAAAAACACACTTGTATTGAGTGCAGATGGATCCTATACAGCAGCTTCTGAGCAAGAATTCAAACAAAAAATTAAGTCAATGAGTGAAAAGATCCTAGAACAAGGGCTAATCGATGCGACCATAGATCAGGCATTTGCCCAAGCGAGAGCAGCAACACCTGGCTTTGATGTATATATCAATTCACTTCCAACAGAAAAACAGGCAGCAGCTGTATTAGAAGCACGCAAAAAACTCGCGGAGTTTCCAGAGATGAAAGTGCGCATCCAGCACCAAGAAGACGAGTTTGTACGCTTCCTCGTCGCGGAGAAAGTGCGCAATGACGAAGTTGTTTCCCCAATCTATGTTGAAGTACTGAACGTCCAAAAAGATAATCTGACAAAAGATATTAAGACCCTTACTGATATACCAGAAGCCAATCGAACTCCCGATCAAAAACGAGAGCTCAGACGTTCAGAGGGTGAGCTTGCTGAGGTGATGGAGGTGCTCGATCTCGTGGGTAAAAAAGAAAGAGAGTTACTACAAGAGCAACAACAAGAAGCCATAGCCCACACAGAAAATGCTGCGAATCAACCAAAAAAATCTAGGTTCTCATTTATTCGGAATCTATTAAAGGGCAAGAAGGGTCGATCTGCGCCAGCAGACACTTCTGGATCGACATCCGAAGCTGATGCAACAGTTACAACTCCCGAGACTGCATCTCCTGAGTTTGATGAGGCATTCAAAGCTGCGCTCATGGCAGCTACTGGCTATAGTGAAAATGATAGCGCAGATCCGAATACGCGCGATACGCTTGATGCCCTCTTCGACAAGATACCAAAGGGTAGTGCTGATCAGATTAAAGTTGCTCTTGATAAAGCTCTCAAGCGAGTCAAGGATGCTGATGATCGGATTGATACACTAAGTGATGATGACAAAAAGAAAGCCGACAGATATATAGATGCCCTTGATCTGCTCATTGGCAAACTTAGACATATGCAGTCTACAGCCAGCGATCAACAGACACAAACAACAGAAACAGAAGCGGCATTGGCATCGGAATTGTTTAAAAAGAAAGATGTAGCTGGAGGATCAGCAGTAAACCCACCGCCAGTGGTAGTACAGCGTGTAGATTCCGCAGATGCCAAAATCGAATTCTCGCCCGCTTATTCAAACCCAGAAAAAGGAAAGCCTATCGAGAGTGCGATTGTGAGTGCGCCTCGAGTCAGATTCATCCCAGACATACATGGGGGATCAGACGCAACCAAAAAAGCTGGCAAATCGCCACTCACTCCCTTCCGAGCAAACAGCAAAGAAGGAGAGATACTCGTATCGCTTGGCGACGTAGCAGATCGGGGGCCACAGTCATGGGAAGCAGCCAAAGAGTTGAAAGAGATGGTTGAGAGAGGTGAGGCAATACACGTGCTCGGCAACCATGATATGTTTGCGATCGCCACGCTGTTGCCTGCAGTGGGTGGAGATGTTCTTCGACAGCAGGCTGCATTTGCAAACTGGATCTTTAATGGTGGTGCTGTTACGATCCTCGGTGCGACGGGTATAGATATTGAAGCAATCATACAAAGTGAAGCAAAGACATCGGGTTCAGAAGAAATAGACATCTTGAGAGGACTTGCATCTGGAAAGGGGACGTCTGCCCTGATTGAGGCGTTTGAACATGTTCGTCAAAACAAGGGTCTCCTTGATTGGACCGAACATATGCGGAAGCATGGCAAGATGTACACTGTAGCAAACGGTGGCTTGGCAGTACATGCGGGTATCCCGGTGAATAAAAATGGGTCACTTCTACCAGTAAAAGTAAATGGTCAGGATCTCTCCGGACTCGATTATCTCGATGCAATCCAAAATGCTGTAAGAAGTGGAGATGCAAACACCATACTTCATGTGGGCGATGGTGATGCTAGCAAAATGAACAACTTTATGTGGGTACGTGAGCCATATCAAAAAGTGATAGCAAATCGAGAAGCGGCCCACACGATGAGAGAAGCCCTCAACGTACAGGTCAAAACTCGTGGGGGCCAAGTTGAGTTCCTTGTCCATGGACATGACAGGCATCAGGGAGGCACAGGACTCCCAACAGCTGAAACGGATCAAGAGAAGATTTTCTTCATTGACACATCACACTTTGATGGAGGAGAACCTGCCGCATTGATGGCCTCACTCAGTTCCGATGGGAAAAAGATTGAAGTGGAGTTTGTGAATCCTGAGACCCTTTTAAAGCCAAAGGATAAAAACGGTGATCTGATTCGCATGAAAGGTGAGTACGATCTTGCTGATGCTTTGCTGGTGCCAAATAGAAAACCAGCACCAGTGGCACCCCCCGAAGCTCCACCAACATCAGCAGAAAAGAAAAATTCTCTACCAGGTGCAATAACCAAAGAAGCATGGGCGAAGGGAGAGAGGCCAGATGGCTATAGAAGCTATCAAAAGACTCAGAAAGAATTCATGCAAAAAAATACCTCCATAAGAAGCGTAACTGATATTCTTTTCCCAGGGGGGGATAAACTGTCTGAATTTTATGAGCTCTTAGATCTTGAAGTAAAAGGTTCTAATGATGGTCTCCTCCCCACAGAAGTACAGCGAATGACTGAACTATCGGCAATGCTGCAGAAAATCATAGAGGATAAGCTCAAAGAGCTCGAAGCCGCAGAAAAGAACAAAGCGCTACCAGTCGCAATAACCTCAGAAGAGTGGAAAAATGGGAAGATACCTGAAAGTTATAGAAGCTATCTAGACAGCAAGCGGAAACTCTTTAGCAGACCTGCCTTCGGTAACCTTCGACTCGGCCATCTGAAAACAGACGGCAAAGCCAAAGACCTCATTGATCTTGAAACAAAGGGTGAGAACCAAGGTCTCTCTCCAACTGAAGTCCAGCAATTAACTGAACTGTCAAGAATGATACAGAAAGTCATAGAGGACAAACTCAAAGAGTATGATGAGCGCAAAGCTGCATGGACAAATGGGAAAAGACCAGACGGTTACCAAGATCTTGAACCTCTTTACGCTAAGCTCAGGCCTTTGATCCCACAAAATGAAACATATATTACTATTCTGTATCCCAATACTAATAGCCTCCTGCGGGGTGATTACGATAAACTGTTGGGTCTCATAGACATAGGTGCCGACGGTGGTCTTACAGCCGACGAAACGAAACAAATAGTCGAGTTGTCAACAGCAATTGCGTGGTTAATAAAGAAAAAAATTGATGAGCTCAAAGCTGCAAAAGTTCCTTCTCCATCCACTGAGCCGGCATTGGCAGAAGCACAAGCAGCACTGAAATTGGAATTGAAAACATCGAATGAAGCTTGGAAAAAGGGAGAAAGACCGAATGGATTCATAGATCTCACAATACCTCTTGGGCTGCTTCGAGAACAGCAGAAAATCAGGAAAGAAAAGTTTAATATAGATGACAGCTCACCTCATCTCACTAATGAATACATACAAATGTGGAATCAGTGCCTTGAACTTGTGAAAAAGGCCATGAGCACTGGTCTCGATGGAGCCGAAACTAAACAGATTGTGGACTTGTCTGTGAAAGTGAATCAGGAGCTCATGAGACAAATTGACCTACTTAAGAATGACACCCAAGCTAAACTGGATGAAGAGCAGAGAAGAAACACACCCCGACCAGCAGTCGCTTCTCAGCAAACATCCGAAGCGGAGGCACATCTCGAAACTTCCGAAACTCTATCCAGCCAGTTTGATGCAGCATTCAATGCTGCACTAGAAGCAGCGAGCGCATATGCAAATGATCCTGCAGTAGATCTAGTCTCACTAACAGCACATCTAGTCTCACTTAAAACAATCATCGACAAAATGCCTGCAGATGATTCTGAGAAGAAAAGAGGAGAGGCCCTTGATAGCGTTATGACTCTATCAAAAGTTGAGCAAACTGAAGATGTAACGATTGAAAGATATTCTGCTGCATACAAACTGATCATTGAGACACTCATGAATATGGAACCTACTCCAACCGAACCGCAGGGAGGAACACCTATAGAAGCAGCTAGGAAAAAGCAGGAATCACCACTACTGGCTGGACTTCGATCAAGAGCACAATCGATTTCACAAAGATTGGCAGAGGGAAATGCAAGAAGAGTTGCTGAGAAAAAAAGGAAGAATGCTAACGATGCTCCAGTTGCAACAGCTGGGGATCAACAGACAACAACAGAAGCACAAGCGGCAGAAACACAAGCAGCAGAAGCTCAAGCTGCATTGGGATTGGAATTGAATGCATCGAAAGAAGCTTGGAATAGGGCAGAGAGACCTGATGGCTTTGTAGACCTCACAGAAAGCTTCGCAAAACTAAGAGGACTGCACCTAGCAGGTACGAATACATGGGAATATCTTGGTCCAGAACCCCAAAAAAAAGATAAGGTAATCCAGTACCAAGATCTTTGCAAAAAAGCTCAAGAAACAGGTCTTAGTAAAAGTGAAGAAGACGAAATTGTTGCCATATCGAAGGAGCTCTCAAGGCTCGCAGATGAGAGAGCTCAAGAGCTTGAAGATCTAATACCACCGGCTCCACCTCCAGAGTCAGAGCCAGCATTAGTGGACGCAAATCTCGGATTAAACGTCGACTCTTCTCAGCCAACATCCGAAGCTCAAGGAACTATCCTTACTCCTGAAGCTCCACATCCAGATTTCAATGTTGAACTTGCCCATGCAGAGACGGTGATAGAGCAATTCACGAAGGGAACCGCAAATCTATCTGATCTAGAGTATGCAATCTCATCCATTCCCCTCGGGGATCCACAGATTGTTAGTGAAAAGATTGAGGAATATACCAAGAAAAAGACACAAGCAGAATACAGAATAGAAAGTGGTGAAAATATGGCTGATAAGCCCGCAGACTATGTGATGGTTATTGCTAAGGACAAGCGCGAAGCGCAAGCACTGGGAATGCTGATAGACCGATTGACCTCCATAGGATCTGAGTCAAGCGCGGACGCGCAGGTGTCAATGCAATCAGCCATCGCAGAAGCAGTGGTATCGGTAGCTTCAATAGAAGCGCCAGCACAAGAGACTGATCAGAATAGCGAAGAAAGTAAAAATGTCCAAGAAGCCATCGACAGCATAAAAAATGCTGGGGACATGCAAGAAAGAGTCAAAGCTGCAATGCGGCTACTGTGGTTACGCGATCCCATTCTGAAGGATGCACTTGACTCTATTCGACAAGCAGAGGCACTGCATGTGGATATTACCAAAGATATCTCCAAGTCCGATCAAACCTTTCAGCGTGCGTATGACCAAATGTCTGAGTTCATCAGTAAGCACGGTGAATCCTTAGGAATCATTATTGCTCCTCTGCAAAACAACTTTGTCAATAGATTCCTTGATTTGTATGGTCCTCATCCACGCACTGGACGCAGAAATCCAGATGAGACAGAAAATTCAAGGAATTTTGGCGTATGTCGCACACTTGAACAAATACAAGATCGATTTGATGTCTTGTCAAAAGCAGGAAAGCTCACTGAAGAAGAAAAAAATCAGTTCAACGCCCTAATCTCATTTGCTCATGAACATTCGGGGAAAGCCCTGCTCGTAGTCGACCAGCTCAACCGCAAAGATCTATGCGAAGAGCTGATGCATGAGTTTAATTATTGGATGATAAATGCTGTACCTGATCTCAGTAAGGTGCTCAAACCTGCGACAGATCCAAACTATACAGGCAATTGGAAGCACAATAATGACTTCAAAGTCAAGACGAAAATAAATACCTCAAATTTGTTACTAGATAGCGCAGTTCTGCATAGTACCTCTGAAGTTGAACGTATCGACCTGCAGCCAGGGATGGCCATCATATATAGGCACAAAAAAAACGAATCTGATGATCACTGGACATTCTACGCGCATAAGGTGGTCACGGAAGAAAGTATAAAGACTATAAATAAGGATGAAATCACATCCCCTTCAAATGTGAATGTTATGGCTCATGCTGAAAAGCATCCTCATATTGTTGTACTTGGTCGATCAGATGATCAAATCCAGCAAATGATCAAGGATGCAGAACTTCAAGGGCATGTTAAGGTTGATGATGATCCGCGGGAGAATCCCAACAGACAGCCGAAGAATAGTAGAGAAGCAGAGGTTGGATTTGTTCAAGCCGTAGATATGGCAACGATAGCAATCGTGAAATATGCAACAGGAGATACTCCTCTAGAGAATTTGATAGAAGCGATCAAAACTGTGCCCCAAGAGCACACGGTAGCAAAGGATTTGAAATTGTCAGATCTCAACGAGAAGATCGTCTCTGAAAAGAAATATCTGAAACAGAAGCTTGATGCTCGAGAAAATGTCGCGGTGGACATGTCAGCGCGAAGCATATTCGCTATGCAGCTGATGATCGATCACCTCAATGGGCAGAATATAGATGCACAAGAGTTTAACCTGGATAAAATCATTGCTGAAAATCAGCCTGTCGCTCCCACTGCGGCAGCTGAAGCGGCAGCGCCTGGCTGGATTGCGGAGAAGGCTGTCGACGCAGAAAAAGAAAATCCAGATTTCGAGAGTAAATTTGATCAAGTGATCGATACAGTAGAAGAATATGGTTCTACAGAAAAATACAAAACGCTAAATGCTGTGATGGAAGTAATCGATCAGAGGATGCCTTCAGGGAGCGTCGCTCAACTTAGGAAAGCAAATGAGCGAGCAAATACTCTTTCAGATCTCCATCTTGCGCGAATGAATGAGGCGAAGAGCGCTGGGAATGACCAGATGTATTTTGGTGAGTCTAAACGGAAAGCGGCTTTGTTTTATTTGATTCGAAAACTCAACTCAATGATTATCGCTCAGACAAAGCAATAGAAGTGTCTCTATTGACATCAATCGTTTATTTCGTCATAATCATCCTATGAATCCAACAGACCAAAACATCGCTGCGCAACTCCCGCAAACACCTTCAGAACAAAATGCCGTGTATGACCAGATGGCTATCGAGGGATTCGCAGAAGATCTGATCACCGAGCGATTTGCAGCGACTCTCACCGACGCTGAGCATGAAAATGTGAAGAAAACGCTCGTCTCTGAGCTCCATGAACACATTAATAAAACTTTGGTAGATACCTTGTCAGCGGATGAGCAAATAGAGCTTGAAAATATTTTGGATGTCGAAGCTCCTGATCAAGTGCTGGATGTATTTTTTGAACAAAAAATACCCGATCTAGCAGCCAAAGTAGCCGCAGCTCTCCTCGAATATCGCGCTATTTTTCTGTATCCCGTCACCGGGATAGTGCCCGAGAATTATGTTGCCCCCGGACAAGAAGTGTCACAATCTACGGCTGCTCCCCAGGCTGCTTGAGACGAGAGAGTCTCTCGAATATGAATTGAGCAATGTCTCACATCGTGCTAGAATGGATAGATCCCATCTATACTTATGACTGCTTCATATTCTCCTGTACCATATTACCTTTTCGTTGATGGGCCAACTCAGGCACAAATATTACGTGAACAAATAGAGTCGGCTGTGCTCGATCGTCTCCATACGTTGATGGCAAATGAAGCAATGGATATAGCCCGGATGAGAATCGTTGCACAATATACTCTTGATCATCTGACCGAAGGAGCATCGACACAGGAGATACTCAAGAGTCTTGGCACTTTTACCAGCGCTTGTGCTGAGCTGACTCCCGTGATCGTCAAATTCCTGCAACTATATGAGAGACATGCCAAGACCAAAGCTATGAAAGAAATCGAAGGCGAGCTAGCAGTCCAAGACTATGCAGCTGTGAGTGATACTGCGCAGCGGGCGATCAACTATCAGATCTAGCCTGATAAGGAGTGCGCGCGAGGATGAACATCTCCGTTTGTTGTTACGGGGTGCGTGTGGCAGCTGGAGCTGTCCGAGGAGCGAGACCCTTTCTCTTGTCGGCTATCATCTTTTTAGCGAGTTCTTTTTCTTCACGCGTCATGCTGGCAAATGCAGGATCCTCGATATTTTGACCGCCCATGAGCATGGTGACCATGCGCATGATGTCATCCATAGATCGATTGCCATTCCCACCTGATGCTGCCTCGAGCATGGCAGACATGAGCATTATGGTGATGAGCCCACCACCAGCGAGTAGGAGTCGGCCAAGTTGGCCCCATCCTTTTTTCACTTCTTTTTTTTCTCCTTCAGGTTCGAGGTCGCTCACTTTGAGGTTGCGGTCCAATTCAATCTGGCATGCCTCTGCTCCAGCCTCCGTCATGACTCTGACAAACTCTGCAGTATCACTTGGCTGTGCCTCTAATAGAGCTTTGACCTTTGCGATCGTATCTGCCTTCATATTACCCTCTTGCATCATGCGCGCCAATAGTTTGGAATAGCCCTTGAAATGATCTCCTTTATCAGCTTGTATCTGTTTGAGCTGCTCTTCGAGGCTGGTTTTCTGTTCAGTTAGTTGGTCTTTTTTATCTTGATCTGTTTCTGCAGTGATCTTCGTAGTAAGTTCGGTGATTTTTGCTTTTTGTGATGCAATTTCTCCATCGACTCCAGCCTCGTGATATCCCCAGAGTGCTTCAAACATACCCGCCAACTCGGCAGTATCTGGGTTTTCTTTGTAGACAGCAACAAGAGTATCCAAGGCTGCCTTTTTTTTCGTTGCTTCGACTGCCTCGTTCGTGAGCCTGATCTTTTCCGCTGGTTGGGCTGCTCGATCTGTGATAAGACTAACCTCTGCATCTATTTCAGAAGTGGTTTTGGGTTTTATTGCATCTCGTTTGCCCTCTAATGGAGCCTTGACGATGCCTTTGAGCATCGGCGTTTTATCTTTAATAATATCAAGCTCAGCTGCAACATCTGCGATCGCACCTCCCTCGGCTTTCTTTTTCATGACTTTGACGAGTGCGCCCTGCTCGTCTCCATTGTTCCGCGCTATCATGTCGGGGTTGATGACAGCGTCATTTGCCAGACAGTGCATGAGGGCGAGTTGTGAAACGGTGCGCGCATCGACATGGATGAGTTTGTTGAACGTGCCATCCTCACTCTTGAGACCAAAGCAGTATCCGGGTACATCGACTCCACTAGCATTTTTAGCGACATATCCCACTGCCATGACTGCATCTATTTTTGGCGTAGCAGGATCAGTTGAGGTGCCATACTTGAGGTTACCGTTCGCATCGAGGTACAAAGGGAGATTTCTGAGATCTGCTGCCGTATCACCCTTTTTGAATGCATGTGCGAAGTCTGGATTCATAAATGTCCCATCGCCTATACTCGCGCAATAGAGAAGTCCTCTTTGATAATCGGAGAGTGCTGCTTCATAAGCAGCTCTGCCCTCTGCTGGCACGCTGTCATATTTTGATTTTTCAGCAGCCATGAGACGTTCCCCCAAGCTCAGCGCAAGGGGAATGTCTGCGACATCGACAAAGTCCACTTTTTTGGCCTCGGGCAAACCAGCGCTAAATTCCTGTGTTAGCGCTGTCATTTCTTGTGAAATCTGTGGTGATAGACCTTCTGCCATAGTTGAAAAGATTATAGACTATAGTTGCCTGCACTTGCAATGAGTATCTGTATTCGCTATCCTGATGTCTATAATCTATGGACGATGAAACACTCAAAAAGATGCGCGAGGGCAATGGGCTTTTCACCAATGGTGCAACGCCTCTCGATCTCGGTCGCCTCTCTCGTTGGTGGGATAGACTCCGTGGCACACCACCTGCTGGTCTTGAGGCAAAACCCGATTATAAACCCAAACATGAGATGGTCAAAGACATCGGAAGTGTTGGCATCAATGTGACTCATCATGAGACTGGTGGTACACAGGGAGGTGAGCGCAAATTGCCCGGTGAGCTCGTCGACTTTTATATGACCCAACTCGACAAGATGGTGGTAGGTATGCATGACATGATCATCAAAAGATATAATCATGGCGGTGTGTTTCCTAGCCCTGACGACCGTTGGAGGGCTGCTGGGATGACAGATGCGACTGGTGTAATTGACCCCAACTTTCTAGTTGAGACCAACCTATTTGACCTGGTCACAAATGATCAGGGAGAAATGGATAAGGAAAAAATTAAGAAATTGCTCACTTCTGGTGCTGGCAATCGCGATCACTTTATCAAACTGATCCAGACGCATATCGATCAAGATACGTCTCGCCTCTTCAGTCGGATTGGTACGAGACAGTCACTCAATCCAAATATAATCAGGAATTATGTAGATCATAGTCGACTCTTTCTCAACCTCGACAGAGGTACTGCGAACCAACTCCTTGTTGATGCGCTCAAATCAGCACTTGAACAGATAACAACGAGAGGTGGTCGTAAATTTAGACCTACATCTGCTGGATATGTGACGATAGTTGCGGCACTTTTAGCAACTCCGCTGATGGCCTTTGTTGGAGCTAGTGCTGCAGCAGGTCTGGCTGCGACTCTCGGAGTCGCCTATGGAGCTTCCCTTGGTGCAGCGCTTGGTACCAGTGCTGCGGCTATACTGAACGCCGTTGGAGTGACGAGTCTGACTGCTGGTGGTGCTGTGATCGGTGGAGGACTCGTGCCATTATTAGCAAGTTTGCGCAGTAGTATCTTTCGACAAGGAGTAACAGTCAATAATACTTCTGTCGGCCAAGGGCTCCAGGGCCTAATGACCCAAAACATATTTAATAATCCTGGTCAACGTGCACGAGAAGAGGAATACTTGCAGGATATGCATGGCGTAGATATGTCAGCTGCCTCCCTCGCTAATATGACTCCTCAGCGGACTATCCTCGAAAGAGGAATGATAGCGGTCGTAGGCAGGCTTATGTATAGACAAGCGGTTCTTGGTGAGAAACAGGGCTCTGCTGATGCGATGCTCGATGACGGCATATTGCTTGCTCATCCAGGTGAACCAGTACGTCTTGAGCAGGCAAACCTAACAATGAATAAAGATATCATCGAGCTATTTCGCGTGGAGTACGCGAGGATTGCCGCCGCAAGACCCCCACTGGATGTAAATGCAATTAACCTGTTTCCCAATATCAATCAAGACGAGCATAGAGCCGCCATGCTAGAGGCACTTCGCATCGCTCGAGGTCGCTATGCGGTGAATGAGGCTCAAGAGCTTCATCTTGAAGTCATAAAGATCGAGTCAGGAGTAGAAAAAAGCATGGCCGACAATCTGAAAAAGAAGCTTGAAGGTGCGGCAAGCCCAGATGTATATCAACAAGACGGCTCCATCAACGTCGAAGATATGGTAGACGGATTGGGACGATTGCGCACCTCAGCTGATATTGATGCTCAATCTGAAGAAACGAGAAAGAAAAAGCTTAAGAGCTTGGGACTCTTCCGAGAGTGTGCCGCTGCCATTGCTGCAGCTCTTGTACCTCCTGGTCCAAATCCGATAGAGGCGTATCAATACTATCGCAGACAGCGAGAGAGTGTATTCATCAAGAGTGATAAAAAAGTGCTGGATGACTTGCGCCAACTCGAGACGGCAGGAAACAAACCGCCAAAAGCACTCGATATTGAACGGCAGCTATTCGGAGCTCCCAATCGAGACCAAAATGAAGTCATAAGTCGTTTGCAAGCTGTGATAAATGGAAATGATGCAATGACTGGGGTTGCATTTCCTGCTGTAGTAGGTGCTGTGGGCACAATGGATATTGCTGGGGTTACGATAGATGGATCCATCGCATATATGACCAGAGTAAGAGCAGAATTACTGACTGGAGGACTAGGAAGAAGTATTCTACAAATAAATACTGAACTGGGGACGAACGCAAATAATCTATCAACGGCTAATATCACGAAAACGACGTATGAAAATGTAGTAACACAGGCTAATGAGAGATTGGCCGATTTAAGCAGAAGAATCACCGCTGGCGGTGCTGCAGCGCTAACACCCGCAGAGCACCTGGAAATGACTTCGCTTCGGACTTGGATTGCGAACCCAGCAATAGGAGGCATCCCTAATTCTACAATTAATGCAACGATACCTCGAGCTGATTACTTCACCGCACTCAATACCATTCAAACATTGACACGGCAAAAAAATACTCTCGACTCTGAACTTGCTGTGGTCACTGCTCGAAGAGATGCTTATCGCAATGGAACAGATGCACAAATGATGGCCGTCAAAGCCGAAGCCGCTCGATTGCTCACCGATTACAACGCAGCCCTAACTGGAAATACCGCAACTGAAGAAACGAAGCGGATTGGGGAGTTTACCACAGAGTGTCGGGCTGCATTTGCTGAGCTTACAAATGCCGCCTATCCTGGACGCCTAAATAGGGGAGATTTCATTGTTGGGACCTTTGACGATCTGATGGTGCTCGCAAGAGATAATGGTGCTATCCCTCCAATAATGCGCTTCTGGACCGAAGCAGAAGAAAATAAGCCAGAAAATAGAACAAAGCTCCAGCGTGCTCGCATTTGGGATAGGGCGTTAGCTAATGCGGCTGTAGCTAGAGGGGCAATACCTCCGAGAGCAGTACCAGATAACACAGACATTCGTCAGGCAGTGGAGCAAGAGTCTGTAAGTCTCGATGCTTCAATTAGTACCCAACATACTCGACTCATGGATGCACGTCGTGGAGTTGAAGCAAATAGAGCAGTGATCACAACTGCGCAAGACGTCAACGAGCGGCGAAAGGTGGTGAGTGATTCGAACCGAGAGATAGTCGATCTGGCCCATGACTTCACTCAACCGAGGGAAACAAATCTCGCGACTATATATGATGTGACGTATAATGCAGCCGTAACACCAGTCGAAACGGCGTTTAATAGTGGTCCGCCGAGGGTGCCACCGATATATTTCACACTACTCAACTACATCGTCGGATATCAATCCCGACCCGGTGAGACTGGAGTCGATTTGACTCGTCGTGCGCGAGCATTCACTGCTGCAAGTACTATCTATGGCCCTGATGAGATGAGAAATCTCCTTTGTCGGTTGCCTTTGCTCGCTCCAATAGTTGCACAACCATTTAATGCTGTTGCAATCCAGCTTGGTGTATACCTGCGCTCAGGACAGATAGTTGATACTGATCTGAGACGAGAGCTCCGAAATAGAGCAAACCAACAAGTATATGCGGCGATTAACATTTGATCCATATATGTTCAATACTTCACTCGATATACTCAAAGCAATGCCTCTCCCCGAAGATGTGAAAAAAGACATCCAAGATCGATATCCAGACAAAATGACATCAGAGGAAAAGCTGGTGTATGATGAGTTTGCACTCGACTGGTATGACCGATTGTATATCGAGTCACGTCAGATGAAAATCAGAGAGTATCTGCTGGAGCACCATCTCGAGGGTCAACTCCAAATCCCGGAGGATGATATCAAGCGGATTAATATGCAGATTGAGCAGGACATTGTGTCCCTTCTGCGGGAGAAAAGTGCTGAGGGAGATATCTCGAAACTCCGTGAGCAAATCTCATCGATCGCACAAGCGAAGTGAGGCGGAGACCGCTCAGTTGGATACGTGTGTTAGCCCTGCGGGTTATTTGATACCCCATTCTCCACTCGAGTTGCGCTCACATGAGGAGTGACTGCTCCCCTTTCTGTCGTATCTACGTAAGCTGTTGGCTTCACGGGAGGTTTTATCTCGTGCTCTGCTTTGTCTTTTGCGGGGACCTTGACATCTCGATACATAGTGATCTGAGGATCTTTTGGAGCTATTGGCTTGCTATTTTCATCGAGCTCGACCTCTTCTTCCTCTTCTTTATCATCTTTCATATCATAGATATTTTTATCCAATGATCCAAAGAAGCGTTGGACGGTCTCTTTGCTGGCGTCCTCGATGAGGATGAGTGAATACAAACTGTTGAGTGTGGAGAAGCGAGCTGTGCTGGCGGGATTTTTGCCCTGTATCTCAAGTGTGCTATTGAACGCGTAAGTGAAAAATTCCTTCATCACCAAGCGGCGTCCAGCCTCTCGTGCAGCGGAGTTTTTAGAAAATGCCATAGCACCTAGTCCTAATAGAGCGAGCTTCTTGCGATCTTTATTGCGTGCTTCGATGTATCCGTGTTTTGCGTCATCATTGCCTGTAGTGAGTTTGTCATTCATCGTACGTTGATCGCGATCAAGTTGGACGAGCCGTCGATTGATGAATTGGGAGGTCCACTCACGTTGGCTTCTGGTGAATGGGGCCTTATCGCCGCTCATTCCCTCGATTGAAAGGTGGATGCTCGACACCAACAACTGGGCGAAAATGTGCTGTTCGAAGATGAGATCTGTTATGGACTTGACCTCTTGTTGTTCTTCTTCGATTCTTTTTTTCAACTCTGCGAACATAGCGGCATCGTCCTCTTCTTCCTTCTTTGCAAGCAATCTTTCTTTCTCCTCATTTGATTTATTTTGTGTTTCTTTTTCAGCTGTTGCTTTTGCACTCGGCTTGCTCGCCTGTGTATATACTTCGGCGAGGGATGAATCCTTCACACCTTTTGCACGTGCTTCTGCCTCTGGGGTTTGGGTATGTTTCGTTTCATCTGACATATGGGTAAATTATACTCCTTTCTTAGCGTAAATAGCAATAAAATACTCTCAATATATGGCGCATACTGATCTGTCATTGACGCGAGATACTCGCGTCTGATACGATGTGAGTACTATATGCATCTTCGTCCTTTTTTCTCGACATTTTCAACGTATGCACGACGTATTCGCAATATCGTCATAGTCGTTTTGACACTAGTCATCGTTGTGCAGCTCGGAATCAGTCTCACCGGATGGGGCAAGATCGGGACCGCACTGCCTGCTGGTCCAAGCCCTGTCGAACGCATCCGCAAAGAACTTCAAGATAAGTATCAGCTCGCAATCAAAAATACAGATCCATCTGCACAGATCAAGACAGAGACGATGGCGGGGATCATGTGCTCTGTGATAGGTGAGCTCTGCGGAGTGGATAAAAAAGCACCGACAGACACGAATAGTTATCTCCATCAAGCAGCCAACCTCATTGCCATGCCCTATGGTCAACCCGTCGCATCAGGGGTCGCCTGGGCGAGCGATGCGCTCGAACATGCGGGATTTGTGCCAAAGACTTATGCACAGGGCATAGGATTTAGCGCTCTCGGGAGCTATCAGCGCGCATGGAAGGTCATGAGAGACGCCGCGTTTCTTTTGATTACTCTCGTGATCGTTATATCTGGATTTATCATCATATTTGGAGTGCCAGTCGGAGACAAGGCGGGGGTATCGATCGAGGAGATGTTGCCACGATTGGTCATCGTGCTCATAGCCATATCACTATCGTATGCGATCGTGGGCTTTATGATCGATCTCATGTATGTGATCACGTTCCTTTCGTTTTCAACGATGGCACCTTTGCTCAATCTCGATGCCGCATCACAAAAAATGGCATTCGTGTCTATCGCTACTGGCCAGCCAACCAGCCTCTGGCATCTGATGATGAGCAATGATCTCTCGCCGATAACATATATGGACACATCCAAGGCTCTTTTCCAGCTGCTCCCTCCCGTCGCCCAAATCGTAGTCTCGTCAGTCGTGAATCAGGTTGGTCTGCCCTTTTTGGCAGGAGGGATGGCAAGTGTAATACCAAAGAACTCGACTGGATTGGCGGGCGGGTTAAAAAATAATCTTGCAAATTTCTTTAGAACTTCACCCGCAGCCTCTATCGCAAATTCTATCAGCGGACAACAAATTGCTCAAAAAGTAGAAGGGACAAAAACGGTCGGCATATCATTGGTTGTAGCCATCATTTTGGTATTAATGACTGCATTTGAGACAGTGATTGCACCAGTGACTACAGCATACGTCATCTCGGCCCTTCTGATGATTACCTCTGTTTATCTTTTTTTCAAGGTATTTTTCCTCTTATTTAGTGCATATGTTGAGATTGTTATAGCGACTATTTTTGCGCCATTTTTCATCCTCCTTCACGCGCTGCCTGGGAGCAAAAGTATGATCACATGGATCAAGACGCTAGGGATCAATCTCCTCACCTTCCCCCTTGTTCTCATCCTGATGATGGTCTCAGCATTTGTATCCAATGCCGCTGCGCCACCAGCAGGAAACATATACTACTTCGCGAACCAAAGTCAACAATTTTGGGCCCCTCCCTTTTTGAATTCTCTGGGTAGTCAAAATGCGATACAAATGATCCTCGGTGGACTTATTTTCTATAATATCCCCCTATTCATTGACCAAATCAAAAAATCACTTGGGTACGAGCCTGTGTTCTCGGGCGTCAGTGTCATGAGCTTCTTTGCTCCGGTCATAGGCTTTGCATCTCAAGCTGTAGGTCTTAGTACCAAGGCTGCGAAGCTCGCTGGTTCAATTGGTGAAGCGGGTATCCTTAAGAAAGTGGTGCCCGGCTCTAACCCCTAAGTTTCAGATTCCTTGATTTGCGTCATAAGCTTGCATACTACAACCTCTCTTCTATTTTCCCTATTTAATATTCTCTGTTTTATGTTTCACACTTCATGTTTCATACTTCATATTCTATACGGTTATGGTACCGCCTCAGCTCAGTCCGGGGAGTCTCAGGAGATCTACCCCGATGAACCTCAGGAGGAATGTAGCAAATATGATGAGGGCAAGTCCCATGAGACAGTGCATGAGAGTGTCTCGTGCCTTGCCCATAGACTCGCCTCCGGCTGACATCTGGATCATGATGGCACAATAGATCACACAAAGGAGTGTGGTAGCTCCTGCGATACCGAAAAGTGTCGTAAATACAAAGGTAGATATAAAATTGCCGAGGTTGTCTACAGGAATATTGCCGATAGCCGTGAAAAGCTTACTATCTTGAGCTGCAGATATACAACGCGCGAGACTGGTCATCTCAGATTCTTGTACTTTGTATGAGGGGAATAAATCTGGGGCAATGCCTATGAGTGGAGTATTGACTATAGTAATAATTTTGGGAGTATTATTTTTGATATATGTTCCAAATGTGGGCAAGTTCATATAACGATCGATTATGCTTTGTCGCATTGCTGCAACCCCTGCAGCTCCAGCGGGATGAATGAGAGCGATTGCTAGTGGGAGCAGTTTCGAACCCATGTTGTCATCAACGATTGCATTTAATATCCGATCTCCATTGGGCGTAGAACGAAAACAGAGAATGCTTAATGCGGCTTGCTCGCTATTTGCACTCGCCCTCAGATTTTTGACTATAATATCAATTAATTGTAGAGCTCCTGCCCCGCCAACTACTTTTTTTGGGCCAGTTAATTCATCGATCTTCATATTAATGTATGTACCCCATTCTGTTTCCGGAACACAAAGATTGTCACCAATGACCCCTAAGGAACTCAAGTCACGTGACTGGGCACAGATATTGCCGAGCACACATCCAGCATGATATTGCAATCCAAATCCTGTTGCCATATCAGCAGGTTTGTTTGGAGCTGCATCAAACAAAGCACTCGGAATGGTATTTAAGAGGGTTCCATTGAGGACTTTTGCGCTCGCAATGTTATTGTCAAATATAGAGTTGAATATTGGGCTATTTGCAATAATAGCGGGCAACATACCTGAGATCATCGTTTTGCCCGCTTCCATAAGCTGGGTGTATACGCCAGTCAAGGGATCGCGGATGATATTACATGGATGATAGGGAAAACCTGACTGACGATCTTCAAAAGAAATACATTGCTGCTCAACTCTTCTTACGTCTCCCGATAATGCTTGTATTTTGACCCCGCCACAATCAACCTCTGTAAAAACAGGCGCCGGCCCAGCGGGAGAAGGACTTGGGGACGGGCTCACTGCTCCTGCTGGATGAGCTAGCATCGAGCAGATGACAGAGACAGTCAGCACAAGAAATACCTTTGAGAGTACAGAAAGACGCATAAGATCATCGTACCTGTTTTGGATACTTATTTCAAGTCCGTATCTTTCTCTGTAGATGACTTGGTTAGATGGATGGCAAAGGCGACGAAGGCAATCACGCCTACGCGTGGAGCAGCCTCTTTGATGATGTCTCCGATGGTGCTCCGATAGCGTTTCATATACTCATCGCCCTGGAGTGGTCCAATAAGCTTTTTTTGGATCAGGTATCTGATGATACGATATCCCTCAAGTGCGCTGATTGATTTGCTCGTGAACGGTTGGAACTTATCGCCTCCAAATGAGGTTTTGCTCTGGCCAAAGAGTATTTTTTGGACATCTCGAAACGCACCTCCGAATCCTGTACGGTATCGTTCTTCTTTGAGGTTGGCCTCAAGGACTTTATTGACATACCATCCTACATACCACTTTGAGTAATCTGCTCCACGCTCATCTTCGATGACATGGCGATATTTATTCAGATAATCTGCCATTTTATCTATGGCTGCGTATGGATCCTTTGCAAAGTTTTTGACCATTTCATTTATACTTGTTTCTTGATTGTAGGCTAGATCAGCTTTCATTTTGACGGAGGTTGCTTCAGTGATGCCTGCCATACGCCCGATATGATTGGCATCCGCATTTTCATAATGCATAAAGTTTTCTGCTGTGTCACACTCAGGTTCAAAGACCATATCGTCCTTGTTCCATTGTTCCATGAAATACGCTGCTCTTGTTTTCAGCTTCTGCTGATACTTCGCTTCATATTCCGCTCTCGTTGCGCCGAGGTTGGCCATGATTTTGGCTTTATTAGCGTCGATATCGCCTTGTTCTAGGGTGGGGCCTTTTTTTATGGCTTTGTCCATGAGTGAGCTCACTTCATTTTTGAACTCATCGTAATCAGGCACCTTTGGAGCCTCGAGCATCTGCTCAAGTATCTCCTTGCGGACGATCAGAGCACGATTGATACTATTTTGAATTTCCCCATCACTCATCCCTTTTGCCTTGTACTTTTCAGTTAAGACCTGTGTGATATATGCATCAGTGATGACATATCCCGCCTCATTTGTAGTAGGCCCATCGACCAGTTGGATGCTCGATCGATCTTGGCCGAAACTTTCGCCAAAGGTATTGGACTCATATCCACTTGGTTTCGTAAGGTTCTCCCAATGCTCACGATTTTTCATGATTTGAGTTGTGGTAGCTTTGCGTGCCTCAGTCTGGACGAGAGCTAGGTCCTCGGTCGTCTGTTGCCAGTTGGCAAAAGTAGTCTTGCCCGTACCTGGCTCCACCTGGAAAAAATCTGCATATGCTGCAGGATTGGTGGCCATTTTATTTTTAATCTGTGCGATCAGGGTGAGGCCTGTTTGCTCAGTCCATGGGGTTGTTGCGTCCATGAGGACGGTTGGAGTACGCTCAGCCATAAGCACCAAATTGGCTCCATAAAAGATCGATTTCATCACTTCCTTAGCCGCAGCACTTTTGTTCGCCTTTACCTTAACTTCCTTATTTTTTTTCTTTTGTTCCTCTCCAATTTCCACTGCCCGTGGAGCTATTCGGTCAATGACTTTTTGGGCAAAGTCTGTATCACTGGTCACGCTCGAAACCCCGAGGTTGGAGAGTACTTTTCTACCGAAATCAACACCGAGCTTGGAGCCATCAAAGTATCTGCGATAGAGGAAAGCCATCAGAAATCTTACTTTTGGCTCGTTGTACTCGCCGGCGACGAGCTCATCCATCCATGATCGCAGATAGTTGGTCCCCATATTCTCGACTGATTTCCAAATGTCTGCATAGTGGGAGGCATCAGTATTGCCCGAGTTGAGGATGACCCAATCTTTGCGATCTCCAAAAGTGTATAGTTTGCGAGAGACATTGTCTTTTGATTTTTTTAGTTGACGCCAGCCCCTCAGATTTTCATCGCTTCCGTTACGATTTCGATTGCGTGGATGCAGCGAGTCTGGCAGATGCTTCTCAAATCGTGGATTGATATGTCTCAAAAAGAGTCCATACTTACCTGATAGTTCGTGCATGACAGATCCGTACCCCGCATCGAAATAGTTATTGATTTTTGAAGGGTCGATGTCTGCTATCCCATCAAATCCATCTGGAGCTCCGGGCATAAACATTGCTCCTCGAGCAAACGTTTTGTGACCAATAAACTCATCATAGTCAAACTGACTCAATGATCCTGCATATTTATCGGCTACAGACAACTCATAGAAGTACGCATTGTTTTCCTTGTGTTTGCCTCCTCCAAATCCTGACAAGAAACGAGAGTTGCTGAGCATGAGCTGATAGACCGAGTGTAGATATGCTTGCTTCACGGAGATATACGTGATCATGTTCCGTTTGTTTTCTGAGTAGTGCGGATAGTTATCCTTCATAAACTTGCTGACGATAGTATTCAGATATCCTTTTGGTTCACTCAGGTCGCGATTGATTTCTTCATCGGCTACCCACCCTTTTTCAGCGAAGTATCGCATCATGAGTACTTTACAGAGAGGGAGAGCTGCTGCTACCTCAGGTCCGATATCGCTATTGTGGATGATGTCGAACTGCTTGGAGAGTGAGTAGTGATTCAGCTTTCCTTCATGATTCATAACTTGTTTGTAGAAGTCTCCATGAGCATCATTGATACAGGCGCGGATATCATAGTTACCTGCAATCTCTGCATTGAAAACTTCGAAATATTCCTCAAGCTCTCGTGCGTGTTTGAAAAAGGCCTTTCCGTCATGGCCATGTTCATGTTGTGGTCTGCCGGTTTGGACTCGCACCATGCGTCGCTCTTTTGGATCCCAGACATCCTGCGTATCACGATATACGTTGGCAAAATCAATGCCCGTGATACTCGGGGGCAACTCGGTCATGGTAGAACTATCGATCTTGAGTCGAGTTAGCGCTCGCAATAGAGTACCGAGTCTCAGCCTTGCATTTGAGTTAGTCATCTGAAGTGCTTGGTCTAGAGTGCCCACAGGCTCTCCGCCTGCTTCCATGGCGGGGCTCAGAGTAGATGTGATGATGCTGGAAATGATATTTTGGATTTCTTTCTCAACCCGTTCTAGTGTCAATTTTTCAAGCTCGTGATGGTCATACTGTGTTGTACTGGCATTTTTGATTTGATCACGTATTTCATCATAAAAAGGCTTGTAAAAGTCAGATAGATACGAAGTTGTATTTGCAGTTGCGAGTATAAATGTGCCTGACCAACGAGCAATCCACATCTCGTAGTGCTTGTCTTTTGCGCTTGAAGCTGCAGCAATCTCCTCCATACGTTTTTGAGTAGTTTGAGAAATAGCCAAAAGCATTTTCCTTGGGTTTTCAGTCAAGCTTGCTTTAATTTGCGTGTCGTACATTCTGTTGTTCTGCAGTTCTTCTATCTCCTCAATGACTTTTTTTAATCTCGCTTTTTGCTGGGGAGTTTTTGCTGCATCAGGTATCTCCTTGAGTGCCTCTAGTTCCGTTGTCAACTTCGTCTTTTCGTTAAGCAACTTTTCCTTTTTTAGTTCATCTCTATCTGCAAGCAGATCTTCATATTGTCTCAAATTGTTTAGTCGCTCTACTTCTTCAGGACTTGCGGTGCCCGCTTTTCCTTTCTCTTCCAGCTCAATTATTTCATTCAGATCAAAAGGTCTCAATCTGTCAGCCAGAGCTTTCATTTGTCTCTCGTTTGCGATAGTCAAATCATCAGAGTCCTCAGTTGGCATGTCAGCGTCAATTATCTGACTCGCATATTCTCCGAGTTTGTTGGCTGCCTTTGTCACGGACACTTTGAGTTCAGTGAGCTCGGCATTTGGCGATCCGATAGCGGTTTGTTCGTCAGGGGTCAAGCCGGATATACACTGAGTATATGTGTTCCATACCGCGTCAAATAATGTATTGTCAGCCATCTTGAGCAGGACCAAATCGCGCTCAAATGATTCTTCCGCGAGGTTGATCCGAGCTGCTCTGATGACATCTGTGCCAAATGGAGATATGATCGTATCAGTAAGACTGCCTCTATTTTCGGTAATAGTGAGATTTTGAAGAGCAGTTTTTTGGGTGATCTTGAAATACTCTCTATTACTAATGACTCGCATCACCAATGGCACGAGTCGAGCGAGATTGAAGACAGACAGATTTTGCTTACTGAGCTGCTCGAGAAACCTAATCGCTCCGACGCTTTTATTACTCAAGAGCTGTCCTTCTTGCTGGAAACCTACAGGATCATCGGCACGACGAAGCCTCTTTTGTATATCGCTGTCGCCGATCATATTTAGCAGCCGCTTGAGATTGAACGCAGGATCTACAAGTTTGCTAGTCACCTTGCCCTCATCATTTCCTTCAGCTCGATCCTGTAGCACATGTGCTCGACGTGATTCGCCTGTGGCCAAATTCTGAATGATTTCGCTATATGCATCTTTGGCGAAGTAATCCTTGACGACTTCGGGATTTGCTTCAAGTCGTAATCTAAATGCATCATCTGTGCTGAATCTATGAGCAAGGTCTCGTATGCCAGAAGGTGTTTTGGGATACTCATTCTCGATTTTTCGTTTGAGCGCTTCAAGCTCAGTGCGCGCTCTATTTTGTACTTCAGTGCTAGAAAGTATTCGTTCGGGTGTCATAGGATAAATATATTGACAACGATTATGATCGGAATTGATTGATAAATGTCGGCAAAGCTGCGTGATTTGAGATATATGCAGTGGTTAGTGATGCAGTGCGCAAGAATCCATCAAAGTTGGCACATGCTGGGCATCCGGGACGAGCAAGGGTAAAATACGCGTAGTCGAGTATGAAAAGAAGAGGAATGGCTGCAAGGAGTACGAGTTGACGTGCGAGCGACCAAAAAGATCCTAAGTGAGGTACTGATCCTCGAAGGACACCAAGGCGATGGTGGTTATTGACCGATGATAGTTGACGCATCTGTGCCAGTATAGGCAGAATTGTCATTGGTTTTCAAGTCAATCACGAGTTCACGAGCTCTTCCCTCGCCTACAGAGTAGGTGGAAAGTTCGGGATACGTTGTGGTGACAAACTCATGGATGATTCGTCGCTCATACGAATTGAGGCCACGGAAGGGGAGTGGACGACCTTGTTCTTGGACTTTGCCGACTATTTCAGCGGCAATAGCCTGGAGTCGCTCGATTTGCTTTTCACGATAATCGTTTACGTTGACTACGAGCTCGACGCGTGAGCCAAGTTTGTTGAAGCATATGACTTCGAGGACCTTCTGGAGTGATCTGATAGTATCGCCATGACGACCAATGATGGCTGGAGCTTGCTCTCCGGCGACTATGGAGACTTTGTACATTCCGTCTTCTTCAACCACATCGACCGTAGCGTCTGGGACCATCATCTCGATGATTAACTTTGCTGCTTGTTGAATAGTTTCGGTTGGATTCATGAATAATAAAAAATTAATACAAATGTGATGTGACCCAAATCAACTTTTTTTCTCTTCAATCATGACCGAGGTAGACTTCTTACTTTTTATACCCTGTATTATAGCAAAAATCGAGAAAATATTCCAGTAGAGACTGAGACCAAGGGGTAAGGTATAAGAGAAATATCCAATCATGACTGGAAACATGTATTTCATTTGCGTAGTCATCGCTGATTGGAAGTCGTCAGACATGGTTGGCTTTTGATTTTTTTTACTTTCATCCTTGGTTGATGTTAAGTCTTTTGAATCTTTTTTATTCGACTCGACAGCTGGTTTGGGTGCTGGTGTCGTATATCGCGCCTGTATATATTGCAACAGTCCAGTCAAAACAGGGATGAGCAGGTAGGGAGCGTATGAGAAGTTTTGAGGATGCAGGACGAGACCTGAGTTGAGACTAAACTCAAACATTTTGTGAGATGCTGGACTCGTAGCGAGATTGAAAATGAAAAAGTTTGGATCAAGTTTTTTGACCTCAAGGAGAGGTGTATAGAGTAGTTTGTTCAGCTTGACTAGATCAGCCGCACTCGAAGAAGCAGTAACGAATCGATTGAGGGTCTGGTACAAGCCAATGAATATGGGTATCTGGACGATGGCAAATAGACATCCTCCCATAGGATTGACTCCGTGCTCTTTGTAGAGGTCCATTTGTGCTTGTTGTAGCCGAGCTTTATCGTCTTTGTGCTTGACTCCGAGCTCATCGATACGGGGTTTGAGCTCCGCCATCTTTTTTTGGGTGGCGACTTGTTTTGCAAAGAAAGGGTTGAAAGCGAGGCGGATACTGGCAGTAAGTGCGATGATAGCGAAGCCAAATGGATATGCTATCCCAATCGTAGAAAATAACTTATGAAAGGCGAGGAGGGCGTTGAGTATAGGTTGGATGAGGAGTGTTTCAAACATGATGAAGGATATTCAGATTGTGTAATTAGTCTATCGCGAAAGGTCCGAGCTAATAACTAGTGATATTGAGATTATTTGCCGGTGATAGCCAATATCTTGCGTCCAATTGATCTACGACGTTTCAATACTTGTCGACCTTTGACGGTAGACATACGAGCCATGAAGCCATGTTTGCGAATGCGTTTGAGTTTTTTTGGTTGATAGGTGCGTTTCATAGGTGTAACGTTTGTGTAGACTCATCTGTACTAGTTTCTAAATGCAAAAGAAATGATGGTCTCAATTGCGGTCATTATACCTCACAAATCTGTTTTTTTGGTGTTGATTTGAGTCATGATCGCCGCGACTACAAAGGGTATAAATGGCTCAAGCATGGAAAGACAGCCGGTGAATATCCGGTGCATAGTACCGAGTACTTCCGCATCACCAGATCGAAGTGATGCTTTGAGCTGCTCAATATATATATCAGCGAACCGATGCCATACAAACTCGTGGAGTGAGACAAATGCTGACGAAAACTCAAATGCATCCATATTTTTTTCGTACGCCATCTGTAGAGCTGCATACTCATCATGCAGAGATTTGAGCACAGTTTGAGTTGCTTGAGGATCGACAGATGTGGGAGTGGGAGCTGGAGAACTCTGATCCATTGTGAGGAATCGAGCGATGTTCCAGATTTTATTTATGAAATTGCGCATGCCACGGACTTTGTCCTCAGAAACATTCAAGTCGGCTCCGGGTGTTGTTTCAAAAACCAGGGCAGCACGTAGGGCATCGGTGCCATATATCTGAGTCAGCTTGAGAGGATCTACCACATTGCCTTTGCTTTTGCTCATTTTTTGGCCTTTTCCATCGCGAACTAAGCCATGAAAATAAATATGTTTAAAAGGCGACTTTCCAGTCATATATATCCCCAACATCATCATCCGCGCAACCCAAGCACGAGCAATATCGTATCCTGTCTCCATGACGGTTGTTGGATAATATCGGTCAAATACACCCAGCTTTTGGAGCGTTGCAAAGGGCCATTGTCCTGATGAAAACCATGTATCGAAGGTATCAGTGTCTTGCACCCAGAGCCCAGAGTCTATCAACTTTTTCTGCTTGGCCTCGTCGATTTCAACGCACCATTCATCTGTTTTTGTGTTCTGAAAGGCGGGGATGCGTATGCCCCAGACTATCTGACGACTGATGTTCCAGTCTATGAACTCATCGAGGTGACGCTTGAGGACGTCAATGAATCGATTTGGATGGACCTGCGTCTCATCACTTTCGAGTGCTTTGATCGCAGCCTCGGCGAGTGGCTTCACCTTGATATACCATTGCTTTTTGGGCAGGGGCTCAAGGATAGATTTGCATTTGTAACATTTCTTCAGCACCATTTGATGCGGTTCTTCTTTCACAAAGAGTCCTTTGTCTTTCAAGTCTTGGATGATGCGTTCGCGTGCGGCTTTTACCTTCATCCCATCATATGGAGTGTGGGTCCCATAGATGCGACCATCAAAGCCGATGACCTGAATTAAGGGGAGCTTGTGTCGCAATCCAACCTCTAGATCAGTTGCATCATGAGCAGGGGTGACCTTCACCGCTCCGGACCCAAATGTCATCTCGACACAGGTATCTGCGATCACAGGAATCATTCGGTCAGTCAGGGGGAGTGGCACTGATGTGCCGATGAGACTCTGATATCTCACATCCTCAGGATGGACCATGACAGCTGCATCTCCAAGGAGTGTCTCTGGTCGCGTGGTTGCAATCGTTATGGGTCCATACGAGATGTGATAGAGGATGCCGGCGAATTCTTCGCTTTCAACTTCAAGATCAGAAAAGCTCGTGCCATCTCGACAGCAATAGTTCACGAGACGGTCGGCACGATAAATCAACCCATCATCGAATAATTTTTTATACGTTTGATGTACTATGGCGATGATCTCGGGATCCAGTGTGTAACATTCGCGGGTCCAATCGAGTGAAAATCCCAACATGTTCAACTGAGATTTCATTGTCCCTTTGCTCTGAGCTACAAACTCTTGGATCATGCTATACAAGGTGTCTCGATCATAATCAAACCGACTCTTACCTTGCTTCGCGAGATGCTTTTCAAATACAAATTGTGTTTCTATGCCAGCATGATCGGTACCGGCTACCCAAAAAACATCTTTGTCTTGTTGGCGTGCGCGACGACACATAATGTCCTGGAACACGTACATTGCATGCCCTACATGAAGGCTCCCATTCGCATTTGGAGGAGGGAATATGATACAAAATGGCTCTTTTTTGCTCGATGGGTCGGGGGCTGATGCATGCTCAGTCTCCCATTTGGCACGGATGATGGGCTCCCATTGATCGGGGAGATATGCTTTGTCCATGACAATACTATAAAGTATGAATCAAAAAATACAAGAAAACTCATCAATTAACGGTGTACTGCGATCTCGTCTAATCAATCAACCGATTCGATGATGGTCTTGTAATTTGGCGAGAGTTAAGTACCATTCGTGGTGTTGTTGGTGAAAAGTAATACTACTTTAACCCAGATCGCACAGTAATATGTGCAATACATAATATTATGGAATGGCTACAATCTTTTCTGTCTTGGTATATCTATGTGTTCCTCGTGGGGATCGTATTTTATCCTCTTACAAAAAAGATATTCTCCCGGACTATTGATGGCGGATATGCGTTTGCCAAAATCATTGGGATCCTTCTCGTCAGCTATATCATGCTTGTATTGGGTGTGCTTCGGATAGCTCCATTTAGTCGTGAAGCGATATTTGGAATACTTATTCTCGTAGCATTCGTCTCATATCGAGGAATCATAAAAGGTAACTTCCTAGAGAAAATAGAAAAAAACTCTTCTCTCATCAACTGGATAGTCATAGAGGAACTCATATTCTTTTTTGGATTGCTTGCATGGACCATAGTTCGTGGTCAAGAGCCCTCGATACATGGGCTCGAAAAGTTTATGGACTTTGGATTCATGCAATCTATTGGTCGATCTTTATACTTTCCTCCTTTGGATATGTGGTATAGCGCCGATCCAACCTCGCCGAATGGGTTTGCGATCAACTACTACTACTTTGGTCACCTCACCGGTGCTGTGCTCATCAAACTGACTGATGTGTATCCTGCAGTTGGTTACAATCTGATCCTCGCAAATATACTTGGACTATCGATGTCTGCCGTATTCTCTATCGTTGTGAACATGATCACGTTCGCTGAGGCACAGATGGGGCATGAGTTCAAGACAAGCATGAAAAAGTTGGTGATGTATGGCATATTGGGCGCCTACATACTCAACCTCGCAGGAAACTCGCACACACTCTACCTTTTTACTAAAGGATACCCAAATGAATCGCCACTTCCTCCATGGGATGCAACGGTAGTTGCTGACGTTCCAAAACTCATGTCTAGCGTTGCAGCTAAGTTCCCTGATGTGCTCATGGGTTTGCAGGAATATTCCAAATACTGGTACCCCAATGCAACTCGATTCATCCCGTATACGATCCACGAGTTCCCATCATACTCATATATAGTGGCTGATCTCCATGGTCATGTATTTGATATCCCCTTTGTACTGTTGAATCTTGCTGTCATCCTCCTTGTTGTAGTCCCCATCATTGCACGTCGATATTTTGGATTTGGCGCAACTGATGTGATCAAGCCGAGCAAAAAATCTAAAATCCCTGAACCCCCAGAAACACACCTTCAGAAATGGTGGAAGGTATGCATGAGATTCCAAATTCCACTGAGTATTTTTTTTGGATTCATGGGTGCAGTGCACTATATGACGAATGCATTTGATGGACCGATCTATTTGCTCCTTGCAGGAATAGTGCTATTTTTGATACATCGTCTATCACGTTTGTTTTGGTTGAATATGGCCGTGCTCACTGCGTCATTCTTCTTTTTTGCTGCACCATTTACGCTTTTTTTCAAGCCATTTGTTTCTGGTGTCGGAGTGAACTGTGGCTATCCGATCATACAATCGATCGCCAAGGGTATCACTCCCTTCAAAATGGGGCCATTTATTTTCGAGAAAGGCAACTGTCAGGTATCTGCTCTCTATCAGCTGCTCATCTTATGGGGGCATTTTTGGATTCATGCGGCGCTGTTGAGTGTCACTCTTTGGTATTTGCGACGGGTGAAAACCTATACCCCCGTTACCGCAACAACCCTCGTCGTTGTAATCCTTTTTGTATTTAGTACCGCGTTGATCACTATACCTGAGTTTTTTTATATCAAAGATATTTACCCCACTCACTTCAGAGCGAACACCATGTTTAAGCTGGGCTACCAGGCTTATCTCATGATGTCTATTGGCACGGTTTACGCGATATGGAGAATGCGACATATCCACGTGAGATGGTTTCGCATACTCTCGCGACTAGTATCAGGATTTTTTATCGCACTCATATTGATCTATATGCGATTTGGGATATTGGCATATTATGGAAATCTTGAAAAACCTGTAAAGCTCGACGGCATAGCCTGGCTCAATGATCAGTATCCAGAGACTCATGACATAGTGGAGTACTTCAATACTCAAGTCAAGGGACAGCCGGTCATCCTCGAGGCGCAAGGGGATAGCTATACGGATTACAATGTCGTATCCTCCTATACAGGTCTCCCAACTGTCGCTGGTTGGTGGGTCCATCAATGGCTCTGGAGAGGCACCTCAGATATAGTAGGTCGACGCATACCTGATATCGAGCAGATATATCGCTCATCAGACATTGACCAGACTCGTACGCTCTTGCGCAAATACAAAGTCAGCTATGTGATCGTATCTGAACTCGAGCGTAAAAAGTATGAGACAGCAGACATTCGGATTCAGTCAGAAAAGTTTAACACCCTAGGACGCGAGGTATTCCGCAGTGCTAATGGTAAAGCGATTGTTTACCAGATGAAGTAATGACCATGGTCATTTATAGGTGATTTTGAGTTTTGCTATCGACTCATCTGTGAGTCCGAGACTGACGAGCCAGTCATGAATATCTTTTTTTACATCTTCTTCGACTACCTTTGTGACTGTTACAGAAAAGTACCCGCCCAGTTCGTCGACAAACTCAGTAGTCACTATGAATTTCTCGGTACTATATGGAGTACTGTTTGAGACAACGATATCAGGTCGCTGAATTTGCTCTTGTTTTTGCAGATTGTCATGGAGCTGTTTATCAAATGTATCCGCAGCTTTGCCTGTAGGAACTGTTTCAAATATAAGGGATGATGTGACCTGAGGCTCAATAGTTGGGATCGGTGCATCCGTTGGTACAGGAGCCTGTGTAGGGATAACTACGGGAACTGGGCCAGGATTAGACTTCGACCTGCTCAGAAAAAATAATATGACCACCAGGCTGACAAATACTAAAAATGCACATATGATGAGTATTTTTTGTTTATTCATAATTGAAAAATAAAATTCATTTATCTCTTTCGTAACCATCCCGATACATTGTTTGAAATAGCTACTGCCCTGGTATTCACTGATCCGAGTACTCCATAGTTTGCCTCAGCAACTTTAATATTCGTTGAGTTATATACCTGGGCAACATATGCAATGTGTCCATAATGGCTTCCACCGCAAACAGGGCTACCATTGACGATGTCATGCCAGACAATGAGATCTCCAGCGAGTGGAGGTCCCGTTGTCCTATCGATGAATTTGTAGGTTGGACTATCTTTGGCTTGTGCACACGCATTGCCATATTGCTGTGGGTCAACACCGTTCAATTGGACAGCAGAAGCAAATGCAAATCCAACACATTGGAGGTATGTATATGATAGGGCTGAGGCTTTCATCATCGCCTTTGGTGTTTGACTGAGAGTTGTCCTATCGATACAATTTGCATTGGAGCTCGTGACTTGTCCACCCGGACAACTTGATCTAATGTTATCTACCATGCCTTGTGCATTCGTGTTCAGTGCTGGGCATGGATTACCCCGTTCATCAACAGGACCTCCTCTACTACAGAGAGATCCTTGATCTTGGGTTCCTGTTGGGATAGATCCCACCCTTTGCTGGAGCGCCTTGACAAAGGTCATGGCTCCGATACCTTGATATGGATTCGGAGAGGTGCACTTCCGGCCGTCGCCACAGTAAATCACGTACATTTTCTCATGGCGGTTATCAAAGCATGCAAATGGATACAGATGATCTTCGAACAAAAATGTTGGCCCACAACCGGTATACAATCCGCCTGTTTCGGGTTTTGGCGTATTACCAATACATTGAGTGTTTCCCGGACCGTTATATAAAGCAAAAGCACCCGCGATCAACTGAAACGGTGTTCCATTTGGAGAGAGGCTGAGCGCAACAGCCTTTTTTCCATTAAAATGCTCAGCAGCGTACAGAGCAGAGTTGAGGAGTGAACTAAATCCACAACCAGATCCAATAGAAATAGTCAACTTCGCCTTCTCAGAAGATAAGTTCTTGCATATATTACCCAAATCTGGTTCTATCTCTCCTATTTTTCGTCCACTCACGAGCGACTTTGTGGGATCGAAGCTTCCTCCCGTTTCTACATTGTGCAATGCAGCGATGACTTCCCATGGCAGGCCAGATCGGGCAGATGCTTCTTTGTAGATCACGATGTTGTCAGGATGAGATAAGGCATTATTAACTGCTATATTTGCCTTGCCTTGACAGGCTTGGGGCAAAGCTCCGTTCATATCAGCTGGGATGAGACCATCCGTGATGGGGATATTTGTGTCAATGGGAGCACCAGACGGTTGCACTTGTGCCCCAGGGTTGTCGATCATTTGACCATCTTTTCCGAAACACACGGGAACCTCAGGGGTTCTCGATTTGTCTGTCGTGTAAGTATTCACATCACACCCATTTGAATCGTATACGATTTTGGGTGTGTTTGAGAGTAGAGCATCGAGGATGAGTCCTATCACTGAGACATTGTTGTTTTGGGCATAGATTGCTCTTGAAGAAGTAACAAAAAGAACGCAAATCAGTATGGTAGTGACGGAGAGTCTCACGACCCATTTGACAACTGGTACAAAAGTATTCATAATAGCTACATTATGCCGATGCTTGATTTTATAAAAAATCCAACTCCTAAGTCAAACCCAATTGCCCCTTTGACTCCAGTTACCAATCCTGTTCCTCAGTATGTGGTCCCTGTGAACGCTCAAAACAAACCTGAGGATGATGCAAAAAATAAAGTTGATACTGCTGATGTTGCTCGTCAAGCCTATGTTGCGAGCCTCCTCAAATCCAATCAACCATCAGTTGCGACTACTAGCATAGCAGATAAGCCACCGGTCAACAGTTCCGCAAATGCTACGTCGTCTGCATCACCCCAAGCATCTGTCCCACCTGAGGCCCCAAAGAAACACGATGCTCCATCATCCGAAAAGAATCAAGCCACAAGTGAAACAAATCCTATGTCGGGGGCACCGGTAGAAGTGTCCAAGCAGGAACTTCTTGACCTCATGACCCATCTCACAGCCAGATCAAATAAATGTATTGCACTTGCTCAAGCGAAAGCAAAAGAGTTGCAATGCAACGAAGTTGATGGTGAACACATGCTGATTGGACTTATGTCAGATAGTACTGTGTACAAGATATTGACTGACCTCCATGTTCAAATGCCCCAAATAGAAACTGAACTCGATCCTATATACAAACGCACAGACAAACCAACGATCCCTCAGCTCTCTGGTCGACTCAAGCATATACTGAACGCGGCACATGCTGATGTACGGAAAGTAGGTCTTGAGTTTGTCGCTCCAGAACACATTCTGCTTGCGCTACTCCAAGACGGCGAAGGACCTGCCGCTCGTGTGTTAACAAAACTCGGACTCAATGCCGGAGATCTGACAGAATTAGTATATCCAGATGCACCAGCTGGCGGTGCAGGAAATCCGCTCAGTAAATTTGGTCTCGGAACTGGGTCAACAGATGCACAGGGGGCGACCGCTAAGAGTGCCCTTGCTGAGTATACGATTGATCTGACCGCGAAAGCACAACGAGGAGAATTCGATCCAGTCGTCGAACGATCGAGTGAGATAGAAAGAGTGGTACATGTCCTTTCTCGTCGAACAAAAAATAATCCTGCACTTATCGGTGAACCAGGCGTAGGAAAAACCGCCGTAGTAGAGGGTCTTGCTCAGCAAATAGTTTCAGGTCTTGTCCCCTCAGTACTTATTGGGAAAAAACTGTTACAACTAGATCTCATGGCTGTATTGGCTGGAGCGTCTCACCGAGGTGAATTTGAACAGCGCATGAAGGATATTATTGATGAGGTGATAGCTTCCAATAATCAAATCATTATGTTCATAGATGAAATGCATACGATCGTAGGTGCGGGAGCTGGAGAAGGCAGCGGAGATGCCGCAAACTTTTTGAAACCAGCCCTTGCTCGTGGCGATATGCAACTCATCGGAGCAACGACGATCACTGAATATCGCAAATACATAGAAAAAGACCCTGCCCTTGAGCGCAGATTCCAAACTGTCCAAGTAGATGAACCAAACGAGGAAGCAGCAATCAAGATGATCATGGCAACAAAGAGTAAATATGAAAAATTTCATAAAGTCCTGATTCCAGATGATGCAATTGAAGCAGCCGTCAAACTCTCCAAACGGTATGTTGGCGATCGCTTCTTGCCAGATAAGGCGATTGATTTGATTGATGAGGCAGCATCTGCTGTGCGACTCCCACTCATGTCGCTCCCGGAAGAGATCAAATCTCTTCAGACACGTCTTGCCCAATGGGAAGGTGAAAAAAATACTGCAACGGCAAAAGGAGACTCAGTGCGAGTCAAGGTTCTCACAAACAAAATGACCACTGTCACAGCTGAGCTGAACGAAAAGCAGAGTGAATACGACCGCAAAAAAATGCAATCGGTGAGCGAGGTCACAGAAGATATCGTCAAGGATATTGTATCCCGATGGACCGGAGTCCCTGTCTCAAAGATGTCGAGTGGTGAATCCACCAAACTTACACAACTTGAGGTAACGATGCATAAGCGGATGATCGGCCAAGAGCGTGCAGTCAAAGCTGTTGCAGCAGCAGTCCGTCGTGGCCGCGCGGGCCTCAAATCTAACGCTCGTCCGATCGGAAGCTTCATCTTTCTTGGACCATCAGGAACAGGTAAAACTGAGCTTGCCAAAACACTGGCTGAAGTACTCTTTGGACTCGACGATGCAATGATTCGGTTTGATATGACTGAGTTCATGGAAAAACACGAAGTAGCAAAGTTGTTGGGACCACCCCCTGGATATGTCGGATATGAAGAAGGTGGCAAGCTCACTGAAGCTGTGCGACGCAAGCCATACTCAGTTGTGTTGTTCGACGAAATCGAAAAAGCCCACCCAGACATATTCAATATACTTCTTCAAGTCCTTGATGATGGACGTCTCACCGACAACAAGGGGCGGACTATTTCATTCAAAAATACAGTGGTGATCTGTACGTCAAATATTGGAAGTGTCCTGATCCAAGATCAACTGCTCAAAAAAGCTAATACGCCAGACGGATCACAACCACAACCGTCAGTTCAAGATGAGTTGGAAGTCAAAGCCGGATCACAAAATACCAAACGTGCTGCTGAAGTCGATCATTTGAACACTGAATATACAGACATGAAGTCAGAAAATATCGACGTTGCGATGCGCGGACAAAAAGCAAATCTCGATGAGGTTGAGCTTCCGACCGGCCATCAGTTCGTCGATGAGCAAGACGGAGATGTATCATCCAAAGACTATACGGCGCTCAAAGAAATGGTTATGGGAGAGTTGCGCAAATTCTTCCGACCTGAGCTCATCAACCGATTTGATGAGGTGGTGGTATTTGAACCACTGCAGTTCAAGCACATGAAGAAAATTGTCGAGCTGCAACTCAAGACACTCTCAAAGCTTCTCGAAGAGCAAAACCTCGGTTTGAGCGTCACCGAAAAAGCGACAGAACAGATCGTCATCGCGGGCTTTGATCCGGTATATGGAGCGAGACCACTACGACGTGCCGTGCAGCGACTGCTTGAGAATCCAATATCTGAAATGATTATCACGAGAGGTTTGACTGAGGGAGATATCGTGGTCATAGACTATGTAAATGACGATTTCGTTTTCACTGCTGAAAAGCCTAAGCAGATTATGCGTGACTCAGACTCAGGAGTGGGTAGTGAAAAAAGAATGATGGCCTATCGATGCACCACCACTGGATACGAGTTCACGACTGAGGTGAAGGAACATGCTACGGTGATTTGTCCAGTCAATGTAAAAGAAAAGGTAGAAAAAAAGGCAGAGGCATCACAACAGCCAATCGAGGCAAAAGCAGCTTCAGTGGGCGCAGTCGATGTAGTACGCATGGCACAGGTACCACCAGTGGCATCTGTGGCGCCGGCGCAGTATAATCAAAATTATCAAACGGCCTAAGTCCCCATGCTACCTACCCCCGTACTTCTCGCACAATGTATCAATATTGGATCCGGTATCCCTCAAGTCGCAGGAACATGCCCCGCTGGATACAGCACAAAGATAGTCCAGGGTATAAATAAATGCTTTCAAAGTATCTGTGGGCCCATTGCTACTGTTGCGCAAGCTCCAGGCGTAGCGGGGGATGGCCTGACTCTGGGATGGTTGATTGGAGTGGTTATGGGATATGTGTATCCCTTCGCTGGGATCATCCTGTTTTTTGTTTTCGCATCTGCAGGGTATGACTATATTCTCTCGTGGGGAGAGCCCGAGAAGATCACTGGAGCGCAGACGAAAATCACCTATGGACTTATTGGCATGGCGCTCTTGGTCGCTTCCTACATGTTAGCACGCCTTGTGGGTGCTATCATGGGACTAGATCTGCCTTTTTAATCTACACAATCTCACATGTGATTGTAGTCAGTTGATAATATGATAGGATAGGTGACATGGATTAACCTGAGATAGAAACACCCCGAAAGGGGATTTTTTTCAGCCTAGCATATCCAATTTATATGTCTAAAGTACTCATTGATCCAACTAAACCAATCGTGATATCTGTGGGCGGAGCCTTTCTCGTCCCAAACTCTGGTATAAATACTAAATTTCTCATCAACCTCAATGCCCTTATTCGAAAATATGTAGCGAGTGGACATCGATTTTTCCTCGTTGCGGGGGGTGGCAGAACTGCTCGTCAGTATCGCGATGCAGGTAAAGCGGTCAATCATCATATGTCAAACCATGATCTCGATTGGCTCGGCATACATGCGACACGTCTCAATGGACATTTGCTGAGAACGATTTTTGAAGATATTGCACATCCACGTATGATCGAAAATTACCATCATCGACTCGAAAATTGGACTGAGTCAATAGTCATTGGCGCTGGATGGAAACCAGGATGGAGCACTGATTATTGTGCAGTCTACCTCGCATATGAGTACAAAGCTGCTCCTGTGATCAATCTGACCAATGTTGATTATATTTACGATAGTGATCCAAAAACAAATCCTCATGCACATGCACTTCATACTGCTACGTGGAAACAAATGGAATCGATTGTTGGCACTACATGGACTCCAGGGATGAATGCCCCATTTGATCCTATTGCTTCACAATTGGCGGCAGAGCATGACATAGATGTAATCGTGACCAACGGAGACAATCTCGAAAATCTGGAGAATATCCTCTGCAATAAGCCCTATCGGGGTACCCTCATTACAAAATGAGGAGCAGGGATGAGAGAAAGCCTCTCTGAGAGAAGTTCTTGTACAATAGGTAACTCATCATGATTCTTCACTCACTTGAACTCCGTCACTTTCGTTGTCACCATACATATGTTCTAGCTCAGTTTTCACCCCACCTGAATCTGATCGTCGGACCAAATGCGATGGGGAAGACCTCCATACTCGAAGCTATATACATGTTGTCGCAGGGGAGAGGGTTTCGTGAAGATGATGAGATTGAGCTTCTGACTGTCGACAGGGACGATGGATTTGTGAGTGCATCCTACAAAATAGGAGAGGATCAGGTCCACGAAGCATCAGTGACCTATCAACGAGATGACCTCTATCTCAACAAGAAATATTTCATTGATAAAGCACCCACATCAATAGGGAAGTTTCGTCGCACCCAGGTCTCAGCGGTCTTATTCGCGCCACACCATCTAGATATCATCACTCATTCGCCAACATATCGCAGAGAATATCTGGATACAGTGATATCGCGCGTAGATCCTGTATATGCAAAGGCAATACGAGAATATGGGCTGGCACTTCGCAAACGCAACGCGCTGCTTGAAGAGGAAATGGACGCTCAGACCCGTCATCAACAACTAGCTTTCTGGAATCAATATTTGATTGAGCGCGCAGATATTATCTTCAACGCACGGAGGAAGTATATTGAAATGCTCAATGATGCGGGGCACTTTGCACATCGATGGTTCAAGGCAATATATCATGCAAATCGGATGACGCCTGATAGGCTTGCTGAAAAACAGGACACAGAGATAGCCGCGCGTAGGACGCTCATTGGGCCCCAAAAAGATGATGTTGAGATACTCATCTCTACTCAGGATTCAAAAACAGTGGATCCAACGAGTTTCCGCAATGTGCATCATTTTGGATCGCGTAGTCAGCAAAGACTTGCGCTCCTCTGGTTGAAAATACGAGAGATAGAGTACCTTGAAGCGATCTCGAAAAGCAAACCCCTTCTATTGCTTGATGATATCCTTTCTGAGTTTGATGAGTCAAACAGACGGCTGATACTCGAACTCATTCCTCGATATCAAACAGTCATGACAAGTGCAGAAGAGGACCTGCTTGATCACACGATCCTGCCCGAGTCCATACTCATTCGGGTATAATCGAGGGCAAGTGAATATTGGATGAGTAGTTACCAAGGAGAGGTGACAGAGTGGTCGAATGTATCAGTTTCGAAAACTGACGTAGTCGCAAGGCTACCGGGGGTTCGAATCCCCCCCTCTCCGCCAGAGCCTTTTTCATATATATGAATAATTTTCTAAATTTTCATAAAACATACACCATTGAAAATCTGTATATCAGAATACTAAGTTATGGCGATAAACATCCATGTGGGTTTACGTATGAAGAACTTAAGAAGGAATTAAGCCTAATTGAAAATAGTTGGGAAGATAAAACAATAAAATGTTACATAGATAATGCACTAAAAAGTGGAAGATCAGATTGGTCTCCTAAGCCTGGGGGAGGTAGTGAAAATTGGGTAAATCCCAATATGGATTCAATATTTTTTGTTATTGAAAGAAATGGGAACGAAAATACCCCCGATAACCACAAATTTATATTAAAATACGATGCATATTTTAATTACATAAATTATGAAGATCTAAAAAATACTCAACATATATCATATCTAGCACTTTTTCTCAGTTTTCTCAGTTTTGTGGGTCTTATTATTTCAATAATAGCTTCGTTAATACAAATATCAATTTCATATGAACAGTTAAAATCACCTGTTGAAATAAAACAAGAGCAAATTCAAAGTATTGAAAAGAATATGTATTCAGTGAAATGTATTAAAGATAAACTATAAGGACTAAGTTATTCCAGACTTGAGTGCTCCGCTTAAAGCCCCAGTGTTTATTTATCTCTTCTGATCGGCAGGACTCCAAGTAGTATAATCATCGCATGAAAGAAAAATTAGCAGTCTTTGATGTTGATGGGACATTATTTAACGGGAATTTAGGAATCGAATACTTGAAAATGTTGGTACAAAAAGGGATTTTCAAAAAGGAAATAGGGGATGGGGTTTATAAATGGTATGATCAATATAGGAGTGGGGAAGTTGAGAAATCTGTGGCTGTTGACGAAATATACAAACTGTATGCTCTCGGAATGAGAGGGACAACGACAGAAAAGGCTCGTGAGGTTGCAAGTGAAACGTGGAGCAAAATAAAAGGCAAAATGTACACTTTTGCTCCAGAAATTGTTCAAACTCTAAAAAATGCTGGTTATCTCATTATATTGTTATCCGGCAGTCCGATCGAAATGGTGCAAGAACTGGGACAGTTCTTACAAATTGAGAGAGAAAACATGGTGGCCGGCACTTTGGAAACCCTCGATGGCACATACTCTGGAAATGTGACTTCATACCTTGGTAGCGCTGAACAAAAAATCGAAGCATTAGACAAACTGATAGGAAGGAGGCCTCTTGATGTCAATTGGCTAGATTCTGTTGGAATGGGCGACGACGAGAGAGATTTTGGGATTTTAGGACGTGTTGGTTTTCCTATCGCTATCTGTCCCACCGATGAATTGTTTGAAAGGGCAAGCAGATGCGGATGGACTATTACAAATCCCGACACTGTAAGAAAAACTATTCATGAATGGGTTGAGCTGCACCGACAACATGAAATAATATAAATAGACTAGACACTTTCTTCAATGCTTTTGGTCTTCGATCGGTAGACTCGCCTCCCGCTTTATCTTCCGTACACGATGATAGCCAACTACCAATATTGCTGCTGCTCCAGGCAATGAGAGGAGCACTCTGAATATAACTCGTGCAGTCTCGACACTCACTCTATCAGTGTGTTCTGCGAAAAAATTCAGGACACTTTGTTCGAAGGTCGTGTATGTCCCCAAAACAAACCCGAGAGCAATAGCCAGGATATTAGTGGTCGAACCTGACGAAGACGGGAGAGTATCTTGATGATCTGAAACAATCTCTCGATTGAGAGCTGATGTCGGGGCGAAATTGTTGGGGCTTAGCGTGATAGTGGATTTAACCAATGGACTGGGCTGGCGAGGAATTGTAGTTGGAACAATGACAATGGTAGGAGTCGCGACCACAAAGCCTGATGCCGGAACAAATGGAGGTGGAGGAGTGTTTGTGATATAGCTGCCGACTGCATCTGTAGGAGTAATTGGAACAGAAGTTACATTTGGGGTAGGGCTATGGTATGGGACGTCTAAGTCTGCAGACGGGAAATCTGCGGGATTTGGTATGTAGTAAGGGTGTCCACTAATCCAAACCTGAGCAGTGACAGGGTGCGGATCCATTACAGACAACAAGATCGTCGTTATGATACAAATCACCAGAATTACGACATATTTCATATATACATGCTACAGTGAACGTGTGGGTGATTGCAACACATATGAGCACACGAATGATCTCGATTCACACATCTTGATATGATATGATGTTGTTTGAAGATTAGAAGTTGTATTGGCATATGACACTTTCAGCAAAACTTTTTTTAATTACCTTTTTGTTTGTTGCCCTGGTGATTGTTGGGATCTATTTGGTAAATCAAGGCATGTTCAAGCAAGGCGGAACTCCCCCAACTGTGGGTATGATACCCACAACTACGCCTATCCAGTCCGACAATCCTATGGGATTCCCCGTAGATCCAAATACGGGCACGATTATACTTCCTACAGAGAAACAGTTCTCACCATATGGCGTCTCAAGTGCAACTGGTGGAGGCAGACTCACTTCGTCTACGACCTGTGGGCAACTCCAAAACATCATTAATTGCTATCTTCAAAAAGCACCGAAGCTTGCAGTGGGTTATGAGACTTTCGCACAAAAAGATCTCTATGTCAACGACCCTCCAGCTGTTCAGACTGCGAAGTGTGATGAAACGATTAGGAAATTGGCCGAAACTACTCGACATGAGTCGATAAATGCTGGATGTATCTGGTGAAGTGCCGGCTTGACTTAGGTATACTGTGCCCATGAACGATCTGAAGACTTTTCTATTGCTCGCTCTTTTAACTGCGCTTTTCATGCTGGTTGGCTCCCTTCTCGGTGGAAAAAATGGCATGTGGGTAGGACTTGTCATCGCAGCGATAAGCAACTTCGGTGCATACTTTTTTTCTGATCGATTGGTCCTCAGACAATTCAATGCAAAAGAAGTTTCGGAGACACAACAGCCACGACTCTTTTCAGTAGTACATCGATTAACTTCGCAGGCGGGTATACCAATGCCAAAGGTCTATATGATCGATATGCCTACTCCCAACGCATTTGCCACGGGACGAGATCCTTCGCATGCAGCAATCGCAGTATCACCGAGCATCATGCAGATGATGTCAGAAGAAGAGCTCACCGGTGTACTCGCTCATGAGATTGGTCATATCAAAAACAGAGATATTCTCATTTCATCTCTAGCCGCCACGATGGCTGGAGCTCTCTCATATATCATTCATTTCATTTCCTTTACTTCATTGCGACGAGGGAGTAATTCAAATGAAAGAGGGAATCCATTTTCACTCTTGCTTGTAATGATCATTACGCCAATAGTAGCTACATTGCTCCATATGGCAATTTCTAGACAACGAGAGTATGCCGCAGATGAATATAGTGCCAAGCTGACGCGCAATCCAAAATCACTCGCGAGGGCGCTGTCGATCCTCGGAGGATTTGTTCAAAAATATCCGATTGCCAGCTCGATTGGTCAGGAGTCATCCGCGCACCTCTTCATCATCAATCCCTTTGAAGCGTCGTTCATTCGTAGTCTATTTTCGACTCATCCTCCCCTTGCTGAGCGCATAGCGCGTTTAAATGAGATTAAAATATGACTCCAAGCCCTACAATCACAAAGCGAGAAGTCATTCAAGTAGTAACGGTTTTTTTGAAGTACAAAAATAAATATCTTATCCTTCACCGAAGTACTCTAAAGAAGATTGATCCTGACACGCTCAATGGTGTGGGTGGAAAAGTAGATAGAGGTGAGAGCGCTGTAGACGCGGGTGTTCGTGAGACAATGGAAGAAACGGGATATTTGCTCACTCCAACTGACCTGGTATTTTCTGGAGTACTGAGTCTTTATAATGGGTATACAAGTGATTTCATCGTAACCTTTTTCATTGCCCAAGTGCCTGATGATCGTGTTCCCCATGGTTTACACACAGATGACGGCGATCTCCAGTGGATGACATATGCAGATTTCACCGAGAGCTCAATAAAGAAATGTGATGATTTAAACTATATTTTTGAGGATATTCATAAAAATAACAAATTCATTGGCAGCGCCCTATTTAATGATGAAATGAAAGTGGTCACATTCGCTAAGCATTATCTAAATCTATGAAACACATTGTCATTGTCGGTGGGGGATTTACTGGTGTGACAGCCGCAGTCGATCTGGCAAACGCAAAGCTGGATGATGTAAAAATTACGATAATCGCTCCTCAAAGTTATTTTGATTATCATCCAGGTCTTTTCCACCTTCTTACCGGATTTTCCGTGAAACAGCTCGCTATACCGTATGAGTATATTTTTGAAGGAACTGGAGTGATACATGAAAAAACAGAAGTAACCAGTATCAATCTGCAGAGAAAATGTATTTCTACAGGAAAAGATTCAGAGATCTATTTTGATTATCTTGTCTTGGCGACAGGATCAGCCACCAACATTTTCGATATGGAAGAGTACAAGGAGCAATTGCACTCAGTGACCAATGTTGATGATGTGCTCAAATTGCGAAGGAGCATTCATGAGATGCTCACCCTCTGTCATTTTGATCCTGTAAATCATACCTGTGGTGGAGAGGTGATAGTCATAGGAGGCGGACCAAATGGTACTGAGACTGCGGCAGAAGTAGCGCTACTCGTCAAGCAGATCGCCGAAGCGTATCATATCGACACTATGACCGTTCGAACGAGCTTGTATGTATCTGGAGATCGAGTAGTACCTCAGTTTGACCGACACATCTCTGAAACTCTTCATACCAAGCTTATAGAGCTAGGGGTAAAAGTCGTATACAACAAACATGTTACACCGAATGAAATGAGAAATGATTTGCTACGAGAATCAAAATCGCTCAGGCGTGTAATCATTTGGTCTGCAGGTATGAAGCTCGCTCCTTTCGCTAATGGGTTGACAGCGTTTCAAAAAGACAAACGAGGAAAGATCATGGTTGATGAGTATCTACACGCTCAATCGATTGACGGAGCATCGATAGAAAACGTATTTATTGGAGGAGACATGGCTTCAACGAAATATTCAGGTTATGCACAGACTGCACACTATGACGGCCACATCATCGCTCGGAATATTCGCGCGCACATCAATAAAAATGATCTTCGAAAATATGTCCCCTCCAACCTTGGTGGAATCATTGCGATGGGTAGGGACTGGTCAATATATATCAAAAACACATTCTGTTTGTCAGGAAAGTTTGTGTGGTATCTGCGACGCATTGTTGACTTGAAATCATATCTGCAGATATTATCTCTGCGCAAGGCACTAATTATTTTCATGAGTGAGCATGAAACATGGGAAGAGTTTGATGCGTCCGCACGACAACATATGAAATCGAAATATCTTCAGAAATAATCGTGCTCGGAGGAGTCATTATGAATAAGCACATTTTCAAATCAAAGATCAGAGATTTTGCGCGATCGCACAAGCGAGATCTACCCTGGCGTACGCCCACGCTGAAACCAGACTCCCAAGGATATCTCGATCTCTATCTCGTTTTAGTTTCTGAAGTGATGCTTCAACAGACGCAAGTGGCTCGAGTGATGCGCAAATTTTCTGAGTTCATCTCGGTATTTCCACAGCTTGCAGATCTTGCACGCGCCGATCTCGTAGACGTCCTGAAAGTCTGGCAAGGATTGGGCTACAATCGACGAGGTAAGTTTCTGTGGGAGTCTGCTCAGATCCTCTTGAAACTGCTCATGGAGCCATCTGCAATCAACAAAAAGGGTGCTGTACCGGCACCATTATCCGACATCGTCACTGTCCAGCAACTTGATGATTTGCCCGGGATTGGACCAGCAACGGCCGCATCGATATATTGTTTTGCGTTCAATCGCCCCGTCATTTTCATTGAAACAAATGTGCGCAAAGTGTTCATTCATCATTTCTTTTCGGATAGTGACTCGATAGATGATGCTGAATTGGTCCCGCTGATCCAAGATACGCTCGATTATGAAAATCCTCGCGAATGGTATTATGCAATCATGGATTATGGGAGCTATTTGTCAACGGTGGTAGATAATCCGAATACAAAGAGCAAGCAGTATTCCAAACAATCACGATTCACTGGATCTGATAGGCAGATCCGAGGCAAATTACTACGAGAGTTTTTATCAGGCATTCCCATTCGTCCAGTAGATGAACGTGAGCAAGAGATCTTAAAACAATTGCAAAAAGAAGGACTCATCGTATGACCGCACCATCTATGACTCGTGAGGCGAGACGGGCTCGAGGAGCGCAGATATGTACCCAGCTCAAGGATCTATTTCCTGATGTGCAGACAGCGTTGCACTACACACACCCTTTTGAATTGTTATTTGCAGTCATATTGTCAGCTCAAACGACTGATAAACAAGTGAATATAGTTACTCGAAATCTATTTAAGAAATACACCTCACTTGCAGACTATATCCATGCCGATAGCTCTACTTTTGAGAATGACATCAAATCGATCGGTTTGTATCGTGGTAAAGCCAGGAACATTCTCGCAACGGCAATCCTCTTGCAGAATGAATATGGAGGAGTGATCCCACGCACTCACAAGCAGCTCGTCACACTGCCAGGAGTCGGGAGAAAAACAGCAAACGTTGTACTTGGGCATCTGTATGGCATCGCGGAGGGAATAGCTGTAGATACTCATCTGATTAGACTGTGTCAGAAGTACTGTTTGACTAAGTATCACACTGCTGAGTCGATCGAAAAAGATCTGATGAAAATCATCCCACAATCAGAATGGGTGGCCTTTAGCAATCGGATGATTTGGTATGGACGAACGTATTGCCCCGCTCATTGCAAATCATGCCCCTCGTGCCCTTTGTGGAAGTGTGTATAGGGTATTTGAATCAGTTGTATCTCGTCGAATACAGGGTCATTGCGCCCGTCTCATCGATGACTCCATATTCGCTATATCCATATTTATTCACACCCGTATTCACGAATTGACTTTCAGGAGCGTATTCTTTGCAATGTGTATGGCCACATACGAAGATTTCGCCCTCTTTTAATTCTTGTTCTAACAGCTTCTTTATTCGTCGATTGAGACCACCAAAAAGTAGATGAAAAAATCGCAGACCCAGCACTCGTACGATAAACATCTCAACTAAGTAAAATGGCACAAATAAGATACTACTTACGCGCTGCATGTGAACTTTTTCATCAAATTTTAGTGCAAGGCGGTTGCCATGCTCAAAGATATATGTTGTTGCGCCAATCTTTTCTACATGACGCCAGCAAGAGACATCTGAAAATCGATCTCTTCTGCTGTCAGAATACGTCTCCCTATCATGATTGCCATAGATATAAATTGCATGCTTTTGTTTGAGAATAGGGAAAAGTGCTGACCATTTTGAATTAAGAAATTCATCAAATGTATACCAGTATCCTTCCCAAAAATCGCCATTTAGTATGATTCGATCATGCTGCGAGAAGAGTTTGAGCAGATGATTAAGTTTTTTTACATCAAAGGGATCGCATAGATGTGTATCAGAGATCACCAGAGTTGTCATTGTGGATGTATTTTAGCAGATTAGCGAAGTGCTGCTTCTGGACTTGCCAATTTTGTTTTTTGCTCTGTAAAAGTAATATATCCGTTGCAATGCATGATGAGGTCATCAGTTGAGGATGGTATTGCAATGAATGCTGTGCACTGGTTCAGCGTCCACGATGCGTTCGTAGATGATTTCACAATAGATTTGCCATCGAGGACAACGCTTTGAACAAGTAAATCATTACTCTCTTGGTTGATCGAAGTGTCATTGGTGTACTCAATGCGGATGTCTTCTGGCTTAAGCTTTGTAGTGGAGTAAAACTCCATGATCCGTGTTACGCATGGAGCATACGTTGCGATCATAGGAATATCTTTGATCCACAAGACATATTGTGAAAGATAGGTAGAGTTGCAGTAATATCCCTGATCACGCTGATAGAGTGAGCGAGTCGCAATCTCAATGACAGAACCTTGTACGGGTGTTTTTCTGTCAGTTATTGCTCCTACGGGATTGAGACCAGTCATAACATCGGATACGCCTGCAACAGCTCCAACTCCTCTGAATGACGGATTACGTTTACCTTTGTCCAGATTGGTTGATCCTGATTTTTCTATTGGCTCAAACCCAGGGTCAACTTTTCTACCTTGAAGCCTGTAGACGTCGATGATTTGATCTGCATATTTACTTCTGAGAGTCAATGCTTCAGACTGGGTATGAATATATATGCGCGATATGCCAAAGCATGTTCCTGCAACAACGACGACGAAGATGATTTTTCTCAACATAGACTCATATTAAGTCTATCTGTTGCTGTACAAAGAATCAACAGGGTTTACATGCGTCACAGCTCTATGGCAGGGGGGAGATGGAAGGATTACTTTTCCTGCATCTCCTTGACGATATTCATCGGCACTTCCTCATAGTGTGAGGGCTCCATATAGGAGGTTCCACGACCTTGAGTCAATGAACGAAGTGTGGTGACGTATCCTGATAGTTCTGAGAGAGGGGCAACTGCTTTAATGATGGTAGTTTTCCCTTTTTTCTCAGTACTTGCAATACTTCCACGCTTTGATGAGATGTCGCCGATTACGGTACCCATGTACTCATCAGGGACGTTGATTTCCATCCGCATGATTGGTTCAAGAAGCGAAATGCCAGCTGCCTTACATGCGTCAACAAATGCCATAGATCCAGCGATTTTAAAGGCAATGTCTGATGAATCAACCTCATGGTACGATCCGTCAATCAGGGTAAACTCAACATCTACCATCGGGAATCCAAGCAATACGCCCTTCTCAAGTGCCTCTTTGACTCCTTTTTCAACAGATCCAATATACTCGTTCGGAATATGACCTCCTCGGACGACGTTTAGGAACTTGAATCCTTCTCCACGAGGGAGTGGTTTGACACTACATACGACGTGACCATATTGTCCTCGACCGCCCGTTTGCTTAACATATTTCATTTCGCCACGTGCTTCTTTCTTGATAGCTTCTTTGTATGCGACTTGAGGTTTGCCCGTATTTGCATCGAGTCCCATTTCACGCTTCATACGATCAACGAGTATCTCGAGATGGAGCTCTCCCATACCTGACATGATGGTTTGACCTGTCTCATGATTGACCTTTACACGGAACGTAGGATCTTCTTCAGCAAGCCTTTGGAGACAAAAGCCAAGTTTTTCTTGATCTGCTTTTGTTTTTGGCTCGATAGCAAGAGAGATGACTGGTTCAGGGAAAGAAATTTGTTCTAGGAGGAGCGGATAGTTCTCGTCAGAAAGGGTGTCACCAGTTCGAGTGTCTTTCGGACCTACAAGCGCAACTATTTCGCCAGCATACGCTGTGTCAATCTCTTCTCGAGTATTGGCATGCATGAGCATGATGCGTGAGACACGCTCTTTCAGGCCACGATTGGCATTGTAGACATAACTTCCAGATTGTAGTGTGCCTGAATAGATACGAGTATAGGTAAGTTTTCCCACATGTTGGTCAAGTTGTATTTTGAAAGATAGAGCTGCAAAATGTTCATCAGGAGTGAGCAAACGCTCTTCAAGCTTTTCAGCATCATGGATGTCATGCCCAATGACTTTCACCAAATCCTGAGGTGATGGCAAGAAGTCAATAACAGCGTCAAGTACAGGCTGGACGCCTTTGTTGCGGAGTGAAGTTCCACAAAAAGTAGGAACGATCTTATAGGCGATCGTTGCCCGTCTGAGGGCTGCTCTAATCTCATCATTGGTGATCTCGGTGCCTGCGAGATATTTCTCCATGAGTATGTCATCCGTTTCGGCTACTTTCTCAACCAATTTTGCACGATATTCATGAACTTTAGCCTTAACACTTTCGGGGATCTCTGAAGTCACAGTAAAATCGGTGCCATCAGGACTCTTATCATAAATGACCGCCTGCATATCGATCAGGTGAACGAGTCCAACGAAGTCGCTTTCTTTACCAATAGGGTAGGTTATTGCGACAGGGTTACCTCCAAGACGATCGGCGATTTCACCCAGGGTGCCCTCAAAATCTGCACCCAGCTTGTCCATTTTATTGATAAAGACGAGTCGTGGCACTTTGTATTTGTCGGCCTGTCTCCACACCGTTTCAGATTGAGACTGGACGCCTTCCTCAGCATCAAAGACGACGATTCCTCCGTCCAAAACACGTAGTGAGCGTTCAACTTCAGCGGTAAAATCGACGTGGCCTGGAGTATCGATCAGGTTGAAGCGATATCCTTTCCAGAACGTTGTGGTTGCAGCGGAGACGATCGTGATACCACGTTCCTTTTCTTGTACCATCCAATCAAGCTGTGTACTTCCTTCATCGATATCGCCTATTTTGTAGGTGCGACCAGTATAAAAAAGGATGCGTTCAGAAGTAGTTGTCTTCCCAGAATCGATGTGTGCAATAACGCCAAAGTTTCTGATCTTATCGATAGAAACATTGCGGTTTTGAGTCTTGATTGGTTGTGCGGCCATATTACAAAAGAGAATAATAAATTATGTACAAACTGTGCTGCAAAGCATCACAGTGTATCGTGGAAGTGCGCACCGTTCAAGCTGTGCGCACTCTCCTACACTTTTACCACTTGAGATGGGCAAACGCTTTGTTTTGTTCAGCTTGCTTCTCAATGTTTTGCTTTTTAGTCATTGCGTACCCATTGCCTGCATAGGCCTCTTTAATCTCTGTAAAAAGCTTGTCAGCAAATGACTTGAATTCCTTATTTGAACGAGTGCGTGCGCCATCGACGATCCAATTGAGAGCGAGAAAGAGCCTGCGTACTTTTCGTACTTCGGTTGGGACCATATAGGATGCTCCTCCGAGACGACGTGGTCTAACTTCCATGGTAGGAGACACATTTCCGATTGCCTTTTGGAGTGCTTTGAGTGGATCGGGATCAACTTCTTTGAGGCGCTCGATCACTTCGTAGACGATGCCTTCAGCAACGTCTTTTTTCCCATCATACATGATGTAGTTGATGAGCTTTGAAACTTCTAAACTATCGTGGATTGGATCGGCCGAAGGATTTCGGCGTTTATAACTATGACGTGGCATACATGTACTAACGAGCTTGTAAGCGTCCACACACACTCAGGCAGATAAAAATTAAATTCGTCGCCTACAAACTACTCTCTGCAAGAGGGCCGTTTTACTTCAAAAACTGTATCGTGAACGGATAACGATACGGTTCGTTTTTATTTACTTTATTTGCCGCAATGATTGGGATGACGAGCTGAACGATAATCAAGGCGAATAGTAATGGGAAACCTATAAGTATGAAACAGAGAAAGAATGACACAACACACGCAATGACTAGGGTAATCTGAAAGTTGAGTATGTCTTTGCCATGAGTGTTAATGGCCGGGTATTGGTCTTTTTTGATGATCCACATGATGAGCGGGATCACAAAAGAAGGTATTCCTACAAAAAAAGCCAATTGAGATGCGTGCATCCAAATGAGATATGAATGTTCATCAAAGGGTTTGTTGGTTGGTGTATCTGTCATACCTAATAACTATATCATTTCTTTTCAGTTTTTGGCTTTTTTGTTCCGTATTTACTTCTACTTTGGCGTCGTGGATCCTTTGATGATGGGGTGCCTTGTGTCGTGACTCCTTGTGTATCAAACTTCCCTCGGACTATATGGTATTTGACTCCTGGCAAATCTTTGACACGTCCACCTCGTACTAATACGATTGAGTGTTCGGCTAAATTATGACCAATGCCTGGAATGTAAGCGGTCACTTCTTGTTTGTTTGACAATCTCACACGAGCAACCTTTCGGAGTGCTGAGTTTGGTTTTTTTGGTGTCATTGTGCGTACAACTGTGCATACTCCACGCTTAAATGGACTCAGGGTCGGCACATATTTGCGCTTCACTCCATTGAAAACCATTTGCAAAGCGATAGAGCGTGACTTGCGCACTCGTTGTGTACGTTTTGTTTTTTTCTTAATTAGCTGGTTGATTGTTGGCATAAGCTGTTTGGAATTTCTGATTGTATTCGGTAATGAGTTCTTGATTGACTGGTATCAAGCGTCCGATTATAACATTCTCTTTGAGACCCAGCAAGTAGTCAGTCTGTCCTTGGATAGCGGCACGGCTCAGAACAGTCGTTGTTTGCTCAAATGATGCTGCTGAGAGCCAGCTTTCAGTAAAGATAGCTGCTCGAGTGATACCCAGGATGATGACTTTGCCTGTTGCAGGTCGTGCGCCATGAGCAAGAACCTTTCGATTCTCAATGTCATATCGCAAACGTGAAACGGTTTCGCCTTTGACCAGTGCTGTGTCACCCTCTTCTTCAATGATGATTTTATCTGACATCTTACGGATGATGATCTCAAAATGTTTATCATGGATGGTGATGCCCTGTGACTCGTAGACCTTTTGGATTTCATCGACGAGATACTGTTGAGCTGCTGCGAGTCCGCGTATAGCCAATACATCAGCTAGATCGAGATATCCTTCTGATAGTGATTGACCAGCTGTGATCAGATCTCCGTCTTTTACTTTCAGTTTCTGCGACATGGGTACGCTGTATTCCTCTTCTTCTCCCTCAGTTGATGTGACTTTGATAGAGTACGTCTCTTTTGCAGAGTCCTCAATGACCGTTGCTCGTCCACTGATACTCACGATAGGTGAGATGATTTTTGGAGTACGTGTCTCAAATAGTTCTTCAACGCGTGGCAAACCCTGAGTCACGTCAGAAATGACGATGCCTCCGAAATGACGAACACGCATGGTCAACTGGGTTCCTGGTTCTCCGATTGATTGAGCTGCAACCACACCTGCTGGGAGACCGATCTCTGCCAACTGGTTGTTTGATAAATCAACTCCATAGGAGAGTCTACAAAGACCTTGCTTTGATGTGCTAAAGAGAGGTGAGTAAACATCTACACTATGTACTCCTGCCTTGACTATTTGAGCTACTTTTTCTTCGGTAATGAGCTCATTTTTGGCTACGATGACCGTGTCATTTGACTTCACATCATTTGCAGCGAAACGTCCATAGATACGCAAAGCGAACTTGTCGCCGCGCTCACCTTTGGTGGTGATGGTGAGGAACTGAGTCATTTCACTTGCCTCTTCACGAATAATCATATCGTGTGCCACATCGTGTAGACGACGTGTCAGATATCCTGCGTCAGCCGTTTTCAAAGCTGAGTCAGTCAAACCCTTACGTGCTCCACGAGCAGAAATGACATATTCGAATATGCCGAGTCCATCGCGATAGTTTGACTTTGTTGGAACATCGATGATCTTACCCATTGGGTCGACAACGAGACCTTTGATAGCTGAAAGCTGCTTGAGTTGCTCACGTGATGCACGTGCTCCTCCAGATTTGATAATCATCTTGACTGGATTTTCTTCATCGATTGCATTCCATGTCATGTCAGCAAGTTGCTCTGTTGTTTCCATCCAGAGCTTGTTGGAATATCGTCGTTTTTCATCCAGAGTCAAAAGACCATCTTGGAAGTTTGCATCGATAACCTTAACTTGTTTTTGTGCTTCATCGAGGACATCTTTTTTTCCTTCGGCGACTATACAGTCGAAGATGGAGATTGAAAGACCTCCGGATATGGTCGAAGCCCAGAAACCAATAGACTTAATGTTGTCGATAAGTTCTCCGACTCGATCATGATCGTTGAAGAGCCTGACCGCTTTGGTGATCAGAGATTTGATGTCGCCAGCTTTAACTTCTTGGTTAATGAATCTCAACTCAGCAGGAAGAAGCTCATTGAACATGATGCGACCAACTGTGGTTTTGAGCGTCACTCCATTTACGCGAGCATGTATAGGCTCACGGAGCTCTAGCTTGCCAATATTGTATAGACTGACTGCTGTATCGGTAGACTCGCACAACGGCAAGTTTTCGTCCTTTTTATTCACATAGATCTGGTCCATGGATGTCATGTAGTAGACTCCAATAGCCATTTCTTTGTTCGGAATGACGATAGGCGAGCCATCTGCTGGCTTCAACAGGTTGTGTTTTGCAAGCATCTTTGACTTGACTTCTTCGATTGATTCTTTTGAAAGAGGAACGAATACGCCCATAGCATCTCCGTCGAAGTCTGCATTGAATCCTGCACATACCGTAGGATGCAATCGAATCGCGGTGTCATCGATCAACACTGGATAAAACGCCAACATGGACAGTTTATGTAGTGTTGGAGCACGGTTCATGAGTACAGGATGTCCTTTGACTACCTGCTCAAGAATGTCGTAGACCACAGGCTGCTTTTCATCGAGGAAGTTTTTGGCGGCCTTGATGTTTGGAGCAAGTCCTCGAATCATGATTTCATGGAGCAAGAATGGCTTAAATATTTCAAGAGCCATGTCTTTTGGCAATCCACATTGATCAATCTTGAGATTTGGACCTACAGTGATGGTTGATCGTGCAGAATAATCAACACGTTTACCCAACAGATTTTGTCGGAAACGACCTTGTTTGCCACGGAGAACATCTGAAAGAGATTTCAGAGCTTTGGCTTGAGATGACCCAACAACACGTGACTTTCCACGAGATTTCTGGAGGTCAATCAGTGAGTCGACGGCCTCTTGTAACATACGTTTTTCGTTTCGCAGTATGATCTCGGGTGCTCCAAGATCGAGCAACTGCTTAAGACGATTGTTACGATTGATGACGCGACGATACAAATCGTTGAGATCTGAAGTGGCAAACTTACCACCAGAAAGTTGTACGACAGGTCGAAGATCAGGAGGGATAACTGGGAGTAAAGTAAACATCATGCAACTTGGCTTGATCTTACTTTTGACGAATGACTCGATGACACGAGACTTTTTCAAAAGTTTTGTTCGTCGTTCACCTTTTGCTTCTGAAAGAAGTTTTTGAACTTCGGTAAGTGCCTCGTTGAGATCAAACTGCTCAAGCATTTGATACAAGACTTCGGCTCCCATGCCTACTTCTGCAAATCCATCCAGTTCTTTTTCGCGTAGGAAAAGGAAATCTTCCTCTTCAAGCACGCTATGGATACTGGCTTCTTTGACGAGCTTGATGACACGATCAAATGTTGCGCTCACTTGCGCTTTGCGCTCGACAAATGCATCTGAAAGTCGTTTTTGAGATTCACGTTCACGAAGATCTATTTCGGATAGTGTGATATCGCGCTGTTCTTCTTTGGTGATTTTCTTCGAAGTGTCGGCCTTTTGTTTCTCAAAATCCTTCGAAAGAGAAGCTCGCTTCACTTCAAATTGAGACTCAATCTGTGCAATCTCAACACCCTTGAGTTTTTCCAAAGCTTCTTGTGATGTTTTTTGATTCTCTTTGTGGATCCCCGTAACGAGATATGCAGCATAATAGATGATGCGCTCAAGCATCTGGACAGGTATATCCAAGAGAGCTGCGAGCGGAGAATTTGCTCCTTTGAAATACCATACGTGTGCAATAGGTGTCGAAAGCTTGATGTGTCCCATGCGTTCACGACGGACAACAGCTGTAGTCACTTCTACTCCACAACGATCACAGATAATACCCTTATATCTGATGCGCTTATATTTTCCACAGTAGCATTCGTAATCTTTGGTAGGACCAAATATGCGTTCATCAAACAAACCGTCTTTTTCAGGTCTGAAGGTGCGATAGTTGATTGTTTCTGGCTTGGTTACTTCGCCTTTTGACCACTTCTCTATATCGGCAGGAGAAGCAAGTCGGATACGCAATCCAGCAAAGTTGATGTTGGGTTTTTGGTCATCCATAGGTATTGGGTATTGGTATATAAATGTGAATGCTCACGTTAGTTGTCTGAACCGATGTAATCAACTGACAATCCAAGGGCGTTCAGTTCTTTGACAAGTACATTGAACGATTCAGGAACAGATGATTGAGGTATATCGATCCCTTTAATGATTGATTCAAATGCCTTTTGTCGGCCTCGTACATCGTCTGATTTGATGGTCAGCATCTCTTGGAGTACGTGTGGTACCCGATGGGCTTCAAGTGCCCATACTTCCATTTCTCCGAATCGTTGTCCGCCCATCTGACTCTTGCCACCGAGTGGCTGCTGAGTAACCAGTGAGTATGGTCCAACTGATCGTGCATGGAACTTGTCCTCAACCATGTGAATAAGCTTGAGAATATATCCAACTCCGACGAGTACTTGACGATCAAATGGTTGACCAGTTCGTCCGTCGATGAGCTTTTGCTTTCCATCGAGAGGGAGGCCAAGTTTTTTGAGCTCACCTCTAATGAATTCTTCCTTGATATGTTCAAACACAGGAGTGTCGATGCGCATATTGGTCTTTTGGGCAATCTTTGCAAGAATAGCTTCAAAGATCTGACCCATGTTCATACGAGCAAGGATAGACGCTGGTGAAATGATGATATCGACTGGTGTCCCATCTTCAAGATACGGCATGTCATACTCTGGCAGAATCTTTGCGATAACGCCTTTGTTACCATGTCGACCGGCAAGTTTGTCACCCACCTGGACTTTTCGTAGATTTGCTGTGTACACCAATACCCGTTTGAGAACAGATGGCTCGAGTTCGTTTGGATCCTTTTGACCATCGATCGTGCTGACATTGACTACCACACCTCGCTTACCATAGGGTACGCGAAGACTGGTGTCTTTGACATCTTTTGCTTTTTCTCCGAAAATTGCTCGAAGGAGACGCTCTTCTGCAGTGAGTTCACGCTCACCTTTTGAAGCAACTTTTCCGATGAGTACATCTCCGCCTTTGACTGATGTGCCTTCAACGATATATCCATCTTTATCTAGATTTGCGAGGAGTTCTTCTCGAACATTTGGAATATCTCGTGTGAGTTCTTCCGGTCCTAACTTCGTATCAACAACATCTGCGACAAACTCTTCCATCGTGATAGAAGTGAGAATGTCCTCTTTAAGAAGTCTTTGAGAAATGACAAATCCGTCCTCATAACCATATCCATGGAGAGAGGTATATGCAATCGTCAGGTTTTGACCAAGTGCAAGGCGACCATTGTCAGTACCAGGACCATCGATCACAAGCTGGCCTTTTTTGACTTTTTGCTTTGGTTCTACTCGAGGTTTTTGATCAAAGCATACGTCTTTGTTCGTTCTATTGAACCTTTCTAGATCGTATGTATAACTTTGTCCGGATTTACCTTTGAGTATGACTTTTTTGGCATCTACGTACTCAACTGTGGCATCTTCTGGAGCATGGACTGTGCGTCCAAGAGCTGAAGATATCGGACCTTCCATACTGGTTCCAACAAATGGAGCAGCTGGTTTTATCAGTGGGACAGCCTGACATTGCATGTGTGTGCCCATGAGCGCACGGGACGCATCGTCATTTTGAATAAAAGGAATAAGAGCTGCTGAAACACCTATCGCTTCACGATGAGAAATGTCGATGTACTGAACTTGAGTGACGGGAACTTCTGCAACTTCTCCCAAATGTCTTGCTACCACAACATCATCCTTGATAGAACCATCTGCGTTATAGTTTACATTTGCAGAGGTGATGTAGTATTGATCCTCATCATCTGCTTGGAAGAAGACAATCTCATCGCTTGGATACATCTTGCCACCTTTTGCAACCACTTTGCGGTATGGTGCCTCGAGGAAGCCATATTTGTTCACTTTTGCATACATCGCGAGATATGTAACAACGCCGATGTTTGGTCCTTCAGGTGATCTGATTGGACAAATGCGTCCATACTGTGAAGCAGCGATATCTCGGATCGAGAAACTCGCGCGTTCTTTTTCGATGCCACCTGGTCCTGCTACGGTAATGCGGCGAAGATTATCAAGCTCAGCGAGCAAGTTGGTTTGGTCGATGATGTTTGAAAGTTGTGAAGTTCGGAAGAAGCTATTCAAAGCCGTTGCAATTGGCTTTGTGTTAATCACCTGAGAAGGTGCAACTTGAGTTTCAGATGCTACGAGACTCATACGTTCGCGAACTTCTTTTTCGGCACGAACCATGCCAACACGCGCTCCGTAAAGAGCAATGATTTCGCCAACGGTACGAAGACGTCTGTTGCCAAGATGGTCGATGTTGTCAAATGTGGTCTCATGCTTTGTGAGAAGGAGGAGTTTTTTGATTGCAGCAACGACATCCTCTTTTGAGAGGAGGTGATTTTCAGGGCTGTTTTCGACAGTTGTCCCCAATCTTCGGTTCATTTTGTAACGTCCAACCTCGCCGAGCGAGTATCTCTTTTGATCAAAAAAGATCATATTGAGCGTTTTGTACGCATTTTCTACAACGAGTGGCTCGCCTGGTTTTACCTTGCGATAAAACTCCATGACTGCATCTTCACGTGAATGAGTACGATCTTTTTTGAGTGTTGGGACGAGGTATTTTTCAACCAATTCTTGATCGATGTCTTGGAACATGTTTCTGATATTTGCGTTGTCGTCGCCGTCAAAAAGACGGAGGAATACCGTTGCAAGCATCTTTCTCTTACGATTGATCTTTGCTTCGATAACACCTTGCTTGTTGATAGTAAAATCAAGCCAAGCGCCGATATATGGGCGGATTTCGGCATTGTAGAGAGTCAATCCAGTGGCCTTGTCTATCTCAGCAGTGAGATAAGCTCCCGGTGATCTAACGATTTGGCTGATGACAGCTCTCTCGATACCATTGATGATGAACGTCCCACGACTGGTCATGATGGGCAAGTTACAGAGGTACACTTCTTGAGATTTGAGTTGATCCTCGCGTTTGTTGTGGAGCTCTAGTTTAGCGTAGACAGGGCGATCGTAGGTGAGTTTTTTGGATTTACAAATCTCGATCTCGTAGCGGGGTTTCCCGTAGGACAGGTCCTGGAAAGTGAGAGAGAATTTCTTACCGGTGTAGTCCTCGATGGGGAAAAAGTTCGATACTGTTTGCTTGAACAAACGATCCTCGAAGTCCTTCCAAGAAGCCTTTTGTATCTCAATGAGATCTACCTTTTCGAGGTTCTTCTCAGGCGTTCCTAAAAGAAGGGTTGATAACGCAGGGTTTTGGGGATCTCGAGGTTTTGCCATATCGCTTGCGGAAGCAGGTTGTGCAAATTTTTTTAACAACAAAAACCGCTCAAAATAGTGCCGGCTAGGACAACATTATACAGAAGAATTGATCAGTGTCAAACAGATTCGATAGTAGGGGGGAATATATTTAGTTGTTGGTAGCTGATGATTTGACTTTATTTGCCCAATATTGATTTGCTCGAATGAGAGAGTCGAACGTGCCTGCGTCTTCATATAGTCCGTTTAGTACGCTCACTTTCAACTCTCCGTGGGAGAGATATTGATTGATTACGTCTGCAATCTCGATTTCACCTCTTGCTGAAGGGATGACCTTTTTGGCGAACTCGGACGCACGAGAGTCAAGAATATATAGACCTACCATGGCAAAATTGCTTTTTGGTTCTTTTGGCTTTTCAACGATGGAGATAACTTTGTTGTCTGCATCAAACTCAATCACTCCGTATCTTTGCGGATCGGGTACCTGTTTTGCAAATATATGGCCGCCACCCTTGAACTCCTTGACGGTCGACGAAAAATCCTCATCAAAAATATTATCTCCAAGTATCAACATAACATCCTCACCTGAAATAAACTGCTCGCCAACAATAAAGGCATCCGCGAGTCCACGTGGCTCTTCTTGTATCTCGTAGGTGAATTTACACCCAAAATCACGTCCTGAGCCCAGCAAATTTAGAAACTGACCAGCATATTGGGGGGCAATGATGATGAGAATTTCCGTCACACCTGCCTGTCGTAAAGTCTCAATGGGGTAAAAAATCATGGGTTTGTTGTAGACAGGGAGGAGCTGCTTTGATGTGATTTTGGTAAGCGGTCGAAGCCGAGTTGCGTTGCCACCAGCGAGAATAATGCCTTTCATAGTTCAAAGTGAATTGACGACTTTAAGAGTTGATTGTAAGCCCAGTACTCAAAAAAGTAAATCATGACGATCAAACTATCAGTCATGGAAAAGTTAAAGTCAGTGAAAAAAAGAGGACAGCAAATCCGATCAAAATATACTCAACGAGTATGCGTATGCGTAAGGTACGTGTCAAGATGTGGTGATATACACCCCAGGCGATATATCCGACGGTAAAAGCGACAATGCAGAAAAACTGAGCCTCACGTTGTCCTGAAAATAATCTCATTCCCAACAAAAAAAATACAGCAAATAGAGTAATGAGCAAATAATCGAACAGGTTTTTATGCCAGACTTCATTGTGGATATGTTGAATAAAGTGTTTCATATTTGGAAACTCACATGATACTGCCCCTGCCCAAAAAGAACATTGCAATGAGTATCGCAACCAAGAATATCAGGTGCGCTATATGTTTGCCACGATGAATATACTGTTCTGATTTGCTTATATAATAGAAGTCGATTACAAAGGCACCGATAAGTAAGGCAATGAGAATGCCAATGATGATCCTAAATGCAGGATATAAGTTAAGTGATGGAGAAGCGCTCGTTGGCTTTGTCATTTCAACCTTTACTTGCGAACGGTCAATGTTGGTATCTGTACTGACAGGAAGGCCTTTGTATGATCCTGAAAGCACTTGTGGAGCGCGTGTTGCAGTGGGGAGAGGAGTTATCGTAGGGATAACAGCCGCAACCTGAATAGGTGCATTTGATGATTCTGGTTTGCTTTGCTGATTGGGAGTTGATTGCTCAAATCCTATTCGGCTCCCAAACATCTGGACGACAAGAGTGGTATCTTCACCCTGTAGCGATCCATTTACCACAGCAAAACCGACTTCCTCATAGCTTGGCTTAAGTATGTTGTCCCGGTGTGTAGGTGAATTCATCCAAGCGTTCACAACATCATTACTCGAAACATAGTTTTTTGCTAAATTTTCACCGGCTGAATCATATTGGTATCCGGCCGCGAGTATGAAGTTCCATGGGCTTTCGCCGTTTGGGCCAAAATGAGCCCAATAACCTTTAGCAAACATATCTTGAGCCTTTGCTGCAGCGGCAGCAGCTAGCTGTGGGTTGTACACGAGTGCATTGAGGCCTTTTGCCACTCGCTGTTCGTTCGTCAAAGTCATGAGACGGACAGTGCTCACATCAGTTGCGAAACCAAGGACGTTTCCTGTCTGTGCTGCAAGATTGCGGAGTATCACAAAGCTCACCATCGCAAGACAAAGATACGCAGTCAAGGAAGCATGGGAAACAGAAGAAGCCTGATGGTTATTATGTCTTCCTGGCACGAAGATGTGACGCAATGTTTTTTTGAAGTGAGTGTACATATCCTGCTTGGCCTAACCAGTATACAGATATGATTCCGATTAGGTCAATACCGATATCACGTAGCCCTCCCGTGCGGGTCGGGATGAATTGTTGATGGAATTCATCAGAAATAGCATATGCAAATGCAAATAGTGCAGCAATCTGCCAATTTTTATTGTTATTTCTCATCTGGTAAAGAGCATAGGCATTGGTCAGTGTGAGTAGTGCGTACCCACTAGCATGAAGTGTTTTGAGAATGATGAAATTGAGAAGGGGAGCAGGACTTGCTTGTACATGAGCTCGACTGGAAGCAGCAAAAATAAATATCATGATACATGTCGATGGTATCCAGTAAATCAATCTGCGTTTGATGAATGTTGATATGTGCGCCACAGTTTCCATAGTGAGATACCCATAATCATACCAAGTATGACCTGAAAGATATCGACAATTATATTTCTCAAGTCGAAGCCCTTGGGCTCAGTCATTGCAGAGATCATTCTTGATGAGGATGTAGCCTCGGCGATCTCACCATGTGTATTAAGTGAATCAAAAGCGATAGACTCAATGTGCTGATTTTGGTTTTTTTGAGCACTCACCGCATTTGGGATCAATTGGATTGACTTTCCCAGCACTGATGAAGTGGTTGTATTTTTCGTAACCCCGATGCGTGGGGTGACTGTGGGATGTGGTGTGGATGTTGGATGGCGCGTGGGAGTAGGGCTCGGTGCAATGCAGGTACCGTTAGCTACACCACGAGAGGGGAGTTGTAGGCACCATGCCATGTCTCTCACATTTGATTTCGCGATAGATAGACTTTCCTGAGAATCAGCGTAGGTGAATGATTCAACTACATTTTTTTGGGGATTGAGAAGTTGTACAGTGTCGCCTGAATTGTTCAGAAATTGCTGGGTAAATTCAATGACACCAAAGCTTTGTGGTGCAATATTCATAGAGAATATTCGTGGTGCCGAGCCTCCATTTGACACGTCATCAATATACCAATCTCTCAGTTGCACCTCTTGATCTGCATTATTAAATATTTCGATCCACTCGTTATCATCTCCAGATGGTTGAGGAAATATTTCACTCAATACTATTGAGTCAGGAGTTACCACTGTCGGAGTTGGAGTAGGGGTAAGTGTAGGAGTTGTTGACGTCGTTCGTGAAATCGATGTTCCCGTTATAGCAGTGCAGGCATAATTTGTCAGTCCTCGCGTTGGTGACTGAACACAATAGATGCTCGCTTCGGGATATGGCTTTGCCCAGCTCATTCCCACATCGGTGTGATCATACAAAAAAAGTTCAACTACTACTCCTTGGTCGTCGATGAGTCTTACCGAATCGCTCGTGTTATTGAATATTGTCTTTGGCATATCAATAGCCATCAATTGGTTTGATCCGATGATCCCGGTCAATGGGACCGGGCTTGAGCCACCATTTTCGATATCATCAAGTAGCCACCCTTTTAGATCAACGATGTAATCAGATCCATTGAAGAGCTCAACCCATTCAGGTTGGTCATCAGGTGGGTTTGCGAATACTTCATTGATATATATTTTTGGCGCAGGCGATGAGGTTGGTTCAGGCGTAGTAGTTGGGGAAGAGCTGGGTGTAAATGTGGGTGAAGGAGTAACCACTCGTGTAGGTGTATCTATAGGTGTTGGAGAAATTGTTGGTTCGACTGATGGCAATGGGGTAGTCATAGGCGTTGGGAGAACCACAGTGCAATCAGCAAGCGTATCATTCAATAAGCCAAAACTAGAAAGTTGGGCTATCCACGTATCTGAAGTGTGAGGATTGCGAGCATATGATTTGCCCGTTCCCGGAGAGTTGGTATATGAGTGACTGTCGATCAGTCGTGCGCTTGCAGATGATGGAGGAGCAGACATGTCAAAGAGTCTGACTTGATCTGTCGATGCCGTATTCAGATTGAAAGTCCCGCTAAAGACCATGCACTGGCTTGAAGCAATATGTGTGTTGGAAGGGATCGTAAAATATGAACTGCTTCCTCCGTCGTCATCAATATGCCATCCTGAGAGATCTACTACAGAAGCACCCGTATTGAATAGCTCTACTTTTTGAGGTGAGTCAGTTGCAAACTCACTCACGATAATCGAAGCATAGGAGGGAATAACTTGAAAGAGAAATGCACATATGAATGTACAGGTGATTAGTCTGGCATGACGCATGCTTACTCAAACACTGCAGCACGTCCTGATAAAGAATAATACTGCGAGAGTTTCAAATCTGGCCCATAGATTGGGTCGTTCATAATATACTCACCGTCCACCTTCTTTTTGAGAACGACATAGTGACTCTGTCCACGTACAGAACTGATTACGGGTATGCCTCGAGATAGGTAGCCATCTATCTCAGAGTTGCCAATTTCTCGGTATGCCAGACCTCCTGGCCAGGATCCATTGAATACTGCTGGGGAATATGCCCACGCGCTGTATGGAAGGAAATACTGTGAGTTTGAAGCAAAATAAGCTGGAGTGATCGTATGTCCATAATGCGTAAGCACCATCGAAAGTGACGTGATAAAACATCCGACATCGAGCACTGTCTCACTCGAGTTGCCCATGCGAATGCCAGCCCAACGTGCATCTCGTTGCGAATAGTAGTAGCCGCCTTCTCCAGTTCCGAAGCTCCCAGCTGAGATCACATCAGCTCCCGTTGAGATACGAAAACTCTTGAGTGATTGTATTTGAAGCCGTGCTTCAGCAATTCTTGCTTGGTATACTGATTCATCATTACGAGTGACAGCAATCAAAATATTTTTTGACTGCTGTTGATTGATCAGCTCGTTTTTCTGTGCTTGGAGTTGCAACTGAGTTTGAGCAAGCTCTTCCTTGCGTTTTTCTCTCAGCTGCTTTTGCTCTTCGAAGTTTTGCTTTGTTTCTTCGGTTTCAAGTACGATTGCTTGTGCACGAGCTTCAGCAACTTGGTGGTACTTCAGAGATGTGAGCAATGCGGTCGCGTTCTCAGCCTCGAGTATATAGTCCAATAAAGTAACTGTCCTTTTCTTATATTTTTCACGTGCGGTTTGCAAAAAACTTTTTAATTGCAGGTCAAGTTTATTATCAAGAGACTCAATACGTTTCCCAAGAAGGTCGACTTCGTTTTGGATGATAGCAACTTGAGCCTCAAGTTTTTTGATTCGCTCTTGTGTGATGTATGTCTGAGTACGGAGGTTTTCGAGTTCGCCTGCAAGGGTGCTTCGTTTCGAACGGGCTTCTTCAAGTTGCTTTTCATATTCACTAATCCTTTTTTCAAGTTGAGTCTGTTGTTCTGTGGTAGCACTCGTTGGATTTGGAGTCTGAGAAGGAGTAGGAGATGCTTCTTGTGCCAATACAGGGAAAGTGCAAATGAGCTGTATTCCAATAAGGAGATAGATGAGAAAATTCTTCAATTTCACCCCATCACAGTAGCAGATTGAGTGTCGAAAGACAACTTTTTTACAGGAGAAATCAGATAAGATATTTCTGAGTAGCAATTTTTGTAGATATGCCACTAATAATCATCATAAGTAACCATGTTCCTGCGCAGACAATGGAGATAAAGATCGCATTGAGAGGCCAAATAACGAGGACAAACTCGCGAACGTTGAGTGTCAATGTAGCTATGCCTTTCAGGTAGGATGCTAGTCCAGGATACATATACCATAATCCAAATCCAAATAATGTACAACCAACGAGAACAGAAAAGGTAGTGACAATATAGCTTTCGATGAAGAAGGGCTTTGTGATATACCGAGATGTTGCTCCGAGAAGCTCAAATATTTCAATCTCATCCTTGCGCATTGCGATTTTGAAAGAGATCATGGTCGCTAATATCAGTATGGTCATGAGTGCCAAATATCCCACGAAGATAATCACGCTGTTTCTAATGATTGAAGTAATAGAAAGAAGTCGAGTAACGGTCGCTTTTTGATATTGGACTTCGTCAACTCCAGTTTGCTTTTTCAAGTAGGTAGACATTTCCTCAAGATAGGTAGCATTTTTGGCTTTGATCTCAAGAGAGGGGGGGAATATATCTGGTGAAGTATCCTCAATCAGGAGCTGGTTTGCTCCAGCCTGGCGCTTATATATCTCATATGCCTGTTGCTTGTTGATGTAGTTGATGAGTGATGTTTTACCTGATCCGGTGAGGAACTCTCTGATACGGAATATCTCAGCCTCTGGAGTAGCAGGCTGAAAGTAGACAATGATTTTGGGTTCTGATTCAACAGAGTTGAGAGTAGAAAGAATAAAGAGCGTCCCAGTGCTGACTACAAGAATGAGAAAGGTCACGAAAACCTGGATCATGCACATGCTCAGTGACTGAAAAGGTGTTCGACGGATGTTGATTAAAGATTCTCTCATGATGTTGTGTGTGAACTGACGAGATCGGATACCAAATGGCCTTGTTCAAGTGTAATTGTTCTTTTTTTTAGACTATTGACCACATCATTATTGTGAGTTGCTATTACAACTGTGCGTTGACCAGTGAGATTCGTAAATATACGCATGATTTCCCACGTTGTTTTGGGATCAAGGTTGCCAGTTGGTTCGTCTGCTAGTATGATCTGTCTCCCGCCAGCAAGAGCACGCGCTATGGCGACGCGCTGTTGTTCACCTGCAGAGAGTTGAGATGGGAATTCGTACAACCTATTTTCCAATCCGACACTATGTAATACTGACATAACCTCTGGTTGATAGAGAGAGGGAGAAATGCCCTTGATAGTCAGGGCCACGAGCACATTTTCGAACACATTTTTATAAGGAATGATTTTGAAATCTTGAAAAACGAAACCAATCTCCTGTCTTAGGAGTGAGAGCTTTTTCCCATTGATTCGTCCAACTTTTGTCCCGGAACTTCCCACTTCGATAGTCCCCGATTTCGGCCGATGAGATCCCATAATCGAGTTGAGCACAGTGCTTTTGCCGGCACCAGACTGACCGACGAGAAAGACAAAGTCATTTTTTGGTATATCAAAAGACACGCTGCTGAGTGCTGTTACACCGTTGCCAAAAGAAATGGTTACGTTTCGAAATGAGATCATAGGATCATTTGATCGCCTCAATCAACCCAACATCCATGAGCCATGCTGCTTGTTGTCCTTTGTAAGTAGCACCCCAAACTTGTACTTTTTTACCTTCGAATTTGGATAGATCTAGTACGCTGGAGGTCAAATACACAGTCTGATCTTTGGCCCCTCTTTCGAGTTGGTGGCTTCCTTCGCCATCTAACCCACCGGGCTTTAGTATGCCAGTAGCGGTATCCTTGAATGTTTTCTTGTCTACAACCCCAGTTTGATTCGCATTGGTGGTTTTTTGAGCGGTATTTGCCCCTGTGGAGGTGCTGGGCACAGTGGTTTTTTTAGAGTTGATTCTATATGCAACTACTCCGGTGAATATACCGAGAACAAGTGCTCCAATGAGCACGATTAATGTGATTGATTTGGGTGCCGATGGACTCATAGGAATAGCGCTGATAGGCTGATCAGCATCAGTATTGATAGGATAGATATGATTCTGTGATGAATCGGATATCATGATGGGATAAGCATATCAAAAAAGTACATAAGATGAAAGGGGAGTATACGTCCACGTATTTTATGCGCAGAAGATCGTGTTACTTTGCAGGCTTTTTTAGATACGCCTCAATAAAAGGATCAAGTTTGCCATCGAGGACTCCGACTGTATCTGATGTTTCATATTCGGTACGGAGATCTTTGACCATGCGGTATGGATGCAATACATATGACCGTATTTGTCGACCCCAACCTGCGATTTTCTCGGTTTTGAAACTGGCCTGTTCTGTTGCTTGTTCGTCTTGCTGACGTTGCCACAGTTTTGAACGAAGTATTTTGAGGGCAGTATCACGATTTTGGCGTTGCTCTCGTTCTGTTTGACATGTAACGATGATCTGTGAAGGTTTGTGGAGAAGCCTTACGGCTGAAGAGACCTTGTTTACATTTTGTCCTCCATGACCTCCTGCTCTAAAAAATTCCCATTCGAGGTCTGATTCTTTGATTTCTACTTCTGCATTTTGCACTATAGGAAGCACCTCAATGAGCGCAAATGATGTCTGTCTCAAACTGTCGGCATTGAATGGCGATAGTCGAACGAGTCGATGCACTCCTGCTTCGCACCTGAGCAATCCATATGCAAATTCTCCGTGGACATTCATGGTTACCTCTTTGACTCCCGCTTCTTCACCGTCGACCCAATCGAGCGTCTCAGTAGACCATCCCTTTGATTCGATATATCGCGAATACATCCGATAGAGGATAGATGCCCAGTCCATAGCCTCAGTGCCGCCTTGACCAGAATGAATAGAAAAAATGCATCCTCCTGCATCATGAGGACCAGATAGGAAAAGGCGGACCTCGTATGCCTTAATGAGTGGTTCAGCTTCAGCTTCTTGCCCTTCCTCAACGAGTAGTTGCATCATCTCAACTTCATCAATGGTTTTTTTGAGGTTGTTAATTTCTTTCATGGTCTCTGCTGATTTTTGAGGATCTGCCCAAAAGTCAGCATTGTAGGTCAGTAGCTCAAGTGATTTTATTTGGTTTTTTTTAGTAGGAATATCAACGTGTGCGAGAATAGCTTGAAGCTTGTCAGAAAGAGAGGACATAGGTAGAGAAGTATAGCATGGGAGGAGGTTCCCGGCTGATATAAAGAGCTAGGGAGATCTGTTAGTACAGATCTTTAACTATTCATGAATGGGTGAAAGAAAGCGCTCGGGTTGCCAGCGAAACTATAGTTTCTATCAGTTCGCATCTGTGCCAAGAATGATTTCAACATCCACAGTATCGGTGGATTTGAGCTCACCAATCTTTGGTTTGGCTACGCTATCTTTAACATCTTCAACCACAGTGCCCTTTAGGAGGTTCATCTTATCAGTATTAATATTGATTTCGGAAACGGTGTAATTGTAATTGGCTGCATTACCGAGAGTGACTGATGTGTAACCCTTTTTCGATAATAGCTTGCTGATGCCTGCCGCCTGACCTCTGACGCCAGTACCATTCAGGATCCTAACTTTAATTTCGGACCGTTTGACCTCAACAGTTGGGGTGGGGGTTGGAGGTGTTTTCGTCGGCTCAATAGTAGGCACCGTTGTCGGACTTGCGGTCGCTAAAAATGATGGAAGTGTTACGCCAGTGCCGGTCCTGCCCTGAAGTAAGAAATATAGCCCTGAAAAGACTACTACAAAAATGATCAAAAATAACGCTGCTTCACGAAGAAATGGAATCGACTTTCGAGAGTGACCTTGTTCAGATTGAGGGACCATAGGTTTGGAAGTTGAACTGGTAACTGTTTGCTTGTATGCAATGGTTTTTTGTGACGTGCCAATTTTACCAAATGTAAATGATTTATTTTCTGTATGACAAATGTAAGAGCCAAGCAAAACGTCGTAGGTCAAAATAGGGAGGATATCGACGGCAGACTTGCCGTGTATTTGCGCCATGTACTCGTGATAAAAATTCGGAACGATCCGTTTGAGTGGATTTGTCCATACGCCTATATTTTTTGTGAACGTGTCTTGGCGTATCTTTTCGGTCGCGCTTCCGGACAGTATGACTCGGTTCAGTTTGAAACCATCTAAAGCAGACTTCTCTGTTTTTTCTTTCAGTTTTGGTTCAAGATCCTTCGTCTCGACTGATGCAACGCGCCATGGTTTCGGATCTTCAACTGGACCAAATGTATCAAAGAAGAATCCCTTGAGCAAATCGGAATCATAGACCGCATACATGATATTTTCCCGTTTATCAAAACGTACCGTTTTTTCAAATAGTGTGTAGTATGCGAGTTGCTCAGGAACGATTGCTTCTCCGGTGAGTTTGATTGATTCTGCCGCATCCGTCAATGTCCGTAGCGTCTCCTGAGGTATGGCATATACGAAGGCAGTAGTGTGACCATCATATTGTGCGATGAAAAAATCCACGTGATATTCAGCGAGCTTTTTTTTGTATATGGACTGCAACTTTTCGCGAATAAAATCGTTGTAAGTATGTTTTTGGATATCGACAGGTATCTCAATACGGGCAAAGCTGTACAGTGAATGTTCAAGCACCACAACGACCTGAGTCTCGCTGTTTTTATTGGGAAGAGATGAGATCGCATCCTTCAATACTTCTGCGATTGCATCTGACTTGACCAAATACCCATCCTCACTGATTTTTTTAGCAGGGGAGAATGTTGTCCATGTGGTCTCCACAGAGCCCAAAATACCCTTTTTGACACTGACAATCTTAATCTGTTTTGGTTCAACAAAAACATACAGCATGTCTACATAGTAGAACAAAGTACATCGAAATACAAGGTAGAAATCTATATCTATCCACGTCTATTCGAGGAGCCGATCGTGGATCCATCTATTTTGATCAGTAAGTCATGGTAAAATCTGCACATACATGGCAAGCAAAGAAGTGATAGATCGGATCAGAGAGACGATAGATATCGTTGACGTCGTAGGTTCGGTTGTGACTTTAAAAAAAATGGGGAAGTACTTCAAGTCCCCGTGCCCTTTCCACCAGGAAAAGACCCCTTCGTTTGTTGTTTCGCCTGAGAGGCAGCGCTGGCATTGCTTTGGAGCATGTCATGAGGGAGGAGATGTGTTTTCGTTCGTCATGAAATATCATAATCTGACCTTTCCCGAGGCGATACTTGAGCTCGGAAAACAGGCAGGCATCGCTCCTGCCGAACTCTCAAGCACAATATCTTCAACAGACAGTGATACGCTCAATAAAAAATCGATTCTAGAAATCAACGAGTTTGCTGCGAAATATTACCACTATATCCTCACTCAAACTCCGGTTGGATTAGTTGCCCAAACATATTTATCGAACCGACAAGTAAAAGATGGAATCAAAGAAACGTTTATGCTCGGTTATGCGCCGGATAGCTGGGACAACCTGGTCCAGTATCTACGCAAAAAAAAATTCAGTGATTCTGCACTTCTTGCAACGGGACTCTTTGTTGAGGGTCAACGAGGTTTGTACGATAGGTTTCGGGGAAGGCTCATGTTCCCGATCTATAACGCTCAAAATGACATAATTGGATTTTCTGGACGTTTAATCAAACCATCAGGCGATGGAGTCGAAGCAGCGAAGTATGTAAATACGCCAGAAACGCTTGTGTACCATAAGCGTGAAAGTTTGTATGGCATCCAAAAAGCCAAAGATGCAATCAGAAAGTCTGGGATAGTCATCGTCGTTGAGGGGGAATTTGACATGATCATGCCATATAGCCATGGCATAGAAAATATCGTAGCAATCAAAGGATCAGCCTTCACTGATGAGCAACTTAAAATCTTGCGCAGATATTGTCAAAAAATGATTTTCGCTCTTGACGCAGATGCTGCTGGCATAGAGGCAATCAAAAAGACTGCCATATCTGCCGAAAAATATGAGTTTGAGATGTATGTATGTCGCATACCAGGAGGAAAAGATCCAGACGAAGCTGTGCGTCACGATTTCCCCGCTTTTAAGCAAGCATTGAGTGATGTGGTGACGATTTACGATCATATTATTGATCTTCAATCTAAATCACTTAATTTATCTGATCCTTTTTCAAAAAATGCGTTCGCCGAGGTTGTGATTCCCTATATCGAGCCAATACAAAATCCAATTGTTAAGCAGCATTACATAAAGAAAATCGCTCAAATCATGGATGTGGGTATTGAAAACGTAAATTCGGTGATCCAAGCGATTCGAAAAAAAAGAAAAACACCACGGCCTGCGCCAGTTGATTTGCTTGATCAGCCAGCCGTTTTGGGATCTCGACGTGAGTTGCTTCAACGATTTATCCTTGCATCCCTAGTGACCAATGATGATCCTCGTTCGCTCATCTTGATCACCACAAAATACCTACTGTCCACAGATTTTACCCAAATATCGTATGGACGACTATATGAGTTTTTGATAGAACACATCAATCAAAGCTCTCCTTCGAGTGTGAAGGAGGAGGTTGTCCCTTCTCACCTGAAAGAAGCGTATCACGAGGTGTATCTCTACGCCTCAATGATTTCGGCCGATGTTGACCTTAAGTCGTTTGAAAAGACGGTGATCGAATTTGCAAAGATTGCGACAACTGATTCTTTAAAAACGGCGGTTACAGAGGAAGAATCGGGCCATGAGGACGATTCAGTCAACTCGCAAAAACGTCTTGCTACACTAGAAAAAGCCCTACATTTGTAGTATAATTACCCCATCGTAAATTCCCTGCATTGGGAGCGCACCCTCGCTGACGATTCTCGTCAATGAGCGTTGAACGCTATTCCCGGTTTGATGTGGTGGAGGCTAGGCTACCGTGCAGGAGCTATATACCGTGTATGCCAACCAAAAAGACCACTTCAAAATCTTCAACTCCCCTCAAATCATCATTGAAACCAAAGAAAGTCTCTATAGCCAAAAAAGTCATATCGAAGAAAGGCATCCCAGCAAAGCATGTTCAATCTCAGATCATTCAGAAACACAAGGCTGAACTGTCGTCAAAAAACAAAGAACACGCAATCCAAAAAGACAAATCAAAACATAAGAATGTTGTAGAGAAAAAAGAAAAAATAAAGGTAGATATTTTGCCAATACACACTGGCAAGCCTACCGTTCATCCTCCAGTGAAACTACACAAACAAGCCCGTGATCTCCTCGTTCAGGGGAAGGATGACGGATTCCTTGTCCAAGATGATATCTTAATGGTGTTTTCCGAACCTGAAACGTGCATTGATGAAGTAGATGAGTTTTTCATTCAAGCATTCGAAAAAGGAATAGATATTTTTGAAACTATCTCAACTCGCGATGACTCAGACACATTCAAATCCGCAGAGGATATTGAAAAAGAACTCGAATCACTTGTTGTGGTGAGGCATGGCGAATCTCTTGACCCTATCAAAAAATACCTCAAAGAGATCGGACGGACTCCCTTGTTGACTTTCGAACAAGAAGTTGAGCTGGCGCAAAAATATGCAAAAGGTGATCTCGTTGCCAAAGAAAAGCTAACCCGGTCAAATCTAAGACTCGTCGTGTCGATTGCAAAAAAGTATCTTGGACGAAGACTCTCTTTTCTTGATCTGATTCAGGAAGGGAACAAGGGACTCATCAGAGGCGTAGAAAAATACGACTGGAAACGAGGATTCAAATTTTCTACATATGCTACCTGGTGGATCCGACAGGCCATCACTCGCGCCATTGCAGATCAGTCACGAACGATTCGTATCCCTGTCCATATGGTCGATCAGATCAACAGATTTTACAAGACACAGCGACGTCTCGCTCAAAAACTAGGAAAAGAGCCAGAGCTCAAACAGATTGCGAAAGAGATGGAAATGTCGGTTGAAGAAATCGAAAATCTCGTCAAAATATCACAGCAGCCAAAATCTCTTTCGACACCTGTCGGAGAGGATAAGGAAGCAACGCTTGAACAATTTGTTGCAGATACAAGCCAGCCAACCATGTACGACCGAGTCAGTCGCGAGCTCTTGAAAGAAGCAGTGACGGATGTCCTTGAAACACTTTCGCCTCGTGAACAAAAAGTACTTATCATGCGTTTCGGTCTCGAAGACGGGAAGTCAAAAACGCTTGAAGAGGTTGGTAAAGAATTCAAAGTCACCCGTGAGCGCATTCGCCAAATCGAGGCAAAGGCAATCCGCAAACTCAAACACCCGACCCGAGCAAGAAAACTCCGAGATTATCTTGAATAATATCCGATCGGCTTGTGTATCGTATTCTTCATTGATATCATGGGTGTAATGACAATGCGCGTAGTATCTCCTACCCAAAAGGCGTTTAATGTCTGGGGAATCGTCCTCGCTATTTGGGCGTTGTATCGTGGGACTATTGGTCAACAGGCCCCGATTGTTTTTGATGAGCTTATCTTTAAACCACTTGTTTTCATTTGGCCTGTATATCTTTTTGTAGTCCATTATGAGCACAAGGCTTTTTTCCATAGCATTTGGCTAAAGTTTACCAATTGGCGCCAGGACCTGGGATATGCACTTTTTATATCAGCTCCTCTTTTAGCATTTTTCTTTTTTTTACTCTTTGCAAAGAATGCAAATCTCCATGATGCACCTTTGCTACTTGTACTCGCTCTAGCTACTGCAATCACCGAAGAGACACTCTCAAGAGGCCTGATATCCGTGCGCATTTATGAGGAAACAGGGAGCTTTTTGAAAACACTTTTTCAGTCGAGCATCCTTCATTTATTCTTGCGTGTCCCACGAGTGATGACTATGCCAAACTTATTCGGAGATCGTTTATTGTACGCAATGGTGGCTGAAGTCGCGCTCAGCTTCGTAGTCACCTTCGTATTTCTTCAGCGAAAAAGCCTCCTTCCTGCAATAGTCGTACGGGCAATCTACGTTTTCGTTATGTTGAGTCTCCTGAAGTAATTCTTGTGAGCTCTCTCCCGATCAGCGCCTGATAAATCGTTTCAATTTGTGCAGATGGAGAGCAACTTTTTGCGCTCCTTTTGCGAACTTCTCTGAAAAATATACTTGGTGGCGGTATGCAATCACATTGATTTGATCTGAATGAAAATGGGCAGTTGTTGTACCCCCATGATGATGCTCTACACAGATTGATGGATCAAACATGCTGGGCCACCCACGCAACTGAGCTCTATATCCGAGATCAACGTCCTCCCAATAAAAGGGAGTATATGCTGGGTCGAACCCATGAAGCAGATTCCACATAGACTTTCTAAATATACTCGAACCGCCTTCTGCCCAAGCTGTTGGGACAATGCCACTTCCTGCTTCGAAAGAAATCGCTTTGTGATGGAACAGTCCAGATTTAAAATAGATAGCGTTTCTTCCGACAAGTGCTCCATTGCGCTCGCGTTGAGCAAAGCCAACTGCAAATGTATGAGGATTAGCATCGAGATACCGCACTGCATTTTCCCACCTTTGATCATATAGTGAGACGTCTGTATTGAGGAGAAGAAGATAGTCACTCGTTGCACGAGAAACTCCCGCATTTACGCTACGAGCAAAGCCTTGATTCTCTGCGTGTTCGATGAGTTGAAATTGGGATGGTGACCAACCACGTTGGGTCAGAAGTGAGACAACCTCTTCACGGATTTTGGTCTCTGGATCATCATTCACGATGATGATTTCCTGATCAACTAGAAAACGAAGATTGGTTGCGAGATTTGCAAGAAAAATATCCTTTTGTTTATAGACAGGAATAATTACCGAGATCATAAAGTATCAAGTGAATTGATAAATGCTGCACGCGAAAATTCTTTGTTCAATAGTTTTAGTCCTTCACCTCTCATTTTTTCCTGTAGTGCAGTGTCCCGTCCGAGCCTTACCAATTTTTGAGAAAGTTCTTCTCGACTCGTAAATGTATTCCCGGTGACGCCATCCTTTACGATTTCAGGTATGCCTCCCGAAGCGTAGCAGAGGGGAATGCATCCATATGACATTGCCTCAAGGGGTGTGATGCCGAGATGCTCAGTTCGCTCTGGGTGCGACATTTCGTTGATCCCCCAGCCAGCAAAATGCAAATAAAAATCTCCTGATCTGTAGATATGGTGGAGTTCTTCATAGGAAATATTCGGTTTAAAAACAATGTGTGGATGTTCGAGGGCTAGCTTTTTGAGCGAATCATAATATTTTTTGTCCTCCTGTTTAAGTCCCCCCACAAGGATCAGTTTACTTCCTGCATACTGAGGATATGTTTCAACGAACTGAACAAACCATGCAATCGCTACATCATGACGTTTTGAGTGTAAATGTCGGAAGAATCGTCCTACCGAAATCAGCGTAAGTGAAGTCCCTACTACGGGCTTGGAGATAGGGAGACAATCTGTCGGGAGTTCTATAATAGGATACACAATGTGAGAGGTGACGCCAAATCGTTTGAGATTCATTTGGGTGAATCGAGAATTTGCTATCCACTTCCAGCCACGTGTCTTGATCCGGTTAAGTGGAGTCATGTGATACAGTCGACGGTTTGGAACCATTGCGAAGCAAATAGTTTGTTTTGCGCTCGATAGAAAATATGAACCATCAGTTGCATAGAGCAATACATCAAAATCTTTGAGCAATTTCAATTTTTGCAACATATTATATGTCGAAAGCTTTGGAATCCATGTAAGGGGGGTAGGCAGATGAAGCCTCAACTTTCGTTCAAGATCTTTTGAAATATCCTTGTCCCAACTAATGGTCAGTTCATAGCCTTTCGAAAGGTAATATTGACATATTTGGATCATATGTCTTTCTCCGCCGCCGCACGTATCTAAATAGGGGTTCCACAATATTATCTTCTTCATTTTGATAGAGAGGGATTGGTAATATACTTTTTTTCGTATACATAGATCCACGTGATCGTTTTTGAGTATCCCTGATAGATAGATTCGAGCCATCCATAGACGCCATCTCGAAATCCCTGTTTTATGATGAGTCGTCGACTAAGTTCTGCAAGATATTTTCTGAAAAATGTCGATATCGTCACTTTTCTCCCTGCTTTGTAAAGTAAATCTGACTCGATATCCTCGAATATGATCGTTTTTTTGACCATGCCTGATATATCTGTGTGGAAGTAGTGGACAAGGGGCGATCTGAGTGTCGAGCTTGATCCGGTGATCTCAGGAGTTGAGTGTATTCGCGCTGGCCAATCAAGCAGGAATTTCCTGTTGATCAGTCGGATCTGGTGATCCGGCCACCAGCCTCCATGCTTTAGCCACGTATTCTTTGCAAACATATTTTGACGAGGGATTCTGAAGTGAGAGGCGTGTATCTTTGACCCTTTTGCGAATAGGTCATTTATTTCAGCGGCCAGTTTTGCAGTGATGCGTTCATCCGTATCCAAAATGAAAACCCATTCCGTGGTGGCTTGGGAGATGCCAAACATACGAGCTGGCTCGACATATCGTGATGCAGGGAATGTATGCACATGGGCTCCGAGACGACGGGCTATTTCTGCTGTCTCATCCTGACTTTGCATATCTACAACAACGATATGCTGTGTGAGCAAGCGAGCTGAAGCGATGCAGTCAGCTATGTGGTCTTCATTGTTGTATGAGTTGATGATGACAGTGATCATGTGAGTTAGATTATAACTCAATGTGGACCCTATATGATATTCGAGATCCAATTGATATGATATACACCATGATAGATATCAAGCTCAAAAACTACCAAATTGGGATAATCCTCTTCTGTATTACAGTCTTTGCGTTGATATTGAGGGTACTGGGCTATGAGCATATCACTTTTGGGTATGATCAGGCACGAGATGCTCTTGAAGCGATGAGCATATTTACCACCGACCATATCAAGATCATTGGCCCCCAAACGGATATCGCTGGACTTTTTCATGGACCGCTGTATTGGTATATGCTCGCTCCATTCTATTACTTCGGCAATGGTAATCCGTATGTCGCTAAAATGTTCCTAATCTTAACCAGCCTGGTGTGTATTCCCACATTGTATTACGTCACGTATAAAGTCTGGGGGAATAAACTTCTCGGATTGCTTGCTGCAACTTTTCTTGCCGTATCTCTTGAAGCTGTTCAATATGCTCGGTGGATGTCCAATCCATCTCCAGCGCTGCTCACCTCCCTCTTCACCTGGTACGCGTTTTTCCTGATGTACAAAAAAAATTGGAAAGGCATTGTGCTTTTCTTGATCAGTTGGCCTTTTTCTGTGCAATTTGAGTTCTTTTTGGTATACCAACTCTTTATATTCGTCCCACTGATATTCTGGAGATTTTCCATACCTCAGCTCATACGACAGCACTTCAAGCTGCTTATGATAGCAGCAGTATTTTGTTTGATTGTGCTTTCGCCCTTTATCATCGCTCAGGTCAAATTTGGCTTTCAGTCTATCAAAGCTTTGTCTGGTTTTCTGATAAGCAAGGGGGGGGACTCAGCTTATTCACGAAATCCTGTTGAGTTCACTTTATTTCTTGCGCGAAATATAAAACTGAACATCGTCGATCTGAGTGATGGATTTGCTGTCGGAGTGCTTGTAATCGTCGCTCTTGGATACTTTTTCATCAATCACGCAGATAGAAAAAAATATCTGTTTTGCCTAGCTTGGTTTGCGTCACCAGTGATTATCTTCGCCTTTGGACACCATCATTCATATTTCCTGACGATAGGGAATTTGTATGCTTTGATTATGATGGTGAGTGTGCTTTTGATATCTGTACTTTCAAAAAAGCGTATTGGTTGGCAAGTCTTTGGGCTTGGGCTCATCGCTGTTCTACTTGTAGTAAATACATACAGAATATATGCAGTCAGAGATAAACAAGAGTTTCTGTTTAGTGTCCAGGATGATAATGACCTCTATAGTCAGATACAACTCATCAAATGGACATATGCTCAGTCGGGCAATGAGCTTTTTGCGATCAATACAGTGACGAATCCATTGTTTATTAATACTACATGGGCTTATCTCTATGATCAGTTCGGCCGAAAAGCAGGTGGTCAGATGCCGGCATGGAGAGGTGCAGGACAGCAGGGAAGATTTGGTGAAAAGATTGCCTATACCGAGGTTGCATCGCAGTCAGGCAGACTCATTTATCTTATTTTTGAGCCGAGTGGAGGTATTCCTCTTGAATACTACAATAACTATTCGGCCTTTGAGGATAGAAGATCGAAGCTCCTTTCTGAAAAAAAGTTCGGGACATATATGGTCCAGAAGCGCAGATTTATCAACGAAATAGGATTTGATTACAATGAATTGATCAACTTCGTATTGTCTAATGGCAAATCAGTGAAAAAGCAATAAAGCAATAAGGTGTATGTGTGAAAATGAGATGGATCATTGTCCAGCTATTTTTCCTGTAGATAGTATTTCGATATTTCTATCCCGTTTATTATCTTCTTTTCTTCCAGTTTTGTTGTGGCTTTCGGTGGTATGTTATCTTCTTTCCATTTGACAGTACGAAACTCGAAGCCTTTTTGATCTGGCTCGAGTATGTACCAACAGTACCCACGCTGAAACGAGTCACGAGGAGTCTCAATGGTTTTATTAAGGTAGTGATATAGCCAGAGATAGTCGTACGTATACGGTATGACGGGGGCAACATACACCTTCGCACAAAATGGTCTACCTGGTATTTCTTGGTCGACGACGTATTGCATCACTTTTTCTTGGATCGCTAGTCCATTCAGCTCGTTTCGCTTATTCCACGATGGGACAATGTTGACTATGCTCAGTATTACGAATACGAGAAAGGAAATAGATATTGCAGTATTTACATACCTTTTTGGCACAAATAAAGAAACGATTGAGAGCGCCAATATGCCGCAGATGAGTAGTCCATACTGAATCCCTTCATAATAATAGTTCCAGAAGGTGTCCTTATACCCCAGTGAAAGTAAAAATAATCCAATATGAACAAAGACGAGAGTTGCAAGGAGGGTAAATGTATTGCGGTGGATCTTTCGTGTTGATCTGTTCAAGAAATAGAGAGTAATTGCAGTAAGGAATACAATAATGAAGAAGTACAAAATCCATGGGCTGATATATGATTCAGATAAATAGTTTTGAAAATTTGCAACCCGCTCACGTATGACATCTATGTATGGTTTTGGGGTGTAGTACTTTGGTTTTGTAAAGAAACCGAGCAAGACTTTGGTCTGGATAAAGTGATTTTTGATCTCAAATAATATCCGAGCAACAAATGGAAAGATAATAGAGGTGATGTAGACTACAAATGACCCCTTTGTGCTCAAGAGCTTTCTGAGTGGGGTCAAGATGCATACAAATAGCGTCACAGGGATGAGAAATAACCCAAACGCAAGCTCAAACTCCGCTACAAATCCAGCTGAAAGCCCAAAGACAGCCAATGCAATGAGCCGACGTCGGCCTACAGGTTGATTTAAAATCAGATATGAAAGCGAAAGGATATATGCGAGATAGGAGGGCATTGCCATGATATTGTTCCCTGCAAAGGTGCTTGTGCGTATAAAGTATCCACCGGAACTCACGATCATGCCAAAAATGAGCGCAGATGGACTCCCAAGGAGTCGACGGAGTGTGATCATTGCCAAGACCATTGATATGAGCTGAACAAGAAAAACGGAAATATACACCGTAATTGGGTTGTGACTGATAAGGAAAGTTAATGCAGTGAGGTAGTACCACCATACGCCGTGAAATAGTCCGCCGATCCCTGTAGTTGGGCCGATGAAGGTGAGATGATGATCGGTGATCATCCGTGCCCCAGCCAGAAAGTCTCGAGCTTGATCATATGTATATGCCACTTCACGATAGTAGATAGAAGGTAATCTTAATAGTGAAAATATTGCGAGGATCAAGAGGAGTGCGCTCCACCAAAGCAGTGACGAGTACTTTTTCATTTAGTATAGAGTATACCAAAGACACCTTAATGTTGCGGGGAGCCACGTCTATTTGTGCGAAATATGCGAGAAGCGGTATACTAGTGAAGGTAAAACATATGATATCATTTCTGACACGAAAGTATTCGGTGCTCATCACTCTTTTTGTCATAGCCACTTTCGGCTGTGCAGCATGGACATGGGTCATGATAGACCCGAATTTCACCCTGTATGACCATGCCGATTGGGCTGTTTTCCGAGAGCAAATGATTGCAATTGGCCTTTTTAATAGGCCACTGTCAGCTCAGCTATACCTCACGTGTATAGGATTACTCACCATATTACACATGCTCATTGTGAGGAAAATGCCCACGCTCTCTCTCAAACGAGTGATGATCATGACTCTGATCATTGGAGGTATTGCAGGGATATGTTCGTATCCGGCATTATCTCGTGATCTGTTCAACTACATCTTTGACGCGAAGATCTTCACTTTTTATGGGAAAAATCCCTACCTGATGAGAGCATTAGACTTTCCGATAGATGAGAACCTCCGATTTATGCATTGGGTACATCGAACGTATCCATATGGACCAATATATCTACTTATTAGTTTTATTCCATCTTTCTTGAGCATGGGCAAATTTTCGCTTGCCTTTTTCTTGTTCAAAGGCATGCATGTCCTACTATATTCACTATCAGTTTGGTGTATATACAAGGTGAAACCTGCTGCAGCAATCTTTTTTGCAACTGCACCACTTGTATTGGTTGAAGGATTGATGAGCACACACAATGATTTTGTTGCTGTTGCCCTCGGGATCATTGGAATGTATTTCATCAGTCGCGGGCACCTGTGGCGGGCACTCCTATTCATGGTTGCATCAGGATTGATCAAGTACTTTACTCTTCCGTTGGTTATGATTCCATCCGGATTATTGCTAGGCAAATATCTTGCTGCGTCAAAGGTCATAACGAGTGAGCGATTGAAACAAGCTAGCAAAATCATTACCGCACAGCATCTGGTCGCATGCGCCACTGTCGGGGTGATCGGGCTCATTGTGTATGTCGTGTATAGTGGAGAATTGCACTCATGGTATATTCTCAATCTTTTTGTTTTCACACCGTTTTTGTATGAGCTACTCAGGTATTGGCAGTTGTTTTTTACCAGCCTGCTGCTGAGCTATTATCCATATGTTGTAGGGGGAGAGTGGGGACAGGGAGGAGATGTCGGTATGAAAAAGCAGATTATGTGGTGGGGATTTGCCATCAACCTAGTTGTATTTATTTGTTACACGGCTTACCATGCCAAACATCGCTATGCACTATCTCGCAAAAAATAAACTTTTATTTTCGCTCCTCTTCGTATGTGCTCTGGTATTCATGATCAATTCTACATATATCTCATATCCTGATGAGTTTATAAATATCCTTGGAGGTCGCGCAATCGTGCTAGGAAAGCTGCCCTATCGTGATTTTTTTGATCACCACATGCCGTTTGCATGGTATTTGGCATCATCAGTGCTCATATTCACTAAACAGAACTACATCTTATTTCGTATCGGTTGGGGACTACTCCAGGCTCTTAGTGTAGTCGCCCTAGGTATTGTCATCATGCGGAAGTATTCAAAGTTTGCACTGATCTATGCACTGTGGGCAGTACTATATGCTGCTGCAGCAATGTATTTCTGGCTTCATTTGTATCTTGGTGACTCACTTGCTGTATGGTTTTTTTCTGGAGCATTCTGGCTGATCCTCCTCGAAACGACGCACGGCAATAAAGCAAAATGGATACGATATCTGATTGTTACGCTCATCTCGCTGATGGTTTTCTCATCTTTGTCCTACCTATATATCGGCGCCATTATGTATGGATGGGTAACTGTCCTCACCCTTTCAGAACACCTCTCAAATCGATCCCGATTGTCACATCATCTGCGAGAGCTTGGCATCTTAGTGCTGGTTATTGCTACGCCGTATATGCTTTATGGTCTCTATCTGCTGATCACTGGTACGCTTGGCGATTTTTGGTTTGCAAATTTTACATACAATACAAAGCTCTACATCAATATTGCAAATTATTCGTCAGCATCGAGCTCCTTTAATCCCCTCCGATTTGCACTTACCGTAATCAATAACTTCTGGTCGTCTTATTTGCCACTTCTCAGCCAGATAGCATATATCTCTTTATACAATCCCATGAGTCGACTCGTCGCTTTGGGTACATTGCTGACCGCCATATACCTCTGCTATAAAAGACCCCTATTTGGACTGCTTTATCTCCTGCTATTGTCATTCTCCGCACCTCGAAGTGGCCAGCTTGTCGATATGAAGCAAACTGATTATCAGATGGGTCTTTTCATCATCATGGGAACTATAAGCGCTGCGTTTGTTCTCTATCAACTGCTTCATGATCTAGATACGAAGTCTTTTTTCGTAAAGTGTTTGCGAAGTGTTGCCTGCTTCTTTTTGATGATGTATTTTGCCTTCACGCTCGCTTTCATGTTGCAAAATACACTCAGCATACGATATCAGCGGTATATGGGCACGCTCCCTCCAACGACGAATATTTCAGATATTGCAGATTTTATTACTCGGTGGATAGAGCCAAATGACGCGTATTGGATAGGGCCATACGAAGGCCATCAGGCTTTTTATGTGAAAAAAGGCCACACTGCCGGAAAGTATCCATCGCTTCTTCCGCAGTTTCGAGAAAACGATTACCTACGAAATGATTTCTTACATCAGATGGAAATTGCAAATCCAAAGATGATTATATTTCATCACGAGTCATCGATTTTCCAGACCCCAGCTATAGAGTTCGGAGCATTTTTCTTGGATTGGATGAAGGGAAAATATGTCAATTGTGTTGAGGCAAAGATCGAATGCAAAAGTGAAGTGAGAGGTATCAATGTTCATGAGGATGTGTATCTCAGAAACGACTCAAAAGATATATTTAAGCAGATGTAAATCTGAAATTTTTGTTAGAAACCATGTTAAAGAAACGATATTTGGGATGGGGAGCGTTGGTAGTCCTGTGTATCCTGATAGTTTCATCGTACGCATATATACTCCGCGATACATTCAAACCGTTCGACGTGTCCTATTACGATGATTTGTTCGATCATTCTCAATACACAATTGCAGAAAGTTATCGTACTATCGGTGATGGCAACCTTTATGCTATCACAGGTGTGCGACTCATAAGATCTGGAAATCCATTTGCTGATGTGCCACAAGCGCCACCTGTTGGGAAATACATTTACGGATATGCCATAAAACTACTTGGGAATCCGATTATTTCAAATTATCTTTTTTTGTTACTCATCTTGCTTCTATCGGGATCTATTACTCATATCTTAACAAAGTCAAAACGAGCAGTGGTTTACTGTGTATTACTGTTGATAACAAATGCACAGTTGATACAACAGCTCAATCAAACAATGTTGGATATCCTCCAGACCATGTGGCTACTGGGACATATATATTTATTGTTTGTATGGAAGAAATCGGCGAAGAAAAACACAATTATCATATTATTATCCGGACTGTGCCTCGGATTATTTGCAGCTACAAAGTTTGGTATTCTCCTACCCCTCATTCTTCTGATTAGCTACATTTATTTGGTTAAACAACAAAGCCTATTCGTCATAGGCATGCTCATTGGAGGAATAGTGATAGGCTTTTGTCTACCATATACACCGTACATCATCAATTATGGACTAATCCAATTTTTAAAAAGCCAAAAGTGGGTATTTCTATTTTGGCTAGCGGGCAATAACTCGAAAGCAATATATGGGATGCCCTTCGTCACGCTACTGACTGGCATGTATAAGCATTTTAATCCAGGCACGTTGTGGGAGTGGAGTAAAGAATGGAGTCCAATATGGAGCTTCGTCGGATTTCTATATATCAAGGAGATCATAGAATTTGTGAAGAAGAATATCAGGAATATTAATTTGCAAAAGATGCTGGACTCAGAGCGAGAAATGCCAGAATATGCATATTTGTTGATAATAGCTTCTGTATATATAGGCGCGCACTCTATCATCCCATTTTATCCTCGTTATTTATTGCCCATCTCAATATTACTGATAATAATTTGCGTATGCAGATATTGGCCACTCGTCAGACAATCTCACTTTGTCTTTGTAGTCATGCTTTGCTTTGGAATATCTGCATATCGACTATACAATACCCCGGTAGACCTCATGGGCTCAGTAGTCTATCAAGTGAATCATGGACTATACAAGGATCTGTGCAGAAGCATATCTCCAACGTCATTACCTGACAAGAACTGCGACGAGTTCCAGAAGCGCGTACATAGGATGATATATAAGCTAGGGACAGAAAATGCTTATTTATCAATAGGGTCTGTGCCAAGCACAATATTCAAGACAAAAGTAGATGTTCCTTTTACCATATCATATCTCACTCCTATCGGTACATTAACAAACTCTGGAAATTTTCAGCTTGTCAGACGTGGAAGTGGATACAATCTAGTCTGGAGTGACAGCTATTTGCTGAACGGATATGCAAAGGGAGATGAGATACAGAGTAGCTTCATAAATGGCAAGAAGGGGATTCTTCGCAAGGGAGGCAAGGTGATGGGCGAAGATATTGATGTGCCATATTTTGTTGTATATCCTGAGGAGATAGTATCTGAAGACAAGGTAAATAAATATATCGGTAAGTATATGGAGCAGGGTGATTTTTATGCTCAGCTAAAATATAAAGTAAATCATACAATTGGATTGCCAGCAGACATCGGATATGCGAAACTGTTGCCCCTCACATACGCGATACCTACGGGAATCGTAATTGAACAGAGGAGGATATCAGGAGATCAAAGTTTGAATACAGAGTACACCGCAATAACAGGCGGGGAAATAATTATGAAAAACAGTAGTGCACAGAATAGGGTATTATTAAAGAGGGATGTTAGAGAAGGAAAAGTAGTAGATTTGAAATAAAATCATTATATGATTGAGACGATCATACTCAATCACGAGTCATCAATCTTCCAGACCCCAGCTATAGAGTTTGGAGCATTTTTCTTGGATTGGATGAAGGGGAAATATGTCAATTGTGTTGAGGCAAAGATCGAATGCAAAAGTGAAGTGAGAGGTATCAATGTCCATGAGGATGTGTATCTGCGCTCTGACAGCGAGGACCTCTTTAAACAGATGTAATTAAGCAAATCCAAAACAGCACATGCAAACTGACCTTTCAACGAAACCGAGGAACAGGGCACTAGATGGATTGCGTGGCTTTAGTGCGCTAATGGTTGTATTCACACATTTAAACCTTGATCAGGCTACAGTCAGCCGATTTGCACCATGGGCGTGGTACTTCATCCAACCATTTGTTTCTGGAGGGACCCTGTATGTAGCAATTCTGTTTGTCTTGACAGGCTATCTCATGTCTATGCATTATGCAAAGGTTGCGTCTTGGTCTGACTTTATGCAGAAAAGGTATACGAGACTCTTTCCAGTATTCATCTGTGTATCAATTTTTTATACCTATTTTTACTACTCGGTCATTATAAAGGGAGGGTCAACTGACAGAAATATTCTCCTCACTGTGGGAATACTACTCATTACAGTGTTGACTGGGGGTTTGGTGTGGAGACTATATCTGAAATATCGAACGATATTTTCCGGAAAAGCAATATTTTCCATATTTTTTTGCCTACAGATTGGAGTCGCGATAACATATGTGAGCTAATGATAAAAACGCGTTGGTAAAATGAATAGTTTTGCTTGTCCGTGTTT
>JBAXSX010000020.1:0-16672 GCA_037130495.1 Candidatus Roizmanbacteria bacterium
CCGCAGAGCGGGGCAGGCAGGCCACGAAGTGGCCCCTTCGGGGCTCGAAGTGACATGCTTCTCTACCTCTGTACAAGCTTTGCTCGAAGTGACATGCTTCTCTCATGTTGCTCGAAGTGACACGCTTCTCTGATGTTGCTCGAAGTGACATGCTTCTCTCATGTTGCTCGAAGTGACATGGAAAACAGAATCAGACAAAAATGATTGTCATCCCGGGCTTGTCCCGGGATCTTGTTCTACTCCTCTCAAGAGGAGAGTAATAAAGAGTCTGGCACCCGCTCGCAGCTTGTAGCTTATATGTTTTCTCAACTTTACAGACCATCTCAACAATTGAACAATGTAGCAATGTAGCAATGTAGCAATGTAGCTATTCTCGACTTTACAGACTGTCTTCACTATACATCTTACTCTTTACCTTCTACACTATGTATGTCGCGTTCTAAAAGCATTATGAAACTCCCATCCATCCGCCGTATATATGGCATATTTTTGCAGGAGCACTATGTTCACCTTCATTCGGTCGAGGGAGTTTTTGACATATACATTTATTCTTCTATTTCTCTCATTTTGTTTGGCTTCTTGTCAAAATACTTGATGAGCGCAGGTGGTGGCAACGCTGCCACCCAGCTCGCTGGCACATATCTGCTCATAGGGATGATCTTCTGGGAACTCGTGCGTATCGCCCAATACACGATATCGGTTGATCCCATGTGGAACATCTGGTCGCGTAACCTCAGCAATATGTTCATCTCTCCATTGAGAGTATCTGAATATGTCATAGCACTTGCTCTCACTGCGACCGTTCATGCGTTGGCACTTTTCATTTGCGAGTCCATCATCGCACGATATGTGTTTGGAGTTGATGTGTTCGCTGTACCTCTCCCCTATCTGCTGTATGCGATCGTCATGCTCCTCTGGTTCTCGGTGTCTATTGGAATATTTTTGTTCGGATTGATCTGCAAGTTTGGCACGCGCATACAGTCTTTCAGTTGGGGTATCGTGCCGATGTTACAACCTCTGACAGCTGCACTTTTCCCTGTTTCGAGTCTCCCCCTACCGCTCCAATATGTTGCGTACCTCCTACCAACAACATACATATTCGAAATGATTCGGGGGAGCATATCGGGATCGCCCGGGCAGCTCCTCCAAAATTTAGCTGTTTACGGATTTTTGGTGAATATCATATGGTCTATCATCTGCATCTTCGTCTTCCGCAAACTATACGGGAGCTCTCATGCTACCGGGCAGTTCGCCCGAAACGAGGCGTGATCTTTCACACCTTTTCATAACCGCTTGGGGAAATCTACTCGCACCGTCTTTCAGCTCAAATTCCCCTTTCCCTGGTACACTTATATCCAGCTAATCTACAGGTTGAATTGTCGCGTAAAGTTTCAACAGATTGAGATGATTTGTTATTAGTGGTGGCCCATATGGGAAGAAGACCTATCTTCAGATGAAAAAACTTATCAAGCGCTCCATACAGCCTCGCACTATCCTACTTGTCTGCATTTTTTGTTTCATAGGTGTATTTATATATCTTTCGATTGCTCGACTTCATCAGCTATGGGCATCATACTTTGATCTGGGCATCATGCACCAGACTGTTTTCAACACGTACAAGGCTCTCCAGACCACAGACTTCTCTCGTCTGCTCGAGCTGACTGATCCGCACGGTTCGGGCCTACAAATCAAGCGGATGGCCATACACAACGACATGCTTCTTGCTCTCCTAGCACCGCTCTATTTCATATACAGTGGACCAGAGATGTTGCTGATTGTGCAGACTATATCGCTAGCGGCTGGAGCATATGCACTCTATATGATTGCAAAAAAGAAAGGTCTGAGTACCTTGCTCAGAGGTATATATCTCGTTTGTATTCCTTTGGCATATCTCATGTACCCACCGCTTCAGAGATCTGCACTCTATGAGTTCCATGCCGTCGTATTGGCTACGACTCTCCTGCTCTGGATGTATTATGCGTGGATCTCGCGTCGTTGGGCATGGTTTGGGATATTGTTCGTATTGAGCATGCTCACTAAGGAGCATGTCGGGTTTACGTTGGGCTCGTGGCTCCTGCTCGAGTGCGCGATCGCATGGTGGCACAAGCGCAAGGAGTACATGCGATCAGTCCCCCTAACCCAGTTTTTTGATCGCAAATCACTCTGCCTTATTGCGCTCGCTGTCGTCTCCTTCGGATACACGATTTGGTCTACCTTTGTATTCATCCCCTCATTTCGATCTGGTACAGACCATTTTGCCCTCTCATATTTTGCAAAATATCCAAACGGTGGTTCGCTCATCGGACAATATTTTTCTATTATTTTTTCAAATCAGACGATCGACTACCTGACCCACTTATTTGGGCCAATTGGGTTCCTATCTTTTCTTTCTCCTCTATCACTAGTCACATTGCCCGAGATACTTCTTAACTTACTTTCGAGTAGTCCGGAACAAAAAAATCTCTATTTCCACTACAGCGCTCTCATCACCCCATGGGTATTCATCGCGCTGATTGATGCTGTCGTTCGGTTGAAACATATTCGGATCACACGATATATACCCGTTGTTCTCTTTGTATGTATCGCGATAGCGAGCTACATCGACAGTCCACTCCCCTACTCAATCAGAAATGAAAATAGTCTATGGGGACCTGCCACAAAGGAACTGGCGGATATCAGACTCTGGCAACAGATACTCGCTCGAGATGAGATCAAAGTCTCAGCAGTGGGACAGTTTGCTCCCTATCTCACAAATCGTAGATACTATTATGACTTCGGCACCAACTATGTCAAAGCGGACTATGTCCTGATCCGCTTGAAGGAAATATATGACTATCCGGGGAAAGACGTCCTGGTCCCTGTCTATGTTCAGCTTCAAAAAGATGAGCATTTTAAACTGATATACAAAAATGAAGGCGTTGAAGTATACAAAAAGCAAACGGAGTTATTGATTAATAATTAATAATGAATAATGGTCGTCAATCGTGCATTATGGAACATGAAACATGGAACATAGAACACGGAGCTATTGATTAATAATGAATAATGGTCGTCAATCGTGCATTATGAAACATAGAACATAGAACATGGAGCTATTGATTAATAATGAATAATTAATAATGAATAATGGTATCAATCGTGAATTATGGAACGTGTACATGAATTTATATTTTTGAATTTTCTATTTGAATTATTAATTTTTAATTATTCATTATTAATTATCTCCTCTTATGCTCTCTGTCATCATCCCTTTCAAAAACGAAGCAGGTAGTCTGGTGAAGCTGATTCCCCTTCTTCGCACCACTCTTGATGCGCTCGGTGAACCCTACGATGTGCATCTCGTCAGCAACGGATCAACAGATGACTGGGAAAAAAGATTGGTTGCGCCGACGCCAGCATTCATTTTCCATCGTTTGCGTCGCGGAGATAAGGGCCGTGCACTCCGGAGAGGGCTTGACCGATCGAGCGGAGACGTCATTATTTTTATGGATGCCGATCTGGAGGATGATCCTCGAGATATACCTGTCCTTTTCAAAAAACTGAATGAAGGATATGACTTCGTGAACGGCTGGCGCAAAAATCGTCGACACGACTGGCTTAGAGTGATTCCCTCATTTATCGGCAACACCCTCATACTTCGTAATCTCCTCGGGTCTTCATTTCATGACATCAATTGTGGGTTCAAGATATTTCATCGTGAGTGTCTCAAGGATGTCGTCATGTATGGCGACAACTTCCGTTTTTTACCACTCGTAGTAGAAAAACTGGGATTCAAAACGACCGAGGTTGTTGTGATGCACAAAAACCGTGAACAGGGCAAATCAAAATATGGATTTTTTAATCGACTCACTGTATTTGCTGATATTCTCACTTCGTATTTCATCTTTCGATTTGCACAGAAGCCACTTCACTTTTTTGCACCTATTGGAGCAGTTCTCTTGATCCCAGGATTGATCATCACGGTAGTTTTGGGAATCGAGCGGATCTTTAGCGATGTCCTCCTCAAAGATAGACCTCTCCTGCAGGCAGGTATACTGCTGATCGTTGTGGGGCTCCAAATCATCATGACTGGTGTCATAGGCGAGCTCATCGTCTATACGAGTAAAAAGCTGGAGAAAGAGATAGATGAGGAATAGTCGACGAAGTGCATAAAGTCAATAAAGTCTATAAAGTCTATAAAGTCCATCGCGCCTGCCTGTCGGCAGACAGGTCAAACGCGACTATGTGGGATGGGTAAAGTCTGTAAAGTGGCACCGCAGTGTCATCCCTCCGGGTGTAGCCAGAGTTTATCCTGAGCGTAGTCGAAGGAGGCGGAGCCTGAATTTATTTCAGGATCTTATTCCTGCAAGGTCATCCCCGCCAGGTCCGTACGGTACCTGGCGGGATCCATTCTCTTTGGAGTCATTCTTCAATATTGTCACCTCAAGCCTCGAAGTGGCCACTTTGTAACTTGACTTGGGAACGATGTTTTATGTTTTGTAGTTTATGTTTCAGATGGGACTCCTCTCAAGAGGAGAAAACCCGCTCACGGAGTGGTAGCAAAGGTGGCATCAGCACCATCATTTCCACTGTTGGCTCCCCACCGTATGGTATTGGGGGCATTGGTAAAAGCCGGAATAAAGCTCCGTGTTGCTTTGGTGACGCCATTGACTTTGAAAAGCAAGTATCCTCCCGCAGAATACGATAGATCCAGTGCATACGTGGTCCCTGCAGTGAATAGCCCCGTGACATCTATACCGCTAACCGATCCATTGCTCCCTCCAATCACATTTTGCATCACCATAGTGTTCGCAGCCGAAAAATACAGAGCGATAAAATTGTTCGCGTCATACCAGAAGATTGCGACATATGGATTCGGCTGACCGAACTTCATCATATTCGCTGAGCTCCGTCGAGGAGTCCAATTCCACAGCGCTTGTCCTGAGTTGACCGTCCACGCGGTATTGGCTTGAATCAGTGTATCTCCTCCATCGACTCGTACTCCACTCGCTTCAGTTGAGTTGGCTAGTGATGCAGGGGTGAGAGTGAGGGTGACGGCATTTAGCTTATATGCGAAAAAGTCATCGATATAGGTTGTGACTGCAGCTCCATTGTCGTTTCTGAATCCTGGACGGAAGTTGCCATTTGGTCCTACGCGACCGACGACTTCTTTCAAAGACCATGCTGCAGTCGAGGAGTCAATATTCATCGTGACCCCATTACCAGAAAACCATGCATTATTGAAATCTTTTAGTCTATTAAATCCAACAGATGTATATGAATATGTCCCTCCTGCATAATAGTCGCCAATTGTCTCCCCTGAAACATCGTAGTAAATACCTGTGCCAACAGAATTATTAAGAATCTTGAATGATGAAGAACCACTATGGACAATTATTGATTCTTGAGCCGACATCCCACTTGTCAGACTTCCATTGATCCATCCGGTAGGAATCCACGGGGTGCCCGATCCTGTTTCTGCAGATGGATTGCCCACTGCATTACTCAATACCTCCACCTGATGCCAATACGTCATCCCAGAGGATGCAGCATTCAAAGCTCTCACTGAGATAGAGGTGCAGCCTGCTGGTGCTTGACCGGTAAAGATGAATACATCAGGCGCAGTCCTCGTAGATGTAGTAGTGCCAGTCACCTTCCCAATACTTGCGCCATGAGTCTCATCATAGAGTTCCAGTACTGGTTGACTGGTACCATCGCTATGAGCTAATCCCCGTATGACATAGTTACTCCCTGCGGTAGTAGCTATCACTTGTTTTATCCCATCGTTGGCTGCAGTAGCATAATGAGCATATCCTCCAGAGAATATTTTCTGAGTAGCAGGCATATCAATGGCACCGTTCATGGCTGCACTGATGGCTGCTACCTGTGCAGCAGTGAGGGTGGAGTTGTAGATCGAGGTGGCTTGGATGTTGCCTAAAAATTTTGTACTAAAACCATTCATTATGCCGATGCCTATTGGCAAATTGAAGGAGGCAAATGGTGTTAATGGAGATGCAAAATCCAGCGCACCGTTTAAGTAACCAACATTTGTTACTGCCATAACGCCACTAGTAAGCGCGTCAGAACTCGCAGGCAGTGCGTATTGTCCGTTTCCATATTCTTTAATTAATGCGCCGGTGCCAGGCAAAAAAAGTGAAAATCTTTTATCCGTAGCCGAGTAATACGAACCTGCAAGCCATCCATAAGTAAACGCGCTGCGCGTCCATCTTACAATCATGCTATATGTAGTGACCGGTACAATACCTGTTATTAGATATTGACTGCCATTAAATATCCACCCCGTGCCCGAAGCCCACGTAGGTGCGACACCATCCGTGAGATCATACGTTCCCGGATTCGCAAGATTTACTTTGCTTGCAGCGTAATCGGCGGCTCCTTTTGCTTGATACACTCCTACAGCATTTACTGGATTTACTCCTCCTGCTAACCACCAGTTCGTACCAAGTGGTTGTGTTCCTACATTTGTCCATGCTGAGCTGGCATATGTCGCTTGCATAAAGCCATCGGTGAGAAGATTACTTGCATGCGGATGACTCCATGCTTCACCGGTAGTACCCAGCGCTCCTGTTGATGCATTTGTCGGTAAAGCGAAGACAACATCCCAGGATCCGGTGACTAAAGTGGGATCTCTTCCAGTGCCTGAGTTGTATATCTGACTGATCTCATCTCCATTTCCTACGTTAATACCTGATGGTGTTGTTGCTTCGTAGAGGGGACGTCTGTATATGGTGAGACCTTGGATGAGGGCGTCTGCAGCAGTGTTGCCGGAACGAAAACCTAATTCAAGATTTGCTCCTTGAGTATTAGCTGTAAATGAAGAGCCTGTAAAAGTATGAGTATTATTTACGGTAAATCTCACATAACTAGAACCACTTAAATAGTTCCTACTATCCCAGCTCACAATAACTAAATATGTCGAACCGGGTACCCATGAAGTTGTTGAGGGACCTGCAAAACTATTTGTTCCATCATAAAATTGCAATATATTTGCGGCATGTTTTCTTAATAAGAACGGACCCCCGGATGTTTCAAAAAGATCATGCATAAGTCCGTCATTCCCGTTCCACTCTGGGGTTATCCAAAAGACAATTGATCCTTGATTGCCATCAAAATTTTGGTAAAAATTTCCAGCAACTTGTGTTCCATGACTTGCTGTGATCGAGTCATTTGTTCCATTTGCACCCTGTATTCCCTGCACCATCACTCCCGCTGCAAAGGGTCCTGCAGGTGGAGTCCTCTTGGCTAGAGCAGGAGTGAATGTTCCTGCAGCAAATGCCATGATAGTAGAAGGAGGAGTAATGAACTCATCAGGTACTTGTCCATATACAGCTACATTCACTCCAGACTGGTTTACGAGTGATATCCCTGTCGGTGAATACACGCCTATCTTCCCTGAGCTATTCGCAACAGCACTGTATCCGGTACTGTATGTACTGGTACAGTCTTTCACTATGTTTCCAGGGCTATTAGGATCAATAGGTAATCCAGCTATATGAGGAGAAAGTAATCCACACAGATCTGCCTCAGGACCTCCTGAGTTCTTTGCTATTGGCTTAGGAGTATTCAAGGGATACATCTGAGTAGGGACTACTCCTTTCACAGATATGAGATAGGTATCGAGTGACTTCCCCAGAGTAGATACATCAGAAGATCTCTTTGTCTGTTGAGCAGCAGCAAACATTCTGAAGGGATTCACGGCTACGATAACTACCGTCATAAGGACTGCAATGATACCGGTAGCTACCAAGAGCTCTATGAGCGTAAACCCAGCATGAGAAGAAGAACGGTACGGGACCATGAGGATCAGTATACTCATTCCCAGGCACAGAGGGCAAATGGTTATAGTGCTAGATGGCCTATCTGTTACTTTATGGACTTTAGGACTTTACGACTTTATGGACTAATTCACCTGATAACCTTAGACTTTAGACGTTCGACCTTAGACCTTTGACCTGACTTGTCACGCTCTGCGCGATGACGTTTGACCTGATGACATGCTCTCGTCCGTCACTTTATGGACTTTAAGACTTTATAGACTTTATGGACTATGTCTATGCCTTCATTTGACTTGGTACCATCGGATTGAGTAGACTGATTGGATCTATGACGATCCGTAAGCTCATGCATTTTCCTGTGCATCATCCATGCACGATGATCCTCGTCGCAAATCTCATCTGGGGTGCATCCGCACCGATCACGAAGCTCACGCTCGTCGAAGTGACTCCGAGTGTGTTCCTTTTTTTGCGCATGTTCATGGCGACCGTCATATTGCTGCCTTTCGCTTGGGCATATCGGGTCAAGATGACGCTGCGTGAGCAGCTCTTCGTATTTTTATCGGGCTTTTTCGGTGTATTTCTGAACATAATCCTTTTTTACGGGGGTATGCCTGCTATCCCGAGTATTAACGCACCGATGATCGGTGCGATCGGCCCGCTCATCCTCGCTCTCCTCGCTCGTTTCCTCCTGCGAGAGCGATTGAGTACTACGAAGTATCTGGGGATGGGACTTGGTTTCATAGGAGTCCTCTGTATTTCAATATTGCCACTCGTATTCCCTGGAGCGACCAATGTCTTGGGGATCCAGTCAGTGTTTGGGACATCTCCGCTCATGGGTAATCTCGCGATGGTGCTCGCTACTATGGCGGGAGTACTGGGAGTGCTCTTCATCATGCCGATCACTCATATTCCCGGTCATATCATCGCATTTTGGCAGTTTGCGATATGTTCGGCTTTTGCCTTTCCCCTCGCTCTATCTGAGGGGATATCTACCCAGATTCATACGATCGGATTCAACGGTGGCATTGGCATCGTATATGCAGGGCTCCTCTCATCGGTCGTCGCCTACACACTCTACAACCAAGGCCTCCATCGCATAGCAGCATCAGAAAGCTCACTTTTTAGCTATGTATCCCCTATCGCTGCAGTGATTGTAGCTGTTCCACTCCTCCACGAATACCCCTCCCAATGGTTTATAATCGGATCTGTCCTCGTAATCATAGGTGTCTGGGTGGCTGAGAAAAAAAGGAATACATCGGTGTGCTAAATATATTTCACTAAACATATGCAAACGATACTCGTCACTGGTGCTGCTGGCTATATCGGATCGATCACCTCTGATCTCCTCCTTTCTCGTGGATATCGCATCATCGCGATAGACAACCTCTCGAGGGGGTATGTCGAGGCGATCGAGTATTTACAAAAAAAGCATGGCACAGATCAACTCACATATTATCAGGGCGACCTGACTGCGGGCATAGCCGAGGATGTGCTCTCTGCACATCCTGAGATCGTCGCATGCATCCACTTCGCAGCGCTTCTGAACGTCGGTGAGTCATGGAAGATCCCCGAAGTCTATGAGAAAAACAATGTTGGTGGAACTCGCCGATTGCTCGACAGTCTGATCGCTCACCAGGTCAAAAAAATCGTCTTCTCATCCAGTTGCACCGTCTATGGCAACGCTCAATATCTCCCTATCGATGAAAATCATCCCATCGCAGATCCCGTGACTCCCTATGGCAAGACCAAAAGAGCCTGTGAGATATTGCTGGCAGATCTCGCTCAGTCACAGGCGCTCCAATATATTTCTCTCCGGTATTTCAACGTGTGTGGAGCCTCTGATGATGGAGCTATCGGCGATTCGAAGGATCCCTCTTTTCATCTCGTCCAAAACGCCGTGCGCAGTGCGCTCGGCATCGCGCCATTTGAGCTGAACTATGCCCAGGTGAACACACCAGATGGCTCACCGATACGTGACTATGTGAACGTGGTCGATCTGGCGGATGCACATGAGAAAGCTATTCTATGGCTTCTTGACCACCAGAGCGGTTCAGAAATACTCAACATCGGCACGGGCACCGGCAACTCAGTGCATGAGATCGTGACCACAGTGAAGCAACTCACGGGGAAAGATTTTGCAGTAGGCACGTCGTCGGATCGCCGACAAGACGAAGCAGACAAAATGATCGCTTCCAATGCAAAAGCCGAAAAAGTCCTCGGCTGGATACCCACACATACGTTGTCCGACAGTGTCAAAAGTCTCATCACCTGGTATACCAAATATCCGAAAGGGTGGAAAGAGAATGTAGAACGTAGAGTGTAAAATGTATAACGTGGACATGTCACAGAGAACAAGCTTTGACGAGTGATAGTTCAGAACAAAAATTCATTTTGAGTCATACACCCCCTATTTGCACTATACGTTTTAACCGTTCGTTTTACACCTTACCTTTTACACTATAAACTATGCATATGGATCCTCTCTATCTCGAAGAAGACGATTTTAACAAAAGCTTTGAACTGACCCCTCGTGTCGCGTGCAATTTATTTGTCGTCGATCGTGAGGATCGGTTTATCCTCACACGTCGTGCTCTGGATCCAGAAAGAGGCAAGTGGAACATCCCCGGGAGTTTCCTCCTAAAGCATGAGACCATCGATCAGTGCCTCGTCCGGACTGCTGCGCAAAAGCTCGGGTTTCCGATCTCTGCGCGTGATTGTCGCCTCAAGATCGTGCATGAGAACTTGTCGACTGATCCGCGAGGACATGTCGTCACTCTGATATACAAGTATCGCCTACTAAAAGACATCCTCATGACGCCGTGGGGTGATTCGTCGGAGATGGCTCCTTTCACCCATATACCTGATGAGATGGCATTTGATCATGCCGAAATTCTGAAGAAGTTGGTATAATGAACACCAGTTGAAAGTCCATCGCGCCTGCCTGTCGGCAGACAGGTCAAACGCGACTATGAGAGAAAGGTACAGCCGTAAAGTCTGTAAAGTCTATAAAGCGACACCCAGCTGTCATCCCGTTGGAAAACGGGATCCATCTGTTTTGTCATTCCGGCGAAGGCCAGAATCTAAGCGCCTTATAAAGCATTGGATATTATTTGGAATTTGTCCGCCAGGTGGCGGATTGGAACTTGAGACTTTACATTGCGGGATTAGTTTCCGCCAGAGGCGGATCAGCCTAGGGCTGAAAATGGTTCCTAGATTTTCATATTGCGGGATTAGTTAAATGGTATAACCCCAGTTTTCCAAACTGACATCGCGGGTCCGATTCCCGCATCCCGCTCCAGACGATACTAAAAATTAAAATCTTCAAATTAAGCCTGATAATCAATCTAAAGCCTGGTCCAAACCAGGTTTTTTGATTTTTAGCCCCTAGCCTGGAAATAAAAATTACTGGAGATGGGAGTTGAACTTATTGTTGTTAACACATCTAAAAATGATAGGTTATCTCACAGAAGGAATCTTTTCAAAAAAACGTTTTCCCACAACAATGTCTATTTTAGTTCTAGTATCCTTCTTTAATCTTTCATTCAAATCATATCGGACGTGCGACAACAGTCCATCTAAAGATAGACTCGCATGAACTTGACCCTGACCAATTTTCTCATAAGTAAAAGCCTTATCAGCAGGGACGTTATATTCTGCGTCATCGCTTTTATAGCCTGGAAAGTATGGTACAAAACCACCACTCCCACTGCTAGACATTAATCCCCAACTTATTTCTCCATCATCATAGACATAATGAAATGGGTTGAAGTTGTGAAGAAGTCCATTACGGAACATTGAATACATTAAGTTCGCTTCGATCTTTGAATATCCTAATTCTTTTAAATATGCTCTTGTAGTTTTTCCTACTATGTTAAGAGCAACACTTTCTATAATAGGAAATAATTTGAAACCTATATCGAGCGAATTTTCTCTGGCTCTGTCTTGGTCTGCTTGGTCAACGCTGATCGTTGAACGCTCAATCATGTTTAACTGTTCAAGAAAAACTTGATAGACTTTATTTTTATCCATTGGTTTTCTAATGTCTTCAGGTTCTCGTTTTCTCATGTCTAATTTTATATTTTTATTCAAACATTAATTTCAGTGTTCTTTTGTGTTCTCTAAAAGCTTCACCATCATAAACTTTAAACTTCTGCAGAAAAAACCTTAAAATCATAAGGTAATTAGCGTAAGTAACTGGGATTATTGCTTCAATATCGACGGGACTAGAATCAATAGACATACTAAAAGAACCATTATCCTGGTAATTTCTAAATGAATTAAGGCCACTCGATCTTAGATGTGATATTCCAGAAAAGTAGGGATAATACGTGACATACATTTTCTCTAAGCTGTTTCCTTGATTCAACTTGTTCTTTTGACTCAAGTATTGATCATGTTGCATACATCTTTGCTCAAGCGGAGGTAGTTCGGAATTGTTAGGCAATTTATATCTTTTTTGATCCTTTGCTATTACCTTCTTCAATATTTGGATGTAACCATTCCAATCATCAGCTTTTGCTTTATCACCAAAAACTAAATTCCACTGGGGATACTTTGTCATCAACCTCTTATACCTGTTTGAGTATTTTAAAGTACTTTGCAACCAGTCTATATGGAAAATGGTAGCATTTTTTTGACTGTCACACGCATAGATAAAACTTAGATTCATCAAGTTTTCTGTTATTGATCTAAAAAGAATTATTGCAGAGTTAAAATAAATTGAGGAGTGTAGCTGGGTTGGAGTCATGATTTTGAATATGCTCTCAGCTTCGCTTTGAGTAGCACCCATCATAAAAAAGAGGAGCTTCTTCTTTAGTGAAGTGCGCTTTTGTTTTAGACCAACTTTAGCTAATTCATTGTGTCCGTAAACCAAAAGTTTAGAGAAATTCTCTAAAAAAGATTTTTGCTTATCAGTTAATTTCATGAATTAATTTTACGTCTTTTCTTAATAAAGTAATCAAAAAAGTTTAAGAGTGCTGTTGCTTGTTCCAATGCTTGTGCGTCAGATAGTTTCCTTCCATAATCTTTGCGAGCAATTGCTTTAAACTTCTCTAGTTCTTCCAAGGTGATCTTCGGTTGCCCAAGCACAGGTGTGTTTTTCATTCCCGAGATGATAGTCGAGTGGAAAGAAAATATCAAAGTGTACTGAAGCTCATGATACCCAAGTGGTCTTTTAAAGCAGCAAGTTGTAAAATCAAATCAGCTGTAATGTAATAGCGAAGACCTATTTTTATTTTATAATTAGTGCTGAATCACGCCCGAGTAGCCACAGTTTGGTATACTCATCCTCGATGACCAATCCAACCCAAAGTCCTATAGACCGTCAGAAACTCCAAATAGTCGAGACACAGTACTGGAAAGTGATTCTCGGTGAGGACCAGGAATATCTGGGGAGATCATATGTCAGCATCAAAAGAGACTGTCCAAACCTCTCAGAAGTGACCGATCTCGAATGGGCTGATTTGAAACGACTGATCGTCGTCATAGAGTCTGCTTTCAAAAAGGCGTTCGATGCCACACATTTCAACTGGTCATGTCTCATGAACGACGCGTACAAGAAAATCCCTCCGCATCCCCATGTTCACTGGCATATGCGACCACGATATTCACATGATGTCACATTTGCAGGTATCGTATTCAAAGACCTTGAGTTTGGACATCACTATGCACGATCAAATGAAAGGGTCCTGAGACTGCCCGAAAAGCAGTTGGTCCAGATAGTCGAAGAAGTGAGGAAGCATCTGTGACCATACTTCACTGAAGTTGAAATGAAGATTAACCAGCTTATGACCGACCTGCTCCTCATCCAAACCAAGCTCCAAAACGAGGCGATTGCGGTCGTCGAAAAACTCAACCTGCGCCCACTCCTCGGGAGGTATGGACACTTCACACTGGTTGGAAGCATCGTCTACGGTCTTATGACATGGCGAGATATTGATATCAACCTCATCATGCCACATGTGCCTACCGATACCGAGTATTCTGAGATCAGTCGATCCATATCGTCCCTCCCACAGGTAGTCCGAGTCACCCATGCCGACAATCGCCAACTCGTTGAGGCAGATAGACCAAGGAGCATGTACCTCGGCATCAGGTATATGGATGATGCGAAAAATATCTGGAAAATAGACGTGAGATTGTTGACAGCAGATGCGGTCACGACCGATAGGATCGCTGACCTGATCGAAAAGAATATCACCGATGAATCGCGAAGAATCATCCTAGACATCAAGTCCCAGGTGCATGATGATCAACAGTACCACAAGGCTTTTTCCAGCGTGGATATATACGAAGCGGTTCTCATCCATGGGGTGACAGACATCGACGGCTTCACAAAATATCTATTAAGAAAGAATATTACTGTATAGCATTCTCCCCGCCTAAAACGGCGGGTAGGTTCGGCTCGAAGTGACAGAGAAAAAAAGATCGGTCAAAAAGAATGTCATCCCGGGTTTATCCCGGGATCTTGTGTGTAAAGTGGCGCCACTCTGTCATTCTGAATATTCTAACATCGGGCCCCGAAGGGGCCACTTTGTGGCTGCATGTGGAGCTTTGAGACAGTCTTTGCTGCTCTCGTTCAGCATCATTTAGTATACTCATACCATGTCGACGACTACCCGCATCACACCATCGCCACAGCAATCACTTCAGTCTCTCGTCGACCATGCAGTTGCCGTAGGCGCACAAAGGATAGAGCTAGATGGGACTTTTACGAGTCATGGGCAAAAACAGTTTGGTCTGCTGATGATAACGAAAGACCTCGAGATCATCGGACTACAGGGGGCGACGCTCGACGGCGAACATAACGTCGCGCACGTACTCTTTGTCGCAGATGGGATCAGACTCACGATCCGAGATATCGGTTTCACAAATGGGGATACCCAGGTGGTGACTACATCGCTCAACGAGACGAATCGTCCTCACTCTCGACTCAATATATTTCGCTATCTGGATGGAGGAGGTATTTCTATGGGTGTGGGATCTGAAGTCCTCATAGAGAGGTGCACTTTCACGGGGAATCACTCTGCGATTTGTGGTGGTGCGATTTCCAATGCTGGTGGATATCTACGAGTGCATACGAGTATATTTGCCGACAATAGCTGTGGTGATACAGGGGCCGCAATCGACAACCTCGCAGCTGGCTCGCTCGCCATGATTCACGATTGCACATTTGTGGATAATCACCCGAATCAGTTGGGAGATGGTATGTATGGTGCGGTGAGTGCTTTTCCCCATACGTTTTTGATCGTCAAAAATTCTGATTTTTCCAAACAAGGTGGCACAGCCATAGACTATCGAGATAGTACGAGAGTACATATCGACTCAGACACCACATATCGTGAGGGCGCGCTCTCGCCGATCACAAAAGATCCCCTACCAAATCCAAAAACAAAGTGGCACATATTGAGCAGCTGGATTTGGATATTTTTCAGTCATCCATGGGATCTAAAATGTGAAAAGATTCCGACCTGTTCTCCCGGTGTCCTTGAAAAACACCGGATGATATATGAACAAGCAGTCGAGCCTCGCCAACGATCCCATCGTTAGGGGGGAAGGATTGAGAAGCGAACTGTGTGCTCTCCACTCGAGAGGAGCTCCATCTTGGGCAGCCTGCTGGCTAGTCCTCGCCGTTTTAGGCGAGGGAGGCGTGTTAGGGTGAAGATCCTGAAATAAATTCAGGATGACACAGCAGTGTCACTTTACTTGTCCCGCGTAGCCTTGCCTGTCCCGCTTTGCGGGGGCGAAGTGGGATAGACTTTATGGACTAATTTACCTGATAACTTGAAAACTTTATAACCTTATAACTGTTTTCCATTCGCCCTTCGACCTTCGACTTTCGACCTTTGACCTGACTTGTCGCGCTCTGCGTGACGACTCTCAGTCTTTCTTCATTCATTTTAAATTCTAAATTATTAATTTTTAATTGCTTTTCTCCTACCTTCCACTGTTATACATATCGAATATCTGCGCAGCTGTTAACACTTCCGTAGTAACAAAGGGTTCGTCGATGGAACCGTTGAGATGCCTGTCGTTAGTACCAGACCAATAGTAATCAAATCCAACTGTTAGGGGAGCATAAGTATCCGATAAGGTTAAGGAACCGTTACTTACCACTGAGGCACCATCAATATAAACAGTAGCCGTTCCACTAGAGAATGTCACTACATAAAAGTGCCAGGCTGTTCCCGGACTAAATGCGAAATGAGAAACTCCGTAACTATCTGTCCCAAATCTAATATCATTATCACTTATGGATAGCCCAAAACCATTACCTACACTACCTGTCTTCTTACCAATTACGCCGCCATTATCTGACGCATTTCGAGTTGTCCAAGCTCCTACAGTAAATGTGGAGGAGAGCTGGAAGTCAGTCTTTCTTATCTCATATCCAACTGGTACTTTAGATCCGCCTATTGGCAATGTACTTCCACTTGCTCCCCATCCTCTTGTAGCTCTAGCCTTAGTTGTGTAAATTGTAATATCTTTGTTGCCAGTACCGCTTGCAGTTCCTAAGTATCCCCAAGTTAATGTATTATCTGAATTAGTTACTACCAGCATATATGATGCATCACCCGATGTTGTTTGATAGGTACTAAAGTTCTGACCGTCATCTTCAAACTGTGCACTAGTCGTGTCATTCCCAGTGGCATAGGTTAAGGTCCCTATATTCATACCTATGGTTGCTTGTCTCAGATATCCACTTGATCCATCAAAGGTATAGGCGCTGTTACGAATACCAGTCGCGTTTGACGCGACTCCTGTTGTACTCCCCTGTACAGAGAGACCATTACTTGATCCTCCTGAGTCTGCTACCGGAGTCCATGCTTTCAGGGAGAGAGCTACGTTGTCGAGAGGGGTGACAGAAATGTCGTCGAAGTAGGCGTAACCGCCATTAG
>JBAXSX010000021.1:0-15580 GCA_037130495.1 Candidatus Roizmanbacteria bacterium
CTAAGGGGGTTCATTCGGTTGGTCGAGCCCCGAAGGGGACCCTTTGGGTTGCAGCGGTTTACTAAACCGCCGACCTTTACCGGTCCGTGAGTTCCCCCGACAAGCTTAAGTGTACTTGTCGGGACTAATCCCGCTACAATGTAGCGGGGGAATCTCACCGCTTCCGCTCATTGATATTCGGTGAGATGAGAAGTTTATCCGCCTGTGGCGGAAAGCTCACCGCTTCCGCATAAAAGTCGCATTGAGCCCAAGGCTCATCCTCCCAAGGCGGACGATGTCAGCCTAGGGCTGAAGTGGTCGAGCCCCGAAGGGGACCCTTTGGGTTGCAGCAGTTTACTAAACCGCCGACCTTTACCGGTCCGTGAGTTCCCCCGACAAGCTTAAGTGTACTTGTCGGGACTAATCCCGCTACAATGTAGCGGGGGAATCTCACCGCTTCCGCTCATTGATATTCGGTGAGATGAGAAGTTTATCCGCCTGTGGCGGAAAGCTCACCGCTTCCGCATAAAAGTCGCATTGAGCCCAAGGCTCATCCTCCCAAGGCGGACGATGTCAGCCTAGGGCTGAAGTGGTCGAGCCCCGAAGGGGACCCTTTGGGTTGCAGCAGTTTACTAAACTGCCGTTCGGAGCAATCCGACCGAGGGTTCGAATCCCTCTCCCTCCGCATTTGAATTATAAGCACCTAAGGGGGTTCATTCGGTTGGTCGAGCCCCGAAGGGGACCCTTATTTCGTAATTTGGTGTAAAATAGCGAATTATGATTGATCAAGTATTTTCTTATCGTGAAATGTGCGACCGGGAAGGAGTCCAGGTTCTTCAAAGAGGAATGAATTTCAGAATGAAACCTAGTTACTCTGTTATTTTAATGTCCAGACGTCCAAATGCCCCATACGCGGACAAAATTCTATCTGACGAGACTACCATTGAATATATTGGCCACGACGAACCGAAGATTTCCTATGATTTCAACCCAAAAACAGTGAGTCAACCTAGAATTACAAAAGGAGGCAAATTAACCCAAAACGGATTATTTGTTGATGCGGTCGACCAATATAAGCTGGGCAAAAGAATCTTAGAACTTGTTAAAGTTTATGAGAAAGTATTACCGGGGGTGTGGTCATTAAAAGGCTACTTTGATTTGATGGACTACAGTTATAAACATGATGGTAAAAGAAATATATTTGTATTTACTTTAAAGCTAAGCGATATTGCTGAGCCAGGAACGAACTCCACGGTACAGATTAGACACAACAGGCTAATTCCATCTGAGGTAAAAAAGGATGTTTGGATAAGAGATGAGGGAAAATGTGTATTGTGTGGGTCAAATATAAATTTACATTTTGACCATGACCTACCTTTTTCAAAAGGAGGCACAAGCTTGACTGTAAAAAATGTAAGACTTTTGTGTATGAAATGCAACTTGGCTAAATCAGATAAAATCGAGTAAATTTTTTCTAATAATATTCGAGAAATTGAAATCGCATTGAAATCCTCACTTTCCATCGGGCGGAAACCCACCGCAGGCGGGCAGGTCGGGTGGGGGCGACCTTGCCCACCATTATAAATTTAAAAAATCTGTTCGAATATTTTCGAACGCACACCGCACCATGTCATAACGACTGCGTTCCATCGTATAATTGGCATATGAATGGATATGTCTCAAAAAGAAATAATGCTTCTCAGCCCTTCGGTTACGATGAATTAGTCGCCATTCTGGATATTGAAGCAAAAAGACCAATTGTCGAAGCCAAAAGAGATATTGCATTGGTCGACTACTCATTACCAAAAAAATGGCTAGAGGAAATTGGAATTGATATCGAACCATTTACTATTGGTAACGATGTCGAAAACGCAATTAAAAAAGGCAATCAATCAAAAGAAAAGGTCGGTCCACTCACTTTGGAGATGATACATAGTCGTAGCACCGACTTCATAGACTTGATTCGGCAGATCACATCATATTTAGGCCAGGAGGACAAGCTGGAAAAATCTGATTTTATTTTCGTATTTGGGGGAAAGAATACTGGCCGAATTCATAAGGCAATCGAGCTGTGGAAATCAGGCATGGCACCAAAGATTTGGATTAGTGGCAGTCATCCAATTTACCGAGAATACGAACCAGAGGCCCTAACTTTCAAAAGGGTAGCGATCGAAGCAGGGATACCTGAGGATTGTATTTTTGTAGAGCCAGACAGCATCACTATCGCTGATAACTGTCGAAGAAGTCTCAATCTAATGGATGAGAGAAATATCAAGTTCGAAAAGATCATTTTAGTAACCAGTTGGTATGCACAAAAAAGAGCCTGGATGATGATGGAAAAATATGTGTCAGTGGGAGCGAAATTATTCAATTCAAATGCAATAATGGAATCTGACAATCACGTATCACCATCAAAATGGTATGAGTCTGAATACGGAATCAATATTGTATTTAATGAGTTTCTTAAGATGCGAGTGCATGATACCTTGGTAGCAAATCGACTTATTTAGTCAAAAATAGGTTCAAGCATCGCAAACAGTTTTCCGCACGCGCTTATTGGGCCCGATGCTCATCATCCCAAGACGGGCATCATTGCAAAACTGCCTTTCGGAACAATCCGAAGCAGTGCTTAATTCCTCTTGCTTCACAAGCCTGATGGGCCACTTAAATCAATGTATTTCTACTGATTTTTGTTGGTTTGTTGAGTTCAAACGAATTTTTGATAATTGATAGGATACGAACCCATCAATTGTCTTATAATTAGCCATGGAAAACTTATCGCTAACAGATAGAATAAAAAGGTCTACGAAAGCTTTTGTGCTTTTTCATACTTATTCAGTAACCAAGGAATCCGTCACACGAGCAATAGAAGAACAAAAAAGTATGGATTTAGATGTTTGTGTTGATGAACGAGGAAAACCGTATATTGGTCATTCTCAAGAGTTTTACAGAATTAGTAGCGAGAAACAACAGGAATGTTTGTCATTGTGGGAAGCAGTTGATTTAATTGCCAAGGCATCGATACCAATTATTATTGATTGCAAACATCATGATGCTTGGCAAGTAGTAGAAGAGGTGATCAGAAAGATTGGCTCTCATCGGTGCTTACTACACGCATATGCAAATGAACTAAAGTTCACCTATAATTTTTACGACTACGACTATCCAAGTGAATGGTCTGCAATTATCAAGTTGGCTCAATTAAAAAAGCAATTTCCCTCTTTAACGACAACGGCAAGTTGCAAATTTCTGCCAAATGATTTTTTGGTTTCTGACAAATATCAAGACGATTTATTTAAAATTCGCGAGATTTTAAAAACAAATCATGTAGATACTGTTTGTCTGAATGTACCCGATTGCACTATAACCAATAAAACTTTAGACTTTTTCCTAGATGAAGGTATTTTGCAACATATAAATGTTGATGGTGTTGACGTTTCTAAGTTATTACGGCCGTATGTTGGAGAAACCAATATTTTAGAATCAGCTTCTATTTCTCAGATTTTAGGTTATTAAATTCACATTTAATCGAATTGAGTGGTTATATTTGAATAATTATGAAATGTGTTTTCTGGGGGAATAATAAGCCACTAAGTAGAGAGCATGTTTTGCCTGATTAACTTGTAATTTATATGAAAATGGGCGAAATAAACTATGAGAGGTTAAGATAGAGGTGTGCGACTTCCGTGCAATTTCTGCCATACTCTTTAACTCCCTATTTCCTTCACCAAGTTGATACACCAGTCCTTTGTGCCATCATACACTCCATCAACATATGGCTCGCCCCCATCATGGTGGTACCCGAGCTGTTCGTAGAGTTTCTTTGCCCTGCAGTTACGCTCAGGATTCACCGCCATGCCAATTTTGCGAAATCCTCTCGTCTTCGCCACACGTTCACATTCGAGTATCAGCATACTGGCATACCCTTTCCCCCGCTCGGATTCTTTGGTGTATAGGTCGACGATATCAGGATAATCTGGATGGCACGCTTTGCCTGCCCAACAAAGCACAACAGTACTAACAAGCTTGCCTTTATCCTTCAATACTAGATATGCTATTTTTCCATCAGCTTGTTGAGTCAACCTATCAGTGATCGTTTGATCAGTCAAACTAGGATATATGGCCTTGAGTGCTTTTCTGTCTTGTTCGGCAACTGGTGAGATCATGTAGATTCTGTCTGCAATGGAAAATAACTATCGTGTATCTGAACCAACTCGGCACATCTCTTCAAGCGCCAGTGTTGAGGAGATGGTCCTCCTATACATCATTTGTTCATCGATGGATAGATGTTCATAGGCTAAATATATCAGGAAATATGGACGTATTCTCGCCTGGAGGTTGAGAGACCAAAGTACTATTGACGGACGAAGCACATGAGTTCCATCCGAAAATCCTCGTCATGCAGCAAAGTAGTTCGCATTCGCTGACTACAACTGACTTGGGTATGTATTGAATGTGAGTGTGGGAATGATCTGATAGAAATCATCCAGGTACGTATCTGCACCAATTTTCGAAACATATTTGACTGTCACTGAGTAGGAGGGATTACAGTATGCATAGGATATTTGATGAGTATTCACAAAGCTTGGATTCGGCGAATCACTCGTGATCGTATGCTCTGATCTGAATATATTTTCGGCGATTTTGGGCGTGCCGTTATCAATCATATTTTGGGTACAGGTTTTTTGATTCACTGATTCGTAGTAGATGCTGATTAGACCGTTAGGGGAATCTATGCCTTGCGCAAGGTTTGCCGACAAACTCGTCTTGGTTGGATCAAGTGCAATGATTTTCACCAATTTGTTCTCTTCGATTTTCCACGCACTGGGATACTGGAACTCGAAACCATATTGAGCATTTTGGTATGTTTTTGAGTTTGAAGCAGGTTCTATGCTGTCAGTTTTCTTAGCGACGACTATGTTCTGATCAGTGGGGGAGATGATGCTACTCATCTTGACGTGGTACTGGTACCCGAAATAAAAACTGATAAATGGCATGCTGATAAATACAATCAGCGATAGCATTCTAGAGAAGGCGGTAACAGTTGTGAGATATGCGGGGAGTTTCATGGGTACAGTATGGCAGGTTGCAGAAGATAATGCAATAAATCATCCATATTCATGATGATCTATTGCAATAATTGAAGTGATGATTATGCTGTATGTATCCATATGGAAAATACAGATGCTCCACCGCAAGTTGTGTCCACACAAAACACGTTAGATAGCGATAAGCCTGATATATCAATCAGACCAGACAAAGAGCCCAAAATTCTTCCGCACCTAGCTGAGTATAGATCTTTGACTGCGTATAATGATGAATTTATCATAAATAATGTCAAAGAGGGTGATGACATATTGGTAGGCGGAGGACTAGCCGATGGTGCATATTTATTAAGAAGCGATTATTCTTCGTTCGAGGAGAGATTAAAAGTTGTCACACCCGAAAAACTAGCGGATTATTTCGGCCAAGCAAAGAACTTGATGGAGCAGGCGCCAGACCTAGACGAGGATACTAGAAGACTTCTACACACATGCTGGAGAGTAACGCGAATTACAAAAAATATGCTGGGACCTTTGGCTTCAGAATTTGCTCGAAATAATAGTTTTAGTAGATACAAGGCTGAAGGAGAAAAGTATTGTATCAAGCCCCTATCTCGTTGTATGAATGAGGCAGTCTGCTCAGAATACGCACTTATGGCTCATCACATATTAAATAAGTTAGGTATTAAATCATCAATTATTGTCGGTGCATTTTCGGCTAATCCAAATGATCATTTATCGGACCGTCATACATTTCTTGTACTAGAGGATGGCAAGTATGTTTTTGACCCTACCCATACGGCTTTGGGGACTGACTGTTGGCCACCAAAGGTATTTCTTCCAGATAGACCTCTCACATTGGAAAATCTTGAGGATATGTCTGTTGATGGAAACGAATTTGGCCATAAAATGGTATGTACTGATTTTTTGACAAAAGAAATAAGAAAATATGGATCAGGTGCGTCATAACCCAAGTAGGCCAATACTCACGTTTTCACTTCTTCTGATCTATGCTTTCTACGTAATGTTTCAACACGGGATACTGCAATGGAAAGATCCTCTCGGGAGACTCATCAAGTATCTTTTTCAAATCCGATACGTTCATCCATTGAGGATCTTGTGCCTCTTCTTTTTGCATGTGTATCTCTCCCGATACGATGCAGCGGAACACAAATCCTATCCAGGGAAGTCCCCCATCTGTTGTGAGTGTTTGCTGACAGACAAACGGAGTGAACACATGCGTTTTGTTTCCCGGTCTGTTTTCTACTACGTGGCCACGATGCGCATCGATCACGCTGGTGATGTTCAATCCCGTTTCTTCTTTGACCTCGCGGTAGAGAGCGTCGAATACATCCTCATATGGTTCAACTACGCCGGCAGGTATCTCAAGAAGTCCGCTAAAGGTGGGACTGATAAGAGGCTTCCAACGCGTTTGGATGAATATATGCCTCACTCCATCGATATCCTTTTCGAGGATAGCGGATATGATAACGTGATTTGAACTATTTGCAGACATTGGTGTGAAATCAAATAATAATCATGGCTTATAGCCAAGAATTTGAGAAATCCGATAGCGTTTCTCCTGTATTGTTCCTCTCTATTATCGAGTGCTTGTATCCACTATCCAACAGTATCGCACATAGCACGAGCAAAATCTTTGGTTCATACTCGTCTCATATGTCTGTCTTCCTCGGGGTCCAGCATAAAACAACCTCTAATGTCGATACTTCTTGCATGGGTCGGAGCGTGTCACTTTTTACCGGTCTGATTTCACCTGATATACTCTATACATATGGGATACATGACAGAACTCAACACGCTCATCGGATTACCAAAGAACTTTGACTGCACGACCCTCGTCGAGGGCAAATCATATGCGATCATCAAAGACCGTGAGCGATCATTTCCCCTTCATATCGCAATGCTTTTAGTCGACTCTGAATGGAACTTCTACGGATATGGAGTTGTTAACTCACTTTTTTCCAAAGTTGGTAAAACTACTCTCGAATTCACAGTCGTTTCTCTCTTTGCAGAATCGGAGAGAGCCTTGTATAAGGACAAGTTTATATCTGCCGCGAAAATAACAGGCGAGATACAGTGAGAAAGAAATTGGCCAGGTCTACACATCCATATATACGCAGTTTGTCTCACTATTTCGTTTTCACTCTGTACAATGATCGCTCATGAGAAGCATTGGTGAAAAATGCGCTGTCTTTGGGATATATGGCAAAGGGCTCGACGTGAGCCGTCTCACGTACTTTGCTCTCTACGCACTCCAACACAGAGGACAGGAAAGTTCAGGTATAGCAACAACAGATGGTACGAAAATATACTGTTACAAACGCAATGGTCTCGTCGCACAAGTCTACAACGAGGAAATCATCCGGAGTCTTTTTGGTCATAGCGCCATAGGTCACAATAGATACTCAACATCTGCTGGAACCGATGCGAAGCATGCCCAACCAATCGAAGTAGAGGATCACTCAATAGTACTTGCACACAATGGCAATCTGCCTACCGTCAAACTACTTGTAGCTCTTTTGAAAAAAAGGGGAAAAAATGTGAGTGATATTTCAGATTCAAAGATCATCACCGAGACACTTCACGCATTGATGCAAGAAGGGATGAAAATCGAAAAAGCCATCGAGACTCTCTTTCCCCTCATGGTGGGATCATTTTCATTGTTGATTATGACGAAAGATAAGCTCATTGCGCTTCGCGATAGACATGGTATACGTCCACTCTCAATAGGGAAAATCAATGGCGGATATGCTTTCGCATCTGAGACGTGTGCGTTCCATCCTATTGGAGCGACACATATCGGAGATGTGAAACCAGGAGAGATGATTATCGTAGACGCAAAGGGACTCCACAAAAAACAACTCGCAAAAGGAGTGATGAATCTCGATATATTTGAGTTTGTGTACTTTTCGCGTCCTGATAGCGTGCTTCTTGGCCAATCCGTATATGACGTGCGCAAACGATTTGGCAATATGCTCGCTAGAGAACATCTTATTAAAGCTGATGTCGTCATCCCCGTCCCCGAAACTGCTATACCTGTTGCGATCGGATATGCCAGTACGGCAGGGCTGCCATTTGAGATGGGGATCATCAAAAGTCGATACATCAATCGCACATTCATTGAGCCCGAACAGCATATCCGTGAACAAGGTGTGAAACTCAAACTCGCACCTCTTAAGGAGGTTATCTTTGGAAAAAGTATCATAGTGATCGATGACTCAATCGTCAGAGGCACAACATCGCGGCAAATTGTGAAGATGCTTTTTGATATAGGAGCAAAAGAAGTTCATTTTTTGGTCAGTTCACCACCGGTGAAGTATCCAGATTTTTATGGTCTGGATCTGCCACGTCAGTCTGATCTCTTGGCAGCACAAAAAACGATCGCCCAAATGTGCGCATATATCGGCGCTACCACCTTGAGTTTTCTCTCATATGAAGGCATGATCGAGGCAACAGGACTGCCTGCGACATCTCTCTGCACTTCCTGTTTCAATGGCGTATATCCCATCGATATTGGCCATCACAAAAAAGAGATCAAGCGCTGATTGTATTAGGCTGAACCACAGTCGACATCGATGGTGAGCAGGTCACTTTCCCATCTGATTATTACTCGCATTTCTCAGGTACACTATCACCCATGTCACTCGCTGATGATCGTGCTTTTGTGTTCGCCCATAGGCCTGCACTGGGGAGACTTTTTTCATCTGAAAAAAACAAGACGTGGATCGACTATGCTCGTGAGCATTTCACACATATGAATAGGGAGGTCCACCCCGTCTATGCTAAACGATTTGGTGAGTTTGCCCATGCATGTCAGACAGTGTGTGAACCAGTGTTTGGCACGGAGTTCACCAGAAGGATACTATCAACATTGAAATCACAAAGATTCCTCAGCACTGCAGATCACCATGGAGTCCTTTGTCATCCATTTTTCCTCAATGCAACCATACTACGATCTATCTATGAACCTGATGAGCCCATCATTACATTCGGGTGTGGGGGAGTATCGTTTTCGAACTCTTCATATCCTCGGGGAATATTTTTCCATGACTCAGATCTGAATCGTATAAAAATACCATTTGTACCATGGCGCGATCGAATGCTCCCGGTGTATGGGCACTCACCACTTTCTGCACTGGACATCGATCATATAGAGTCGAAAGGAGATGCTGCGAATATCCCCCAAGCACAGAAGCACATCTTACATACGTTTTTTGATGCAGTTCGCGACCATGCACTGTCTGACTCTTTGACTACCATCAGCGATCAATACTCGCTCATATCACAGATCCTATGGAAAATGTCCGACATGTCCTCAGATCTGGCATATATCGAAATCGAGAGCGTTATGCGCCAGCTACTGCTCCACACACATCTCGACCAAGATACATTCATACACCGTATGATATTTGATCGAGATTGTCGCGATGCATATATCACACATTTCACTAAGGTCACTGGGGCACATGCCCACAATACTCATGGCACACATTTATTCTGGTATATAGATCGAGTCCATGCGAGACGGGTTGCGCTTTTTGCGCAAAAGACCACTGCGAACTCATATGTATTACAGTCACTTGATCAGTCAGTCACCATCGCGCTTGACCCGGACACCATACGAAAGAACATATTGGATCATTCCCTCTTGCCCTGTTTGGCGCTTTGCTATAGCACTATTTCGTTTTATTATGGTTTCACCTTGGGTGGAGGATTTAGCCAGATTGATTATCTAGGCGATATGAAAAAGGCATATAGAGATGTGACGCAAACAGTAGGAGCTGACGAGGATTGTTGCGATGATATACAGACGAATGTATTTACCGGTGAGTTTGTGGTGGCTGGAGTGAGCGACCACACGCATACTCAACCAGCAAGTCTTGTCGATATGTTGCTCTGGTCAGGTAAGTCGACTCAGCCAAATATTGTGAAGTTGTTCGATGCACTATCTATAGCTGAGAGTCTTGATCTGATGATGCCTGAGTTCAAACGTATTGTTTCACCAAAAAGCGATGGTAACAGCGATGCTCCCATTTTCCCTGCATCTGTCTATGTCACCTGATCATCATACTCACAAAAAGTCATGCCCCCATTGTGGTAACAATCCGGTGAACCACACTGCGAGCTATATGCTCGAATTCGTACAGATTCTCACGAACCCATTTTATCGTGTGATGACTGTAATACCAGCTCATACTGCGCGAAAAATAGTGAGCGTTATGTACTGGCCGTTCATATATATCACTGGCGTATTTGGAGTATGGAAATATCACTATGACAAAAGAAAGGCTCTTTCGGACAGGACACGCGTCATTTGGGATGAGGCGGAAAAAAGAGGAATCGAGATGGAGGGCATCATGATCATGGGAAAACCGATTGAGCAATATCGCGCAAAAATCAATGGATCATGGCACTATTTCGAAAGTCTCCCCATACCCCCTCATTTGCATCATGAGAAATGTGCGTGGATAGATGATAAGAACAAGTTAAAAAAGCTCATGCATGACTCAGGTATACCTACAGCTTATGGTGGTCTCGTGACTACATATGACCAGGCCCTCCATATATTTCGGTCGGGGAAAGCGCCATATATCATCAAGCCGCGATCAGGATCACGCGGGCGACACACGACTACACATATATATAGTGAGTCTGATTTGCGACGCGCATATGATATCGGAAAACAACTTAGTCACTTTCTCATGATGGAGGAGCACCTCATCGGTAGTGTATATAGGGGTACCTACATAGCAGGTGAGGTCGTGGGCATACTACGAGGAGACCCACCCCGGATAACGGGCGATAGCACATCAACCATACCTGAGTTGATTGATCACAAAAATAGAACAAAGCATCCGAAGGTGAGCTCCTTCGTGCTGACTGATCATGCACGAAATTTTTTGAGTAGACAGGGTTTGAGCGAGACAACGGTACTCAAGAAAGGACATACAATCGATCTATCAGAAAAAATTGGACTCTCGTATGGAGGATATGCTGCAGATGTCACCGAACAGACACATCCCGATATCATCAAAATATTAAAGGTTGCTGGGGACTCTACTCAATCTCCAGTTGTGGGGTTTGACTTCATCATTCCCGATGTGACTACAGATCCGAAAGATCAAAGGTGGGGGATCATCGAAGCAAACACCTTACCATTCATCGATCTGCATCATTTTCCTCTCGAGGGCACACCGCTCAATGTAGCTGCCAAGATCTGGGACTTGTGGAACAGGTAATGTACGGAACTTGATCTTTTAGCGTGATATACTGGCTCACATGTCAGTCATCAGAGATCCACTCATCCATACCGAAATAGAGACGAATACGACCGGCAGCAAACTCAACTGGCTCCGTGCAGCAGTGCTTGGGGCCAATGATGGTATCGTATCTATATCATCCGTGATCGTCGGTGTTGCCGGCGCATCGAGCTCGACGAGCTTCGTGCTCACTGCAGGAATCGCAGCAGTTGTAGCAGGCGCACTATCCATGGCGGTAGGTGAATATATTTCGGTGAGTACACAGCGTGATAGCGAAAAAGCCCTCCTGGACAAAGAGCGTCAAAGTCTCGAAACGATACCTGAGACAGAGCTACGCGAACTAGCGATAATCTATGAAAAAAAGGGGCTCACCAAAGAAACGGCAAAGAAAGTAGCGGCAGAGCTGACTGCTCATGATGTATTTGCGGCGCATATCCATGCTGAGTACGGGCTCAATCCCGATGAGCTGACCAATCCCTGGCATGCTGCATATGCATCGGGTCTGGCATTTTTGTGTGGGGCAGTGATCCCTATGTTTGCAGTGATCATCCCTCCAAAGGATTTCCGTATACCTGCAGTTTTCGTATCGGTAGTAGTTGCACTCATGATCACCGGGGCACTGAGCGCACATGCAGGCGGTGCAGATAAAAAAAGGGCTATGTTCAGGGTTGTCTTCGGCGGCGTACTTGCCATGCTCATAACCTATGGTATAGGTAAACTCTTTGGAGTCGTCGGTATCTAAGCCGTATGGATCTGTTCACAACTACTCTTTGCTTGACTTGCATCTCATTGGGCACATTGATATGATATCCTCAGATATGATCAAGTCACATCTATTCTTCTGCATCTGCTTCTCCACCTGTTCCCGATAAGGGACTTCTTCTTGTGTGTCTAAACCTTCGATTAACAACATTTAACTGACGTGTATGAAATATGACCATATCATTTTTGATTTTGATAGCACTCTGGTGGGAGTGGAGAGTATAGAGACACTCGCTGAGATCGCTCTTTGTGGTGCGCCTGAAAAGGGGAAGATCCTTAATGCTATTAAGCAGATCACCTCGGATGCAATGGCAGGGAAAATACCGTTTGATATGGCTCTCAAGCAGCGCATTTCGCAGATGCGCCTGAAGCAATCAATGATCGTGCAGACAGGACAAAAAATGTTGAGCCATATTTCTCCTTCGGTGAGGGACACCTATGCTTTTTTCAGAAATAATTCTGGCCGGATTATGGTGGTATCAGGTGGGTTCGAAGAAATCATATGGCCCGTCACGGATGTATTGGGAATACCTCGGCATCGGGTATTTTCAAATCGATTCTTGTACGATGGGGATACCATCGTAGGTATAGATCCAACGAGATTCATGAGCAAACAGAAGGGCAAGGTGCATCTGTTACAAAATCTCCAACTTAAAGGGAGGATCGCGGTGATAGGGGATGGGATGACGGATATGCAGATGAAAGAGTATGATCCGAAGCGGGTAGATACCTTCGCATATACCGAACACATTGCCCGAGACGAGGTGGTGCGAGGGGCTGACTATGTGATCACATCAATGCATGATTTGGTGAATCATCTCCGGCCATCAGTACTCTTGTGTGAACACATAGATAGTTTGGCACAGCAACTTTTTGAAGCCGAAGGATACCAGGTCACGACCCTCGACCATGCGCCGACAGAAATCGAGCTCATACAAATGGCTCAACGTCTAGATATCATTGGTATCAGATCACGGACGCAGATCACCCAATCCGTTCTTGATGCGGCACCTCATCTCAGTCACGTTCTCGCATACTGCGTCGGTACCGATCAGATTGATATACCAGCATGCGATAAAAAGGGTGTCCAGGTAGTGCATGTGAAATACGCAAGTAGCCGGAGTGTCGCAGAGATCGTCATTGGCTCGATTATTTCACTTTCACGTCGCATGCCGATGGCTGTCGACCACGCAACCAAAGGGAAATGGAACAAAAGTGCGGAACAGAGGCATGAGGTCCGCGGTAAAACACTGGGAATCGTCGGATACGGCACTATTGGCACAGAGGTCGGGGTCATTGCTGAAGCAATTGGGATGAAAGTCATCGCACATGATCTGTGCGAGCGACCGACACAGGGACATGTTGTCCTGTCGAAGACTCTCGAAGAGGTCTTACATGAATCGGACTATATCACGCTCCATGTTGATGGAAGGCCCAGTAATGCTAATTTGATTGGAAAAAATCAGATAGCACAGATGAAACAGGGGGGATATATACTGAACTATAGCCGGGGATCAGTCGTTGATATTCACGCAGTCGATGAAGGACTCAGAAGTGGCAAACTCGCAGGTGCGGCTATCGACGTATATCCCATGGAGCCTGCCCGAAATGGTGAGTTTCATTTCCCATTTGCTGAGTATGACAATGTCATACTCACTCCTCATATCGGCGGATCGACTACTGAGGCACAGGCTCGGATCGCTGATGAGGTCACCAGTAGATGTATCAGATCGTTGAAGCCTGTTCACGCATAATATATATTACATATAACCTATGATTTATTTCACTGTCGGACCAACACAATTGTATCCAACCGTACCGGATCATATCTATGAATCTCTCAGACTTGATGTGCCATCTGTCTCTCACCGTGGTACTCCTTTTGCAGGATGGTATGAGGAGTGCGTCGCCAACCTCACAACGCTCTTGGATATCCCTCCAAACTATCACCTCTATTTCATATCCTCAGGGACCGAGGGTATGGAGCGGATCATCCAAAATACGGTAACCAATCACTCACTCCATCTCATCCAAGGAGCGTTTGGCACGAGATGGTTTGAGATCGCGCAAGAGCTGAAAAAAAGTCCGTTTTCGATCACCGCCGAACACAACAAGGCTATTACCGCACGAGATATCGAAAAGACTGCCTATGAAGGTGTAGATCTCGTATGCGTCACGCACAATGACACATCAACCGGTATCCGCGTAAATCCATCACTCTTGAAAGAAGTACGGACTCTCTATCCAAATGCACTCATAGCTGTAGATGCCGTATCTTCCGTACCATCGGAACCTATACCATGGGCAGAGGTTGACTGTGCATTTTTTGGAGTGCAAAAGGGATTTGGGCTGCCTGCAGGACTGGGGGTCATCATCATTAACGACCGAGTGCTCGAGAGATCTAAAGACCTCAAAGTAAATGGTGCTGATATTGGAACATACCACAATTTCCCAACATTGGAAAGATATGCGCAAAAAGGGCAGACGCCAGAAACTCCAAATACCTTAGGTGTCTATCTTTTATCAAAGGTGACTGCTGATCTGTGCAAACGTGGGATGCAATCGATACGGAGCACAACCGAATCATACGTCCGCGAGATATACACCCTCGTTGATGGATCCCACACGTTTTCTTGCCTGATCACCGGGCATGATCGATCACACACAACCATCTGTCTTATCGTAGAAGGGGGGTCAAAACGGTTTATCACCTACGCCCAAAAGCGAGGAGTCGCCGTGGGGAGTGGATATGGAGCTCAGGCTGAAAAACAGATCCGCATCGCTCTCTTTCCCGCACATACGCCTGAACAGGTGCAGACTCTTTTGACCATCATGAAAGAATATAAGTGATATGAGGGAGCAGGGTGATTGATGTGTGCCGAGAGACGAATGATGCTATTGCCGGATTGGCCCGTGTCAATCACTGATCTAGCTCGCACATCCGGCATAGACCAGGTATATCCCCACGAACAATACAATGATCAGAAGGGACATGAGTACCGACTTCTTTTTTTCGTATACCTTGATCAGGTGCGTGATGTGAGTAGGGTATACGAGTCGTCCCACACCTCTCAGTAGCAATATCCATCCAACTGCCGAGATGATACTGCGAAAATCAAAGGTCCAGACGGTGTGAATCAAAACGAGGATCAATCCGATAAATATTTCAACTATACCGGTGAGGAATACTGCACCCGGATGACTATATATTTGAAATAAAAGATCTACATTTTTTTTGTTTACAATCAAAGCGGTCGATACGATAACGAGAGTCAATCCGAGTAGTTTCGCCAGGAAAATGGATAGTTCCATAGGGGGTGTACTTCAATTGATATTACCCTATACCATAGCACCTTTTCGATCCAGATGTCAATCATGAAGTATGATCTGTCTCCGATATATGATATTGTTAATCAAATATCTCTGCTATAGTCATAAATACCCTTAGTTGTCTTATTTAGGCTACAATCATCCTATGACAGAAGTTGAAAACCCAGGGGCTGAGTTTCTCATGGA
>JBAXSX010000022.1:0-15553 GCA_037130495.1 Candidatus Roizmanbacteria bacterium
CACTGACATTCAATAGAGGAGCACAGATAGCAGGGAATAACTATGAGCATATCAACGGAAATCAAGGCACAATCTCATTTTGGTTCAAACCATCATGGAATGGGAACGATGGTATAAGACATTCATTTTATAGTACAGGCGATGGAATTACCCGTATATGGGTATGGAAGTCGGATACCGTTAGTGGTAACGGTATGTCCATGTACGTGTCCGACGGTAATAACATTTCTTGGGCGAAAGACACAAGTACAACCATTACATCCGGAAATTGGTATCACGTTGTTGGAAGATGGTCGAACAACAAGGTTGATGGTACTAACTATTCTGATATAAGAATAAATAATGGTTCTCCTGTAGTTTCATCAACAATCTACAATGGGTTTCAGCCCTGGGCTAGGTCTGCTATTGGTACGTATTCTGATGGGGTAACTAATTCCGCCCAAGCCCTCATCGACGACTTTGCTATCTTTGATCGAGTTCTCTCCACTACTGAAATCGCTGCAATATATGGAAATGGAACATCAACGATGACTGAGGCGGGCTACGTCGCTGACTCCTCCCTCAAGTTCTACGCCAATATGGATGGCTCTGGCACCTTGCAGCCGGTGACGTATAACGGTGGAGCAGCAGTCAATGATCGAGCGTACAACTCTTCTACTAATGTTAATGGCGACTTAATGACTAATGGCAACATGGAAGCCGCGACGACAGGATCACCCACTAGCTGGACAGCCGTCTCTGCTCCCACCTTAGCTGATGCCGAAGCCGCTAACATTCTCCAAGATACTCGTAGCCAAAAGATAACAGTGACAGGATCGGCTCAAGGCATTAAGCAAGCTCTCACCGTCACCGCCGCTTCTAACTGGTCAATTGAAGGTTGGCTGAAGTCTGACGGCACTAACACCGCTCAGATTAGAATCAGGGATGCTACAAATGGAACTGATCTGGCAACGTTACCCGTCACCGCTTCCACCTGGACTAAAGTCAACGCCGCCTTTAAAGCGCCAGCGGGTTGTACTTCGATTGAGATTTACGTGGAATCCGGCACCGCCGCCTCCTACAGTTTCTACACCGATAACGTCTCCGTTCACAAGAACCTCGTCAACAATGGCGGGATGGAGACCGTCGGAGCCAACCCACCAGTAATTTCTGGCTGGTCAGATACTCTTAATACGGGTGCAATCACCCAAACTTCAACAGCGGGCGAAGTGCACAGTGGTACTTACGCAGTTAAAATCACCCCTAGTGCTTTTACAAGAACAGGAATTATTACAGCAGAACCTGGTAATAGTTATTTACTTAACTTTTGGGCTAGAGGTGACGGTACTAACGCTGGCTCATATTATGTTTACGATGTTAGTAACGGAGCAGCAATCACTAGTGTAACTTCAACTGGAGTGGCAGGAACCACTTATCAAAAGGTCTCAAAAATTTTTAAAGCTCCTTCTGGTTGCACCCAACTTTATGTAAGATTTTATGGACCAGCAGCAGGCATAACTTATTACGATGACGTTTCCGTCACCCCTCTCGACAATGTGGCTATGAGTCTTAAGGCTTGGGCGCCAGTTTCTGATAGTTCGGCCGTGGCGAGCTCACTGTCTGTTCAGGGAGATAGTGATGGAGTGCAGTCTCTGGCAGCCGGTGTTCGTAACGGAGCGTATACGTTTGACGGTTCAACAGGATATTTAAGACAACAAACAATAGCAACAAATATAGGTACGTTATCTTATGTAGGAAACGACACTACTACCGCCTCCTTCACTGATGACGCCGCTACGATGAGCACGTATCAAGGCAGTGCGCCGTATCCATACATGATTGTTGTCACCAATAGCGACAACACCACTTCCTGGGGTTATATGGGAGCCGCCAGTAGTGGCAACATCACGATATTCACCACCAAGGGCGGCACGACGCGCGGGTGGAATGGCACCGCGCCAGTAGCGGGGTCAAAGGTTCCAGTTGGCTATGAGATTAGGAAGACGGATTTTCAGATTACTGGCGCTTTTACTGTTGGAGTCTGGATTAAGGGAAATGATCCTAGTGGCAGTCTTATTGGTAAAAGAGGGTCTTCTACAGATTTATCTTATGGTTTAGGCGTGGCTTCTAGTAAAGCAAATTTCCAAATAGGCAACAGTGCTGGAACTGGATGGACAGCTAATATCTATAATCAAGGCACTGATGTTACAGATAATAATTGGCACTATTTAGTTGGTGTTAACACTGGAACAAATACTTACCTATATCTCGATGGGTCTCAGATTGGTAGCGGAACGGGAAGTACAACTATTTTCGATACCAGTGTTCCCTTAATGCTGAGCAATGACAATAGTACAAATTTCTCTAGCTACTCCATTGACGAACCCTTTGTGACTGCGGAAGCTCTGACTGCAGGACAGATATTCGATATGTACAATAACGGAAGGTAGGAGAGAATCAATTCAAAATGAATAATTCAAAAATCAAAAATGAAAATTGAAAAAACATATATCAACATTCACACATCATGATGTGAGGTTCATATTTCATTCTGTATGTTTCATGTGCTTCATTATTTTGACTTCCTGATGACGATCAGGAACCATGTGTGTTTTCATTCTTAGACCACCTCCTAAAACGGTGGGTATTGAACTGAATACATAACACACCCCGTCCCGCTCCGCGTGCCACCCCTCTCTAGAGGGGAGTTCAAACAACAAGCTTCACTATATACTTGGGATCTTTCGCTAGCGCTCAAGATGACGAGGAAAGGCGTGGACTGATACCCGCCGTTTTGAGCGGGATAACTTGGAAAAATCGAAGGCTAATATCTGCTTCCGCCAGAGGCGGACAAGTGTGGCCACAACATGGCCCCTTCGGGGCTTCTTTGGGTTTTCTAAACAATATAACAATCCAGCAATGTAGCTATTGTTTTACTTTATGGACTTTACGACTTTACGACTGTAATGATTTTTGGATGTCCCCATACCTAAATCCCTTTCCCATCAGCCAGCGGATGAGCTTTTCTTTTTTCTTCTTATCCGTCAACGTGTCAGGATGATAAGAGAGTTTGTGTGCGATGAGATGGGAGATCGACTCATGAGGATCTTCATCCGTCAGCAGCTCGCTCACCGTGTCGCGACTGATTCCGTTTTGCGCAAGCTTTTGGCGGATCCACATATCGCTTTTGTGACGCTGACGCAGCGAAGAAATGAGGTGACTGGTGTATGCGGTGTCATCGAGCAACTTGTGCTCACTGAGATAGGTGAGTGTTTTGCTGACCTGATCATCGACTGCATCGAGAGGGTATATATGGGGGAGTTTCTTCGACAGACGGAGATGGCGCATGTGTATCTTGCGCTTCATCGTCGCAGTTGAGTAGCCACGTCGTGCAAGGAGTGCGAGGGCATACGCGAGATGGGGGATAGGTGACTCAGACATAGCACTATGATACCGCAAACGCCCGCCTACTCAACTTCATTTGAAAATCACCCCGCGGGCTGATACTCTTAATTCATCCTATCGATATAAATTCTTTGTATTTCCTATGAAATCTCACAACAAAATACATGTAGTCATCATCGCCCTACTTGTGTTGGTCATCGTCTCACAGATGTATATCATTTTCCGTGCGATGAATCCGCTCAATGATATTGCAGTCGCGACTGAGCGCAACCTCATCGAAAAAATCTCCAAAGATGCTGGTGTCACGGCGGGTGAGTTCCAGTTCATGGCAGAGCTCGGTAAAGGTAAAGGATTCGAAGACGTTGCGAAGTTGCAAAAGCTCAGTAGATACAACGAAGAAGTTTACAAAGATGCCAAAGTCGGCGATCGCGCAGTCGCATTCGCAAGCAAAATGGTTCTTTATCGACCAAGTTCTGCCAAAATCATCTACCAAGGTGAGACTCCTGGCCAAAAGCAGCTCAAAGATCAGCAAGCTGTATTGACCAAAGTCGTGGAAAAGGTGAAGGCCGCAGGCTACCTCGCTGCTTCGAGCACCGAAGTCCCTCAGATCGCAACGGTGAACAATATCGATCAGCTCAAGGGAAATGCTCTCTATGCAGGAGCGGAAAATGGTGATCTCGTCCTCATCTTTAACAACGCTGGCGTCGTCGTCACGTACAGCGCAAAGGGAGACAAAGTGATCAACGGAGCACGTACACAGCTCGTCCCACTCGCTCCAGCTGAACCAACCATAAAGAAATAATCGTTTTACCCGAGTGAATCAACTCCCCGCCAGGTACCGTACGGTACCTGGCTGTTTTTTATCGCTGACTGTACTTTGAATCCTGCCAGGTATCGCATGGTACCTGGTGGTTTTTTAAAATGGGAACTTGCTCTGCTCCTCTTTAGAGAGGAATAATCGTGCACATGTGTCATCCCGTTGAAAAACGGGATCCATCTTGCTGTTAACCCGCCAGGTATCGCATGGTACCTGGGGTCGAGAAGTGAACCACGGACTCTCCTCTTGAGAGGAGTCCCATTTTGGACAGCCTGCTGGCTAGTCCCATCTTGGACAGCCTGCTGGCTAGTCCCCAAAGGAAGGGAGCTTGCCAGCCTGCCATAGCGAAGCTTGGCGGCTGGGTGTGTCATGTATTAATCAACACACCCCACCCGCCTAACAGCCGAGCCGTTGGCGGGCACCCCTCTTTCTAGAGGGGATTCGTACAAGATCCCAGCATCACGCGGAGTCGCGTCTGACCTGTCTGCCGACAGGCAGGCGCGACAGAGCGGGACAAGTACAGCTACGGAAGGGCAGGCACTCTAGGGAATGGGATTCTTCTCCCGCCACGGCGGGATCTGGATGGCTGACAAGAGAATGGATCCCGGATCGCACTTCGTTTGTCCGGGAAGTCAAGATAGCATGTTGACTTCCTGATGCAGATCAGGAACCATGTACGCATTCGTTCATAGACTCCCACCAGGTACCGTACGGTACCTGGTGGGCTATTTGGTTCACTTCTCGACCCCGCAAAGCGGGGCAGGCAGGCCACGAAGTGGCCCCTTCGGGGCTCGAAGTGACACTGATGGATCCGGTTTTTCAACGGGATGACGTCCAGGAACAAGATCCTGAAATAAGTTCAGGCTCCGCCCGTAGGCTACGCCCGGAGGGATGACACGGTAGTGTCACTTTACCTGTCCCACTCTTGTATTTCAACCTGATAACCTGATAACTTTATAACTTGATAACTCTTCAACCGTTCGACTTTCGACTTGATAACTTGATAACTTTATAACCCGACAACCTTACAACTGTCTGAGTTGTCGACCTTCGACGTTCGACCTTAGACCTTAGACCTTTGATCTGGTGACCTTCGACTTGTCGACTCGTCAACTCGTCGACCTGATATACTCTGGGACGCTCGATCATCTCACTTATGCATACAGTCATCGATCCACTTACGCTCATTCTCATCGGAGCGACAGGCGACCTCGCGAAAAAAAAGATATTAATAGCTGTATATATGCTCTATGAGCAGCACATGCTCCCTTCCGATTTCCTGCTCCTGGGCAACGCACGCGCATCATATACGAAAGATGCGTTTGTCGAATACGTACGATCCATCGTGAACCCCTCAGATCTAGCGAACTGGAGTACGTTTGCGACACATATCGACTATATCGCTGGTGATGTGACCGATGAGCAAGTGTTCATCGATATTCGCCAGTATCTCGACAGTCACGAGAGACCTGGCAACCTGCTCTGGTATGTCGCATCATTCCCATCAGTGTATGACGATGTCATCAGACATATCGGCAACTGCTCACTCAATCAGAGACCGGATGGATGGGTGAAGCTCATGCTGGAGAAACCCTTTGGCACAGACTACACATCAGCGCAATTGTTGAACAATCACTTGCTCAAGATATTCGAAGAAAAGCAAATATACCGTATCGATCACTTCCTCGCCAAAGAAACAGTGCAAAACCTTCTCGCATTTCGATTTGCAAACAGTATGTTTGAGCACCTATGGGATAGGTCATCTATAGATCATATACAGGTGAATGCCCTCGAGGATATTGGTATCACCGGACGTGAGCACTTTTACGATACGACCGGGACCGTGCGCGATGTGATCCAAAATCACGTATTGCAGATGATCGCGATGGCTCTGATGGAACAGCCCAAATCGCTCAGCGTCACAGATATTCGTTCAGCTCGTCGCGAGCTTCTTGGCCAGATCGTACCATTGAAGTGTGAAGACATGTGTCGCACAGCTCGCTTTGGTCAGTATCGCGGATATACCCAAGAAAAGGGCATCCCTCCAGAGAGCAAGACTGAGACAGCAGTTTCCTTCAAGCTCGAGGTTGCAAATGAGCGGTGGAGTGGAGTCCCGATCTATGTACGAGCTGGGAAGCACTTCATGCGGTCAGTTACAGAGATCACGATCCAATTCAAGCCAAACAAAAAATCATTATTTGACGATTCAAGAGGTATCCATCGTCCAACTGCCTTGACTCTCAGAATAGGACCGAACGAGGGTGTCATCATCCATCTCGCAGTCAAAAAACCAGGGTTGAGCTACAAAATAGATGAGGTCCCCATGCAGTTTTGTTACAAAAACGAGTACCAGATGGATCTCGTCGAGGCATATGTGAAGCTCATCAGTGATGCCATAGATGGTGACGCCACCCTTTTCCCCCATGCAGATGGCATCGAGTCGTCATGGCAATTCGTCGACCCGCTCTTGCAATATGCTCAGTCGCCCTCGTTCGCTCCAGACATATATGAGGTTGGTAGTTGGGGACCCGCATCGTTCAACGATTTGCTCATTGCAGATGGTCGGTCATGGCTTGAGCCATCAGCAGCTGTCTGCCAGATTAGCAATATTCGACGTTAGCCATTATCACTCGCGCATATTTTATGATCATCCACTACATAGGTCTTGGCAAAATGGGAAAAAATATGGTCTTGAGACTACTTGAAAAAGGCTACTCAGTACATGCATGGAATAGATCACCAGAACCTCGTTCAGAGGTCAAAAAGAGCGGTGCTAAAGTATATGAAACAGTACAAGATCTATTGGCTCTGCGATCAAAGTCGCCAGCTTCCACGAAAAAAGGCGATCGCCATACACCACGCGTCGTATGGCTCATGCTCCCCGCAGGTGAACCGACACAGTCCATGATTGACCAGGTTGGACCACTTTTATCATCGGGCGACATCGTCATTGATGGAGGAAACGGATTCTACAAAGACTCAGTCCGATACGCAGATCAACTCCGAACATATGGTGTTTCATATATAGACGTTGGCGTATCTGGCGGTCCAAGCGGCGCACGCACAGGCGCATGTCTCATGATCGGCGGCACCACAGATATCCAGTCATACCTCGAGCCCCTTTTCAAAGATATTGCTTCTGGTGGGAGTGCCTACCAGTTTTTTGAAGGATATGGAGCCGGACAGTTCGTGAAGATGATCCACAACGGCATTGAGTATGGCATGATGCAGGCCATAGCTGAGGGGTTCACTCTTTTGAAGGAGTCAGACTATCATCTCGACCTCATACAAGTCGCCGAGATCTATCAAAAACGCAGCGTCATCGAGTCACGGCTCGTCCAGTGGACGCTCGATGGACTCAAGCAGTATGGTACCTCACTCGCTGAGATATCAGGATCCATCGGCCACCTGGGAGAAGGTATGTGGACAGTCAATACTGCCAAAGAGATGAAGATCCCTGTGCCCATCATCGAGGGATCGATGAACTATCGACTTGAGTCCGTGAAACGGCCCTCATATACCGGCAAACTTGTCTCACTCATGCGTACTATGTTTGGAGGTCACTCGGTAAAAGTGCAGTCTTGAGTCAGACCTGCCTGCCAAGGCATTTCATTCAACATCGGTGTATACCGTGACTCTATCTGACAGTGGACGGAGGATACCAGCCGGGAACAGGTATGGAGGATCATCCGATGTCTCTATACGATCGATAATAGGCTTTTTTGCGGCACCTGCTGCATATATGATGATCTCATCTGCTTTTTGGATACTTGAAGGAGATATCGTGATGCGTTTGGTATACGGATTCGCAGTTTCACTCGGAGTAGTTTCGTAATAAACCAAATCTGCATGATCGTGAAAACGTGCATCAAAAAGAGATGCAGAAGAGGAGGGGAGAATACCAGCAGTATGTCCATCAGGACCCAATCCCAAAGTCATGATTACATGTGGATGATGTGAAAATATTTCACCGTATGCAGTATTTGCAATCAAGGTAGTCATTGTTGGACCAGGGTCTATATCCTGGAGTACAGGTATATATGTAGCACCTTGAGAAACAAGATTTTTGATGAGATGCGAATCAGAAATTTGTCTATCATTACTGTCAGCATGACCCTTAGGTACATATCGTTCGTCAACGAGTCCTACGGTAAGATTACCCATGTCTCGAGAAGCTAAAAGAGGTGCCATCGACTGATATACAGAGACCCACGAGCCAGCTGACAAAAGGAGAAACACATGCTCATACACGGACACCGATTCGGTGAGAGTAGCGGAGACTTTTTGAGCAGTTTGTTCGACGATATCAGGAGGAGGGAATACCACCGTTTTCATAGGATATCCAGTATACATCATGTGAAAATGGTCAGAATATACCAAAACAGACCAATTGTGGCTCCACATACTATATACAAATACCTATTCTCGACCCATATCTCAAATTAATCCAATACAAAATATCAGTAGATAGTACCAAACCTGTCTAGGTACAAGTATATACCTATATACGAGGTACGACACACTGTCATACCAGCACATACAGTCATATATGACCCATGGCAGAGGTGCATAGCACCTACCGATGAAATATTAACGATACACCGCCGTATGCATGTCCAGTGATGCAGTTGATTTGATTTAAAAAAAGCATATGGATATGATCATAGTATTATGCACGCGGAAGATTTTAGAGTAGCACATCTTCTAGGTCATCTGTACTGAGCTATTGAACAGAAATAGACGTTTGGTATATCCTGACGTTCCAAATCAAAGATTTATGCTCAGTTATGAAGCACTGTCAAAAATGTGTCAATTTGTGTTGTTGTGACGTGCTGAAGGTGAATTTTGGGTTGTTTAGCAAAGCGATGCTCTGTCTGCTAACCCGTATTCTCACCGTATCTACTGTTACCCTCAATGAGACTGTATTTTATCCGATAGCATGTGACTTGATGGAGAATAAAGCATCTTTTGCTCTCCAGTTGATTTACTATATCTATTTTCATGCTCAAATTCATTTTTGCGCAATTTCGTGCGAAAATTGCCACTTGTAACAAGTACTATCGGATACCAGTCTTTTAGGTGCTTCGTCGTATGCATCTACCTATAACCTGGGTATGCACCAGTATCTTTGGATTGATCTGTCGTCCTCTCTGGTCTATATGCTCCGTTATCAGAGGTCCTTCCTGGTGCTATTTCAGCATAAATCAGTTTTTCTATACAGCGATCGCGTGTATCTATAGCGTTTGCCTCAAGTCACCTCATATCTAGGTTGCCATACACCATGTGTACAGGTGATGCTGTTATCATCTTAGAGCACATATATGACTGTGTCAATAGGGATATTTTTGGCGACTATCTATATCAAATATAGAACGAAATCTGCTGCGAAAATGCTCAACCTATTCGTATGGTTATATATGTCTCTGTATAGAGAAAATATGCTGTTTTATCGCACATATATATTTCTCGACTTGCTCTCTCTGCTGCTTCACGCTGCATGTCCTATCCTTCACATTTCCCCTCTCATTTTCCATGTTTATAGTTCATATTTCATGGTTCATATTTCATATTTCACAGTTCATGCTCTTTTACCTGACTCCCTGACGACAATCAGGAACCGTGTATGGTGTCATTCATGGATTCGGCGTCCCTCCTTCGCCAAGGCTTCGAAAGGGCAGGCCCTCAATGTAATGGATCCCGTTTTTCAACGAGAAGACACTCCTTTTTGCTTGATTCACTTCTTTCTGTCACTTCGAGCAGGGTCGAGAAGTGAACAGATAAATTACTAACCTAGGCGAGGAATAATCTCATCAGTTCTCGACCCCGCAGAGCGGGGCTGGCAAGCCACGAAGTGGCCCCTTCGGGGCTCGAACTGACACTTCAGAGACTTTATGCTCTACGCCCGCCCTTCCTTTCATTATTAATTTTTAATTATTAATTATTAATTAATTTTTTGTGATCGTGATCTGCTTCTTCTATCTCTTCCTCGATCTCAAGCTCTATCTTTTGGGTATTGAGCTTTTTGAGCATTTCGATGAGTTCCTCATCCTTTGGATCGACTCCCACTTTATGTGACACCTTCAAGAGCATCTGGAGCACTTTGGTCACTTCTTGTTCAGAGATGATATTGAGCCGCATCTGCACCTCTTCACGTATCGTGTCGATTTTGCTTGTACGATTTTGGCTAATGAGGACGAGTATGGATAGCAAGATCGCTTCGAGAGACACGATCATGGTCAACATCCCGAATGGATACGGGTCGACAACGGGGATGAATGTGATCAATCCACTGTTGTATAGTATCCAAATCAGAAAGAGTGTGATGTTGATGATCAAAAAAGTTGATGTGCCTGTCTGTGAAATCAACATATCCACGATATATCCCGACCTACTGCGGGACCTGAGCGATCGAGCTTCGATACTGTCGTATACCTCTTTGCGAGTCGTATGCATAGGGATATAGTACCAGATAGTCGAAAAAGGCGATTTGCAGATTATTGTCTCCTGATTTGCGAGTATAATGCCTATGGTTACTATATTTATTTCTATCTTATGACACCTCTACTCGTATTCGTCGGTGCTGCTGGATTCATCGTCGTTTTTCTCATCAGTCTATTTAATAATCTCTCTCTAGCTCGTCAAAAGATCAAAGAGGCATTCGCGGATATCGATACACAGCTCAAGAAGCGATTTGATCTCATCCCCAATATAGTCGAGACAGTGAAGGGCTATGCCAAGCACGAGACACAAATCTTCGAAGATATTGCCAAGTATCGCAGTGCATCTATAGGTGGAGGATCGATCGACGAAAAAGCCGCAGCTTCAAACAGTTTGTCTGCATCACTCAAGACACTTTTTGCGGTAGCAGAGAACTATCCTGATCTCAAAGCAAACGCAAACTTTATCGAGTTGCAAAATACACTCACTCAGATAGAACAAGATATTCAAAATAGTCGCCGATATTACAATGGCGCCGTACGAGAGTTCAATAACAAGATCGTTGTATTTCCGAACAACCTCGTCGCTGGTGTCTTTGGATTCACTGAAGAAAAGTACTTTGAGACAGCTGAGGATGAAAAACAAAACGTAAAAGTACAGTTCTGAGTCTGAGACGGTGACCCACAGCTCTATCGTCTCTCTGTTTTCAATTGACATTGTTCCTGATGAAATCATCGTATCGCAGCATACTATATCTGGCGTTGATGGTACTCTTCGCAGTATTCGTCAGAACGGGCATATTCACCAATGCCATGAGTGGGGTAGTATTGGCTGGTGACTGCGACTCACAGGCCATGCTCCAGCAAGTCTCCGAGTCGGGTTGGCAGATCGATGACTATACAGCCGATATCCGCGTTCAAAAATCAGGTCTCCTCACCGTCACTGAGACAGTGGGAGTGAACTTCGATGCATATAAGCATGGCATTTATCGATATATACCTTTTGTATTCCAACCACAGGGAGCAGGATTCGATACCCAGCGGTTTTCATATCTCACTATAGACAACGTCGATGTTACGCTCGATGGTGCACCAGTCATATATGATGAGTCCACTCGCTCAAGTAGTCTCTGTGCACGATCGCCACTCGCATATCTCAAAGACAGAGAGCTTTTTTTGAAGATAGGTGATCCTGAGAATACGATCACTGGCCTACATACGTACAAGATAACCTATACCGTAGGTCGTTCGCTGCGATCTGACAATGGAGAAGTGAAGCTCTATTGGAACGCTATTCCACAATTTTGGCCCGTGCCTATCACTCACGGATCTATCAACCTCTCAGCAGATGGAATCAAGCTCGACAAAGTCTTTTGTTATCGGGGCGCAATCGGGAGTACCGATGAGTCATGCACTCAGCAGAGAAACGCAGATGGATCAGTCAAGATCGATGTCGGAGAACTGCGTGCGTTTGCGGGAGCGACTCTCCTCACAACACTCAATGTCCCCGTAGCTCAGGTGTCTGAAAATATCGATGCACCGTGGACATGGACACGATACCTCCTTTCAGAACCACTTCTTTTCGTATCGGTTGTCCCCCTATTGATTGCCCTGTATGTCAAACGACGCTTTGGTATGCCGCCCCAATCCAGAGGGATCATCGCCCCACGATTTGATGCACCAGAGGGTATGTCACCTGCTCAGGTTGGACTCGTTGCCGATCAATCGGTGGACTCAGTCGACATATCATCGATCATCCTTTCACTGGCCGTCAAAGGCTATATGAAAATCAGACGCGACGAGGGTGGGATACTGGGCATAGGGAGCGGGTATACCTTCATCCAAGATCAGCCAAACCAAAAGAAACAACCCATCACCTCTGAAGAACAGCTCATGTTTACAAGTATTTTTTCCACCAGCGAGACAGAGGTTTCACTCAATGATCTGAAGTACGAATTTGCTCCAAAAGTAGACGCAATCAAATCAGTACTCCGTGCATGGGGCGTGACCGAAAGGATATTCAGATCAAGCCCATCTCCGCTGAGTGGCCCACTGATCGCGATATATGCCGCATTCATCGCCGCAGTAGTGATCGGAGCAGTCTCGGAACTGGCGATCATATTTTGGGTCATGCTGATAGGATCGGTCCCCTTCATCATATATTCGATACTTACGTTCCAGTTCTATACTCCACGAGGAAAAAATCTCCAAGAAGAAGTGCTTGGTCTCAAGCTCTACATGTCAACAGCCGAAAAAGATAGGATCGAGTTCCACAATGCACCTGAGAAAACACCTGAGTTGTTTGAGCGACTCTTACCGTATGCGATGGCCCTCGGAGTCACTCAAATATGGACTGATCAGTTCAAAGATATTTTCACATCTGCACCGACCTGGTATATCGGACCACGAGGTGCGTTTCTCATGGGCAATTTTTCACAGGATCTCACCCGTGCATCGAGCACATTTGCTTCGACGATGACTGCGGTCAAATCCAGCTCATCAAGTGGGTTTGGTGGTGGAGGAGGTTTCTCAGGTGGGGGTGGAGGTGGAGGAGGGGGAGGAAGCTGGTAGCACATCCTGAAACGGCCCCACGAGACGAGAAATCGGCTATAATCTGAGCTGAAAATATGGCACGAATCAAGCTCACTGAGTATGCAGCCAAATCGATTCTTTCGCGGGGAGGATTATTACCCTCATGGTTGGGCTTGTCAGCCAATGCACATACGACTGCGGAAGAAATTGCTCTCTATTTCGGAAATGTTCCTCTCGTTGTGAAGGTTGACCAAGGGATCAAACAACGAGGCAAAAAAGGTCTGATGAAAGTGAGCGTGACTCCAGCTCAAGCGGTGTCGTTCATCACCGATCATTCTACCTTTGAGACTTTTTTGATTGAGAAAGCTGTCCCTCACGATCCAAACACTGAACAGTACCTCTCACTTGAACGAGTTCGAGACGGATTCCTCCTCCTCTATAGTCACGAGGGCGGGATCGAAATCGAAGATGCATGGGAATCAATCAAAAGATATATCCTGCCTACTGATTTGCATCGTGTTCCGCCGACTCTGCACGCCTTTGTAACACAGCTCATATCACTCATGAATATGTATGATTGGTCTTTCATCGAAATCAATCCGCTCGTCATCACTGATCAGGATACAGTGCATATCCTTGATGCGGCGGTTCTCACAGACGATACCGCTCCGATAGGCCAATCGGACCAGATCATGGCCGATGGCACGGTCAGGACACAAAGCAAACACTCCGCCGAACAGCGAGTCGCCGAGCTACAAAAAAACACTGCATCATCACTCAAGCTCACCCTCCTCAATCCTGACGGCGCAGTCTGGATGCTCCTCTCTGGTGGAGGAGCAAGTCTTGTATTGGCAGATGAGGTCGCAGATGCAGGGTATGGCAATCTCCTCGGGAATTATGGAGAATACAGTGGCAATCCTCGACGAGAAGATGTTGAAATATATACACGCATCATCATTGAGGCTCTCCTAAAATCTACAGCTCCCCATAGGGTGCTCGTCATCGCAGGAGGCGTAGCCAACTTCACCGATATATATGCCACTCTCTTGGGGGTCATAGATGGCATTCGACCATTTGCACAAAAATTGAACGAAAATGATGTTTCAGTATTTGTACGACGGGGTGGACCGAATCAGAAAAAAGGCCTTGCACTGATTGAGCAGTTTCTGACAGAGCAGCAAATAGCCCATGAGGTTTCTGATCAGCGGCTGCCACTCACCGAAGTCATCCATCATGCACTCAAAACGATCAACCACTCATGAATACCCATCTCATCTCTCAAACCCGCAGCTCAGCATCGCATCCGACGCTCATCATCGGACAGCATCGGGCAGTCATGCAGTCTATGCTTGATTTCGACTACCTATGTGGCAAAACCGCTCCAGATATATATGGCCTCATCACTGGCACGCGAGGAGTGGCCAAGCTCTTTTGGGGCAAGCGAGAGCGCCTCATACCAACCTATCGTACAGTTTCTGAATACAAGCAGGTGAATCCAGAAGCCCAGATCAAATGGTTTGTGCACGTATCATCTGCCCGTCGAGTGAAGTCAGATATCGAACATATGTTTTCTGTGTATCCTGAGATACAGGGAGGCGTCGTCTTTGCCGAAGGAGTCACCGAACAGCACGCCCTCTCCGTATCTAAAACAGCGCTCGAACATGATGCTCTTATTGTCGGTCCTGCGACAGTTGGTTTGCTGGTGCCTGGCTCACTGAAGCTCGGCGCGATCGGCGGGGTTGACCCTGCTCAGTGGGAACAGTTAGACATCACGACCCAAGGAGACATTGCTGTGATATCCGGCTCAGGCGGCATGACTGGCGAGCTTATCTCACTCGTATACCAGTCGGGACATAAACTCTCCTTTGCATTATCCTTTGGCGGAGATCGGTGGCCGATATGTACTCCCCAAGATGCATTTTTACTCGCTGAACATGATCCGGAGACCAAAGTCATAGTGTATTACGGAGAACTCGGCGGCGAAGATGAATATCTACTCAAAGAGATGATCGATAGCCATACGATTACCAAACCAGTGATTGCTCATATTGGAGGGACCATCGGTGAAATATTTCCCGAAAGTCCACAGTTTGGACATGCCAAAGCCAAAGCACATCTAGTCAAAGAAAAAGCGAGCGAGAAGCGCAAGGCATTGAGCCAAGCAGGGGTGCATGTGACGCACACATTTAGCGATGTACTCAAATACCTAAAAAGTGTATAACGGAGAAGATAGAGAGTCTATAAAGTCTGTAAAGTCCATAAAGTGACGAACGACAGTGAGTCATCCCTCCGGGCATAGCCCTATGGGCGGTGCCCGTGCATGCGCGTGAGCGAGACACGGGATCGTGCTCGAACTCCCCTCTAGAGAGGGGTGGCACGCGGA
>JBAXSX010000023.1:0-15225 GCA_037130495.1 Candidatus Roizmanbacteria bacterium
TCCCGAATTTAGTTCGGGAACCATGTATTCATGGACTCTGAACTGAATTCAGAGAATCAAATAAGCGCGCTTCACACATTGTGTTCTTTCCCTTGACTTCCTGATGACAATCAGGAACCATGTATTGTTATCCTATTTGTTTCATACATCATGTACTCAACTAAGATGCCACCTCAGAAACAATATTTCACCTATATTCTTGCAAGCAAATACAATGGCACCCTGTATATTGGCGTCACAAACGATCTCCTGCGCAGAGTGAGTGAACACAGAAAAGGGAATGTATCTGAGTTTACAGCACGATACAAAGTGTATACATTAGTACATGTAGAAATATATTCAGATATTTGTGATGCTTTAGCGAGAGAAAGGCAACTGAAAAACTGGAAAAGAGAATGGAAGATGAACCTCATTAGTCAATCAAATCCTCAATGGAACGATCTTATCAATGATTTTGCAAAGATATATTGATTCGAAATACAGATCGTCAAATACATGGATCCTGGCATGCGCCAGGAAGTCAAGCAGGGACGCGTCATACAGCGTGTTCTTTCGATTGATTTCCTGACCTTTCTTTGACTTAGTCTTGACTTCTCGAATTTAGTTCGGGAACCATGTATTCATGGACTCTGAACTGAATTCAGAGAATCAAACTGTTTGACTTCCGACTTCCTGACCTTTCCTTGACTTAGTCTTGACTTCTCGAATTTAGTTCGGGAACCATGTATTCATGGACTCTGAACTGAATTCAGAGAGTCAAACTGTTTGACTTCCGACTTCCTGACCTTTCCTTGACTTAGTCTTGACTTCCCGAATTTAGTTCGGGAACCATGTATTCATGGACTCTGAACTGAATTCAGAGAGTCAAATAGGCATGCGCCAGGAAGTCAAGCGTGCACACTTTATGGACTTTATGGACTTTATGGACTTTATGGACTTTATGGACTACACAGACTTTCTCTACCTTCTACACTCTACCTTCTACACTCTACCTTCTACACTTCTCTACTTCCCTTCAAGCAGATTCTTGGGTAGGGTGATCTGGGCGACATTGCCATACTCGCGGATCTGGATACCGTTTTCATCGGTACGAGGGGCGACCGCTGCAACCTGGATGAGATTGGCCTTCGTTTCTTCTGAGAGATCTTGGAGGTCTATTGGTACCGATTGTGCAGGAGATGGGGTGATTCGTTTTTTATCGAAAAATGCGACGGTGCTCGAGAAGACATCTCCCCTCTTCACACCATCCATCATCCCTGCGATGAAGGCCGTATTGATCTGGGGAGTACCTGAGACAAAGACTGTCGTGCTGAGGCCTCGGGACAGCAAAAGAGCCACTAGGATGATGAGGATGTATTTGGCGTATTTGAGAGTGAATTTGAGGATGGGGCGCATAGGGATGATAGATTCTTAAATACTATTATGGTGTATTTAAAATAATTCCGAATTCCATGTCGTTTTTAGGAAAATCAAGAAATACTTCAAATGGCGGTTTTTCTGACTTACCAGTTGTTGCTGTAATTGAATAAGTTACTGTAAATTTAGCCTGCATATTATTCTCTGCAAGGTACATTGCATCTTCTGAAGGGATAGAGAACCCGTATCGGAATGGGTCCAATTGAGTGCCAATAAATTCGTGTACTGTACCAGCGTTAATACTCGTAGGAAATCTAGCAACCGCAGACTTTATGGTCACTTGGATTGCACCAGTCGGCTTTTGTATAATTAGCGGAAAAGTAATGGTGTCCGGCAGATCACATACCCTACCACATGCAAACTGTGAACAGTTCTCCTTTTTGTCTCCATTAATCACCTCGTATATACAGGAAGGTATACTGTCATGCTGTGATGGAGGTCCCTTGATTACATCCTCCGTCCGTGTCCCTGGAAGGGATTGGTATGATGTGCCTAAAGAGCTTGTATAGTAACAGCTTGCGACCGAACGAGCGAACAACTTCACAACGGGTACAATCGCGTTTTCTGTTGTCCCTGCACAGTAAATTGATGAGCCGTCGTTCACTTTCCCCTCACTAGATCCGCACAAATTCTGCTTCGAACTGTCGTAACAGTATTCATGGCTACTGACCCATGCCGGCAGACCAGACGGATCTGGGGAAGCAGAAAGATCTGGGATGGTGATTGTCAAGTCTTCATCTATTGGCGAACTACTGTCGGTGACTGAAATTGGCTTTGAATCACCTGCAACGAGCTGCTCGATCCAATTTCCATTTTTTTTGATTAAAAAGGCTCTTATGGTATATGCTCCAACAGCAACAGTTGATGGGAGTGAGTATGAGACTACATTCGCATTTTCTCCGAAACTCGAGTGCCAAGAGTTATTTTCATCGAACGATTGACTATTTGGTTTTGTTATATTAACAACAAATTGAGCTGTATTGCCAATACTACTTCCAGAAGGTTTATTGATAGTGAGTTTTCCATACACCTTGTGTTGATATGCTGCGCCATCTCCTGCCTGGCTACAAACCTTCTCAGCGGGATTTCCTACTTTTTGTGTACAATGCCTCGTTTGACATTCGCTATCATCGGAGCATGGCTGCTCGTTTTGAATAGTTCCAGCAACACACTTATTGGTAACAATATTACACCTATCTGAAGTACAGTTGCCGTCACTAGCACAAGGCCCATCTACCGCCTTTTTTTCTACTACCGGTGCTGTTCTGTCACATTTAAATTCAGTATTGCACGATCCGCTCGCACATTGAGAGTTGTATTTGCATCGAGAGGTCGCCGTCAGCTGTCCGACCAAACATTGTAGACCTGCTGGAGCAGCGGTAGAAACAAATTCACATCTACCCGATTCACAATCCGCACCCCCTGTGCATGACTGACCGAGTGCTTTGAGACTCCCAACTCCTCCACCTCCGCCCCCACCTCCTCCTCCCCCTAGATCAGGTACAGGTGGAGCGACGGTGACTGTTTTCGGATCTACTCCAGCCCACCACTCCGGATCGAGTACGTCTTGGAATGGTCCATTGTCGCGGACGGCGACGAATACTTCAGTTCCAGTCGCGTAGCCCAATAGTTCGCCTTTTGACAGCTCAGGGAGCTTGCTGCGTGATCCAGCATTTGCAGTGTATTGAGCGAGGAGCTCGGCGTTCACACAGAGTCCCTGGAGATAGATCCAGTAGCCCCCAGACTCAGCCCCTCCATTGCCAGTGAGATACTCATGACGACCGACGTGGATCGTGATCTGGTTGTTAGTCGCATATACCACGAGCCCCATCTTACCTCCGCCGATATCATAGGCCGTCTGAGGCGCCTTAATCTCAGCCCCCACGTTTGTGGGCACGCCTATCAAATATTGTACCCACGGCTTGGTGACATCTGTTTTATCTGCATTTTCCTGAACAGCATAATAGTTCACGGCCGAAGGTTTATATCCAAATATACTTCCAATGTTCGGGAGTTTTGGGTCTGCAGGTCCATCGACAAGGCCTGTCCCAGGAATTTTGCTGCCGACTGCTCTATTGATGTATTCGGGAGGAAACGGATTGTATACCTTCATATTTTTCGCGGGAGTATCTCGCATCTCACCACCGCCAGCTGTTTGACCCAGGGATACGGGAGCACTATATGGACATCCACTCCCCGCAGAGACCTTTACCAGTCCCGTATTCGTTGAGGAAGATGTCTGTGCTATCTGAGATGTCGATGATTGCCCACTCAGCGCGATCCATGTCTGTACACCATGGATGACCAGCACCGTACACACGATGCCTGAGGCGAGGATGGCTGCTTCTATCAATGGTTGTTTGTACAGTGATCTCATCGTGTATCACTGTAGCAGAAAGACCCCGTGTAGATCAAGTGCAGTAGCGGTCATCTTATGCGTTTCGCGTATATGAGAGTGAACGCAAGGATGGGGTGCCTGGAAATTTAATATCTATTTTCTTGTCGTATCAGTATCTATGGATACTACGAACTCTGATGATGCTTTGGGGAATTCCATTTCGGGTGATACGGTATACGTCGCCCCATCGAAGTCAGATGTAAGTGTGATAAAGAACGTAACCGTATTACCGTTTGTTTCATACTTTTTTGGGATATTCACTTTCCTTGTTATAAAATAGCCCGGGTGGAGTTTAAAGGGAACGCCCGATGCGAGGGGCACAGAGCTGTGATTCGAGTATACTTTTATATCTGTCACATCGAAACCGATAAGAAGATACCTGTTGATAATTTTCAATACAAATTCCTTATCACCCTCATCTACAACTGTCGCAGGAAAGTTGATAGGAATATCTTTGCGCAGGTCATCCGTACCAATACTGATTTCAAAAGATTGGGACTCGAATATCGCGACATTATTAGTAGAAATTGCTTGAGCCAGGAACAAATACCTGCCAGGAGGCACCTCCTCAATCGAGTAGGTTAGTTCTTTGGAGGCAAATGCACCATACGTACTTTTCGGTGCAATAGATGTGCGATCTATTGGATCTATGATATGAAGAAAGGCACCATATTTGGCGATCGGTTCGGATGGGACACCCGATACCACTATTTTTCCAGAAACTGTGTGGGTGGTTGCGGGAGGAGCATTTGCAACCGGAAGAGTTATGGTGACATTTTTATCCGCAAGATCCTGATTTACAATAGTAATTGGAATATCGGTACCCGGAATTTCGCCAGTAGGAGGACCTTCTTTATGAAAAAACTTCATAAAAGGAAATAACCGATAGGATCCTGGGGGTATTTTTTTTGGAAATATATAGTTAAATGTTTGAGATGATTTCGCTCCATAGCTTGAACCCCAATAAGTTACATCCATGTTTGTATCTGTGTTGCGTAGCACTACTAGTAACTTCTCTCCAAAATCACCCTCTGTCACCATATCTCTGGGATTTTGCACGTTCAATGTTCCAGAAACAGAATAAGATACTGCATCAGCTGCTGCGCCGCCATTTGCACACACCTTATCATTCCCGCTTGCTGGTTCTGGACAGCTTTTGGATGCACATTGGCTTTCATGGGTGCATGGACTATTCACACTCAATGTCCCCTGGATACAAACGAAATTAGGCGGATCTATAGGAGCTATATCGTGACATTTGTTCGAGAGACAATCACTATCATTTTTGCATGGCTTCGTCAAGGCAAGTTTACTACTATCAAGTGGGGGCGGTGGAGCTACGTACCCTGGATCAGTTATACCTATCGGACCTGCTGGAGCACTACTTTGAGTACATGTTTTTTGTATATTGAGCGACGATATGAACCCAGGATCCCATGGATAGATATGGCGCAAGTCGAGTAGTTTGCCGACATCACGGACGCCGATACGAACCTTTCCTTTTGATGTTGCTACAACCTGTCCAGTCGTCACTTCAGGAAGCTTGTTCCTCCCTCCTGCATTCGCAGAATTGTATGCCTCCACAAGGCCTGGGTCCACATCCACGTCCATCACATAAATCCAAATATTTTTGAGGAAATCTTTCCTCCCGATCTGGAATGCAAATCGATCCGCTGCAGCATACATGATCATCCCCTCAGGTCCATTGCCAGCACTATCGAGTCCATGAGCGATGTTTCTCCCTGAAACAGGGATAGTGATCGGGGTTCCGGCAGGCAGATCAAATTGAAAGACACTTCCCCCATCTGCTGATGGTGTATTGTTATCGCCGGCATTTGATCTGTGTTTCTCAACAGCAGTGAAAGCAAGGGGGAAAGTGTTCCCGAACATCGTACATAGTTTGGGATACATATTGGGTCCTGCCCCATCAAGCTCACTCGCATCATACCCCGCCGTCGATATATTCAAACTCGCCCCTGCTACTGCATCTTTGATCGCATATCTATCCAGGTCGTACGCTTCGGGGACGCTGGCTGGATTGATTATCGGCGGATCAGAAGAGCTGTAGTTGTTCGCTGAACACACTCCAGGAGTGTTACACGTATCTCCGAGAGCAAAGCTCCCCGCTGATACCTGTACGAGTCCCGTATTCGTTGAGGGAGACGTCTGCGCTATCTGCGATGTCGATGATTGGCCGCTCAGCGCGATCCATGTCTGTACACCATGGATGACGAGTATGGTACACACAATACCTGATGCGAGGATGGCCGCTTCTATCAATGGTTGTTTGTACAGTGATCTCATCGTGTATCACTGTAGCAGATGACGCAAGCACACCTCAAGCACTCCATGAGTTGAACTTCGTATATTCTTACTTTGATTCCCAATTTTACATTTTTGAATTATTAATTTTAAATTATTAATTGTTTGCATTCTACCTCCCCAGCAGGTTGCAACGCTCCCCAGAGGATCAGAGTGTCTAGCAGTGATCCACACCACATCAATATGCTTGTATTTTGGAAAACCAGTACTATAATCATCGCATTGCTATGACAATGTTCAAACGCGTCTCAATCAACGATCTTCCTGATCTGTTAACCCTTCGGGAAGTGTCACAACTCCTTCGAGTTTCCACGCTCACTCTGAAAAGATGGGGCAAAAGTGGCAAGCTCCCAGCCATCCGGATCAATACCCGTGGTGATAGACGCTTCAAGCGTGAAGAGGTCCTGAAAGTCCTCGATGGATAATAGAATAGTGTTAGATCTACACCTCACCCTCTCCCCCTGAGGATGAGGTTTTTTGATGGTATATTTCACAATCATTTTGCCTCCGCAGCCGGTTAAAGAGAGTATCTGCACTCTATCGGGCTATTGACAATCGACTAATAATCGCCTATTATTCGCCTAATCATGTTCCTGCCAAGATATACGATCACTGAACAACTGCTGTCGAATATCAAAAGAGTGAACGCACTCATCAGAGATCTGAATGACCGTCGATTCCCAAAGGTTGTACTTGCAGAGTTTGAGCGTACTGCCCGAGCTGTGTCGACTTATGCCTCAACTAGTATTGAGGGCAATCCCTTGCCACTCACTGAGGTAAAAAAAGTGCTCAAGTCGGCGCCGACTCATATCAGAGACAGCGAAAAGGAAATCCTCAACTACAACCGTGCCCTAGAAAATCTCAACACACTCCTCCAGTCGGGACATCTCAAGATCACTCTCAAGATCACTCTCAAGATCACTCTCAAGCTCATCCTCACCGTACATACACAAGTCACCGAAAAGCTCTTGCCATCGTATGAGTCTGGGAGACTACGCAAAAAACCTGTCGTTGTGCACGATCCTCGGACTACCAACGTGGTCTACCTCCCTCCAGACGCAGAAAAGGTCGAGGAACTCATGACTGATCTGGTCCGTTTCGTACATACCCACAGCTCGACTATAGATCCCCTCATATTGGCGGGGATTTTCCACAAGCAGATAGTGATCATTCACCCGTTCATCGATGGTAATGGGAGGACAGCACGCCTCACTACAAAGGTGCTCCTCGCCAAGATGGGCCTCGATACATTTAACCTTTTTAGTTTTGAAAACTATTACAACCAGAATGTGACCAGATATTTTCGAACGGTCGGAGAGCATGGAGACTATAACGAGCTAGAGAGCTCAGTTGACTTCACACAATGGCTCGAGTATTTCACGGGAGGATTGATAGATGAACTACTTCGAGTCCAAAAACTATTGCCCGAGGTGGGGACCACTCCTCAAACGAGGTTGGAGTCGCACCATCTCAAGATGGTGAAGTACCTAGAAGAGCATGGGTACATTCGCGACCGTGACTATGCACAGCTTACCAATAGAGCCAAAGCTACCCGCACATTGGACTTTCAAAAACTACTCGATCTGGGGCTGATTGAGCGCAAAGGCGGAGGGAGATCTACTCACTACACGTTGAAAAATAGGTAAGTATCAAAAATATGTATATAATCTCCGCATGATCATCGTCGGACTCGGCAATCCCGGACCCAAATACGCTCACAACCGACACAATGTCGGCTATATGTATCTAGATTGGCTGCAAGGACGAGCTGATGGTAAAAGTTGGAAAGAAAATCAACGCGGACGCTACCATCAGGCATCTATCGATGAAGATGTTCTCATCAAACCGCTCACGTATATGAATGAGTCTGGGAGTGCGGTCGGAAGTATTCTCGCCACCTCATCTCTCTCCCCCACCTCGCTCATCGTCGTGCATGACGATCTCGACCTGCCTACAGGTGAATACAAAATATCCTTTGGCAAAGGTCCACAGCTGCATGGCGGCATCAACTCAATCGAGCATCATCTGAAGACCAAGGATTTTTGGCGGATCCGTATCGGGGTCGATGATCGCCCGCCCGAAAATCGTATATCGGGCATCGACTATGTCCTCGAAGACTTTCTCCCTGCACAAATGCAGACGATCACTGCGCTTTTCCCGGTGATTAAAGCTGCCTGTGACAAAAACATGCCAAGAGAGTAGAGTGTGGGAAAGTCCGTAAAGTCTATAAAGTCGTAAAGTCGTAAAGTCCATAAAGTGACACCACAGTGTCATCCCGTGCAGACGCGTGAGCGAGACACGGGATCTAGTCCATAAAGTGTCACTTCGAGCCCAGCCTGCCCCGCTCTGCGGGGTCGAGAAGTGAACCACACGGCCAGTAACACACCCCCTCCGGGCGTAGCCCTACGGGCGGAGCCGTCGCACTTCGTCGCGCCTGCCTGTCGGCAGACAGGTCAAACGCGGCACCCCTCTCTAGAGGGGAGTAAACAAGGCCAAATCTGCTTCAGCCCCAGGCCGGCAAGTTCCGCTTCCATAGCTTTTAGCTGTAGTTCGACTTGATAACCTGATAACTTTATAACTTTATAACTTGAAAACCTTATAACCTTGAACTTGATGACTCAAGACTTGATAAATCGAGAAGTTCAGAACGGAGAATGTATAGTGTAGAACGATGAATCTCCCAACTTGATAACTTTATAACCTTGAACCTGCTTGCCCTTCCGTAGCTTCGGCGAAGGAGGTATGACTTTCGACCTGACGACCTTCGACCTGATGACTCACTATCCTTCGTCACTTTACGGACTTTATGGACTTTACGACTTTACGGACTATCCTGTCTATTTCCACATTAGCTGGTCATAGTCGACCATCATGCGCTTTGCCGAATAGTGATCTATGATCATTTTGCGCGATGCAACCATCTTATCCTGCCAAACTTTACTTGACCCATTTTTATACGCTGTCCACTCAGGGACGATCTGTTGCTCAAGGGTCGCATAAATGCTATCGCTGACATGCATATCCTCGATTTCCCACCCTATCGACTTCATGTCCACCTCGGCCATCCATCCATCAGGAGTAGAAAAAGCCAGGGTCCCGTTGAGCGATGCTTTCATTCCGCTGGTCCCACATGCCTCAAGCCCGACTGTTGGAGTATTCATCCACACATCACAGCCCGATGTCATCCGTTTTGCTATCTCAGGATTGTATCCAGGTATATAGACGGCGAGATCCTTGTATGTATCTGATATCTGTGAAAGCAACTTGGAAAGGGTTTCGTTGGCCCATTGGTCAGCAGGATGTGGGATGCCTGAGAGCACGATCCGCATCGGTACCGTGGTCGACTTGAGTATATTAATGAGTCTAACCGCATCTTCAAATAGAGCCATTGGACGCTTGTATTGGACGAATCGTCGGCCCCAGCCCAACAAGAGGACGTCAGGAGACCACTCTACGCCTGATTTTTCTTTGATCAGGGTGAGAAGTTCTTTTTTGCGAGCCGCATGTGCTGCAACGATGTCACTATCAGCAGATTGTCCCAACATATCCCAGGTAGGCACATGAATGCCATTGGTCACTGATTGAATCGGGATACCAGGATGTTGCTGTTTGAGCTTCCGTGTGTGTAGCGCACTGACTCCGTTCATCTTTTGGCATACACGGATCGCGTAATACATCATCGAAAACGTATTTTCGTACTGACATGAACCACGTTCTAGAAACTCCTGCATGTTGAAGTTTGGATTTTGTGCTTGATACTTTGCAAATGCTTTGCGCATGTGATCGGCACTATACATCTGATTTCCTTCGGGAATGACCGTATGATTCGTGAACATGATCGGCACTCCTGCCAAAGCTTCCAAATGGAGAAATGTAGAATGCCCTTCGTTCATATGATAAATATGCGGAGTTATATTCAGAGCCTTGAGGAGCCTCATGCCCCCTATGCCTAGTATCATCTGTTGAGCCACACGCATCGTAATATCCTGATCATAGAGATGATACGAAATTTTCTGGTCATCCGGATGATTGTGATGTTGCATAGCATCGAGGAGATAGACGCGCGCTGTTTTATATCGATAGCACCATGCTCGTATGCTCACTTCACGATCTCCGATCGGGACCAATATGTTGAGTGGTGTGCCATCTGCCGCCCGTACCAACTCGAGATCGCACGCCTCAGGGATGAACCATTCATAACCCGTTGAAAGATATCCTTTGTAGTAGTAGAGACCAATCCCTACGAAATCTCGCCCCTCATCCCCCGCCTGACGTATCGTATCACCGGCGAGTATACCCAGACCTCCCGCATATGTTTTGAGCTTTTCGTCGAGCTCATACTCAGTACAAAAATAAGCAATCATAGATATGAATCATAATACATGAAAGATGAATCGCAAACTATGAAATATGAACGATGAAATATAAACAATGAATTATGAACCATGAAGTATGAAGTATGAAGTATGAGGCATGGTTCCTGATCGTCATCAGGAAGTCAAGGAAAGAACATGAAACAGAGAGTCTAGAGAAAGTCCTTAAAGTCGGACTTAGTCTATCCCACTTCGCCCCCGCGAAGTCGCGTTTGACGCGACAGAGCGGGACAGGCGAGGCTACGCGGGACAGGTAAAGTCGTAAAGTCCGTAAAGTGACACCACAGTGTCATCCCTCCGGGCATAGCCCTATGGGCGGTGCCCGGGCAAGCGCGACAGCGAGTCCCGGGATCTAGTCCATAAAGCATAGAACGAAGAGCGCGAAACATCTCTGTTTGACTCTCTGAATTCAATTCAGAGTCTATTTACGGAATATGGCATGGTTCCTGATCGTCATCAGGAAATCAAACAGAAGAGAGATTCCGGATCGCGCTCTTGAATCCCTGAACCCCGAAGGGGCCACTTTGTGGCTTGATTCAGGGACCATGAATTGGTCCATCACATGGTTCCTGATTGTCATCAGGAAGTCAAGGAAAAGAACATGAAACACAAAATATGAACCATGAACCATGAACCATGAACCATGAACCATGAACTATGAACAATGAACAATGAACAATGAACAATGAACAATGAAATATAAACTAGGAAGTATGAACCATGGAATATGAAATATGGACTATGAACTATGGACTATGAAATATGGAGCATAGAGGGAGAGGTCACTGGTTCGTTTTGGCGTCTTTGTTGTAGTGTAGATACTCATGTTCCTGATCGACCATCCGTTGCATTTTGCCCGTGCGCATCCAGTCGAATGCTGTAGCGACGATATCGTGATAGAGATCTATTGCCTTCGTTTTCGTCACTGTCGTCGCGTGCGAAGTGATCACTGACTGCAAGAGTGCATATGCTCCCGCCTCAATCATCTCAATATACCACCAGGGCTTTGCACAGGCCCACCAGTACTGGCAGGAAAAAAGCGCTTGGTCAAGTTTTTTCTGAGATTTTTCGTCATGGGTGATCTGACAGGCGAGCTTCGTCAGCTTCCACTGCATCGTATGTATCTCATTTTCAGGATCTGCCCAACGCAAAAAGGGCTGGCTGATGCTCCGAGCTCGGTCGAGTATCGTCCATGAGCTTTTGCGAGGTTTAATGAGTGATACGGGGTATTCTTTATCGATGATTGAGGAAATTGTCATGAGCTGGATATGCTTGTCAAGATACACATCTTCCAGTATTTTTTCATATCCTTGACGATGGTGGCCGAACGTCTCCCCATCGAGGGCAATGATCGCATATCCATCACAGTCTGGGCCACAGGTGGGAGGTCGCTTGATGAGCGTGCGCAACTCACGTGCAGTAGTCATCTCCCCAGTCACTGTCTCATAGCTCAGGTCACGATCACGAAATGCATACTTCATCCCGTGTTTATCCTCAAACAATCGGTGATGGACACGTGCGCCATGCTTGCCTCGCTCATCCAGTCCTATCCACTCGAATCCGAGATCTTTGATGATTGGGACGAGTGATGGAACGAATGCCATCTCAGGAGGAAAAAATCCTCGAAGTGAGATATCTTTTCCAAAATATTTGTGGAGTATTTCGGTATTGAGGGTGATCTGACGGATGACCTGATCAACAGGCAGTTTGGGCAAAAATGCATGATACGCACTGCTCCCCGTCAACTCTATGGTCCCTTGAGCGACCAGATGAGCGATATCTGTGATCAAGTGGTGGTACCCATATTTGTCCCATTGGAGAACTAGGCATCCAGTGATATTCATGGTGACACGTGCATGGGGATATTTTTTCAGTCCTGCAATGATGGGGATATATGACTCAGCCGTAACTTTTTGCACGACATCTTTCTTCTGCACCGGAGGTTGGTACAAGTGAAGAAACAAACCGAGGTTGGTTTTCATGTGTTTAGATTATATCATCAGTCCACACCACCGCAACATAATGCGTAAATTCGGGCATGTTCCTGACCTCTCAGAACAACACTACGGTTGACTCCCCGGTTGTCATGCTGAGCCTGTCGAAGCACGGGGTCCATGGACTAGGACAATGCGTGGTTCCTGAGCTAAACTCAGGAAGTCAAATTGTTTGCATTCTCTGAAATCGCATGCCCCGCCCTGCGGGGTTTCAGGGACTATGTTCCATCATTAAAGCGTATATATTACCTGCTTGTACCAATCGCGATATTTTTTGGCTGAATGCTCCCACGAGGAGTCGAATCGGAGGCAGTTTTCGATCAGTTTGTGCCAGTTGATTTTGGATGAGTAGTAGACCTGCGCCTCAACTACCGCCCCGTACAGGGCCCAGGGCGTGCGACTTTCAAATGAAAATCCGTTGCCACGACCGGTAGTCGGGTTGAAATCAGTGACCGCATCGTTCAATCCTCCCGTCCGACGGATGATCGGTACAGCACCATATCGCATCGCCTCAAAGGCGACAATGCCCCCTGGCTCAAATGAGCTCGCAAGCAGCATTGCATCGGCCCCTGCGAATATATTGCGCGGCATCGCAAAGTCAGCGACCAGTCTCAAGCCGAGCTGTTTGTTGAATTGACGTTTGAGTTTGAAAAGTTGCTGACAATAGTGATCATCCCCTCTCCCAATGACGATGAATTGCAAATCTCCTCGCTCGCGCAATAGATTGGGGAGTACTTCGAGGACCAGATCCCACCCTTTTTGTGGGACAATCCGTCCAACGGATCCAATCACAAACTTTGTCTCGTCAACGGGCAATCCAAAGAGTTCTTGGAGATGACGCTTGTTCTCAAGCTTGGCTTTGATGAATGCTTTCGGAGAATAGTTGCGATAGATATTTTTGTCATTTTCGGGATTAAACTCTTCGAAGTCAAGTCCGTTCATGATCCCAATCAGTTTATTTTTGCAGAGATTGAGATATTCCTCCAAGCCTTCTGCATACTCTGGAGTCAGGACCTCACGAGCATGAGTTGGACTCACCGTGTTCACCCCATCTGCATAGAGGACACCGCGAAGCAAAGGATTTTGCATTTGAAGATTTTTGTCTGTAATGCCCGCTAAAAGCCGACTTCCCGTATCGTTGAGTTTGTCAGTGGCGTATCGGAAATCATAGTTGCCTTGATAGGCGAAGTTGTGCACGGTATATACAATGCGTGTGTCCTTGAGTAGATCTTTGTAACGAGGACAGCGCTTCGCCCAGTCGATGAGATATCCGGTATGCCAGTCGTGACAGTGTATCACGTCAGGAAGCCACGAACCAGGATCAATAGAGCGCTTGAAGAGGAGCCACTCCAGAGTCCCTTTGCAGAGCAATGCAAACCGAATATGGTCGTCTTTGTATCCGAAGACATTGGCACGAAGCTCATAATATTCACGATTTTCGAGCAAGTATGCAGTGACTCCACTGTCGATATCGCATGAGCGCATGTTGCAAATCAGATATGTTGCATTTTCGGTATCCTCTACCGGAAGAGTTGCTCTGATTGGCGTTGATTCTTCGTCACCCAGTGGCACACGCAACCACTGCGTATCGATGATGGAGCCGGGCACTGATTCTTTCATCTCCCCATATTTGGGCGTCACTATTCGCACGTCTAAACCAAGCTTCACTTGTGCTTTTGGCAAAAAATACATGACTTGACTCAACCCTCCCACAGTCACGAAGGGGGCCACCTCTGCAGCAATATGAAGTATTTTCACGGTAGCCAATCATACAACTATGTTGTTTGTATTGTCAAATCAATACATACGTCACCTTTTGATGAGCTCAATATCATCATATTGGATTGCCATGACAGTATATATGTCAGTTATTTGATGAATAACTCATGATTTCTGATGTATATTTCATGTTTTATAGTTCATGTTCTCTGTTTGAAGTTCTACATTCTTCATTCTCGGTTTTACATCGTACGTTATACGTTTTACACTCTACGTTTTCTGTTTCATGGTTAATTATTAATTGTTCATTTTTAATCGTTAATATTTCATGTTTCATAGTTCATGTTTCATGTTCTATGTTCCATCGTTTCCTAGTACAATATCCTTTCATACACATATGGATAAAATCGGCGACATACTGCAAAAGTTCAACCCCACTGAAGACAAGTATCTTTCGCGCGAATTCCAATCATACGCGATATATCTCTGCGACAAACTCGGTGATCCGACCCGCAAGAGCCTCTACATGAGACTCGCCAAGACGCTCCCCCGCCCAGCCCTCGAGCAAGCTCTCAAGTTCGTCGTGGACAGTCGTGCCACGAGAAAGGGCGCTCTTTTCATGTGGAAACTCAAAGAGATGGGTGTGATGGGGAAGAAAAAAGTGCAAAGTGTATAACGTACAGTGTAAAACTACCGACAGATCTGGTGACCAATTTAACGATATTTCATTCTTGCTTGTGGCTTCCTCAACTTTATAACTTGAAAACCTTATAACCTTGGACTTCCTTGCCCTTCCGTAGCCTTACAGCTCTTTCTCTCTCCTCTTGAGAGGAGCACCGCGTTTCACGCGGGGAGGTGTGTTGCGCATCCATTTAACACACCCCGCGTCACACTTCGTGTGCCACCCCTCTCTTAGAGGGGAATAATTACAAGTCTATAATCTGCTTGGGCTTCCTCAACTTTATAACTTGAAAACCTTATAACCTTGGACTTCCTTGCCCTT